>NZ_JAGJBZ010000002.1:1975111-2633482 GCF_020010925.1 Streptomyces griseiscabiei | reverse complement strand
GAAGAAGTACGGCCAGTCCATCTCCTGGGCCGACCTCATGATCCTCACCGGCAACGTCGCGCTGGAGACCATGGGCTTCGAGACCTTCGGCTTCGGCGGCGGCCGTGCCGACGTCTGGGAGGCCGACGAGGACGTCTACTGGGGCCCCGAGACCACCTGGCTCGACGACCAGCGCTACACCGGCGACCGCGAGCTGGAGAACCCGCTCGGCGCCGTCCAGATGGGCCTCATCTACGTCAACCCCGAGGGCCCCAACGGCAACCCGGACCCGCTGGCCGCGGCCCGCGACATCCGTGAGACGTTCCGCCGTATGGCGATGAACGACGAGGAGACCGTCGCCCTCATCGCCGGTGGCCACACCTTCGGCAAGACCCACGGCGCGGGCCCGGCCGAGTCGGTCGGTGACGACCCCGAGGCCGCCTCGATCGAGCAGCAGGGCCTGGGCTGGAAGTCCACCTACGGCTCCGGCAAGGCCGGCGACGCCATCACCTCCGGCCTGGAGGTCACCTGGACCACCAAGCCCACCCAGTGGAGCAACGACTTCTTCGACATCCTCTTCGGCTACGAGTGGGAGCTCACCCAGAGCCCCGCCGGCGCCAACCAGTGGGTGGCCAAGGACGCGACGGCGATCATCCCCGACGCCCACAGCGACTCCAAGAAGCTCCCCACCATGCTCACCACCGACCTCTCGCTGCGCTTCGACCCGATCTACGGTCCGATCTCGAAGCGCTTCCACGAGAACCCGGCCGAGTTCGCGGACGCCTTCGCCCGCGCCTGGTACAAGCTGACCCACCGTGACCTGGGCCCGAAGTCCCTGTACCTCGGCGCCGAGGTACCGGCGGAGACGCTGCTGTGGCAGGACCCGCTGCCGCAGGCCGAGGGCGAGACCATCGACGCCGCCGACGTGGCGGCCCTGAAGGCCAAGCTCCTCGACTCGGGCCTCACGGTCTCGCAGCTCGTCTCCACCGCGTGGGCCTCGGCGTCCACCTTCCGCGGCAGCGACAAGCGCGGCGGTGCCAACGGCGCCCGTATCCGCCTGGAGCCGCAGCGCGGCTGGGAGGTCAACAACCCCGACGACCTCGCCCAGGTCCTGCGGGTCCTGGAGGGCGTGCGGTCGGAGTTCAACTCCGGTGCCAAGCAGGTCTCGCTGGCCGACCTGATCGTCCTCGGCGGTGCCGCCGCGGTGGAGAAGGCCGCCAAGGACGCCGGCTTCGCCGTGGAGGTCCCCTTCACCGCGGGCCGTGTCGACGCGACCGAGGAGCACACCGACCCGGAGTCCTTCGCCGCGCTGGAGCCGACCTCGGACGGCTTCCGCAACTACCTCGGCAAGGGCAACCGCCTCCCCGCCGAGTACCTGCTGCTCGACCGCGCCAACCTGCTCACCCTGAGCGCCCCCGAGCTGACCGTCCTCGTCGGCGGTCTGCGCGTCCTCGGCGCCAACCAGGGCGGCTCGGCGCACGGCGTCTTCACCGACACCCCGGGCAAGCTCACCAACGACTTCTTCGTCAACCTGCTCGACCTGGGCACGGAGTGGAAGTCGACCTCCTCGGACCAGACCACGTTCGAGGGCCGTGACGCCGCCACGGGCGAGCTGAAGTGGACCGGCACCCGTGCCGACCTGGTCTTCGGCTCCAACTCCGAGCTGCGCGCCCTCGCCGAGGTCTACGCGAGCGACGACGCCAAGGAGAAGTTCGTGAAGGACTTCGTCGCGGCCTGGGCCAAGGTCTCCGACCTGGACCGGTTCGACCTGGTCTGATCCGCACCACCCGCACAGAGCGTCCGGGTCGGCCCTTCGTGGGCCGGCCCGGACGTTTTCCGTGTGCCCGGACGTTTCCGTGTGCCCGGCCGCTCAGCCCGCCGGGCGGACCTCCTCCGGGGCGCCGATCCAGCGGCTCGCCTCGACGTCGGCGGAGGTGTCCCGCAGCCGGGTGGGGGCGATGACCAGCTCCTCGACGACCGTGCGCGGCGGCAGCGTGGCGCACAGCAGTACGGCCCGTGCCACGTCCTGCGGCTGCACCATGGCCGCCCGCTGCTCCTCGCCCGGCGGGACGGCGCGGCCGTCCAGGACCGGGGTGTTGACCTCGCCGGGGAGGATGCAGGTGGCGCGGATCAGGTCGTTGCGGAAGGTGTTGTGCAGATAGGTCATGAAGTTCCGTACGCCCGCCTTGGCCGCGCCGTAGGGCGCGCCGCCGAGGAGGGTGGGCCGTAACGCGGCCAGTGAGGAGATCGTGACGATCGAGCCGCCGCCGCGCGCCAGCATGTCCGGGAGGACGGCCCGGGTGAGCAGATAGACGGCGGTGAGGTTGACGCCCAGGACGGCGTTCCACTCCTCCTCGCCGGTCCAGCGGACGTCGACGGCCTTGCTCGCGCCGCCCGCGTTGTTGACCAGGATGTCGACGGGCCCGGCGGTCTCCCGGGTCCGGTCGACCAACTCCCGTACGTCGTCGGCGTTCTCGACATGGGCGGGGTGGGTGAGCGCCGTGCCCCCGGCGCCCTCGACGACGGCGGCGACCTCGTCGAGGACATGCCGCCGGCGTCCCACGAGGACCACGGTCGCGCCCGCCTCGGCGAGCATCAGCGCCGTCTCCCGGCCGATGCCGGTACCTGCCCCGGTGACCAGCGCGGTCTTCCCGTCGAGCTGTCCTGTGGGCCTTCCGTTGTGCCTGCCGTTGTGCCTGCCGTCCGGGTTTTCCATGTCCGCCGAGCCCTCCCAGCCGTGAAGTCGCCGCCGTCGCGGGGCAGTTCACCGCAGGAGGGCATCGGGGTCAACGGGCCGGGAGCCTCACGCCCAGTTCGTCGGCCGCCGACCGCAGCAGCGGGACCATGGCGACGAGGTCGTCCAGGCTGCGGCGGAAGGCGGGCGCGGCGGTGGACAGGGCGGCGAAGACGGTGCCGTCGGGCCGCAGGATCGGGACGGCGACGGCGCGCAGCCCGGCGTGGTGCTCCTCGTCGGCGGTGGCGTACCCCAGTTCGGCGGCGCGGGCGACCTGGGCGCGCAGGATGTCGCGGTCGGTGACGCTGTTGGGGCCGTGCGGGGTCAGCTCGACGCGGTCCAGGAGGTCGGCGCGTACGTCGTCGGGGGCGAAGGCCATCAGGACCTTGCCCATCGAGGTGCAGTGCAGCGGGCCGTGCCGTCCGGGGTCGCTGCGGACGCCGACCGGGAGCGGACCGTCCACGTAGTGCACATACAGATGCCGGGTGCCGTCGAGGACGGACATCAGGGTGGCTTCCTCGGTCTGCCGGGTGACGCGCTGCATCACGGGCAGGGCGGTGCCGGCGAATCCGTACACCTGGCCCGCCTGCTGGCCGAGCTGGAAGAGCCTGAGGCCCGGTTTGTAGCGCTTGCCGTCGGACTCGAACTCCACCAGGCCCTCGCGGCACAGGGAGTTGACCAGCCGGTGGGCCGTGCTGACGGGCACACCGCTGGCGCGGGCCAGTTCGGACAGGGTGATGCCGAGCGGGCGCTCGCCCACCAGAACGAGCAGCCGGATCGCCCGTCCGACCACGTCCGCCGGTACTTCGCTCCCAGTCACAGCGGCAAGTTACCACTGGAATTACCACTGGCCGGAAAGGCCTCCCACTCAGCGGTGCCGGTCGGCGGCGCGCGCGGCACGTCTCCCGGTGGTTGACAGCGGAGGCCCGGCACGCCGACGATGTTTTCCATTGAGCAGACAATCTTTCCATTCAATGGGAAAATTAGGGAGCGTGTATGGCGCAGCGAGTGCTCATCACCCGGCCCGCCCTCCCCGGCGGCGGCCTGGACCGGCTGACCGGCCGGGTGGAGGCGGTGCGCTGGGACGGCACCGGGAAACCCGAACCGGCCGAGCTGCGCGCCCTCGCCCCCGGGGCGAGCGGCATCCTCTGTCTGGGCAACGACCGGGTGGACGCCGCGCTGCTGGACGCCGCCGGACCCTCGCTGAAGGTCGTCGCGCTGGCCAGCATGGGCTTCGACGCCGTGGACCGGGAGGCCGCCGCCGAGCGGGGTGTCGTGGTCACCCACACCCCCGGCGTCCTCGCCGAGACCACCGCCGATCTGACGTTCGCCCTGATCCTGATGGCCCGCCGGCTGCTGGGCGCCGCCGGCGACTCGCTCACCGCGGGGCAGTGGGACGTGCCCCGCATGGGCGACCATCTGGGCCTGGACGTGTACGGCGCCACGCTCGGCGTCGTCGGCTACGGCCAGATCGGGCGGGCGGTGGCCCGCCGGGCCCACGGCTTCGGCATGCGGGTGCTGCACCACAGCCGGTCCGCGCGCGAGGACGCGCTCTCCACGCCGGTGGACCTGCCCACCCTGCTCGCCGAGTCCGACGTGGTCTCGCTCAACGTCCCGCTGACCCCGGCGACCCGTCACCTCATCGGCGCGGCCGAGCTGGCGGCCATGAAGCCGACCGCCACCCTGGTCAACACCGCGCGCGGCGGTGTCGTGGACGAGGACGCCCTGCTGAAGGCGCTGCGGAACGGCACCATCCACTCCGCCGGCCTGGACGTCTTCGCACGCGAGCCGATGGGCACCGAGTTGTCGCCCCTGGTCGGCGAGCCCAATGTAGTGGCCCTCCCCCATGTCGGCTCGGCCACCGTGGCCACCCGGGCCGCCATGGTGGACCTCGCGGTCGACAACATCCTCGACGTCCTCGCGGGCGGCCCCGCGCGGACCCCGCTGCCGGGCGGCGCCGCCTCCCCCTCCACCCCGAACCACCCCTGAGAGGCCCGTATGAGCCACCCCCTCTTCGACGTCACCGGCAAGGTCGCCCTGGTCACCGGTTCGAGCCGCGGCATCGGCCGGGCCCTGGCCGCCGGGCTGCTGGAGGCCGGCTGCACGGTCGTCCTCAACGGCCGGGACACCGCCGTCCTGGAGACCACCCGCGAGGAACTGGCCGAGACCTTCGGCGAGGCGGTCCTCGCGGAGGCCTTCGACGTCACCGACTCCGCCGCCGTGGCCGCCGCCGTCGCCCGGATCGAGGACCGGGCCGGACCGATCGACATCCTCGTCAACAACACCGGTGCCCAACGCCGGGCCCCGTTCCTGGACTTCACCGACGAGGACTGGTACGGCCTGCTCGACACCAACCTCACCAGCGCCTTCCTCGTGGGCCGCGAGGTCGCCCGCCGGATGGTCCCCCGGGGCCAGGGCAAGATCGTCAACATCTGTTCGCTGCAGAGCGAGGCGGTCCGCCCCGGTATCGCGCCCTACTCGGCGACCAAGGGCGGCCTGAAGATGCTCACCAAGGGCATGTGCGCCGACCTCGGGCCGCACGGCATCCAGGTCAACGGCATCGGCCCCGGCTACTTCGACACCGAGCTGACCTCCGCGCTGGTCGCGGACGAGGAGTTCAGCGCCTGGGTGCGGGGGCGGACCCCGGCCGGCCGCTGGGGCGACGTCCGGGACCTCGTCGGCGCCCTGCTCTTCCTCTCCTCCCCCGCCTCGGACTTCGTCAACGGCCAGCTGCTGTACGTCGACGGCGGCATGCTGTCTGTCCTGTGACCCGGCAGCCCCCCGGCCGGTCCCGGCCGACCTCTCAAGGAGCCCCCATGCACGCCTGTGTTGTCCACGGAGCCGGTGACCTCCGGGTCGAGGAGCGGCCGTACGCCGGTCCCGCGCCCGGTGAGATCGCGGTCGCCGTCGCCCTCGGCGGGATCTGCGGCAGCGATCTGCACTACTACCACCGGGGCCGGGTGGGCGACTTCGCGGTGAGCGAGCCCATGGTGCTCGGCCACGAGGTGGTCGGCCATGTCGCCGCCCTCGGGGACGGGGTCGAGGGGCCGGACACCCCGGCGGTGGGCGCGCCGGTCGCGATCCATCCCGCCACGCCCTGCGGGGTCTGCCCCGAGTGCGTACGCGGTGTCCGCAACGTCTGCGCGCACACCCGCTATCTGGGCAGCGCGGCCCACACCCCGCATGTGCAGGGCGGGTTCGCGCAGCACATCACCGTGCCCGCCGGCCAGGTCCGGGCGCTGCCGCCCGGGCTGGACCTGCGCCGGGCCGTGCTCGCCGAGCCGCTGTCGGTGGCCCTGCACGCCGTACGCCGGGCGGGCGAGGTGCGCGGCAAGCGGGTCCTGGTCACCGGGGCCGGCCCCATCGGTTGTCTGGTCGTGGCCGCGCTGCGGCACGCGGGCGCCGCCGAGGTCGTCGTCAGCGATCTGCACGAGGAGCCGCTGCGGATCGCGGCCGAGGTGGGCGCCACCGCCGTGGCGCGGGCGGACCGGCCCGACGACCCGAACTGGGCCGGGGTCTTCGACATCGCCGTGGAGGCGTCCGGGGCGCCCGCCGGGCTGCGCAGCTGTGTGGAACGGGCCCGGCGGGGCGGGATCGTCGTGATGCTCGGGCTGCTGCCGCCCGGGGAGATCGGGCTGCTCGGCAATGTGGCGGTCACCCGTGAGCTGGAGCTGCGGGGCTCCTTCCGCTTCGACGCCGAGTTCGACGAGGCCCTGTCCCTGCTGGCCCAGGGCCTCCCGGTCGACCCGGTGGTCACGCACACCTTCCCGCTGGAGCGGTCCGTCGCCGCGTTCGACACCGCTCAGGACCGGACGGTCGCCTCCAAGGTGCTGCTGGATCTGACCGGGGAGGCGTGAGCGGGCGGCGGGCGCCGGGGCTCAGACCTCGGTGAAGGTCCACAGCAGGTTGGTGCTGGTGCCCCAGGTCCACTGCTTGGCGGCGGAACCGGAGGAGACGTTGCCGCCGCCGTCGAGGACGAGGCCCGTGGTGCGGTTGGCGAGGGAGTAGCGGCCGTCGCCCCGGTGGGTGATCAGCCACTGCTGGTTCGTCCCGCCGTTCCACACCGCCTGCCGGACGGTGGCGCCGTCGCCGGTGGCGCCCCGGCCGTCGGCGACCAGACCGCCCGCCCGGTTCTCCAGCCGGTAGTGGCCGTCGCCGATGTGCACGGCGTGCCACTGTTGGCCGGCGGAGCCGTCCCAGGTCCGCTGCGCGAGGTCGGCGCCGGAGGGGGCGTCTCCCCCGCCGGCCAGGGCGAGCCCGTTGGTGACATTGGTGATCCGGAAGGACGCGGCGGGGTCGAACCCGACCCGCAGCGAGGCGATCCGGTGCCGGACCCGGGCGGTGTCCGCGGTGAACGTCCACGCCGTGCCGGTGAGGTCGTCGCCGGAGTGTCCGACCAGTTCGTATCCCGGGGCGAGTCTCAGGGACGAGAGGGTGCGCGGCTGCATGCCGGAGAGCGTCAGCCGTTCCGCCGGGTAGTCGCCGAGGGCGAGTACGGCGCTGTCGCCGGTGTAGCGGGCGTCCTCGAAGACCAAGGCGCCCGTGAGGGGGCGCAGGACGGGGATCCGGCCGGAGAAACGGAACTTGAGGACGTACGCGGGGGCCTCGAACGGGGCCGTCGGCGGAAGGGTCACCTTCAGGCCCGTCGCGTCCTGGACCGGATCGTCGAGGTCGATGTACGTACCGGCGGTGGCGTCGAGGAGCCGCACCGAGGACAGGGAGTCCAGGTCGATCCGGTCCGAGCCGAGCGTCCTGACCGTCAGCGAACCGCCGGGCCAGCCGAGGACGGTCGCGTACAGGACGGTGCCCGCCTTGTTCCGGGTGAAGCGGATGTCCTGCGGGGTGCCCGCGGTGGGGCGGGTGAAGGAGCCGCCGCCCATCTTCGTGGGGCCCTCGCCGTACGCGGTCCAGGCGCGGGTGCCGTAGACCGACTCGCCGAAGCGCTTCAGATAGTCGCCGATGCCGAGCAGGATCGCGCGCTGCCCCTGCGGGATCGTCCCGTCGGCGGTGGGCGCGATGTTGAGGAGCACGGTGCCGTTCTTGCTGACGCGGTCGACGAACGAGTGCAGCATCTGCGCGAGCGAGTAGTAGCCGATGCCCTCGGTGTAGCACCAGCTGGAGTCGGAGATGCTGTCGTCGGTCAGCCAGTAGGGCGCGGTGAGGTCGGCGGGGCCGCCGCGCTCGTAGTCGAAGACGGCGCCATGGCTGTTGAGGCCGTCCTTGTAGGTGGCGACGACCTCCTTGCCCCACTTCTCGGCCTGGTTGAAGTAGTACGACAGGAAGTTCAGCCGCTGGGCCTCGTCGACGTGGTCGAGCCGCCAGTCCTGCCAGAGGATGTCGGGCCGGGACCGGTCGACGACCTCCTTGAGCTTGTCGTACCAGAGCTGGTTCTCCGCCTCCGGCGTCAACTGCCCGTACAGCTTCTTCAGGCTCGGGTCGGACTGGGCGGGCGCGTGCTCGAAGTAGCCCGTGTAGTTGTACGCGTGGTGCATGGCGACCAGGAGCTTCAGCTTCCGGGCGCGGATGGCGTCGGTGAAGAGCTTCAGCAGGTCCAGGTGCGGCCCCTTGGCCACGGAGTTCCACTCGTTGACCCGGCTGTCCCACATCGAGTAGCCGTCGTGGTGCTCGGCGACCGGCCCGGCGAACCGGGCGCCCGCGTCGACGAACAGCTGGGCCCATTCCTCGGGGTCGAAGTTCCCGCCCGCCGACTTGAGTCTCGGCGCGAACTCCACGTGGTCGCCCGCGAGATCCTCGGCGCCGTCGATGAAGCGGTGATACGGCCACTCGGTCGCCGGATCGCCGTACGTGGCGATGTGGTGTCTGTTCGCCTTGTGGCCCGGCGCGTACATGTTCCGCGGGTACCACTCGCTGTCGTACGCGGGGACGCTGAAGACGCCCCAGTGGAAGTAGACGCCGAACTTGGCGTCCCTGAACCACTCGGGAGCGGCGGGGTGTCGGTTCACGGAGTCCCAGGTGGGTGTGTAGGCCCGCGCTGCGACCGGGGCGCGCCCGGCCGCGAACGCGTGGGTGGCATGGGTGGCGTGGGTGGCCGCCGCGACGGCCGTGGCGCCGGCCAGTAACGTGCGCCTGCTGATCGGTTGCGACATACGCACGAACGTCAGGCATGCGGCCCACCACTGTCAACGGTTGCGCAGGGATGAATGTGCCTGGTGATGCTGGATAGTTGACCGTTTTGACGGGTAATCGAGCAGTCCGCCCGAGATGAAACATCACATGTCTCGGGGCGAGGGATGTCAGCGGTGGAGAGCCGGGCGTTCGACGAGTTCCACCTCGACACGGACGCCCTCGGTCTGGGCGCGGACACCCGCCTCGGAGATCGCGGCGACGGCGTACCCGTCCCAGGTGCCGGGTCCGGTGACCTCGCCGCGCCGGGTGGCGTCGACCCAGGCCTGCACCTGACGGTCGTAGGCGTCCTCGAAGCGTTCGAGGTAGCCCGGGGTGACCGTGCCGCCCCAGCGGCCCGCCGTGGTGACGAGCATGTCGTGCCCGTCGCCGACGCGGGCCGTGCCGTTCTCGCAGACGGCCTCGGCCTGCACCTGGTAGCCGTAGCGGGCGCTGAGGAAGATCTCGACGTCGACGACGGCTCCGCCGTCGGTCTCGAACACCACGAACTGGGGGTCGCTCAGGCCCTCGGGGGCGTACGCGCTCGGCCGGGGCCGCAGCACGGTGACGGCGGTGATCTCCTGGCCGAGCAGCCAGCGGGTGACGTCCATCTCGTGCGCGACGGAGTCGTTGAGCGCCATCGCGTCGGTGAAGCCGGGCGGGGCCCCGGCATTGCGGTGCCGGTGGTGCAGCAGCAGCGGCCGGCCCAGCTCGCCGCTGTCCAGCAGGGACTTGAGCTTGACGTACTCGCGGTCGTAGCGGCGCATGAAACCCACCTGGACCCGGCGGTGGCCGAGGCGCTGCTCCGCCTCCAGCAGCCGCAGCGCGGAAGCCGTGTCCGGGGTGAGGGGCTTCTCGCACAGGACGGGCAGGTCGTGGGCGAAGGCGGTGAGCAGGGCGGCCTCGTGGGCGGGGCCCGGGGAGGCGACGAGGACGGCGTCGACGCCGGGGGCGGCCAGCGCCTCGGCGAGGTCGCCGTAGGCCGCGCAGCCCCCGATGCCGGCGGCGACGGTACCGGCCCGGTCGGTGTCCGGGTCGACGACGGCTGCCACATGGGCACCGCTGATCACCCGCGCGATCCGGCGGGCGTGGTCGGCGCCCATCCGGCCGGTGCCGACGACGGCGACGCCCAGAGAGCCGTGCTCGGTCATGGCGTTCCGTCCTTTCGCGCGGGCCACGGCAGGATAGT
This sequence comes from Streptomyces griseiscabiei, assembly GCF_020010925.1. Lineage (NCBI taxonomy): Bacteria > Bacillati > Actinomycetota > Actinomycetes > Kitasatosporales > Streptomycetaceae > Streptomyces > Streptomyces griseiscabiei. The sequence goes on along the minus strand of NZ_JAGJBZ010000002.1, from coordinate 2,623,457 downwards.
CGACCTCTCCCGTGCCGGGCTCGCGGCGGCCGGAATTCCGTTTCGCCTCGCGACGATCACCGGCTAGGCTCCCCCGGCGCACGGGGGGCGTGTGCACATCAACGTGGGGGCACGGGGGCATGGTCGACGACTTCAGCGGTTCCGGAACGGGTTCGACGGCGGAACCGGAGGCGGGGGCAGGGTCGGGAGCGGTCGTCGGCGGGGCGCCCGCGTCCGGGCCCGTGCCCAGGTCCGGGAAGGAGATGAGCACCGGGGCCCAGGTGTTCTCGGCGGTGGCGACCGTCGGGGTGATCCTGGGGGGCATGTGGCTGCTGGGGGACCTGCTCGGTGGGACGCAGGAGTCCTCGGGACCGGCGACCTGCTCGGCCTCGGACGACGCCTCGCCGGCGCCGCGGGGCGAGGTCTCCGGTGCCCGGTTGTGCACCGCGCTGAACCGTTCCGACCTGCCGGGGCTCCTCGGCACCCCGACCGAGAAGGCGGTCACCGCCTCGGGCAGTGACAACGAGTCCACCTGGGCCGACGGCACGAAGACCGTCACCCCCGAAGCGACCGTCAGGCTGGACACGTACACCGTCGAGCTCTCGGCGTCGTACGACGACCTCCCGGTCGCCGAGTCGGTCGGCTATCTGGGCTCCGGCGCCGAGACCAGGAAGGTGCTCGGGCACACGGCGGCCCTGTACTCGGGCCAGACCATCGCCATCTCCTTCGGGTTCGACGGCGCCGACGCCGCGTCCGGCCCCGGTGGTGTCGCCCGTCGGCTGCTGGTCGCGACGGACCCGAAGGACAGTGGCAGCACCTTCGAACTCGTCATCTACCGCCAGGACTCCATGACACCCGACGACGAGGCCCTGTTCCGCGTCGCCGAGAAGGTCCTGCCGACGATCCCCGGGTGGAAACCCGCCGCCTGACTCGCCCGACCGCACGACCGCACGACCGCACGACCGCACGACCGCACGACCGCCTGAACTGCAGGGTCACCACGAGGTAACCCAGGCACCGAAAAGTGCGTTCTTCCACGTCAGCGGCCACTCTCCTACGGTTACCCGGTAACCACGAGAGAGCACGTGAACCCCACGTGTTGCCCTTCGGGCGCTCATGACGAGGAGACGTACGACATGGCCATCACCCTGGTGAACCCCGACGGACTGCCGAAGATCGACGCGTACCGGCAGGTGTCCGTCGCGACGGGCACGAAGCTGGTGTTCGTCGCGGGACAGGTCTCCTGGGACGCCGACCAGGTCACCGTCGGCGTCGGCGACCTGGCCGCCCAGGTCGAGCGGTGCTATCTGAACGTCGGCACCGCGCTGGCCGGAGCCGGGGCCTCCTTCGACGACGTGGCGAAGATCAACATCCATGTCGTCGACTGGACGCCCGACAAGATGCCCGCCCTCATGGAGGGCATCTCCCGGGCGGCCGGGAAGCTCGGGGTCACCGCCACCCCGCCCGCCACCCTCCTCGGCGTCGCGGCGCTGGACATCCCCGAGCATCTGGTCGAGATCGAGGCCACCGCGGTCGTCGACTGAACACGGCACGGCACGGCACGGCGAGGGCGGAGGGGCGGGCAGGCGGGCAGGCGGGCAGGCGGGCAGGCGGGCAGGTCAACGGGTGGGCCGGGGGCCTGTGATAGCTTGCCGACGCCAGTCGAACCCATGTGCGCGCATCGACGCGTACGGGTCAGGGAATCCGGTGTGAATCCGGAGCTGACGCGCAGCGGTGAGGGTGACGGGCGGGGCAACGGCCACTGGACGGCGGTCACGATCGCGGTCCGGGAAGGCGTCTCGTCCGGGTGAACCCGAGTCCGAAGACCTGCTGGCGGTCCCCGGCGCCGAGGGGTGCCCGGGACAGCTCCGTACGACCGGGCTTCGCGCATGAGCCCTCGACGCCGAAGGAAGTCCCGTGCCGATCGCACGTCCTGTCCGTCATGCCGTCCTCCTCCTGGCCGCCGGTTCGCTGCTGCTGACCGGCTGCGGGGGCTCCGGGTCCGCCGGGTCCGGCACGTCCGCCGCCGAGGGAGCGGCCCCGGGCGAGTCCACCGGTCATCCGGTCACCCTCGACAACTGCGGTGAGCGGGTGCGGGTGGACAGCCCGCCCGAGCGTGCCGTCTCCCTCAACCAGGGCACCACCGAGATCCTGCTCTCCCTCGGCCTCGCCGACCGCATGGCGGGCACCGCCACCTGGACCGACCCGCTGCCGAAGGCCCTGGAGAAGGCGAACGCGAAGGTGCCGCGGCTCGCCGACAACGCGCCCTCGTTCGAGAAGGTCCTGGACGCCGAACCCGACCTCGTCGTCTCCTCGTTCGCGTCCACCCTCGGCAAGGGCGGGGTGGCGACCCGCGCGGAGTTCGAGAAGCTCGGCGTCCCCACCTATCTCTCCCCCTCCGACTGCGTCGGCAAGGACAACAGCGGTGACGGCGACGGCGTCCGCACCGAGCCGCTGACCATGGACGCGGTCTACGGCGAAGTGCGCGATCTGGCGCGGATCTTCGGGGTCGAGAAGCGCGGCGAGAAGCTGGTGGCGGAGCTGAAGTCCCGGGTGGAGAAGGCGACCGCGGGCCTCGACGCCGAGGGCGTCACCGTCCTGTACTGGTTCGCCAACGCCCAGTCCCCGTACCTCGCGGGCTGCTGCGGGGCCCCCGGGGTCATCACCCGCGAACTGGGCGCGAAGAACGTCTTCGACGACACCGAGGAGGAGTGGCCCCAGGTCAACTGGGAGGCCGTCGCCGACCGCGACCCCGACGTCCTCGTCATCGGCGACCTGGTCCGCGAGGAGCAGACGGCGGAGACGGCAGCGAAGAAGATCGAGTTCCTGGAGTCCGATCCCGTCACCAGGAACATGACGGCGGTGAAGAAGAAGCGGTACGTGCTGCTGTCCGGGCAGGCGATGAACCCGACCGTGCGGACCGTCGAGGGCGTGGAGAAGGTGGCGGCGGCGCTCCGCGAGTTCGGCCTCGCGGGATGACCGGTGCAAAGGCCCACGTACGGACGGGGACGGCGGGGAAGGGGACGGCGGGGAAGGGGGGAACCGCCGGTCCGGCGCCGCTCGTCGTACGGGTGCTGCGGCGGTCGGTGGCGTGGACGGCCGGGCTCGTGGCGCTCGCGGTCTCCGTGGCCGTGGCGATCACCATCGGGCCCGCGGACATCGGCGTGGTCGACGTCTGGTCCACGGTGGTCGCCCATCTCGGCTGGGGGCACACGGAGTTGACGCCCATCCGGGACGGCATCGTGTGGAATCTGCGGCTGCCGCGCACGCTGCTGGCCGCCGTGTGCGGGGCCGGACTGGCGGTGTGCGGCGCGGTCATGCAGTCCCTGCTGCGCAATCCGCTGGCCGATCCCTTCGTGCTGGGCGTCTCCTCCGGGGCGTCGACCGGCGCCGTCGTGGTCGTGGTGCTCGGCGTGGGCGGCGGTGCGCTGTCGGTGTCCGGGGGCGCGTTCCTGGGCGCGGTGGTCTCCTTCGGGCTGGTGCTGCTGCTCAGCCAGACGCTGGGCGGCAGCACGGACCGCGTGGTGCTCGTCGGTGTCGCGGCCATGCAGCTGTTCTCCGCGCTCACCTCCTTCATGGTGATGACCGCCGCCGACGCCGAGACGACCCGCGCGGTGCTGTTCTGGCTGCTCGGCTCGCTCAGCGGGGCGGACTGGACGGATGTGACGGTGTGTCTGGCCGTGCTGGTCGTGGTGCTGCTGGTCTGTCTGGGGCACAGCCACGCGCTGGACGCGTTCGCGTTCGGGCAGGACGCGGCGGCCTCGCTCGGTGTCTCCGTGGCCCGCACCCGGCTGGTCCTGCTGTGCGTCACCGCGCTGCTGACGGCGGCCCTGGTCGCCTCGGCCGGGGCGATCGGCTTCGTCGGGCTGGTCCTGCCGCACGCCGCCCGCGCGCTCACCGGGTCCGGGCACGGACGGCTGCTGCCGGCCACCGCCCTGGCCGGGGCGGTGTTCCTGGTGTGGGTCGACACCCTCGCCCGTACCGTCCTTGATCCGCAGGAGGTCCCGGTGGGTGTGGTGACGTCCCTCATCGGCGTCCCCGCCTTCGTCGCCATCATGTACCGGACCAGGAGCAGCCGATGAACGACCGGGCCGCCACCACGGACGCCGTGGAAGCCACGGACTCGATGGATGCGATGCATGCGATGGATGCGACAGGGACGGCCGGGCTGCGCGCCGAGCGGGTCTCCCGCAGCGCCGACGGCACGTTGATCCTGGACGGGGTCAGCCTGGCGCCGCGTCCCGGGACCGTCACCGGACTGCTCGGCCCCAACGGCTCGGGCAAGTCCACGCTGCTGCGTCTGCTCGCCGGGGTCATCGCGCCGGCCTCGGGCGTCGTCACCCTCGACGGCGAGCCGCTCGACCGGGTGGGCCGCCGCGCGGTCGCCCGGCGGATCGCCGTGGTGGCCCAACAGTCCGACACCCAGGTCGAGTTGACCGTCCTGGACGTCGTACGGCTGGGCCGTGTCCCGCATCGCCGGGCCTGGGCGCCCGTCGCCGCCGACGACGAGGAGGCCGTCCGTACGGCGCTGGCCCGCACCGGTCTGACCGACAAGGCCCACCGGTCCTGGCACACCCTGTCCGGCGGGGAGCGCCAGCGGGTCCAGATCGCCCGCGCCCTGGCCCAGGAGCCGCACGAGCTGCTCCTGGACGAGCCCACCAACCACCTCGACATCCAGCACCAGCTGGCCCTGCTGACCCTGGTCGGCGACCTCCGCCTCACCAGCGTCGTCGCCCTGCACGATCTGAACCTCGCCGCGATGTACTGCGACCGGCTGGTGATCCTGAAACAGGGCCGCGTCGTGGCCGTCGGCGCCCCCCACGACATCCTCACCGAGTCCCTGATCGCCGACGTCTACGGCGTACGGGCCACGATCACCCGCCCCGGCCCCACCGACCGGCCGCACATCCGCTTCCTGGGGCCACTCGCCCGAGGGGGCGGGGCGGACGGGGGTGAGGGCGGGGTTGGGTGAGGCCGGCCGGGGGCGAGGCCGACTGGGGACGGGGGCGGTGGGGAGGCCACGCCTGAAGGGAATCGTGGCTCAAGTCGCCCGCGCCGGGCGGACCACGACCCCACGACTTCGCCAGGTCCGGGCGAACTCCCGCTCAAGGTGTCTCCAGCGGGCGGTTCTTGCTCGGCTCGGCCTGGGCCTCGGCGGGTTCGCGGGGGCCGACGAGGGCCTCGCGCGGGGCCGCGAGGCCGGACTTGAGCGGGGCCTCCGGTCCGGCGGCGGGCAGGGGCTCAGGTGCGGCCGCGGTGCCGCTCGGTTCGCCGTGGGGCTCGTCGTCCGACTCCTCCACGAAGGGCATCTCTCCGCCCAGTACCTTCTTCGCGCGGGCCGTGTCGAGGGCGCCCTCCCAGCGGGAGACGCCGAAGGCGGCGACGCAGTTGCCGAGGAGGTTGGTGGCGACGCGCATGGAGTCCATGATGCGGTCGACGCCGAGGAGGAGGGCGACCGCGCCGGCGGGGATGACCCCGAGCGCGGAGGCGGTCGCGGAGAGGGCGAGGAAGGCCGAACCGGGGACGCCCGCCATGCCCTTGCTGGTGAGCATCAGCATCAGGACGACGGTGACCTGCTGGCCGAGCGTGAGGTCGACGCCGACGGCCTGGGCGATGAAGAGCGTGGCGATGGAGAGGTAGATGGACGCGCCGTCGAGGTTGAAGGAGTACCCCGTGGGCACCACGAGCCCCACGGCGTCGTCCCGGCACCCGGCGTGGCGCAGCTTCTGCATCATGCGGGGCATGACGGTCTCGCTGGAGGCGGTGCCCAGCGCGAGCAGCATCTCCTCACGGGTGTAGCGGACGAACTGCCACAGGCTCAGCCCGGTGACCGCCTTGAGCACGACCGCGAGCAGCAGCAGGAACAGCGCGGCCACGCCGTAGCAGACGGCGATGAGCTTGCCGTACGTCGACATCACGCCCAGCCCGTACTGCCCGACGAGGTGGGCGGTGGCCCCGAAGACGGCGAGCGGGGCGAGCTTCATGATGAAGCCGACGATCGCGAAGACGACCTCCTGCGCCTGCTCGACGGCGGGCAGGATCTTGGGCACCTTGGTGTGGCCGAGATGCAGCAGCGCGGCGCCCACCAGACAGGCCAGGACCAGGACCTGGAGCAGCGAGTTCTCGGCGAAGGCGCCCACCGCGCTCTCGGGCAGCGCGTGCAGCAGGAACTCACTGGTCGACGGCAGCGAACCGCCGCCCGTCCGGTCGTCGACCGCTCCGGCGTCGAGCTTGGCCGGGTCGACGTTCATCCCGGCGCCCGGGGCGAAGAGGTTGCCCGCGACCAGGCCGATGAGCAGGGCGAACGTGGTCGCCACCTCGAACCAGATCAGGGCCTTGAGGCCGATCCGCCCGAACGCCCGCAGATTCCCGGCCTTGGCGATGCCGGTGACGACGACACAGAACACCAGCGGCGCGATCACCGCCTTGATGAGCCTCACGAAGCCGTCGCCCAGCGGTTGGACGGCCGTGCCCACATCGGGCCAGAGCCGTCCCACGAGAAGCCCGAGCGCCAGGGCGAGGCCGACCTGAAGGAACAGTGAGGTGCGCAGCAGACGGGCGGCGCGGCGTGGCAGGGACGGTGACGATGACGGGACGGACAGCGACACGGGCTTCCTCCGAGCTTTCTTCCGCTATTCGGAAGGAGACTTCCGAAACACGCCCGTAACTATGGATCAACAGGAGACTCCACAGAACCCCGTGGAGTCTCCTCGCTGAAATATTGGATGTTCGTCCGAAAAGGACACCCCGTGCCACCGACAGCCGTCTCCGCCTGCGCGCTCGCCTACGCCTCGTCGATCCCCCACGCGCCCGCGTGCGGGCCGAACTCGTTCTCCGCCGCCCGCGCGGCCAGCCGGGCGTCGCGGGCGAGCGCCTCCGGCCCGTCCGGGAGGTGGTAGTCCTCACCGGCCCGCGCCGACCCGGCCTGCACCCGTGTGGCGGTGGCCAGCCGTCGGCGCACGTACCGGTCGAGCGCGTCGGGCACGTCGGCCGGTGCCGCGCCCGTGAGGCAGTCACCGAGGACGGCCGCGTCGACGAGGGCCTGGGCGGCACCCTGGGCCTGGAAGGGCACCATGGCGTGGGCGCTGTCGCCGAGCAGCGTGACCCGGCCGACGTTCCAGCGGGCGAGCGGGGCGCGGGTGTGGATGCCCTGGCGGAGCACCGTGCCGGTGCGGCCGAGGACGTCGCGCACCCGGGGGTCCCACCCCTCGAACGCGCGCAGTTGCTCCTCCGGCTCGGCGCGGGCGGTCCATGACTCGCGGGCCGCGTCGGTGCCGACGACGCCCACGACGTTGAGCAGTTCGCCGCCCCGTACCCAGTAGTGCACGACGTGCCGTCCGGGTCCGAGCCAGAGGGCGTACTCCGGGAGGTCGAGGTCGGCCACCCGCTCGGCCGGCACCAGCGAGCGGTAGGCGGCGGTCCCCGAGAACAGCGCCTCGTCGGCGCCGAAGAGCCATCGGCGGGCGGCGGATCGTATACCGTCCGCGGCGACGACCAGGTCCGCCGTCAGCCGGTCGCCGTCGGCCGTCGTCACCCGCGCGGAGGTGTCGTCCTGGTCGATGCCCACGGCGACGGTGTCCAGCCGCACCGCGGCGGGCGGCACCGCGGCGGCGAGGGCCTGGTGCAGATCGGCCCGGTGGACCTGGAGATACGGCGCCCCGAACGCGTCCTCGGCCGCGCGGCCCAGCGCGTAGTGGCAGATCTCGCCGCCGTCGGACCAGGTGCGAAAGCTCAGCCGGGACGGCCGGGAGGACCGGGCGTCGACCGCGTCGAGGACGCCGAGCCGGCGCAGGACGCGGGTGGCGTTCGGCGCCAGCTGGATACCGGCGCCGATCTCGGTGAAGCGCGGCGCCTGCTCGACCAGGGTCACCTCGCACCCGGCGTGCCGCAGACTCAGGGTCGCGGCCAGTCCGCCGATGCCCGCCCCCACGACGATCGCCCGCATGGCCCCACCTCAGGTCGACGTCGTCCCACGCTACCGGCGGAGGAGGAGCGGAGGCAGGCGTGCGACGACGTGAAGTCGCCGCGCGCGGGCGCACCGGGGGAGGGCGGCCGACGCTCAGGCGAGGGTGACCTCGACCGGCAGTTTCTTGATGCCGTTGACGAAGTTGGAGCGGACGCGGGGCACCTCGCCGGCGAGGCGGATGTCGGCGAGGCGCGGGATCAGCTCCTCGAACATGATGCGGATCTCGGTGCGGGCCAGCAGATTGCCCAGGCACAGGTGCGGGCTGCCCTTGCCGAAGGTGACATGGTCGTTGTCGGCGCGGGCCACGTCGAAGTCGTAGGGGTCGCCGAAGACCGCCTCGTCGCGGTTGCCGGAGGCGTACCACATGACGACCTTGTCGCCCTCCTTGATCCGCTTGCCGCCGAGGTCGACGTCACGGGTCGCGGTGCGGCGGAAGTGGTAGACGGGGGACGCCCAGCGCAGGAACTCCTCGGTCGCCAGCGGGATCAGGGAGGGGTCCTCCTGGAGGCGGGCGAGCTGCTCGGGGTGCTGGAGCAGGGCCAGCATGGAGTGGGTGATGGTGTGGCGGGTGGTCTCGTTGCCGGCGACGACGAGCAGCAGGAAGTAGTTGTCGAAGTCCTGCGCGGAGAGCGGGACCCCGTCGCGCGGGGTGGTGTTGACGAGCCGGGAGACCAGGTCGGTGCCGTCGCCGCCGCGGCGCTGCCGGGCCAGTTCACGGCCGTACTCGAAGACTTCGAGGGAGGCGGGCGAGCGGAAGGGCAGATGCTTGTACTGCTCGCTCTCCGCGCTGCCGAGCAGGACGTCGGCGTAGTCGGGGTCGGTGTTGCCGATGATGCGGTTGCCCCAGTCGATGAGCTTCTGGTTGTCCTCCGGGGGGACGTCGAGGAGTCGGGCGAGGACGTTGATGGGGAAGTCCGCGGAGACGTCGGCGACGAAGTCGAAGGTGCCCTTGGCGAGGGCGGTGTCGAGGGTGGTGGCGGTGAGGCCGCGCAGGAAGTCGGCGTAGCTGTTGATGACGTTGGCGCCGAACTGGCGCTGGAGCAGGCTGCGCAGGGCGCGGTGGCGGACGCCGTCCAGTTCGAGGATGGAGGCGCGGGTCCTGATCTGGTCGTCGTCGACCTCTTCGAGGTTGACGAACTTCGTGGAGGTGAAGGTCTCGGCGTCGCGGTCGACGGTGGCGATGTCGGCGTGCCGGGTGACCGACCAGAAGCCGGAGTTGGGGGCCTCCTCGGGCTGCCAGTGCACGGGGTCGTGGTGGCGCAGGGTGTGGAACATGCGCCACGGTGTGATGCCGTCGGTGAAGTTGTCGAGGTCGGCGAGGTTTACGTCGTCCAGCGGCATGGGCTCTTCCACGGCCTCGCGGGCGAAGGCGGTGGGAAGGTGGGCGGAAGTGGTCATGGTGGTGGTTCTCCCGGGCGTCACAGGTGGTAGGCGTACTCGGTGAACTCCCAGTCGGTGACGTGCCGTTGGAAGCGTGCGACCTCGTCGCGCTTGTAGGTGAGGTACGAGGTGGTGAAGTCCTTGCCGAGGATCTCGGTGAGTGCGGTGTCCGCCTCCAGCGCGTCGAGAGCGGCGGGCAGGCTCATCGGCAGGACGGCCGCGCGGGCGGTGTCGTAGCCGTAGCCCTCCAGGGGGGCGGCGGGTTCCTCGCCCGCCAGCACCCCGAGCAGCGCGGCGGCGATGGTGCCGGCGATCAGCAGATACGGGTTGGCGCCGGCGTCGCCGAGGCGCAGTTCGAGGCGGGCGCCCAAGCCGCGCTCGGGCGGGATGCGGACCATGGCGCTGCGGTTGTCCAGGCCCCAGTCGATCAGCCAGGGGGCGAGGGTGTCCGGGCCGAAGCGCTTGTAGGAGTTGACGGTGGGGTTGGCGAGGGCGGCGAGGGCCGGGGCGTGGGCGAGGACACCGGCGATGGCGTGCCGGGCGGTCGTGGACAGCCCGTACCGGCCCTCGGGGTCGTCGAAGGCGTTGTTCCCCTGCTCGTCGTCGCAGGAGAGGTGGAGGTGGAAGCCGGAGCCGCCCGCGTCGTTGAAGGGCCGGGCCATGAAGGTGGCGAGGCGGCCCTCCTTGCGCGCAAGTTCCTTGACGGCGGCCTTGAAGCGGAAGGAGCGGTCGGCGGCGCTGAGGGCCTCGGAGTGGGTGAGGTTGATCTCGAACTGGCCGCCGTCGAACTCGTGGTTGCCGTTGGTGACCCCGATGCGCAGATCGCGGAGCTGGCGCAGGGTGCGCAGGAGGTGGTTGTCGGGGTCGGCGCGCAGACCGGCGGTGTAGACGACGCCGGCGGCGCCGGAGTAGCGCTTCCAGCCGCTCGGGGAGCCGGGGTCCTCGTCGCAGAGGAAGTATTCGAGCTCGGGGCCGACCACCGGGCGCAGGCCCTGTTCGGCGCAGCGGGCGAGCACCGAGCGCAGCAGGTCCCGGGGGGACTCGGGGGCGGGTGCCCCGGTGGCCGGGTCGATGGTCTCGCCGAGACAGGTGGCGACGCCGGGCTCCCAGGGCAGGGCGACCAGGGTGTCGAGGTCCGGGCGGACGTGGATGTCCGGCAGTCCGGCGTCCAGACCGCCCGCGACGGGGACGACATCGCCCTGCGGCGAGGTGTGGTAGACGGCCTTGCAGAAGGCGAGGCCGTGTTCGCACGCCGTCGGCAGCTGCTCCAGCAGCACGTCACGGGCCCGGTCGGTGCCGATCAGGTCCGGATAGGTCACCCGGACCACGTCGATGCCCTCGGCGGCCAGCCGCTCCTGGTGGTGCGCGACGGCTTGGTGCCTGACGGCCGGTGTTTCGGATGCGCTCACCGTTGTCTCCTCGGCGGCTCGGACCAGTTGTTTGGTGCCAAACGATAAGAACGACCACAGCGGCCCGCAAGGGGGTCGGACAGAAAAATTATCCACCTGGACAGGTATTGACCAGGGGTGGGCGACTTCCTATGTTGTTTGAAGCCAAACGAGTTGGAGGTCACCATGAAGGTCGTCGTCGACATGAACAAGTGCCAGGACCACGGGCAGTGTGTCTTCGCCGCCCCCGACGTCTTCCAGCTCGACGGGAACGGGCGCCTGGCCTATGTCAGCGACCCCGACGACGCGCTGCTCGACGAGGTCGAGGAAGCCGCCGACGTCTGTCCGCTGCAGGCCATCCGGATCGAGGCCTGACCGCCATGAGCACACGCGTTGTCGTGGCCGGCGCCTCCATGGCCGGGCTGCGCGCCGCCGAGCAGCTGCGCGCGGCCGGCTGGACCGGGGCGGTCACCGTCGTCGGCGACGAGCCCCACATGCCGTACAACCGGCCCCCGCTCTCCAAGGAGGTGCTGGCCGGAAAGGCGCCCTTCGAGTCGCTGGCCTTCCGCCCCCGGGCGAGCGTGGCCGACGTGGAGTGGCGCCTCGGTACGAAGGTCGTCGCCTCCCGCCTGGCCGACCGGACCGTCGCACTGGACGACGGCTCGGTGCTCGCCTACGACGCCCTGGTCGTCGCCACCGGGATGCGGCCCCGGCGGCTGCGCTGCCCCGGCCCCCTGACCGGCCGGCACACGGTCCGCACCCTCGCCGACGCGCAGGGCCTGCGGGACGAGCTGACCCGGCCCGGGGTCCGGGTGGTCGTGGTCGGTGCCGGTTTCATCGGCTGCGAGGTCGCCGCCACCGCCGTGGGACTCGGCGTCGCCGAGGTCACCGTCGTCGATCCGCTGGAGCTGCCCATGGTCGGGCCGCTCGGCGAACTCCTCGGGCGCGCGCTGCTGCGGCGGCACGAGGAGCGCGGGGTGCGGTTCGCGCTCGGCAGGGGCGTCGCCGGGTTCGAGGGCGAGGACCGGGTCACCGGCGTCGTGCTGGACGACGGGACCGTCCTGCCCGCCGACGTGGTCGTGGAGTCGGTGGGCTCGGTCGCCAACGTGGAGTGGCTGGAGGGCAACGGCCTCGACCTCTCCGACGGCGTGCTCACCTGCGCCCAGCTGCGGGTCGGCGGCCGACCCGAGGTGGTCGCCGTCGGTGATGTCGCCCGGTTCCCCAACGCCCGCTACGACGGCGTGCCCCGCCGGGTCGAGCACTGGTCCATCCCCACCGACACCGCCAAGCACGCGGCGAAGGTCCTCACCGGCGCCGAGCTGCCGCCCTTCGCGCCGCTTCCCACGTTCTGGAGCGACCAGCACGACTTCCGGCTCCAGTCCTTCGGCGCACCCGTGCTCGGCCGGGACGACGTACGGGTCCTGGACGGCGACCCCGCCGCCGATGTCCTGGTCGGTTACCACCACGGCGGCCGGCTGGTCGGCGTCGTCGCGCTCGGCGGCCCCCGGGCCGTGTCCGCCGCCGCCCGCTACCGCGCCGAACTGCTGAAGCAGCCCGCCCTCACCGCGTAAGGATCCCCTCTCATGTCTGCTGTCCGTGGCTACTTCCACCCCAAGACGGCGAGCGGTGCCTCGTCGCTGATCCCCGCCCCGCCGTGGCGCTACTCGGGCGACCTGCTCACCGTCGAGTACCGCACGGACCCGGCGCGGGTACGTGAGCTGCTGCCCGAGCCGCTGGAACTGGCCGACGAGGACCCGGGCGCGGTCGCGCTGATCTGGGCCGACTGGCAGTCCTGCTCCGCGTCGGGGGCCGAGCTGCTCGATCCGGTGCTCTCGCAGTACAAGGAGGCCTTCGCGGTCGTCCGCTGCGGGTACAAGGGGCGGACGTACTCGCGGTGCGTCTACATCTGGGTCGACAAGGACTTCGCGATCGCCCGTGGGCTGCACCAGGGGTATCCGAAGAAGCTCGGGTCCATCCACCAGACGCGGCCCCATCCGTACGGGCCCGCTCCGCGGATCGCCGCCGGGGCGCGGTTCGGGGCGACGCTGGCCGCCGCCGACCGGCGCCTCGCCCAGACCGTGGTCACGCTGCGGGAGCCCGCGGAGACCAACGGGTTCGTGAACGCGCACCCCATGGCGCACCACCGGTGGCTGCCGTCCATCGAGAACGGCAAGGGGCTGGCGCTCGACGAGCTGATCGAGACCGGGGCGGCGTCCTTCGAGGCGGGTCAGGCGTGGATGGGTGAGGCCGAGCTGGAGTTGTTCGAGGCGCCTACGGAGGAGTTGGCTCGGCTGGAGGTTCGTGAGCCGATCGCCGCGTACTACCGGCAGGTGGGCGTTGTCTGGGACGGCGGACGGTTGTTGGAGTCCGGGACGTCCGAAGCGGTTGCCGAGTGAGGTTCGTGGGCGACTGCGGGTTCGTTGTGGCTGGTCGCGCAGTTCCCCGCGCCCCTGAAGGGGCGCGGCCGTTCCCCTCTTCGTACATCTGGAGCCATCTTCATGTCTGACAAGATCATCGTCGCCGGGGTCTCCGTCGACACCCGACACTGGATCGGTGGGCGGCGGGTCGCCTCCGCCGGGACCTTCACCGATGTCTCCCCCATCGACGGGCGCGTTCTCGGTGAGATCGCCCGTGGCGGTGCGGCCGAGGTCGAGGCCGCCGTCGCCGCCGCCCGGGAGGCGTTCCCCGCCTGGGCCGCCACCCCTCGCGCCGAGCGCGCCCGTCTGCTGCACGCCGTCGCCGACGGGGTCGAGAAGCGGCTCGAAGAGCTGGCGATCGTCGAGACGAACGACAACGGGGCCCTGCTGCGCTCCCACCGCCGAGGCGTCATGCCCCGGGTGGCGCACAACTTCCGGTTCTTCGCGGACCGGCTGCTGACGCTGGAGCACGAGGAGTTCGAGACACGCGGGCACGCCAACCACGTGAGCTGGGACCCGGCGGGGCCGTCCGTGCTGATCACTCCGTGGAACGCGCCGCTGATGCTGGCCACCTGGAAGGTCGCGCCGGCGCTGGCGGCCGGCAACACGGTGATTCTGAAGCCCGCCGAGTGGACACCGCTGACCGCGTCGCTGCTGGCGGACATCGCCGCCGAGGCGGGGCTGCCCGCCGGGGTGCTCAATGTCGTACAGGGGTACGGGTCGGAGATCGGTGACGCGCTCACCTCGCATCCGGACGTACGGCGGATCAGCTTCACCGGGTCGGTGCCGACGGCCAAGCGGATCGCCGCGTCGGCGGCGCCGAACCTCACTCCGCTCAGCCTCGAACTGGGCGGCAAGTCACCGCTGCTGGTGTTCGCGGACGCCGATCTGGAGCTGGCCGTCGACCTCGCGGTGGAGCAGTACGACAACGCCGGGCAGGTCTGTCTCGCGGCCACCCGGTTCCTGGTGGAGGAATCGGTCGCCGAGGAGTTCACCCGGAGGTTCGTCGAGAAGGCCGGAGCCCTCGTACAGGGGGACCCCCGGGACGAGACCACCGACATCGGGCCCAACATCCATCCCCTGCAGCTGGAGAAGATCGACGGGTTCGTGCGGCGGGCGGTCGCGGACGGGGCCCGGGTGGTCGTCGGCGGGCACCCGAAGGACGGGCAGTACTACGCGCCCACGCTGCTCACCGATGTCGCCCAGGACTCGGAGATCGTGCAGGAGGAGGTCTTCGGGCCGGTCCTGACCCTGCAGACCTTCACCGACGAGGACGAGGCGGTCCGGCTCGCCAACGACACCCGGTTCGGACTGGCGGCCACCGTCGCCACCGGTGACACCGAGCGCGCCGCGCGGGTGACCGAGCGGCTGGTCGCGGGCACGGTCTGGGTGAACTGCTTCTTCGTCCGCGACCTGCGGGCGCCCTTCGGCGGCTCCCGGCACTCCGGGGTCGGCCGGGAGGGCGGCACCTGGAGCTTCGACTTCTACTGCGACCTGAAGAACACCGTGACCGCGCCGAACGGAGGGAACCAGGACCATGGGTGAGATCGTCGGGGCCGGGCTGCTCGCCCACGTCCCCACCATCGTGCTGCCGGAGGCCGACCGGCTGGAGCTGAACGAGGGCAGGGAGATCACCCTCGTCACCGGGCTCCGGCAGTTGCGCAAGGACGTCTTCGAGCGCGACGACTACGACACCGTCGTCGTCCTCGACTCCCACTGGGCCACCACGGTCGAGTTCGTGGTCACCGCCCAGCAGCGCAGGGCCGGGCTCTTCACCTCCGAGGAGCTGCCGCGCGGGATGTGCCGGATGCCGTACGACTTCCCCGGTGACCCCGAACTCGCCCACAACATCGAGAAGTTCGCCGACAAGCACGGCACCTGGATCACCGCGATCGAGGACGAGTACCTGCCGATCTACTACGCCACGATCAACCTCTGGAAGTTCCTCGGCGAGGGCCTGCCGGACAAGCGGTGGGTGACCATCGGGGTCTGCCAGACCGGGGACATGGAGGACCATCTGCGGCTGGGGCGGGCGCTCGCCGACGGGATCGCCGCGACCGAGGGGCGGCGTGTGCTGGTGATCGCCTCCGGAGCGCTGTCGCACACCTTCTGGCCGTTGCGCGAGCTGCGCGACCACGAGTCCAGCGACCCGGTCCACATCTTCACGCCCGAGGCGCGCGAGGCGGACCACGAGCGCATCGCCTGGTTCAAGGAGGGCCGCCACGACAGGGTCCTCGACACCATGGACGCGTTCTGGAAGTACAAGCCCGAGGCGAAGTTCTTCCACTACCTGATGATGGCCGGCGCGCTCGGCGAGCGGGCCTGCACCGCCAGGGCCCGCCAGTACGGCGCGTACGAGAACTCCATCGGCACCGGACAGGTCCACCTCTGGTTCGACCGCCCCGCCGACGGCTGGACCGGCAGCACCCCTACGACCACCACCACGGAGCCCACCCATGCCTGAGTACCGCCGCATCCTTCTCGACGGAGCCACCGTCGACGTCACCGTCGACGGCGACGAACTGGTCGCCGGTGACGGCCGCCGCGTCAAGACCGAGGAGGCCCGGCACCTCCCGCCGGTCGTGCCGTCCAAGGTGATCGCCGTCCACCTCAACCACCGCAGCCGCGTCGACGAGTTCCAGATCGATCTTCCTCAGACACCCACCTACTTCCACAAGCCGACCTCCTCCCTCAACTCCCACCAGGGCGCGATCGTCCGGCCCGACGGCTGCAAGTGGCTCAACTACGAGGGCGAGGTCGCCATCGTCATCGGGAAGACCGCGCGGAACATCTCCCCCGCCGAGGCGGGCGAGTACATCGCCGGCTACACGGTCGCCAACGACTACGGTCTGCACGACTTCCGTGACACCGACGCCGGTTCGATGCTGCGGGTGAAGGGCTCCGACACCCTCTGCCCGCTCGGGCCGGGGCTCGTCACCGACTGGGACTTCCACGGCAAGCGGCTGCGGACGTACGTCAACGGCGAGGTCGTCCAGGACGGTTCGACGGACGAGATGAAGTGGGACATGCACTACCTCGTCGCCGACATCGCCCGCACCATCACGCTGTACCCGGGCGACGTCCTGCTCTCCGGCACCCCGGCCAACTCCCGGCCGGTCCAGCCCGGCGATGTCGTCGAGGTGGAGGTGGAGGGCCTCGGCCGGCTCACCAACCACATCGTGACCGGCCCCACCGCCGTACGGAGCGACGTGGGCGCGCAGCCCACCGAGTCCGAGGAGGTGCTGTCCACCGCGCTCGGCGGCGACTGGGAGTTCCGTGGCGTCCGCCCGCCCCGGCGGTGACCTCCCGGGGTGGAGACGGGCCCGTGGCGGGCGGGAGGAAGGCGGGTAGGGTCACGCGCATGACCGACTCCGCCGACGTCCCGAAGAGCCGACGGCCACGCAAGCGCCTCCACTACGGCGCGGGCCGCGAGGCCCTGCTGAACGCCGCCGTGCACGTGGTGGCGCGGGGCGGGCTGCGCAAGCTCACCTACCGGGCGGTCGCGGAGCAGGCGGGGGTCACCCATGGTCTCGTCGTGCACCACTTCGGGTCGCGGGACGCGCTGATCGAGGAGGCCCTCGCCCACACCATCCGCACCTCGCTCGACACCAGCTCCCTGGAACCGGGCACCGGCAGGGTCGCGGACTTCTCCGTCGGGCTGTCCGAGATGGTCACGGCCGATCCGGACACCCAGGCGTTCCAGTACGAGCTGCTGCTGGAGTCCCGCCGCCGGCCGGAGCTGCTGCCGCAGATCCGTGAGCTGTACGACGAGTACTTCGACGCCGCCCGGCGCGAGCTGGGCCGGATGCTCCCGGCCGGCGCGGACCAGGCGCTGACCCGGCTGGTCTTCGCCGCGCTGGACGGGCTGGTGCTGCACCAGCTGGTCTTCGACGAGCCGGAGGTCACGGACCGGGCCGTGGAGGAGCTGCGCACCCTGCTGCGGCTGCTGCACGCGAACGGCGACGCCCGCCGGGACGACGAGGCCGACGCGGTGGGCGACGCCGACGCGGTGAGCGACGCCGACGTGGTGGGCGACGCCCTCGCATAGCCTCTGACCTCAGTGGTCACGGCCCCGGGCGTCCGTCGTCCGGGGCTTCTCGGTGTGCCCGCGCGCTCCTGTCGCACCCGTCGGCCACACCTCCTGAAAATCTTCACGAGCCCCCTTGCCAAACGGATAGTTCGGGCCCACGATGAGGCAACTCGTTTGGGCCTAAACGAAACCCATCCCTCCCCGTCCCCGACAGGTGATCCGAGTGGACAGTCAGACGGCGGTCGCCCCGCACCACGCACCAGACCCCTCCACGGCAGGCAGGCTCAAGCCCGATTCGCTCGGTGTCCTGGGCATCCTCTTCTTCGTCCTTTCCGCCCAGGCCCCGCTGACGGGCATCGCCGGCGCCGTCCCCATCGCCGTCGTCATCGGCAACGGCGCCGGGGTCCCCGCCGCGTACATCGCGGCCGGCGTCGTGATCCTGCTCTTCTCCATCGGCTTCGTCACCATGGGCCGCCATGTCGTCGACGCCGGCGCCTTCTACACCTACATCGGCAAGGGACTCGGCCGGTCGGCCGGCTCCGGCAGCGCCGGTGTCGCGCTCTTCGCGTACTGCGCCATCCAGGCCGCGATGTACGGGCTCTACGGCGCCACGGTGAGCGGTCTCGTCGAGCACTACGCCGATGTCAGCATCGCCTGGTGGGTGTGGGCGCTGGTGACGATGGTGGTCGTCCAGGTCCTCGGCGCCGCCGGGATCGAGATGGGCGCCAAGGTGCTGGCCGTGTTCGTGCTGGCGGAGTTCAGCATCCTGATCGCCTTCGCCGTGGTGACCTTCGTCAAGGGCGGCGGCCCCGAGGGGCTCGGCCTCGCCGACAGCTTCTCGCCCGACGCGGCGCTCCAGGGCGCCCCCGGGGTGGCGCTGATGTTCGCCGTGGCGTCGATGTTCGGCTTCGAGGCGACCGCCATCTACGGCGAGGAGGCCCGGGAGCCCAGGAAGACGGTGCCGCGCGCCACCTATCTGTCGGTCGCGGTGGTCACCGGCTTCTTCGCCTTCACCTCCTGGATGCTGGTCTCCGCGCACGGCGCGTCCCAGGCCACGGCGGAGGCGGGCAAGGCGCTGGAGGGCGGCGACGCGGCGGGCTGGGTCTTCGCCCCCATCGCGGCGGAGTTCGGCGCCTGGACCGGCGACGTCCTGCCCGTGCTGCTGGCCACCTCCCTGTTCGCCGGCATCCTGGCGTTCCACAACTCCGCCAACCGCTATCTGTTCTCCCTGGGCCGCGAGGGTCTGCTGCCGCGCGGGCTGACCACGCTCAACAGCCGCCACTCCCCCTGGGCGGCCGGTGTCGTCCAGACCGTGATCGCGGCGGCCCTGATCGTCCCGTTCGCCGTGCTGGGCAAGGATCCCGTGCTGACGCTGTTCTCCTGGTTCAGCGGTGTGGCCGTCCTCGCGATGATGCTGCTGTACTTCCTGACCTCCGTCTCCGTGGTCGTCTTCTTCCGCCGCACCCGCGCCGACACCCGGCCCTGGAACACACTGATCGCACCGGTGCTCGGCGCGCTCGGCATCGCCGGGGCGATCTGGCTGATCATCGTGAACTTCACCACCCTCATCGGCGGCGACAGCACCACCGCGATGTGGCTGCAGCTGACCGTGCCGGTGGTGCTGGTCCTGGGTCTCGTCGCGGCACGGGTGACCCGGGGCGGCCGGCCGGCCACGGACTGACCCCGGTCCAGGAACCACCGAGAAACGACAAGAAGAGGAGCGCCCATGCCCGCCCCCGCCCCCGCACACGACGTACTGCTCCGTCGCGCCAAGGAGCTGGACCTGCCCGGCAGGCACCACATCGACGGGGTGGACGAAGCGGGCGGGGGCGCCTCCTTCGCCGTCGTGTCCCCCCGCGACGGGCAGGTCCTCGTCGAGGTCGCCGACGCCGGCGACGCCGAGGTCGGCCTCGCCGTGGCCGCCGCCCGCCGCGCCTTCGACTCCGGCCCCTGGCCGCGTCTGGCCCCCGCCGACCGGGGCCGCGTCCTGCTCCGGGTCGCCGAACTCCTCGAAGAGCAGCGGGAGAGGCTCGCCCTGACCATCACTCTGGAGATGGGCAAGCCGTACACGGAGGCGCACGACATCGAACTGCGCGCCGCGATCACCACGTTCCGCTGGTACGGGCAGCTGGCCGACAAGCTCACCGACGAGTCGCCGCACACCGCCCCCGACTCCCTGGCCCTCGTCACCCGGGAGCCCGCCGGGGTGGTGGGCGCGGTCGTACCATGGAACTTCCCGCTGACACTGGCGAGTTGGAAGGTCGCCCCGGCGCTCGCGGCCGGCTGCACGGTCGTCCTGAAGCCGTCCGAGAACTCACCGCTCTCCGCACTGCTCCTCGGCCGGATCGGCACCGAGGCCGGACTGCCGCCCGGTGTCCTCAACGTCGTCACCGGTGACGGACCGACCGCCGGGCGGGCCCTCGGCCTCCACCCCGACGTGGACGTGCTCGCCTTCACCGGCTCCACGGCCGTCGGCCGGCACTTCCTGCGCTACTCCGCCGACTCCAACCTCAAGCGCGTCTGGCTCGAACTGGGCGGCAAGTCACCGAACATCATCCTCCCCGACGCCCCCGACCTGGAGAAGGCCGCCGCCACCGCCGCCTGGGGCATCTTCTTCAACCAGGGCGAGATGTGCACCGCCCCCTCCCGGCTCCTGGTGCACTCCTCCGTCGCCGAACGCGTCACCGAGGCGATCGTGGCCCGCGCCCGGGAGCTGCGCGTCGGCGATCCGCTCGACCCGGCCACCGAGATGGGCGCCCTGGTCGGCGAGAGCCACCTGGAGCGGGTGCGGGACCATGTCGCCACCGGTCTGAGCGAGGGGGCCCGCCTGCGCGCGGGCGGCTCCCGGACCCGCGCCGAGACCGGCGGCAGCTATCTGGAGCCCACCGTCTTCGACCGGGTGGACCCCGGTATGCGGCTGGCCCGCGAGGAGATCTTCGGCCCCGTCCTGTCGGTCCTCGCCTTCGACGACCTCGACGAGGCCGTGACGCTCGCCAACGCCACCGAGTACGGCCTCGCCGCCGGCCTGTGGACCTCCGACCTGGCCACCGCCCACAAGGTCTCGCGCGCGCTGAAGGCCGGGACGGTCTGGGTGAACTGCTACGAGGAGGGCGACCTGACCGTCCCCTTCGGCGGCATGAAGCAGTCGGGCAACGGCCGGGACAAGTCCGCCCACGCCATCGAGAAGTACACCGAACTGAAGACGACCTGGATCCAGCTGTGACCACGCCCGTACGACCGCTGATCGCCGTCCCCGCCCGCTTCGCCGCCACGACCTCCGCGCTGCGGTACGCCGCCGAGGTCAACGCCCGCGCGCTGATCGAGGCCGTCTGGCGGGCGGGCGGCGAGCCCGCCTCCATCCATCCGGCCCCCGAGGACGTGGCCGCGCGCCTCGCCCGCTTCGACGGGGTCCTGCTCCCCGGCGGCGGCGACCTCGCCCCGCACCGGTACGGCGCCACCGACACCCACTCCAGCGTCTACGACGTGGACGAGACACAGGACGCCTTCGATCTCGACGTCGCCCGCACCGCCCTGGAGTCGGGCATCCCGCTGCTCGCGGTCTGCCGGGGCCTCCAGGTCGTCAACGTCGCCCTCGGCGGCACCCTGGAACAGGACATGGGCGGCCCGGACCGGGAGCACCGCCACCTCGTGCACCCGGTGGCGCTCCGGCGCGAGACCCTGGTGGAGCGCGCCACCGGGGCGCAGAAGGTGGAGGCCTCCTGCTACCACCACCAGCGCGTGGACCGGCCGGGCGAGGGGCTTCAGGTCACCGCCCGCGCCGCCGACGGCACCGTCGAAGGGCTCGAACTCCCGGGCGCGCCCGGCTGGTTCACCGCCGTCCAGTGGCATCCGGAGGACACCGCCGAAGAGGACCCGGTACAACAGGCCCTCTTCGGGGCGCTCGTGGCGGCGGCCGGGGCCCGCCGTCAGTCCTCGCCGCCCTCCAGGTCCCCCTCGGCCTCCAGGTAGACCTGACGCAGCCCCTCCAGCACCGCCGGGTCCGGCTTCTCCCACATACCGCGCGACTCCGCCTCCAGCAGCCGCTCGGCGATGCCGTGCAGGGCCCAGGGGTTGGCCTGCTGGAGGAACTCGCGGTTGGTCTCGTCGAGGACGTAGGTCTCGGTGAGCTTGTCGTACATCCAGTCGGCGATCACGCCCGTGGTGGCGTCGTAGCCGAACAGGTAGTCGACGGTGGCGGCGAGTTCGAAGGCGCCCTTGTAGCCGTGGCGGCGCATCGCCTCGATCCACTTGGGGTTGACCACACGGGCCCGGAAGACCCTCGACGTCTCCTCGACGAGGGTGCGGGTGCGGACCGTCTCCGGGCGGGTGGAGTCGCCGATGTACGCCTCGGGAGCCGTGCCGCGCAGGGCGCGGACGGTGGCCACCATGCCGCCGTGGTACTGGAAGTAGTCGTCGGAGTCGGCGATGTCGTGCTCACGGGTGTCGGTGTTCTTCGCTGCCACCTCGATCCGCTTGTACGCGGTCTCCATCTCCTCGCGGGCCGGGCGGCCGTCCAGTTCCCGGCCGTAGGCGTAACCGCCCCACACCGTGTAGACCTCGGCGAGGTCGGCGTCGGTGCGCCAGTCGCGGGAGTCGATGAGCTGGAGCAGGCCCGCGCCGTACGTGCCGGGCCGGGAGCCGAAGATCCGGGTGGTGGCCCGGCGTTCGTCGCCGTGGGAGGCCAGGTCCGCCTGGACGTGGGCCCGTACGTGGTTGACCTCGGCGGGCTCGTCGAGCGACGCGGCCAGCCGTACGGCGTCGTCGAGCAGCCCGATGGTGTGCGGGAACGCGTCGCGGAAGAAGCCCGAGATGCGCAGGGTGACATCGACGCGGGGGCGGCCCAGTTCCTCGGCGGGAACGGCCTCCAGGCCGGTGACACGGCGGGAGGCGTCGTCCCAGACCGGGCGGACGCCGAGCAGGGCCAGGGCCTCGGCCACGTCGTCGCCGGACGTGCGCATGGCGCTGGTGCCCCACAGGGAGAGGCCCACGGAGGTGGGCCATTCGCCGTTGTCGGCGCGGTAGCGCTCCAGCAGGGAGTCCGCGAGGGCCTGCCCGGTCTCCCACGCGAGGCGGGAGGGGACGGCCTTGGGGTCGACGGAGTAGAAGTTCCGGCCGGTCGGCAGGACGTTCACCAGGCCCCGGAGCGGGGAGCCGGAGGGGCCGGCGGGGACGAAGCCGCCGTTCAGGGCGTGGACGACGTGGTGGAGTTCGGCGGTGGTGGCCTTCAGGCGCGGGACGACCTCGCGGGCGGCGAACTCCAGGATGGCGGTGACCTGTTCGCCGTGCTCGTCGGGCACGGAGTCCGGGTCCCAGCCCAGCTCCTCCATACGTTCGACCAGGGCGCGGGCCTTGGCCTCCGCCTCGTCGGCGGTCGTACGGGTGGCGGCGGACTCGTCGAGGCCGAGGGCCTCGCGCAGACCGGGCAGGGCGGTGGTGCCGCCCCAGATCTGCCGGGCCCGCAGGATGGCGAGGACCAGGTTGACGCGGTCGGCGTCGGCCGGCGGGTTGCCGAGGACGTGCAGACCGTCGCGGATCTGGGCGTCCTTGACCTCGCAGAGCCAGCCGTCGACGTGGAGCAGGAAGTCGTCGAAGCCGTCGTCCTCGGGGCGGTCGTTCAGACCGAGGTCGTGATCGAGCTTGGCGGCCTGGATGAGGGTCCAGATCTGGGCGCGGATCGCCGGGAGCTTGGCCGGGTCCATGGAGGAGATCTGGGCGTACTCGTCGAGGAGTTGCTCCAGGCGCGCGATGTCGCCGTAGGAGTCCGCGCGGGCCATCGGGGGCACGAGGTGGTCGACGAGGGTGGCGTGGACGCGGCGCTTGGCCTGGGTGCCCTCGCCCGGGTCGTTGACCAGGAAGGGGTAGATCAGCGGCAGGTCGCCGAGGGCGGCGTCGGGGCCGCAGGCGGCGGACAGGCCCGCGTTCTTGCCGGGCAGCCACTCCAGGTTGCCGTGCTTGCCGAGGTGGATCATCGCGTCGGCGCCGAAGCCGCCGTCGTCGGCGCGGGCCGCGATCCAGCGGTAGGCGGCCAGGTAGTGGTGGGAGGGCGGGAGATCGGGGTCGTGGTAGATCGCGATCGGGTTCTCGCCGAAGCCGCGCGGCGGCTGGATGAGGATCAGCAGATTGCCGAAGCGCAGGGCCGCGAGGACGATGTCGCCCTCCGGGTTGGCGCTGCGGTCGACGAACATCTCGCCGGGCGGCGGGCCCCAGTGCTCCTCGACGGAGGTGCGCAGCTCCTCGGGGAGTCCGGCGTACCAGCGGCGGTAGTCGGCCGCCGGGATACGGACCGGGTTGCGGGCCAGCTGCTCCTCGGTCAGCCAGTCCTGGTCGTGGCCGCCGGCCTCGATGAGGGCGCGGATCAGTTCGTCGCCGTCGCCGGAGGCGAGACCGGGGACGTCGGCGCCCCCGAAGTCGTAGCCCTCGTCGAGCAGTCGGCGCAGCAGGGCGACCGCGCTGGCCGGGGTGTCCAGGCCGACCGCGTTGCCGATGCGGGAGTGCTTGGTCGGGTAGGCGGACAGGACGAGCGCGAGGCGCTTGTCGGCGCCTGCGATGTGGCGCAGACGTGCGTGGCGTACGGCGATCCCGGCGACCCGGGCGGCGCGCTCGGGGTCGGCGACGTAGGCGGGGAGGCCGTCCTCGTCGATCTCCTTGAAGGAGAACGGGACGGTGATCAGGCGGCCGTCGAACTCGGGGACCGCGATCTGGCTGGCCGCGTCGAGCGGGGAGACACCCTCGTCGCTCTCCTCCCAGGCGGAACGCGAACCGGTCAGGCACAGGGCCTGGAGGATCGGCACGTCCAGGCCGGTGAGGGCGCCCGCGTCCCAGGACTCGTCGTCGCCGCCGGCCGAGGCCTCGGCGGGCTTGGTGCCGCCCGCGGCGAGGACGGTGGTCACGATGGCGTCGGCGGCGCGCAGTTCCTCGATCAGCTCGGGCTCGGGGGCGCGCAGGGAGGCCACGTACAGGGGGAGCGCGCGGGCGCCGGTGTCCTCGATCGCCTCGCACAGGGCGCCCACGAAGGCGGTGTTGCCGCTCATGTGGTGGGCCCGGTAGTAGAGCACGGCGACGGTCGGGCCGTCGGTCTCCCTCGCCTCCCGGGGCAGCGGGCCCCAGGACGGGGCGGGCGCGGGGGCGTCGAAGCCGTGGCCGGTGAGCAGGACCGTGTCGGAGAGGAAGCGGGCCAGCTGCTCCAGGTTGGCGGGGCCGCCGTGGGCGAGATAGGCGTGTGCCTCGGCGGCGATGCCGACGGGGACCGTGGAGGCGGCCATCAGCTGGGCATCGGGCGCCTGTTCACCGGTGAGGACGACGACCGGGCGGCCGTCGGCGAGCAGCAGATCGAGACCTTCCTGCCAGGCGCGGATGCCGCCGAGGAGGCGGACGACGACCAGGCCGGCGCCGTCGAGGAGGGCCGGGAGGTCCTCCAGCGGGAGACGGGAGGGGTTGGCGAAGCGGTACGGGACCGGGCCGCCGGCCGCGCGGGCGCTGAGCAGGTCGGTGTCGGACGTCGACAGGAGCAGGATGTGGGGCTGCGCGGAGCGCTCCCCGGACGATGGCTGCATGCGGCTGCTGGCCTTCCTCGGGGTCCGCGCCCCGGGCGGTGTCGGATCTTCGGGCTCCCCTGCTCGGTCGGGACCGAGGGGTACGGGGAAGGGAGTTCCTGACTCGCCCGCCCTTCCGGGGGCGGGCTCACAGTGGCGGGACCGCGCCGGACTCACACCGGCTTCCTCCCCTGTCGCCTGGTGGCGTTGCCTTGTGGCGTCGGCGGACCGGATGATCCGCCAAGCAGCATAGTAAGGGTCCCCTCAAAAGGGTGGGGGGTACGCCCGGAGTACCGATAGGTATGCTCGCGGCCATGTCCTCCGCGTCTCCCCTTCCGTCATCGTCCCAGGCCACAGTGGCACCACGGGACCGGGGCGACGCCTGCCCGGGGACGCTCAGGCTGCACACGGCGGACGACGGGGCGCTCGCCCGGGTCCGGGTCCCCGGTGGTGTGCTGACCGTCCGCCAGGCCGAGGCGCTCGCGGAGGCCGCCCGGCGGTTCGGTGACGGTGATCTTCACCTCACCTCGCGCGGCAATGTGCAGCTGCGGGGGCTGGCCGGGGGCTGCGGGGGCGAGCTGGCCGGGTCGCTGGCGGCGGCCGGGCTGCTGCCGTCCGCCGGGCACGAGCGGGTGCGCAACATCGTGGCCTCGCCGCTGTCCGGCCTCGACGGGCGGGGTCTGTACGACGTACGGCCCTGGCTGTCGGCGCTCGACGCGGAGCTGTGCGCGAGCACGGCGGCACGGGAGTTGTCGGGCCGGTTCCTGTTCGCGCTCGACGACGGGCGGGGCGATGTGGCCGGGCTCGACGCCGATGTGACCGTACGGGCCGCCGGGGACGGCGGTGCGCTGCTGAGTCTCGGAGCGGCCGACGAGGTCCTGTGGGTGCCGGGCGCGGACGCCGCTCACGCGGCTCTGGCCGCCGCCGAGACCTTCCTGTCGGCGGCGCGGGAGAGCGGGGCCCGGGTCTGGCGGGTGACCGAACTCCCGCAGCGGGAGGCCTTGTCCGGCCCGGTCCGTGACCGGCTGGCCGCCGACGGGATCGCCGCCGAGTCCCGGACCCCTGCGAAGACACCCCCGGCCGGAGCCGAGGGGCCGCCGCCCGGAGCCGTCGGCGACGCCCTCTCCGTCCATGTCCCCCTCGGGCGCCTCACCGGCCTCCAGTGGCGGGAGTTGACCGCACTCGCGGCCACGACCCCGTACCGGGAACTGCGCCTGACCCCCTGGCGGGGAGTCGTCGTCCCGGCGCCCGGCCTGGGCGAGGAGCGGACGGGCGAGGCGCTGGCCCGGCTCTCCGTGACCGGCCTCGTCACCGACCCCGCCTCGCCCTGGCGGCGGGTCGGCGCCTGTATCGGGCGGCCCGGCTGCGCCAAGTCCCTGGCGGACGTACGGGCGGACGCGACCGGAAGCCTGGAGGCGGCCGGGCGCGCGGGACTCCCCCTGTACTGGTCCGGCTGCGAGCGCCGCTGCGGCCGGCCCCCGGGTGACCGGGTCGACGTGGTGGCGGTGGAGGGCGGCGGCTACGAACTGACCCGCACCACCACCGGACCCGAGCCCCGCACCACCCACATGACCGACCCGGGCCGCCTCGCCACCGCCCTGGCGGCGATCACCTCATGAGCGGCACGCACGGCATCCGCACGACGAACGACACCCGCGCCAACGACACCCGTACGACGACCGAGAGCAGCGAGAAGACCACCGTGACCACCTACGACTACGAGAAGGACGGCCCGGCGATCTACCGGCAGTCCTTCGCCACCATCCGCGCGGAGGCGGACCTCGCGGCCCTGCCCGCCGACGTCAGCCAGGTCGCGGTCCGGATGATCCACGCCTGCGGAATGGTCGACCTGGTACGGGACCTGGTGTACACACCGGACGCGGTGGCCCGTGCCCGTGCGGCCCTGCGCGCCGGGGCGCCCATCTTCACGGACGTCCGGATGGTCGCCAGCGGGGTGACCCGCAAGCGGCTGCCCGCCGGCAACGACGTGCTGTGCACGCTCTCCGACCCGGCCGTCCCCGAGCTTGCGGCGAAGCTGGGCACCACCCGCAGCGCCGCCGCCCTGGAGCTGTGGCGGGACCGGCTGGAGGGCTCGGTGGTGGCCGTCGGCAACGCGCCCACCGCGCTGTTCCGGCTGCTGGAGATGATCGACGAGGGCGCGCCCCGGCCCGCCGCCGTCATCGGGGTGCCGGTCGGGTTCGTGGGCGCCGCCGAGTCCAAGGACGCGCTGGCCGCGCATCCGTCGGGCCTGGACCACATCGTCGTACGCGGCCGTCGCGGCGGGAGCGCCATCGCCGCCGCCGCGCTCAACGCGATCGCGAGCGAGGAAGAGTGAGCGGCGAGGCAGTGCGCGACGAGACGGTGCGCGGCAAGCTGTACGGGGTGGGGCTCGGCCCCGGTGACCCGTCCCTGATGACGGTGCGGGCCGTCGAGGTCATCTCCGGGGCGGACGTGATCGCGTATCACTGCGCCCGGCACGGGCGTTCCATCGCCCGCTCGATCGCGGCGCGGCATCTGCGCGCCGACCAGATCGAGGAACGGCTGATGTATCCGCTGACGACGGAGACCACCGACCATCCCGGCGGCTACAAGGGCGCGATGGAGGAGTTCTACGCGGAGGCGTCGGCGCGGCTGGCGGCGCATCTCGACGCGGGGCGCACGGTCGCGGTCCTCGCGGAGGGCGATCCGCTCTTCTACGGCTCCTACATGCACATGCACAAGCGGCTCGTGGACCGTTACGACACCGAGGTCGTCCCCGGTGTGACGTCCGTGTCCGCCGCCGCCGCGCGGCTCGGCACCCCGCTGGTGGAGGGCGAGGAGGTGCTGACGATCCTGCCGGGCACCCTGCCCGAGGAGGAGCTGACGGCACGGCTCGCCGCGACGGACGTGGCCGTGGTGATGAAGCTGGGGCGGACGTTCACCAAGGTGCGGAGCGCGCTGGAGCGTTCGGGCCGGCTGGACGAGGCCCGGTATGTCGAGCGGGCCACCATGGCCGGGGAGCGGGTCGGCGAACTGGCGGACGTGGACCCGGAGTCGGTGCCGTACTTCGCGGTGGCGGTGCTGCCCAGCCAGGTCGACGCCGAGCGGCCCGAGGCGCGGGAGCGGGGCGAGGTCGTGGTGGTCGGGACCGGGCCCGCCGGTCCGCTGTGGCTGACGCCCGAGACGCGGGGCGCGCTGGCCGCCGCCGACGACCTGGTCGGCTACACCACCTATCTGGACCGGGTGCCGAAGCGTGCCGGGCAGGTGCGGCACGGCTCGGACAACCGGGTCGAGTCGGAGCGCGCCGAGTTCGCCCTCGATCTGGCCCGGCGCGGGCGGCGGGTCGCGGTGGTCTCCGGCGGTGACCCGGGGGTCTTCGCCATGGCGACGGCCGTGCTGGAGGTCGCCGCGCAGGAGGAGTACGCGGACGTCCCGGTGCGGGTGCTGCCGGGGGTGACCGCGGCGAACGCCGCCGCCGCCCGCGCGGGCGCCCCGCTCGGCCACGACTACGCCACGATCTCCCTCTCCGACCGGCTCAAGCCCTGGGAGGTCATCGCCGAACGGCTTCGCGCGGCGGCCTCGGCTGATCTGGTGCTGGCGCTCTACAACCCCGGTTCGCACAGCCGTACCTGGCAGGTGGGCAAGGCGCGTGAACTGCTGCTGGAGCACCGGGCTCCGGACACCCCGGTCGTCGTCGCGCGGGACGTGGGCGGTGCCGGCGAGCGCGTACGGATCGTACGGCTGGCCGACCTGGACCCGTCCGAGGTCGACATGCGCACGATCCTGCTGATCGGCTCCTCGCAGACCCGGGTCGTACGGCGTGGGGACGGCGAGGAGATCGTCTGGACACCGCGCCGGTATCCGGAGGGGTGAGCGGGGCGGGGCCGGCTCGACGGACGCGCTCCGTGCCGCGCCGACGAGGGCCGGACGGCCCGGAGCGGACCGCTCCGACGTGCGCGGACTCCGTCCGGCGAGGATCAGCAGGCGGGCGCCGGGCCTCCGGGCGGGCGCCACGCCCCGTCCAGGAGGGCCGACCGTCGCGGGCGCGCCGTGCCGTCCGCGGCGCGGCCGGGCCGGAGGCTCAGTGCGGGGTGCGCGAGCGCTCCCGTACCCACCGGGCGGCCGCCTCGGGGTCCGGCACCACGGGGACGTCCTCGGGCACGGGCGGGCGGCGCACCACGACCACCGGCAGCCCCGCCTCCCGGGCGGCGGTGAGCTTCGGCGCGGTGGCCGCTCCGCCGCTGTCCTTGGTCACGACGACGTCGACGCGGTGGCGGCGGAGCAGTTCCCGTTCACCGTCGAGGGTGAAGGGGCCCCGGTCGAGCAGCACCTCCAGCCGGGCCGGGTACGGGGCCTCGGGCGGGTCGACGGACCGGACGAGGAACCACAGGTCGTCCAGGGCGGCGAAGGCGGCCAGGCCCATCCGCCCGGTGGTCAGGAACACCCGCCGGCCGAGCGTGGGCAGCAGCCGGGCGGCCTCGTCCAGCGAGCCGGCGTCGTGCCAGTCGTCGTCCGGGGCCGGGGCCCAGCCGGGGCGGCGCAGCGCGAGCAGGGGAACATGGGAGGTGGCGGCAGCCCGTGCCGCGTGGAAACTCATGGTCCCGGCGAAAGGATGCGTGGCGTCGATGAGCGCGTCCACCCCGTGCTCGCGCAGCCAGGCGGCCAGCCCCTCGGCCCCGCCGAAGCCGCCGACGCGGACCTCGCCCGGGGGCAGCCGGGGGCTGGCGACCCGGCCGGCCAGTGAGCTGGTCAGCCGCAGGCCGGGGGTGGCGTGCAGCAGCTCGGCCAGGCGGCGGGCCTCCGTGGTTCCGCCGAGGATCAGTACGTGCATGGAAATCCGGGTCCGTTCATGAGCAGCGACAGCAGCGACAGCGACAACACGGCGCAGGGGGCCGGCGCGGCCAAGGGTGGTCGTGCCGCCCAACTGAAGCACACCGGTCTGCGGCACGGCTGGACCACCGGTGCCTGTGCGACGGCGGCGACGACGGCCGCGTACACCGCGCTGCTGACCGGCGAGTTCCCGGACCCGGTGACCATCACCCTGCCGAAGGGGCAGACCCCGGCGTTCGCGCTGGCGGCCGAGGAGCTGACCGACGGCAGCGCGATGGCGGGGATCGTGAAGGACGCGGGCGACGATCCGGACGTCACGCACGGCGCGCTGGTCCGGGCCACGGTGCGGCGGCTGCCCGCCGGGGCGGGCGTGGTGTTCCGGGCCGGGCCCGGCGTCGGGACGGTCACCCGCCCCGGGCTGCCCCTCCCGGTCGGCGAGCCGGCGGTGAACCCGGTCCCCCGGCAGATGATGCGGGACCACGTCGCCGAGGTCGCCGCCCGCCACGGCGGCACCGGGGACGTCGAGATCACCGTCTCCGTCGACCACGGCGAGGAGATCGCCCGCTCCACCTGGAATCCCCGCCTGGGCATCCTCGGCGGTCTGTCGATCCTCGGCACCACCGGGATCGTCGTCCCGTACTCCTGCTCGGCGTGGATCGACTCCATCCGGCGGGGCGTGGACGTGGCGCGGGCGGCCGGGCGCACGCATGTCGCCGGGTGCACGGGGTCGACGTCGGAGAAGACGGTCGTCGCCGAGTACGACCTGCCCGAGGACGCGCTGCTCGACATGGGCGACTTCGCGGGCGCGGTCCTCAAGTACGTACGCCGGCATCCCGTCGGCCGCCTGACGATCTGCGGCGGCTTCGCCAAGCTCTCCAAGCTCGCCGCCGGCCATCTCGATCTGCACTCCGCCCGCTCCCAGGTCGACAAGGGCTTCCTCGCCGAACTGGCCCGGCGCGGCGGCGCCGACGAGGCACTGGCCGCCGAGGTCGCGGGCGCCAACACCGGGCTCGCCGCGCTCCAGCTGTGCGCGGCGGCCGGGGTGCCGCTCGGTGACCTGGTGGCGGAGACGGCCCGTGACGAGGCCCTGGCCGTGCTGCGGGGCGCGCCCGTCGCGGTCGACGTCATCTGCATCGACCGCGCGGGCACGGTTGTGGGGCGCAGTACGGTCCGTTAGCTCTTGGAGGCCGTCCGCAGGTAGGCGGCGAGGCGGGCGATGGCCGACGGGTTGCGGGGGCTCTCGACCAGGTCGACGTAGTCGAGGACGAAGATCCGCTTGTGCTTGATCGCGGAGACGCCGCGCAGCGGGGCGTAGGAGAGCAGGAACTTCTTCTTCTGCTCGGCGCTGACGTCCCCGTAGTCGCAGATCACGATGACGTCGGGGTCGCGCTGGACGACGCTCTCCCAGCCGACGGTGGTCCAGGAGTCCTCGACGTCGTGCATGACGTTGACCCCGCCGGCCTCGGTGATGATCTGCTCGGGGGCGGCGAAGCGGCCGGAGGTGAAGGGCTGGTCCTGGCCGCTGTCGTAGAGGAAGACCTTGGGGCTCTTCGCGGGTGCCTTGCTCCTGACGTCGGCGATCTGCTTCTTGAAGTCGGCGACGAGGGTCGCGGCCCGCTTCTCGACGCCGAACAGCTTTCCGAGGTTGGTGAGGTCGGTGTAGAGGGCGTCGAGGGGCGGCATGATGCCGCGCGAGGTCTCGGTACGGCCGTTGCGGCAGGACTCGGTGAGGATGTACGAGGGGACGCCGAGCTTCTTCAGGGCGTCGGGGGTGAACCCGGCGTCCTCGCGGAACCCGTAGTTCCAGCCGGCGAAGACGAGGTCGGCCTTGGCGTCGAGGACGTTCTCCTTGGTGAGCTGGTCCTTCGACAGCCACTTGACCTTGTCGTAGCCGTCCTTCCACGGCACGCCGCTGAGATCGCCCTTGTCGTCGGGCATGGCGAACCCGGCCATCCGGTCCTCCAGGCCGAGGGCGAACATCAGCTCGGTGATCCCCACGTCGTTGGTGACGACGCGTTCGGGGGCCTTGTCGAAGGTGATCTTCTGTCCGCAGTTGGTGAGGGTGATCGGCTTCGCGGCGGAGGTGGACGGGGACGTGCCGTCCTCGGCCGGTTCGACGGTCGCGCCGCAGCCGGTGGCGGTGACGGTCGCGGCGAGGCAGAGGGCGGCGGCGAGCAGCTTGCGCATGGGCGTGGGTTCCTCAAGGGGGTGGCGGACGGGTGTCCTCAGGTGGTGGGCGGGAGCAGGTCGAACAGGAGTTGGACGGCGCCGGTCTCCGGGTGCCGTACGGGATGGGCGCGGACCCCGAACACCTCGGCCAGCAGGTCGGGGTGGAGGACGTCGTGGGGCGGGCCCGAGGCGACGATCCGGCCGCCCGCGACCACATACAGCACATCGCAGTGCGCGGCGGCGAGGTTGAGGTCGTGCAGGGCGGCGAGCACGGTGACGCCGCTGTCGCGGACCAGGGACAGCACATCCAGCTGGTGGGCGATGTCGAGGTGGTTGGTGGGTTCGTCGAGGACGAGCACCCGGGGCTGCTGGGCGAGGGCGCGGGCCAGCAGGACGCGCTGTTTCTCACCGCCGGACAGGGCCAGGAACCCCCGGTCGGCGAGATGGTCCACCCCCGTCCGGCTCATGGCCCGCGCGCAGATCTCCGTGTCGGAGGCGGCCGTGCGCTCCCGGTGCGGCAGCCGTCCCATGGCGACGACCTCGGCGACCGTGAAGTCGAACTCCGCGGACGACTCCTGCGGCAGTGCGGCCAGCAGCCGGGCGGCGGCCCGGGAGTCCATGGCGTGCGCGTCGTCGCCGTCCAGCCGTACCGTGCCGGCGGCCGGGCGCAGCGCCCGGTACACACAGCGCAGCAGGGTCGATTTGCCGCTGCCGTTGGGGCCGACGAGCCCGACGAACGCCCCGCTGTCCGCGGTGAGGCGGATGTCGTCGACCAGCCGTGCGCCGGCCACCTCGACCGTCACCCCGTCGATGTCCAGTCGCATGGTCAGCGGCCTCCGAACGCGTAGCCGCCGCGCCGCATCAGCAGCAGGAAGGCGGGCACGCCCACCACGGCGGTGATGACTCCGACGGGCAGTTCGGCGGGGGCGAGCAGCAGCCGGGACAGCACGTCCGCCCACACCAGCAGCACGGCGCCGACCAGCGGGGCCACGGCCAGCACCCGGCGGTGGTCGGCGCCGACCAGCATCCGTACGACGTGCGGCACCATCAGCCCGACGAACCCGATGGCCCCGCTGACCGCGACGACGGTCCCGGTCACGGCGGCGGTGACGAGGAACAGCTCCCGGCGCAGCCGCTCGGGCCGGACGCCGAGCGCGGCCGAGGTCTCGTCGCCCATGGCGAGGGCGTTCAGCGACTCGGCCCGCCGCCGCAGCCACGCCCAGCCCGCCGTCACGGTCACGGCGACGAGCGGCACCTGCGCCCAGGTCGCCCCGCCGAGACTGCCCAGCAGCCACATCAGCGCCGACCGGGCCGCCTCGCCCCGGGCGGCGCCGAACACCATGACCGTGGTGACCGCCTCGAAGCCGTACGCCAGTGCCGTGCCGGTGAGGACCAGCCGCAGCGGGGTCAGGCCGTGCGGGGAGCGGGCCACCGCGTACACCAGGGCCATGGCTCCGAGGGCCGACAGGAACGCCGACGCGGACAGCGCCCAGACGCCGAGACCGGCGAAGGCGCCGAGCAGGATCACGGCGTTGGCGCCGACCGCCGCGCCCGAGGAGATGCCGAGGACGAAGGGGTCGCCGAGCGCGTTGCGCACGATCGCCTGGACGGCCACGCCGACGGCCGCGAGTCCGGCGCCGACGACGGCGCCCAGCACGACCCGGGGCAGGCGGATCTCCCAGACGATCGTGTACGGGGCGGCGTCGGCGGCATGCACGGTGCCGCCGGTGAGGCCGGCCCACAGGAAGCGCAGGACGTCCGGCCAGCCGATGCCGGCGGCGCCGAGGCCCGTGCCGCCGATCAGCGACAGCAGGAGGAGCAGCGCGAGGCCGGTGACGAGCGGGGGCAGGGGTATTCGGCTGGGGGTGCGGCGCACGGTCGGGGCGGTCCTTCACCTGGGGCCGCCTGGTCGGACCTCGGTCGGAAGCGGCCCGTACGGCACGCCTGCCGTGCGGTCCCCCTCTCGCAGTCCACGGCGAGCGTTCAACGGGTCGCACCACCCACGGGCGATCGGGCTCGCACGACGGGTCCGGCTCGGCCGTCGTGCACACCGTTGCGGGTCAGCGCCGGGTTCTCACCGGACTTCCCCCGCGGGAGGCGAGGGGAGCCTAACAAACGGGGGGTGCGTGGTCGGGTGCGGGTCCGGTGGGGGCTGGTCGCGCAGTTCCCCGCGCCCCTAAAGCCGGGGCTGCGCCCCGTGCCTTCGAGAAGCCCCACGCACCCGCACCCGACCACGCACCCCACCCGGCCCTCAACACCCGTGACGATCCCGCTCGGGCGAGTACAGGTGGCTGTCCCGGAACTGCCGCGCACCCAACGTGCGGCCGACCATGATGACGGCCGTGCGCAGCACACCCGCCGCCTTCACCTGGTCGGCGATTTCGTCCAGGGACCCCCGGATGATCAGTTCCTCGGGCCGCGAGGCATACGCCACGACCGCGGCCGGGCAGTCGGCGCCGTAGTGCGGAAGGAGTTCCTCGACGACGCGGTCGACGTACCGCGCGGCGAGGTGGAGCACGATCAGCGCCCCGCTGCGGCCGAGCGTGGCGAGGTCCTCGCCGTCCGGCATGGCGGTGGCCTGCTGGGCGATCCGCGTGAGGATGACGGTCTGGCCGACCGTCGGCACGGTCAGCTCCCGCTTCAGCGCGGCGGCAGCCGCCGCGAAGGCCGGTACGCCCGGCACCACCTCGTACGGCACCCCGGCCGCGTCCAGCCGTCGCATCTGCTCGGCGACCGCGCTGAACACGGAGGGGTCGCCGGAGTGCAGCCGGGCGACGTCGTGGCCCTCCTCGTGCGCGCGGACCAACTCGGCGGTGATCCGGTCGAGATCGAGCTGCGCGGTGTCCACGAGCCGCGCGTCCGGCGGGCATTCGGCGAGCAGTTCGCGGGGGACGAGGCTGCCGGCGTACAGGCAGACCTGACAGGCGGCGAGGGTGCGGGCGCCGCGGACCGTGATCAGGTCGGCGGCACCGGGGCCGGCGCCGATGAAGTACACGGTCATCTGTCTGCTCCCGAAGCGTGGTCGGCGGTGTCGAGGGGGGTCGTGCGTACGGCCCACTGGGTCACCGGCATCGCCTGCCGCCACCCGGTGAAGCCGCCCACGGGCACGGCGTGCGCCACCGCGAGCCGCACCAGCTCCCCGCCGTGGCGGCGGTGGGCGGCGGCGAGGACGGCCTCGGACTCCAGCGTCACGGTGTTGGCGACGAGCCGTCCGCCCACCGGAAGGGCCTGTCGGCAGGCGTCGAGGAGACCGGGCGCGGTGAGCCCGCCGCCGATGAACACGGCGTCCGGCGGCGGCAGTTCGGCCAGCGCGGCGGGCGCGGCCCCGGTGACGACCCGTAGTCCGGGCACGCCGAGCCGTTCGGCGTTGCGGGTGATGCGTGCGGCGCGCACCGGGTCGCGTTCGACGGTGAGCGCCCGGCAGGAGGGGTGGGTACGCATCCACTCGATCGCGATCGAGCCCGATCCGCCGCCGATGTCCCAGAGGAGTTCGCCGGGTGCCGGGGCCAGCGCGGCCAGCGTGGCGGCGCGCACATACCGCTTGGTGAGCTGTCCGTCGTGCTCGTACGCCTCGTCGGGGAGGCCGGGGACGGCGCCGAGGCGGAGGGCGTCCGGGGCCCGCCGGCACTCGACGGCGACGATGTTGAGGGGGTCGCCGGGCGGGTGCGCGGGTTCCCAGTCGTCGGCGGTGGTCTCTACGCCCGTCCGTTCCTTCTCGCCGCCGAGCTGTTCCAGGACGCGCAGCCGGCTCGGCCCGAAGCCGCGGTCCCGGAGCAGGGCGGCGACCTCGGCGGGTGTGCCGGCGTCCGCGCTGAGCACGAGGAGCCGGCGGCCGTCGTGCAGGGCGGCGGCGAGACGGGCGGCGGGCCTGCCGACGAGGGTGACGACCTCGGTGTCCTCCAGCGGCCAGCCGAGGCGGGCGGCGGCGTAGGAGACGGAGGAGGGGTGCGGCAGGACGCGCAGCCGGTCGCCGGCCTCCTCGGCGAGGGCGCGGCCGATGCCGTAGAACATGGGGTCGCCGCTGGCCAGGACGGCGATGCGGCGGCCGGTGTGCGCGGCGAGCAGGGCGGGGACGGCGGGGCGCAGGGGCGAGGGCCAGGCGACGCGTTCGCCCGTGCACTCCGGGGGCAGCAGGTCGAGCTGGCGGGGGCCGCCGATCAGGACCTCGGCGTCGCGCAGGGCCGCCCGGGAGGTGTCGGGGACGCCTCGCCAGCCGTCGGCGCCGAGCCCGACGACGGTGACGGTGACGGCGTGCGGCGGTCCGGGGGGTGCGGGGGTCACTGCGCGGTACCTCGGTGGTTCGGGGGCGGTGCTCGGGCGCCGCTCCCGCGGGGCGGCTCCCGGAGGCGACAGACGCGCACTCTACTGGGCGGTGACCTGCGTGGTCGTGCCCGGGTGCGCGTCCGCCGCCCGATACGGTCCGGCGGTGGGCCGCGGTCAGCGCCTCCAGTAGGTGATGTCGCGGAAGCGGGCCTCGGCGCGGCCGGAGCCGTGGTGGTAGACGCCGTTCTTGAAGTAGCGGGTGGCGGGGCCCCGGTCGGCGACGGTGAGGACGAGGGAGTCGTCGAGGTAGACCTTGATCGTGCCGGTCCCGCTGCTCGCCTGGTGGGCGATCTTCACGTTGAACCAGGTGTCATAGGCGCCGGTTCTGAGGACCGTGCCGTCGTAGCGGCGCACGGTCCCGCCGCCGGTGTCGTACACGTTGAGCATGATGTCGGTGGCCGGGGTGCCGGAGGGGCGCCGGGTGCGCAGGGTCTGGACGAAGGACGCGCCGTCGGTGCCGGCCGGGAGGTAGACATCGGCGTCCCACATGTGGCCGCCGGTGCTGTAGTCGTTCTTCCAGCGCATCTCGGTGCGGGGGTCGGTGGAGCTGCCCTCCTCGAACGGCTCGTCGGTGGCGTACACCCACATGCGGTGGACGCCTCCGGTGGAGCTGTGGCGGTCGCTCAGGTCGAGGTTCCAGGG
The DNA here is from genome assembly GCF_020010925.1 of Streptomyces griseiscabiei. Taxonomy (NCBI): domain Bacteria; kingdom Bacillati; phylum Actinomycetota; class Actinomycetes; order Kitasatosporales; family Streptomycetaceae; genus Streptomyces; species Streptomyces griseiscabiei. The sequence continues at coordinate 2,586,822 of NZ_JAGJBZ010000002.1, read as the reverse complement.
CTTCTGCCAGCTGTGGGTGAACGAGGTGCGTGTCCAGCCGTCGGTCGGATCGGCGGCCGGGGCGGCGGCGACGGTGCTGCCGGCCAGTAGGCCCGCTCCGGCCTGCAGGACCGTGCGTCTCTTCATCGGAATGTCCTCCCGTACAGGAAACATCGGATGGGTGAAAACGTCTGGACCATGTTGCCAGAGCGAGCATGGAGGCCAATCCACCCCGCAAACAGCCTATTTTCAGCCTGCCTTGCATGGAAACTCGCCACCGTCGTCACCATTGACAGGTACACGAGCCCTGCTAGGTTCGCCGATACACCCGATGTATCGCTCTCAGGCCTGGAGGACGATGATGACCTCTCATTCGGGGAGGCACTTACCCCTGCCCCGCCGTTCCGTGCTCGGTACCGCGCTGGGCGGTGCGGCGGTGGCGGCCCTGCCCGGGACGGCCCACGCGGGACCGTCCCTCCCGACGGCGTCCACCGGGACCGAAGCGGCGGTCTCCGGGGACAGACGCCCCTGGAAGCTCCGCGACACCATGACCACCGACCGCTCCTGGGAGCGGTTCCTGCGCGGCCAGGACCTGCGCTGGAGCAGACTGCCCACCCGCTGGTACGAGGGCCCGTTCCTCGGTGACGGGCTGCTCGGCAGCATGGTCTACCAGGAGCCGGGCGCCAACCGGATCCGGTTCACCGTGCAGCACGGCGAGGTCCAGGACCACCGGCCCGAGTTCGGCAGCGGCTGGGGCACCTGCCGGCTGCCGGTCGGGCACCTCACGCTCGACCCGGTCGGCACGATCACCGCCGTCGACTGGCGGCTGAGCCTGTGGAACGCCGAACTGACCGGCACCGTCACCACCACCGCCGGCACCCTCACCCTCGCCGCCCTGATCCACGACGAGGTGCTGGCCACCAGAGTGACGGCCCGGGGCGGCGAACGCGTCGTCTGGACCTTCCACCCCGAGGAGGCCGTCAGCCCCCGGAAGATCAGCGAGGCACCGCCCGCCGGCTACACCCCCAACCCGCCCTGGACCACCCGCACCGCCGACGACGGCACCGAACAGGTGCTCCAGCCCCTGCTCACCGGCCAGACCGCCACCGCCTACCGCCGCGACGGCGCCGAACTGCTGCTCGCCGTGGGCCACAGCGCGCCCTCGACCACCGCCGCCGAGGCCGACTCGTTACGGCGCCTGCGGCGCGCCCGGTCGTACGACGCGCTCCGGCGGCGGCACCGCCGCTGGTGGCACGCCTTCTACCCGAAGAGCTTCGTGTCGTTCCCCGACGAGCGGCTGCAGAGCTTCCACTGGATCCAGCTCTACAAGGTCGCCTCCGCCAGCCGCGCGGGCGGCCCCGTCATGGCCACCTGCGGGCCCTGGCTGGAGCCGACCCCCTGGCCCGCGGTCTGGTGGAACCTCAACATCCAGCTGGAGTACTGGCTCGTCCACGGCTCCAACCACCTGGAGCTCGACTCGCTCGCCACCACCGTGCGGCAGAACCAGGAACAGCTGATCGCCAACGTGCCCGCCGCCTACCGCGCGGACAGCTCCGGCGTCGGCCGCAGCTCCGACATGTTCGCCAACCGGAACGTGGGCAGACCCGGCACCGGCGCCGAGGTGGGCGACCTCACCTGGGCGCTGCACAACGTCTGGCTGACCTACCGGCACTCCATGGACGAGTCCCTGCTGCGGGACACGGTCTTCCCCGTACTGCGCCGGGCGATCAACTACTACCTGCACTTCCTCACCCCCGGCAGCGACGGCAGACTGCATCTGCCGAGCACGCTCTCCCCCGAGTACCCGGTCGTACCGCCGCAGGACACCACCTACGACCTGGCGCTGATCCGCTGGGGCTGCCGGACACTCATCGACTCCGCCGAACTCCTCGGTGTCGACGACGAGTTGACCCCGCGCTGGCAGGAGGTGCTGGCCAGACTCACCCCGTACCCGGTCGACGACAACGGCTACATGATCGGCGCCGACACCCCGTACGCGCAGTCCCACCGGCACTACTCGCATCTGCTGATGATCTATCCGCTGTGCCTCGTCAACTGGGAGCAGCCGGAGAACCGCGAGCTGATCACCAGGTCGGTGGTCCGCTGGCACGCACTGCCGAGCGCGCACCGGGGGTACAGCTACACCGGGGCCGCGTCGATGTACGCGATGACCGGCGACGGCGACACCGCGATCGGCTATCTGCGGAAGTTCTTCGACCCGAGCACCCGCTACCCCTGCCAGGCCAACACCCACTACACCGAGGCCGGTCCGGTCATCGAGACTCCGCTGTCCGCCTCGCAGTCGCTGCACGACATGTTCTGCCAGAGCTGGGGCGGGGTGATCCGGGTCTTCCCGGCCGTCCCGTCCGCCTGGGCCGACGTCACCCTGCACGACTTCCGTACCCAGGGCGCCTTCCTGGTGAGCGCCGTCCGTGAGGGCGGGACCACCCGGTTCATCCGGATCAGGAGCCTGGCGGGCGAGCCGCTGAAGCTCCGGCACGGACTCACCGGCCGGCTCACCGTGCTCCTCGACGACGGCACCCCGGCCCGCACCCACGACCCGGGCGACGGCACCCTCTCCATCGATCTGCCCGAGGGCCGCGAGGTGCTGGTCCACTCCGGTGCCCGGCCCGACCTCGTCATCGCGCCGGTCGGCATCAGCGAACCGGGCGCGGCCTGGGGACTGCCGTAACCACGCTCACCCACCCGCACCACAGGAAGGTTCCCATGGCTGTTCCGATCAGGACCACGGTCGCCGGGCTCTGCGCCGGGCTGGTGGCCACCCTTCTCACGACCGTGCCCGCGCGGGCCGAGCCGCACGACCGCGCCTGGTCGGTGTCCGCCTCGGCGTCCGCGCACGTGCCCCGCGCACGGGTGTCCCTGGACTCCGGCACCGGCGCTCTGCGTCTGGCGGTGTCCCGCGGCGGCCGGACGGTCGTCGAACCCTCACCCGTCGGCCTCGTCACCGAACAGGCCGACCTGTCCCAGGGGTTGCGTTTCCTGCACCGCAGGGACCGGACGATCGACGAGCGGTACCGGACCCGGGCCGGCAAGCGGCTGGAACGCCGGGTGCGGATGAACGAGAGCCGGCTGTCGTTCACGACCGCCGCCGGTGCCCGGCTCGACCTCGTCGTCCGCGCCTCCGCCGACGGGGTCGCCTACCGGTACGTCCTGCCCGCCGGCCACGGCGATGTGCTCGGCGAGACCTCCGCGTTCAACCTCCCGGCGGACGCGAGCGCCTGGCTCGGCGCCTACCGGGCCGACAACGAGGGGCAGTTCGTCCGGTACACGGCCGCGGGCGCCCCGACCGGCGCGTACTCGGACCAGGCGCTGTTCCGCACCGACGGCGGCTACACGCTGCTCGCCGAGTCCGACCTCACCGGCGCCTACTCCGGTGCCCGGCTCACCCATGAACAGGGCACCGGCACCTACCGGATCAAGCTCGCCGACGACCGGGTGACGACCGGCGGGGGCCCGCTGGCCACGCCCTGGCGGGCCATGGTCACCGGCGATCTCGCGACCGTCACCCGCTCCACCTTCACCGACGACCTCGCGCCCGCCTCCCAGGTCCGCGACCGCTCCTGGATCCGCCCCGGCACCGCCCTGTGGACCTGGCTGGCCGGTGGCCGGCCGGCGGGCCAGAGTCTCACCGCGCAGAAGGCGTACGTCGACTACGCCGCCGAGCGCGGCTGGCCGTACGAGGCGGTCGACGCGGGCTGGTACTTCCGGTCCGACGCCTGGGACACCACCGACCCCGACTGGCAGACCACCAGCTGGATGCCCGAACTCGTGGAGTACGCGCGGGCCAAGGGCGTCGGCATCATCGTCTGGATCCATCAGCGCGACCTCGACACCGCCGAGGAGCGTGCGCGGTGGCTGCCCACCCTGGAACGCTGGGGCGTCAAGGGCGTCAAGATCGACTTCATGGACTCGGAGGCGCAGGCCACGCTCAAGTGGTACGACGCGATCCTCCCGGAGACCGCCGCCCACCACCTCCTGGTCAACTTCCACGGCTCCACGATCCCCAAGGGCATCCAGCGCACCTGGCCGCATGTGATGACCCTGGAGGGCGTCGCGGGCGAGGAGAAGCGCACCAACACCGCCGCCCACCTCACCACGCTGCCGTTCACCCGCAACGTCATCGGCTCCATGGACTTCACCCCCGGCGCCTTCCACCGCGTGGGGCTGCGCCCCAACTCCGACGCGGCCGAGGTCGGGCTCGCCGTCGCCTACGAGTCGGGCCTGCAGATGTTCGCGGGCACCCCCGAGTCGTACGACGCCCGGCCGCTCGCCCGTGCCTACTTCGACCAGGTCCCCGCCGCCTGGGACGACACCCGGCTGCTCGCCGGGGAGCCCGGACAGGAGGCGGTGCTCGCGCGCCGCAGCGGTGACCGCTGGTTCCTGGGCGGGGTGTACGCGGGAGCGGCCCGCACCGCCGAGGTCCCGCTGACCCTCGGAACGGGCAAGTGGCTCGTCGAGACGATCCGGGACGGCGCCGACGGCCTCGTCCAGGACCGGCGGGTGCTGCGCGGCGGCGACGCGTTCACCGTCGACGTGACCACGAACGGCGGCTTCGCCGGCCTCGCCTGCCCCTGGCGCCCGGGGGTCACCACCTGCTACCGCTGAGCCTCCCCGGCCCGGTCGCCGGCCAGCGGCCGGGCCGCGTAGGTGATGCGGACGACCCCGTCGGCGTGCCGTTCCGTGTGGCCGAGCACGCCGAACACGTCCCTGAGGAGGTCCGGCGTCAGGACCTCCAGGACCGGGCCCGCCGCGACCACCTCGCCGCCGTCGAGGACGGCGAGGTGGTCGCAGAGGCGGGCGGCGAGGTCCAGGTCGTGCAGGACGGCCAGGGTGGTGATGCCGGTGGAGCGGATCAGGTCCAGGAGTTCGAACCGGGCGCGGATGTCGAGGTGGTTGGTGAGTTCGTCCAGGACCAGCAGCCGGGGTCGCTGGGCGAGGGCGCGGGCCAGCAGCACGCGTTGGCGTTCGCCGCCGGAGAGGGTGGCGTGGTCGCGGTCCGCGAAGGGTTCGACACCGCAGCGGGCGATCGCGTCGGCGACGGCCTCCCGGTCCTCGGCACCGTCCCGCCCGAGCAGCCCGTGGTGGGGCGTACGCCCGAGGGCCACGATCTCCCGCACACTCAGCCCGGTGGTGGTGCCGGAGTCCTGGAGCACGGCCGCCGTGCGGCGGGCCGCCGTCCGCGCGGGCAGCTCCCACACGTCGTCTCCGCCCACCCTGACCACTCCCCCGGCGGGGCGCAGCGAGCGGTAGACGGCGCGCAGGAGGGTGGACTTGCCGCTGCCGTTGGGGCCGACGAGCCCGACGACGTCGCCCTTGCCCGCCGCCAGGTTCACCGCCCGGAGGATCGGGGTGCGGTCCAGGGTGATGTGGAGCTGGTCCACGGTCAGTTTCATACGGTGTCCGGGCTGTTGTTCATACGGTTGTTCATGCGGTGTCCAGGCCCTTGTCGCGGCGCAGCAGCCACAGGAAGAAGGGGGCGCCGAGCAGGACGGTGAGGATGCCCAGCGGGAGTTCGTTGGGGCGGTTGAGGGTGCGGGAGAGCAGGTCCACGGCGACCAGGTAGACGGCGCCCAGCAGCGCGGTCAGGGGCAGCAGCCTGCGGTGGCCGGCGCCCGCGGTGAGGCGGACCAGATGGGGGATCATCAGGCCGACGAAGCCGATGCCGCCCGCGACGGCGATGACGGTGCCGGTGAGCAGCGCGCTGAGGATCAGCAGGACCGCCCGCAGCCGGCTGACGTCCACGCCGAGCGCGGTGGCCGACTCGTCCCCGGCGAGCAGGGCGTCGAGCCGCCGTCCGAACAGGGTCAGCACGACCGTGCCGGTCACCACCACCACGGTGACGACGGGGAGTTGGTCCCACTGGGCGCCGGCGACGCTGCCGAGCATCCAGAACATCACGGTCCGCAGCTCGGTGGGTGTCGCCATCAGCTGGACGAAGCTGGTGAGGGAGAGGAAGACGGAGCCGACGACGACCCCGGCCAGGACCAGCCGGGTCGGGGCCAGCCTGCCGCCGCGCCGGCCCAGGGCGAAGGCGAGGGCACCGGCCGTGAGCGCGCCGACGAAGGCCGCGCCCGACACCCCGAGGCCGCCGAAGCCCGCGAGGGTGGCCCCGCCGAGGGTGATGACCAGGACGGCGCCCAGGGAGGCGCCGTAGGAGAAGCCCAGCACGACGGGGTCGGCAAGCGGGTTGGCGACCAGTGTCTGGAGCACCGCTCCGGTGACCGCGAGGCCCGCGCCGACCAGGGCGGCGAGCGCGACCCGGGGTGCCCGGAACGTCCACACGATCTGGTCCAGCGCGGGGTCGCCGGGGGCGCCCCGTCCGGTGATGTGGTGCAGCAGGACCCGCCATACGTCGCCGACCGGGATGTTCACCGCGCCGATGCTCACCGCCATCACCATCACGGCGACGAGCACGACGGACAGGACACCGACAGCGAGGGACAGCCGCAGGCCGTTCAGACCTTGTCGGGGTGCAGCATCCCGGCGATCTTCGCCACGGCCAGGTCGTTGCTGGGGCCGAGGTACATCGAGTCCGACAGCGCCACGTACGTCTTGTTCTTCGCCGCCGGCCACTGGGGGAACTCCTTCAGCAGTTTCTCGGCGTAGGCCGCCGGGTCGGGGTCGTTGTAGCCGATGACGACGAGGGCGTCGACGTCGGTGGCGGCCACCTTCTCCTTGCTCAGGTCGGCGAAGGACGTCGTCGAGGCGTTCTCGAAGGCGTTGGAGCCGCCGGCCCTGGCGAGGATGTCGTTGTAGATGCCCTTGGCGACGACCGAGCTGAAGTCGTTGCCGCCCATGGTCATGTGGGAGAACAGGACCATGACCTCGGGCCGCTTCTCGCCCTTCACCTTCGCGGTGACGTCGGCGATCCGCTTCTCCGAGGCGGCGATCAGCTTCTCGGCCTCGTCACCCCTGTCGAAGATCTTCCCCATGTCCCGCAGCAGTGTGTAGCTGTCCTCGACGGTCATCTTCGAGGTGTCCTGGTCGCAGCCCTGCGGGGAGACATAGGAGTGGGCGCCGACGTCCCCCAGCTGCTCGCGGGTGGCGAAGCCGTTCTTCTCGTCGAAGCCGTACGAGGTGGTGGAGAGCACCAGGTCGGGGCGGAGCCCGATCATCGCCTCGCGCGGGATGTCGTAGGCGTCGTTGAGTTCGACGCCACCGGTGGGGAGCCTCTTGATGGCCTCCGCCCGGCCCTCGGTCTCGGACATGCCGTAGCTCTGCTGGTTGGCGACGATCCGGTCGCCCAGGCCGAGGGCGAGCAGGGTGGAGACCTCGGCGACCGAGGCACCGTTCATCACGACGACCCGGCCGGGTGCCTCGGTGAACTTCTCGGAGACCCCGCAGTTGTCGAGGGTCACCGGATATCCGGACCCCGCGGCGGCCGCGGAGGCGTCGCCGTCGTCCGCGCCCGCTGTCCCGGTCGCGTCGGCGCAGGCCGTGGTGACCAGACAGAGGGCGCCGGCCAGGGCGACGGCGACCGGCCGTTTCTTCGGCATTCGGGGCTCCTTGGTGCGGGGTGCGGGGTGCGGGGTCGTGCGGTGGGTTCCGTTGCAGTAGTCGGACGGTGGGCCGCGGGAGTTCCCGCCGGGCCTCGACTACTCGGCGGGGAGGGGGAGATGGGCCCGGCTCCGGCGGTCCGCGGGGGCGGGCAGTGCGCCGGTGGTGACGCAGTGGTCGAGGTAGCGCAGGACGAGGTCCCGGTCGACGGGCGGGCAGGTGATGCCGCTGCCGCGGAGGCCGTTCACGACGTTGTCGGCGCGGACCCGGCCGAGACGCAGGTCCGCGCCCCCGGTCTCGCCGGCGTCCGCTCCCCAGGAGTCGAGGAAGGCCAGTGTGGTCGCCGCCGCGTCGGAGGAGACCGGCAGCTCCGCCCGCCATCGGTGCGCCGGGACGCGGCGCAGCGGGTAGCCGTACTCCTCCAGCCAGTCGTAGAGGTCCGCCAGTCGCACCGGGGCGCCGGCCGCGTGGTTGAAGACGGTCGCGCCGGCGGGGTGGCGGCCGAGGCAGAGATGGACGAGCGTGCGGGCCACCTGGTCGACCGGCGTCCAGATCTCCTCCTCGAACAGGTCGGGGACGACTCCCGCGGGCACTCCCGCCCGCAGCACGCTCCACAGGAAGTCCCGCTGGTCGACGTAACCGGTCGAGGCCGGGCCGACCACCCGGCCGAGCCGGTGCACGGTGACCGGCAGCCCCCGCTCGGCGGCCTGCTCCACCAGTCGCTCGGCCGCCCACTTCGACCGCTGGTAGCCGTACCGCAGTCCGGGGTGCGGCGGGAGGAACGCCTCCGGCACTTCGGGGCTCAGGGCGAGGGGCGGGGCGACGGAGAGCGTCGAGACGAGATGCAGGGGCGTCGCCCGTACGGCGGCCATGCGCACCAGGTGTCTCGTGGACTCGGTGTTGGCGGCGCGGAGGGTGGCGTACTCGCGCAGGATGCTGACGGTGGCCGCGTTGTGGACGATCGCCCCGCAGGTGCGGGCCAGTTCGGCGAACGTCTCCTCGTCCAGGCCCAGATGGGGGCGGGCGAGGTCGGCGGGGATCGCCGTGACGCGTGCGCCCGCCCCGGCCGCCGGGCTCAACCCGTGTGTGCGCAGGGCCTGTCGGACCCGGGCGGCGGCCTCGGCGGGGCCCGGGGCGCGGACGGGGCAGACGATCTCGGCACCGGTGGCCTTCAGCAGCTCCGCGAGCAGATGCGCGCCGACGAAACCGGTGGCCCCGGTGAGCAGGATCCGGTCGGGTGGGCCGGTGGTGGCGCGGGGGCGGGCGGCGATACGGACGGCGGGGTCCAGGACGGCGTCCGCGAGCAGGGTGTCCGGGAGGGCGGGGCCGGCCGGCGGGGGTTTCGCCGGGTCGTCGCCCTCCCGGGGCGCCCGGTCCAGGAACCGGGCCAGTTCGGCGGGCGTCGGATGCTGGAACAGCCAGGCGACCTTCAGATCACGGCCGAGTTCGGCGCTCAGTCGGTTGGTGACCTGGATGGCCTGGAGGGAGTGGGCGCCGAGGTCGAAGACGTCGTCCTCGGCGGACACGGCCGCCACGCCGAGCACGTCCCGCCACACGGCGGCGATGGTGGCCTCCGGCGAGCCGTGCGCGGCGGTCTCCCGGTCCGGTCGCTCCCGGGGCACGGCCAGCGCGTTCCTGTCCGTCTTCCCCGAAGCGGTGCGGGGCAGGCGGTCCAGGAACTCGACGGCCGAGGGGACCATCGCGGCGGGCAGGGCGGCCCGCAGCCGCTCCCTGAGGTGGGAGACGGCCGGGGCGGGCCCGTCCGGGACCACGTAGGCGACCAGCCGTCGCGTCCCGTCCGCCGCCACCTGTCCCACGACGGCGGTGTCACGGACCCCGGGATGGGCCAGCAGCACGCTCTCGACCTCGGCGGGGTGCACCCGATGCCCACTGATCTTGAACTCGGCGTCGGAGCGGCCCAGATGGCGCAGCTGTCCGTCCGCACCGATCCGTGCCAGGTCGCCGGTGCGGTAGGCGCGCGGCGCTCCGGGAAGCCGGTCGAGCGGGGCGAAGCGGGCGGCGTCCGGCCCCGGGTCTCCCCGGTAGCCGTCTGCCAGGTGGGGGCCCAGGAGGTGCAGTTCACCGTCGACGACGGCGGCCCGGGTGCCCGGGAGCGGCCGTCCGATGGGCACGTCCCCGGGGGCGAGGGCCGGATCGTGCAGGTCGGCGACGGTGGCGACCACGGTGGCCTCGGTCGGCCCGTAGGTGTTGAGCAGCCGCACCGAGGGGCCCACCGCCGCGCGCCAGCGGTCGACCCGTTCGGGCAGGGCCGTCTCGCCGCCGATGACGACCGTGCGCACCCCGGGCGGAAGTGCGGCGGTGCCGGTCGAGACGGTGTGGGCGAGTTCGTGCCAGTAGGCGGTGGGCAGGTCCAGGACGCTGATCCGCAGCCGGGCGCAGGCGTCCAGGAAGCCGGGCACCGACTCGGTCATGTCGTCGGTCCGTACGACGAGGGTGGCGCCCGCGCACAGGGTGAGGAAGACCTCCTCGACGCATGTGTCGAAGGTGAGCGGCGCGAACTGCAGGACGCGGTCGCCGCGCCGGATGCCGTACCGGGGCAGGGCGCCGGCGACGAAGTGCGCGAGGGCGCGGTGGCCGATCTCGACGCCCTTGGGGCGGCCGGTGGAACCCGAGGTGTGCATGACGTAGGCGAGGCCGTCCGGTGCGGGCGCCTGCGGGCGGGCCGCCGGACCGGGCCGGGGGTGCGGCTCGTCCAGCGGGAGGACGGGGTGGCCGGGGAAGCCGGTGGCGTGGGCCCGGGTGGTCAGGACGAGCGCGGGACGGGTGTCGGCCAGCAGTGCCCTCCTGCGCGCCGGAGGGGCCGCCGGGTCCAGTGGGCTGTAGGCGGCGCCGGCGGACAGGACGCCCAGGACGGCGGTGACGGCGTCGACGCCGCGCGGCAGGGCGACGGTCACCAGGTCGCCCGGGCCGACCTGGCGGGCGGTCAGCCGATGTGCCACCTCCTGTGCTGAGGCGAGGAGTTGGGCGTAGGTGACCGTACGCCCCTGGTGTTCCACGGCTACGGAACCGCCGTGCCGGGCGGCGTGCGCGGCGATGAGGTCGAGCACGGGACGCGCGGTGCCCGGCAGGGGGCCGCCGTCGAGGACGGCGAGGGAGGCGGGAGCGACGTCGGGGGCGGGGGTGGCGGTCACCGGCCCCGCACGCGGTGGCACCGGGCGCGGTGCGGCGCCGAGCGGCCGGTCGGGGTGGGCCGCGGCCTCCTCCAGCAGGGCGAGCAACCCCTCCTGGAACGCGGCGACTTCCCGCTCGGCGTACAGCTCGGGGTGGGCGTCCACGGCGATACGGAGTCCCGTGCCCTCGGAGCGGTCGTAGACGTTGACGGACAGGTCGTCGACCGGGCCGGCGGAGACGTTGTGGACGGTGCTGCGGTGTCCGGCGAAGCGGAGGTCGTAGGCGAAGGGCATGATGTTGACGCCCGGCCCGGACAACCGGCGCCGGCCGCCGACCAGGCCGAGGTCGCGCCGCAGCCGTTCGTAGCGGTAGCGCTGGTGCGGCAGTCCGGCGCGGAGTTCCCGGGAGACACGGACGGCCAGGTCGCGCGGGGTGTCCGAGGCGGTGACCGGGACGCGCAGGGGCAGGATGTTGCGGACCGTGCAGGGGACGCGCAGCGCGACGGAGCCGAGGCGTCCCATCGCCGGCAGGCTGAGGACGATCTCGGGGGCGCCCGTCAGCCGGTGCAGCCGGGCCGCGGCCACGGCGAGCAGGATCTCGGACCAGGTCACCCCGATGTCGCGGGCGACCGTGCGCAGGGCCTCCGTCCGTCCGGCGTCGAGGTCGGCCACCCGTCGGCGGAAGGTGCGGGCGGGCAGGGCCGTGCGGCCGGCGGGCGTGGGCACGGGCGGCCGGTCCGCGTACCGGGCGGCCCAGTACGCGCCGTCCTCGGCGTGGCGTGGCGACTCCCGGTAGGCGCGCTCCTCCTCGCGTACCGAGGCCAGGGTGCCGAAGCCGCTGTCCCCCGGTGGTCGCCCCGCCACGAGGGCCGTGTAGACGTCGGCGACCCGGCGCGCGACCAGGGCGAGGCCGAACCCGTCGAGGGCGATGTGGTGCACCCGGTGGTACCAGAGGTACTCCTCCGGGGCGATCCGCAGCAGGGCGTGGCCGAAGACGGGGCCCTCGGTGAGGTCGACGGGGCGGGCCATGTCCCGGTCCATCCAGGCCAGCGCCGCCGCGTGCGGATCGGGGCGGGTGGTGAGGTCGGCCGTGTGGGGCCGCCGGCCGCCGGCCGGGGTGACCGTCTCCCGGGGCCGCCCCCGGCCGTCGACGGCGTAGGAGACGTGCAGCGCCTCGGTCTCCCCGACCACCCGGCGCAGCGCCGCCTCGAAGAGGGAGGTGTCCACCGGCCCGTGGATGTGCACGTACTCGGCCGTGTTGTAGGCGGGGCTGGCCGTGTCGAGCTGCTGGCCGGTCCAGATGCCTTCCTGCGCGGCCAGCAGGGCGTGGGAGGCGGTCACGCGGCTCCCTCCTCGCCCGAGGGGGAGAGCAGTCGCCACCACTGGGCGAACGAGGTGCACTCGGCGAGGTCGACGAAGGTCACGTCCGCGCCGCTGTCCCGCCAGCGTTCGACGAGGGTGACGATGCGCAGGGAGTCGAGGCCCGCGTACACGGGGTGGTCTTCGAGGTCGACCTCGTCGGGCCGCAGGAACAGGAACTCCGCGAGGTCCGCGCGGAAGGCCTCCGGTGTGAGGGGAGCAGGCATGGTGTTCTCTCTCCAGTGGACCCGGTGGCAGGGCCCGGTCAGTTGACCCCGCGCGCGCGGTCGCCCCAGAAGCGGTCGCGCAGTTCGCGGCGGAGGATCTTGCCGCTGGGGTTGCGGGGTACGGCGTCGATGAACTCGTAGCGGGCGGGCAGCTTGAAGGCCGCGAGCCGTGGGACGAGGAAGCTGTGCAGATCACGGGGGCGTGGCCGGGCGCCGGGCACGGGGACGACGAAGGCGTGCACGTACTCGCCCCAGCGTTCGTCGGGGGCGCCGACGACGACGGCCTCGGCGACGCCGGGATGTGCTTCGAGTACGTTCTCGATCTCGGCCGGGTAGACGTTCTCCCCGGCCACGAGGACGGCGTCCTTGATCCGGTCGCGGATGAAGACATGGCCGTCCTCGTCGAGGTGTCCGGCGTCCCCGGTGTGGATCCAGCCGTCGACGAGGGTCTCGGCGGTCCGGTCGGGCAGCCTCCAGTACTCGACCATGCGCGCGGGGGTGGCGAGGCAGACCTCCCCGACCTCGCCGGGCGGCAGTTCGCGCCCCTCGCCGTCGATCACCTTGGCCCGTACCCCGGGGTACGGGCGTCCGGCCGCCTGCATGAGGGGGCCGCCGGGGACATGGGCGGCGGGTGGCAGGCACACGGCGGTGTTGCCGGTCTCGGTGAGGCCGTAGATCTGGGCGAACTCGCAGTCCAGGACGGCGAGGCTCTCCTCCAGCAGCGCCTCGGAGATCGGGGAGCCGCCGTAGACGGTCTTGCGCAGGGTGGTGAAGTCCTCGGGGCCGACGCCGGGTTCGGTGAGCATCATGCGGAGCATGGCCGGGACGACACAGGCGGTGGTGACGCGGAGGTCCCGGATGAGGTTCACGGCCGTACGGGCGTCGAAGGCGCGCAGGGCGACCACCGTGGTGCCGGCGTCGAGATTCTGCGTCGCCCACCACAGGCCGCCGATGTGGAAGCCGGGGATGCCGATCAGCGCGATGTCGCCGGGCCGCCAGTCGATCCAGTCCAGTCCCTCGCTCGCCAGGGCGTCACGGATCGCGAAGAAACTGCGGTGGGCGAGGACGACGCCCTTGGGCAGTCCGGTGGTTCCGCTGGTGTACAGCTGCGCGACCGGGGTGTCCGGGGTGGCGGTGTCCGGCGGGTCGGTGTCGGGGCGGGCCGCCTTCCAGGTGGCGAAGTCCGCTCCGAGCGCCACCGTCGTCTCGGGCGGGGCGGTCGGCATCCGCCTCACGATCGGCGCGAACTCGTCCTCCAGGAACAGCAGTCGGGTCCCGGAGTCCCGGAGGATGTGGCCGACCTCGGGTGCGGCGAGCCGCCAGTTGACGGGGACGAGGACGGTGCCGCTCTTCGCACAGCCGAAGAGGATCTCGTAGTAGTGCTCGGACTCCTTGCCGAGGTAGGCGACCCGGTCCCCCGGGACGAGCCCCGCCTCCCGCAGGGCGTGGGCGATCCGGTTGCTCTCGCGGTGCAGTTGCCCGTACGTCAGGGTGCGGCCTTCGCAGAGCACGGCCGGGAGGTCGGGGCGCCGCTCGGCGTGCTGACGGGTGGTCCGGGCGAGTGTCCTCATGGGCGGCGCCTTCGGGTCGTCTCGGTGGTCGGGGGACGTGGCTCGGGACGTGGCTCGGGGGACGTGGCTCCGGGGAGGTCGACGAACGCGAGGGTCGCCTCGCCGTCGCAGCGGCCGGACGCGGCGTCGCGGTAGCGGAAGGCGGTCTCGGCGTACAGGAAAGGAGTGCCGCCGGCCGGGGTGCGCCGGGTGACGGAGCGGAACTCCAGCTCGCCCGAGAAGGAGCGGGGATCGACCGGGCGCCGGAACCGCGTGGAGAACCGGGCGATGAGAATGTCCGGGAGCTGGCGCTCGAAGAATTCGTCCAGCGTCCAGTCGGCGAATGCCGTCCCCAGCCCGTCCCGTACGGACCTGGCGACGAGGCAGTACATCAGCTGGTTGTAGCAGATGTTCGCCTCGACGGAATTCAGATGGCCGGTGTCGTCGATGTAGCACGACTCGGGGATCTCGAACTCGCCGTGGGCGACGGCGTTGCCGTCCGCGTTCTCGGTGACGACGGCCGAACGCAGATATCTGCAGTGCTCCTTGTACGGTCTCAGCACGCGCGCCAGCAGTGCCTCGTCCGTCATGTCGCCGCGATCCCGTCGTGCAGCCTCCGCTCGTCGTGGACGGTGACGCGATGGGAGACGGTCGGCTCGGGTGTGGTGGTGTGCCGGGCGCGGTGGACCAGGCTGCGGTTGTCCCAGATCAGCAGATCGCCGGGTTCGAAGCCCTGCAGGTGGACGCCCTCGTGCGCGAAGGTCTCGTCGAGCTGGCCGGTGGCGTCGAACAGCCGCTTGAGCAGTTCCTCGTCGAGCGGCGCACCGTCCGCGTCCTCGATGCCGACGGTGAAGCCCTCGCTGATGTAGAGGATCGTCTCGCCGGTCATGGGGTGGGTGATCGTGGTCGGCTGCCGGACCGCCGGGGTCTTCCGCTCGACCTCGTCGATGATCTCGCTCAGGGGGCGGTAGACGTCGTCGGGCCGTATTTTGAAGTACTTGCGCACCGAGTGTCTGCAGTACGTTCCCGCGATGTCCTTCTTCAGGTCCTCGGGCAGTTTCCCGTAGGCCCGGCCCATGTCGATGAAATAGGTTCCCCGGTTCCTCTCCGGGACGACCCGGGGGTGGATCAGGGTGATTCCGAAGGGGTCGGGCATGAATTGGTAGTCGGCGTGCCAGAACTTCCCCGTCTTCGGTACACCGATCTGCCTGCCGTCCTTCGGGACGTTGGAGGAGACGAATATCTCCGGGACTTCCGGGTGCTGGTACATCGGCTCGTAGTACGTCTCCGGGCGGCCCAACCGCTGGCCCAGCGCGAGGAATTCCTCCGGGGAGAGGTCCTGGCCCTTCAGTACGGCGATCTTCTTCGTGTAGACGGTGTGCTTGAGGGCCGCGATGTCCGTGTCCGGTGCGGTGGTGTGGTCGAAGCCCTCCACGACGGCGCCCATCGTGCCGCCGGGCTGTTCCTCGATCTTCATGTCGGTGTGTCCTTCCGCGGGTTCAGACGGTGGTGCGGCGGGCGTCGATGAGCCGGGCCACGTCGCCGAGCGTGAGGTCGGGTTCGAGTTCGTCGTCGCCGACGGCCGCGCCGAGGTCGCGCTCGATACGGATGCTGATCTCGACCGTCGTCAGCGAGTCGACGTCCAGTGCGCCGAGGGTCGCCTCGGGACGGATCCGGTCCGCCGGGGTGTCGTGCAGCCGGGTGAGGATCTCGACGAGCTGCTCGTAGGTGGTGCTCATGACGTCGTCCGTTCTTGTGGCGGTTGCGGGGGTGCGGGCCAGGTCAGCAGGCAGGAGCCCCAGGTGAGGCCGCCGCCGAAGGCGGTGAGGAGCAGCCGGTCGCCGGGCCGGAGCACCCCGCGGGAGGCGGCGTCGGCGAGGGCGAGCGGGATGGAGGCGGCGCCCGTGTTGCCGACGGACTCGACATGCGTCGCACAGCGCTCCCGGGGGAGGCCGAGGTCGTCGGCCACCGCGTACAGGATCCGCAGGTTGGCCTGGTGGGGTACGAAGTGGTCGACGTCGTCGGTCTTCCGGCCGGCCCGGGTCAGGGTGGTGCGCGCCGACTCGGCCATCCGCGTCACGGCGTGGCGGTAGACCTCCCGCCCCCGCATCGCGAAGTGCCGTTCCTCGCGGCTCGGTTCACCGGGCCGGGACCGCCCTCGGGAACCGCCGGCCGCGACCGTGATCAGGTCCTCGTGCGTGCCGTCGCTGCCGAGGTCGAAGTGGCCGACGGCGCCGGGCTCGTCGGGGTGTCCGGCGCGCAGGACGACGGCTCCGGCGCCGTCGCCGAAGAGGATCGCGTTGCCCCGGTCCAGGGGGTCCACGATCGTGGAGTACGTGTCCGCCCCGATGAGCAGGACCCGTCGCGCGATCCCGGCCGCGATCAGCCCGGCGGCCGAGGCCAGCCCGTGGACGAAGCCGGCGCAGACCGCGCCGATGTCGAAGGCGGCCGCTCCCGTCAGCCCCAGCCGGGCGGCGACCGCGGGCGCGGTGGCCGGGCACGGGTGGTCCGGGGTGGTCGTGGCGAGGAGGACGGCGTCGGCCCCGCCCGGCCCCGCCGAGGCCAGTGCCCGGCGGCCCGCCTCGACGGCCAGATCGGAGGTCGCCTGTCCGGGCTCGACGGCGTGGCGGGTGCGGATTCCGGTCCGGGCACGGATCCAGGCGTCGTCCGTGCCGAGCCGTCCCGCGAGCTGCTCGTTGGTCACCGTACGGGACGGCACCCATCCGGCCAGCCCGCACAGGACGGCCGCGGGAGGGGCGGAAACACCGGCGCCGACAGGGGACATGAGGTTCTCCAGACATGGCGGAGGACGGGCGGACGGCCCGGACACGTGAGGGAAGGGGCGAGGGAGAGAGGGAAGGGGAGGGAAGCCGTACGGACGGAAGGCCGGTCAGGGAGGGACGCCCGGCACCGGAGCGGGGCCTAGGGACCGCCCGCCCCCTCGGCCTCGGTCACGGCGGTGGCCCCGGCCCCGGTGAGGCCGGCTCCACCGCTCGCCCTCCACCCCGCAGCCAGCGCCAGCGCCCCGCACCCGATACCGGCCGCGATCGTCAGGACGGCGGTGCGGATGCCGTCGAGGAGCCCGGGTCCGGACGCGTTCTGGCCCACGCCCCCGGCGACCGCGACGAGCAGGGCGAGGCCCACCGCGCCGCCCACCTGGAGTGTCGTCGACGCCGTTCCGGAGGCGATGCCCTGGTCGCCCGGGGCGACCCCGGCAGACGCGGCGATCCACATCCCGGTCCACGCGGCGCCCTGGCCGAGGCCCAGCAGCACGATCCCCGGCAGCAGCGCGGCGTACGGGCCGTCCGAGGTGAGGGCCGGGCCGAGCGCCCCGGCTCCGGCGGCGCCCAGCGCCATGCCGCCCACCAGCGTGCGGCGCACCCCGAAGGCGGCCACGGCCCGTTCGCCCACCCGCGTGCCCAGGGCGACGACC
Organism: Streptomyces griseiscabiei; assembly: GCF_020010925.1. NCBI lineage: Bacteria > Bacillati > Actinomycetota > Actinomycetes > Kitasatosporales > Streptomycetaceae > Streptomyces > Streptomyces griseiscabiei. The sequence goes on along the minus strand of NZ_JAGJBZ010000002.1, from coordinate 2,569,625 downwards.
ACGGCGGGCACGAGGAACGCGAGGCCGGTCGCGACCGCGCTGTAGCCGTGCACCGACCGGAAGTACAGGGTGAGGAAGTACGGCACCGAACTGAACGTGGCACTGAACAGCGCGGTCACCACCATCGTCACCAGCAGGCCCCGGTGGGCGAACAGCCTTGCCGGTACCAGCGGTTCACGTGCCCGGCGCTCGACCACGGCGAACAGCGCCAGCAGTCCGACGGCCGCCACCGCGCCGACCAGGGCCGTCGGGGTGGTCCACCCCTCCGCCGGGGCCTGGACCAGCAGGAACACCAGAAGCGTCGTCCCGCCCGTCGCCGTCAGCGCGCCCGCCACGTCGAATCGGCGCGAGCGGTCCCGGGGCCCGTCCGCCGGGAACAGCAGCCGTCCGGCCACCGCGAGGGCGCCGGCGACGGGCACGTTGACGAAGAACACCGAGGGCCAGCCGAACGCCTCCACCAGGACCCCGCCGAGCAGCGACCCGAAGCAGAGCCCGCCGGCCCCGGCGGCCCCCCACACCGCGAGGGCACGGTTCCGGGCCGGCCCCTCGTCGTACAGGGTGGTGATCAGGGACAGCGTCGCCGGGAACAGCAGCGCGCCGCCGATGCCCTGGACCGCCCGGACGGCGACCAGGACGCCGGGTGAGCCGGCGAAGCCGCCGACGAGGGACGAGCCGGCGTACAGCAGTGCGGCCAGGACGAACATCCGCCGTCGGCCCAGCAGGTCGGCGGCCCGGCCGCCGAGCAGCAGGAAGCCGCCGGTGGCCACGACGTAGGCGCTCACCACCCACTGGAGGTCGTGGTCGGAGAAGCCGAGCCCGCCGCCGATGTCGGGCAGGGCGACGTACACGATGCTGTGGTCGAGGGAGATGACGAGCTGGCCGAGCGCCAGGATCAGCAGGGGCATCGTCGCTCAGTCCACCCCCATGAGCCGGCGGATCTCCGTGAACAGGGCCACCAGCGCCCGGCGTTCGGGGACGGTGGTCTCCGGGTGCCAGAGGTCGACGAGCAGACAGGTCCGGGGGCGGGTGCCCTCGTTGCGGGCCTCGTGCTCGAAGGAGTAGTCGAAGAGCAGACAGCGCCCCTCCTCCCAGGCGCGGGTCTCCCCGGCGACCGTGAGCGAGCACCCGTCGGGGATGTCCACGGCGAGATGCAGGTTGATGCTGAAGTTCCAGAGATCGCAGTGGGGTTCGACGACCGCGCCCGGCAGCAGGGTGGAGAAGTGGCTTTCGAGGAGAGGGCAGATCTTCTCCGTGTCGACGGCCGTCTCCTTCAGGATCCGGTGCGCGGTGGGTGCCGTGGCGGCCGACTCCGCGACGAGGTGCCCGTCGCGGAAGAGGTGGAGGGCCTGCCAGTTCTCCTGGCGGGTCAGATAGTGCTCGTAGTCCGAGAACGCGTCCCGGTGGGACGCCCAGGCGACCGTCAGCTCCTTCTTGATCGCCTCGTGGCCTTCCTCCAGCGCGCGGACGACGGGCACCAGCTCGGCGTGGGCACAGGGGTCGTGCCAAGGGGTCGGGGAGAGACCCGGCATGATCCACTTGGCCGCCCGCTGCAGCGGATGCCGGGTGTCCGCGCCCGGCTGCAGCATCCGTTCGACACGGGTGATCGACGCGGCGCCGTACTCGGCCCGGACGGCGGCGAAGGCGTCCTCGATCTCCGGCGTCATAGCGGTCTCCGTGCGGGTGGTCGTGGGGTGTGCTGTCGGACTAGTAGTCGGACCGGAGTGCGGGTGAGTTCCCGTGAGTTCGCGCCAATTCCCTTTTCTTCAGGGCGAGTTGATTCCCGCCACCACCCTCCGGAACCGGTCGGCCCGGCACCGGCGGGGAACCCGGCGGGAGCGCCCGCCGACCAATGGGCCATGGAGCACGAAACCCTGAGACACGTCCTGCGGGCCGCCGCGGCGCCCTCGGCGGCCTCCCTCTGCGCGCTGGCCCTGCTGGTGGCGTACACGGCGACCGGCGCGGCCGGTGACGCGCCGCCCCGGATCACGGTCGGGTACGCGCGTATCGTCCCGGCGCCCGAGGGCGCCGACTCGACCGCCGCGTACTTCGAGATCCGCAACACCGGGGCGTCGCGGGACACCCTGCTGTACGCCGACTCGACGGAACTCGGCGTCAGCGTCCTGCGCCGCACCGTCCGCCGGACCGGGACGGGCCGCACGGAACCGGCCTGGGCCGTCGACGTCCCGCCCGGCGGCACGGTCCGTATGGCGCCGGGCGGGCTCGGGGTCGTGATCCTGGACCCGCCGGTGCTGACGTCCGGACAGACCGTGCCGTACACCCTGTGGTTCCGCCGGAGCGGCCGGGTGGTGGTGCGGGCGACGGTGACCGACGCCGTACGGCAGCCATGAGGGCCGGGGGCGTCGGAGGCGACGACGGGCCGTTGCCACGGTGGCCGCGGATGGCGCTGAGCACCGGTGGGGCGGCGCGGGCGCCGGCCGCTGTGTCCCCTACGCGGCTGCCGGGGACGGCAGGTGCCGTCTCTCGGCCGAGGCGCCGCTCGCGGGCTCGGACTCCGCCTCGATCAGCAGCCGCACGAGGGTCGCCCGCGCGCGTGCCACCCGGGAGCGGATGGTCCCCACGGGGCAGCCGCTGACCTCGGCGGCCTCCTCGTAGGGCAGCCCCGCCAGTTGGGTGAGGACGAAGGCCTGGCGGCGCTCGGCGGGGAGCGCGTCCAGCAGGTCGAGCAGGGCCACGCCGTCCTCGAACCCGGGCAGTCCGGCCGGCCGGGCCCGTTCGGCGCACGTCGTCCAGTCGTCCGCGTCGGCCGACCGGGGCCGGGCGGCGGCATGGCGCAGGCTGTCGACGACCGTGCGGCGCGCGATGGACAGCAGCCAGGTGCGCGCCGAGGAGCGGCCCTCGAACCGGTGCAGACTGCCGAGCGCCCTCAGGAACGTGTCCTGCGCGAGGTCGTCGGCGAGCTGACGGTCGGAGGAGAGATGGGTGATGTAGCGGACGACATCGGGGTGCAGGGCCCGCACGAACCGGTCGAGAGCGGCCGGGTCGCCGCCACGGGCGGCCAGCGCCCAGGCGGTGGCCGACTCGTCACGGCTCGACCGGTGCGCCTCGTCGCGCGTCGTGTGCGGGACGGGCTGAACAGAAGTGATCACCTGGATGTCCTGTCGGAAGGTCCGGGATCCGGCGCGGCGGCACCCGGCGCCCGGCCGAGGACACGGACGGGCCCGACGGAAGGTGCGGCGGCGCGCGGAGGCGCGGCGGCGGCCCCGGTCGCGCCCCGGCATGCCGAACACACGGGGCGGCACGGTGGGCGCCGCGGAGACGTCCCGGAACGGGAGGGAGAGGGGAGAGGCCGTACACGTGGCGACGCGCACGACTCCGGCCCGAGGGTCTGCCCCCGGCCCGGGCACCGGCTGTGCGGTGTCCGGGGAAGAGGCGGACGGGCTCGGGACACCGGCTGTCTCGGACGACAGCGGTCCCGGCCGGGGGGCCACGGGACACGATCGTGTGGGCGAGCGCCGGCCGCGGCACCCGTACCGTGCGTTCACGCGAAGGTCCCGGACCCGGCCGGGGCGCCGGCACGGCCGTTGCGGAGGCCGGCCGCCGCAACGGCGCGGCCAGCCACCCGGCGACCGCCCGCAGCACCCGGAACGCCGCCCGTTCCCCGTGGCCCAGCCACAGCCCGCTCAACAGCGCGGCCAGGGTGTGGGCGGCGAGCATCCCGAGCGACGACGAACCGCCGTCCGTGCCGTGCCCCGGGTGGGCCGAGAGCCCCAGATGCGCGGCGGGCCCCGGATGCGCGGCGTGGCCCATGTGCGCCGCGTGGCCCACACCGCCCATGAGACCCGCAGCGCCCCCGCCGCCCGTGCCCGCTCCCCCTGCGCCGCTCATGCCGGCCGACGGGTCGGCAGACCCTCCGCCGGTCAGGGCGAAGGCACGGTGGAGCGCGCCCTGCGCCAGGACGGCGACGGACAGGACGAGGGGGAGCCCGCGTTCGCGGCCCGCCAGACACCAGCCGGCGCCGGCCGTGGCGGCGAACCCGGCGGCCGTCGTCCACCAGGGCACAGGGAAGCCCGACATCAGGAGATGGCCGAGGGCGGCGAGCAGCACGCAGACGGCCGCGAACACCACCGCCCTGAGCGTGCGCACACCCCGCCCGGCGGTCATGACGGCCTCATCCCCATGCCCGGGCCCGGCGGCCACGCCCGGTCCGGGGCGCTCGCGGGTTCACTCGGCCTCCCCGCCGGGCCGGTCCACCACCGCGAGGGCCCGTACGGCTCCGCTGTGTTCGAAGTGCAGGGTGAAGTCGACGAGGTCGCCGAACCGCCAGTCCGTGTTCACCGGCACGATCACGTCGAGGCCGGTCGGGGTCATGGCGAGGGTGCCGCCCGCCGGTACGGCGACCGAGGCCACCGTCTCGGCGACGGCGGAGGCGGTACCGGTCATACGGTGCCGGCTGAGGCTGCCGGGGCCGTCGACGTCGGCGGAGGTCACCTTCACCAGCCGGTCGGCCGAGCCACCGCTGTTGGTGACCCGGAAGAACGCCGCCGTCTGCGGGGTGTCACCGGTCGGCAGGAACACCCGGCCCTCGGTCACGGCGATGCGCGGCGGAGTGCCCGCGTTGCCGTACACGGTCCACAGGGTCAGACCGCTGAGGGCTAGGGCGCAGACGACGACGGGCGCGACGGCGGCGAGCAGGGTGTCGGTGAGACGGCGGCGCGTGGGCCGCCACGGGTCGGCGGCGCGGGCGGCCGGCCGGGGCTCCGTCGGGCGGACGGGGGCCGCCGGGGGTCCGCCGGTCATCGGGTACGGCTCCGGGTCGTGGGGCTGGGCTGCCAGGCGCGCAGCCGGAGGCTGTTGGCGACGACCAGCACCGAGCTGGCCGACATGGCCGCCGCGGCGAGCATCGGGTTGAGGAGGCCGGCCATGGCGAGCGGCACGGTGACGGCGTTGTAGCCGAACGCCCAGACGAGGTTGACGCGGATCGTGCCCAGCGTGCGCCGGGCCAGCAGGACCGCGTCCGCGAGGGCCTCGATGTCACCGCGGACGAGCGTGACGTCGGCGGCGCCGATGGCCACGTCCGTCCCCGTGCCCATCGCGATCCCGAGGTCGGCGCCGGCCAGCGCGGCGGCGTCGTTGACGCCGTCGCCGACGACCGCGACCCGGTATCCCTGTTCCTGCAGTTCCAGGACGAGTTCGGCCTTGTCCTCGGGGGTGCGGCGGGCGTGCACCTCCTCGATGCCCAGCGTGGACGCGACGGCCCGGGCGGGTGCCTCGCGGTCACCGGTGGCGAGCACCGGCCGTACGCCGAGCCCGCGCAGCCGCTCCACGGCCCGGTAGCTGCCGGGGCGGACGACGTCGCCTATCTCGATCAGCGCCTCGAGGGTGCCGTCCACGCGCACCACCACGGGGGTGCGGGCGGCGGCTTCGGCCGCCGCCAGCGCGTCGGCGAGGACGGCGGGCAGTTCGTCGCCCGGGGCGAGCACTTCGACGAGCCGCCCCTCGACCCGGCCCCTCACCCCGCGTCCCGGCAGCGCGGCGAACCCGCTGACCTCCGGCAGCCGCCGCCCGCCCGACCGGCGTCCCGCGTCGGCCTCCCGCCGCGCGTCCGGCTCCCGTCGGGCGTAGGTGACGACGGCGCGGCCGAGCGGATGCTCCGAGCCCTGTTCCACGGCCGCGGCCAGCCGCAGGACGGTGTCGCGGCCGAGGCCGTCCGGTACGACGGTGACCCTCGCGACGCTCATGTGCCCGGTGGTGAGGGTGCCGGTCTTGTCCAGGACGACGGCGTCGACGTGCCGCAGCCCCTCCAGGGCCTGCGGTCCGGTGACGAGGACGCCCAGCTGGGCACCGCGTCCGGTCGCCGCCATCAGCGCGGTGGGGGTGGCGAGGCCCAGCGCGCAGGGGCAGGCCACCACCAGGACGGCCACCCCCGCGGTGATCGCCGCCTGCGGGTCGGCGCCGGCGCCCAGCCAGAACCCGAGCGTGGTGGCGGCCAGCGCCAGCACGACCGGGACGAAGACCCCGGCCACGGTGTCGGCCAGCCGCTGGGCGCGCGCCTTCCCGGCCTGGGCGTCCGTCACCAGCCGGGTGATGCGCGCCAGTTGAGTGTCCGCGCCCACGGCGGTGGCCCGGACGAGCAGCAGCCCCCCGGCGTTGACGGCCCCGCCGACCACGGCCGAGCCGGGCCCGACCTCGACCGGTTCGCTCTCCCCGGTCACCAGGGACAGATCGACGGCGGAACTGCCCTCCGTCACCTCACCGTCGGTGGCGACCCGCTCCCCCGGCCGTACGACGAAGACCTGTCCGGACCTCAACTCCTCGATGGGGAGCAGGCGTTCGGTGCCGTCCTCGGCGCGGACCGACACCTCCTTCGCGGCGAGCCGGGCCAGCGACCGCAGGGCCGCACCGGTCCCCCGGCGGGCCCGCGCCTCCAGGTATCGGCCCGCCAGGACGAACAGCGGTACGCCGACGGCCGCTTCGAGATAGATGTGCGCCGTGCCGTCCGGGGCGGTGGGCAGGAGCGAGAACGGCATCCGCATCCCGGGGTCGCCCGCTCCGCCGAGGAAGAGGGCGTACGCCGACCAGCAGAAGGAGGCCGCCACGCCCAGCGAGACGAGGGTGTCCATGGTCGCCGCGGAGTGCCGCAGTCCCCGTACGGCCCGGACGTGGAAGGGCCGGGAGCCCCAGACGGCGACGGGCGCGGTGAGGGTGAAGCACAGCCACTGCCAGTTGCGGAACTGCAGGTCGGGCACCATCGACAGCACGAGCACGGGCACCGCGAGGAGGGCGGTGACGATCAGCCGGTCCCGCTCGGGCCGCAGGTCGTCGGCCTCGTCGGCGGCTTCGGTGTCCGCGGCCTCCGTACGCCGGGGCGGCTCGGGCACGGTGGCCGTGTAGCCGGCCTTCTCCACGGTCGCGACGAGTTCGTCCGGTCGGATGTCCGCCGGGTGGCTCACACGTGCCGTCCCCGTGGCCAGGTTGACGGTCGCCGTGACGCCCTCCAGCCTGGCGAGCTTCTTCTCGACCCGGTTCACACAGGCCGCGCACGTCATGCCGCCGACGGTCAGATCGGTGGTCACCAGGGCGGTCACGGGCTCCGCGCCCATCAGCGGCCTCCCTCGTCCATGCCGCCCATGTCCCGCATGCCGCCGGTCGCACCCATGTCACCCATGCCGCCGGAGTCCCCCGTGTTCTCCGCTCCCCCGCTGTCGCCGCCGGTGCCGGTTCCACGCATCCCGGGTGCCACGGGGCCGGCGGCGGCGCCCACGGCGTAGGACACCGTGAAGATCAGCGCCAGCAGCAGGAGGAAGCCGCAGAGCGCGGGCGGGGGAACCGCCCACCGCCGGGGCGCTCCCGCGCCGGGTAAGGGGGATTGCCGGGACTCGTCCATCAACCGCGTCTCCAGGTCACGTCGTACGGCGTCACTCGGATCGCGCCGTACCGAAGCAGTAGTCGGGACGGCCGCGAACGGAGTTCCGGAGCACGCGTGTGGCACGCGTCACAGGGGGTGGGGCGGAGGAGCGGTGCGGAGGTCAGCCGTTCGTCAGGGTTCGGACGGGGGCGCCGGCCAGGAATGCCGTGATGTCCTCCACGGCCTCCGAGTAGAAGGTGCGGTAGTTCCGCTCGGTCACGTAGCCGAGGTGGGGGGTGGCGAGGACGTTCGGCAGGGTGCGCAGGGGGTCGTCGGCCGGGAGAGGTTCGGTCTCGAAGACGTCGAGTCCGGCGCCGGCGATCCAGCCCTCCCGCAGGGCGCGTACGAGTGCCCTGCGGTCGACGATGGCGGCGCGGGAGGTGTTGACGAGGTAGGCGTGCGGGCGCATGGCGCGCAGTTCCGGCTCGTCGAGCAGGCCCCGGGTGCGGTCGGACAGTACGAGGTGGACGGAGACGAAGTCGCTGAGGCGGAGCAACTCCTCCTTGCTGTCGGCCAGTCGGGCGCCCGACTCGGCCGCCCGGTCGGCGGTCAGGTTCTCGCTCCAGGCGAGGACCTCCATGCCGAAGGCACCGGCGACCCGGGCCACCCGGGTGCCGATCCTGCCGAGGCCGAGCAGGCCCAGGGTGCGGCCGTGGAGGTCCTGGCCGACGGTGGACTGCCAGGGCCCGCCCTCGCGCAGCCCCCGGTTCTCGGCCGTGAGGTGCCGGGCGAGGCCGAGCAGCAGCGCCCAGGTCAGCTCGACGGGCGGGGTGGGGCTGCTCGCCGTACCGCACACCGTCACCCCCTGGGCCCGCGCCGCGGCGAGGTCGATCGAGGCGTTGCGCATACCGGTGGTCACCAGCAGGCGCAGCGCGGGCAGCCGACGCAGGAGTTCGGCGTCGAAGGGGGTGCGCTCCCGCATGACGACGACGATCTCGCAGTCCGCCAGCTCGGCCACGAGCCGGTCCCGGTCGGTGATGTTCTCGCGCAGGGTGCGCACCTCGACCTGGCCCGCGAGGGGGCTCCAGTCGGCCATGGTCAGGGCGGCGCCCTGATAGTCGTCCAGCACAGCGCAGTGGAGGGTCATGCGGACAGTCTGCCTCCGCCGCAGCTGCCGCGTGGGGCGGGGTGCGACGGCACTCTTGATTCAAACTTGAAGCAATAAGGGCTATCATCGACACGGATGATCTGCTTCAAATGTGAAGCACCGCCCCTGCCGTTCGCTCGCACCCCGGAGTACCCCATGCCCACCTCCCTCGGCCGCGTCGCCACCGACGCCGCCCCGCGCTACGCCAAGCAGCTCTCCTCGCACTTCGGCCGGAAGATCCCCACCGAGGAGACCCCCGACGGCGGCCACCGCCTCACCTTCCAGCAGACCGACGTCCTGCTCCAGCCCGCCGAGGACCACCTCCTGATCCGGGTGACGGCCCCCGACGCGGCCACGCTCACCACCATCCGGGACGTGGTGGGCGGCCACCTCGAACGCTTCGGCCGGCGCAACGAGTTGACGGTCGTGTGGGAGCCGCCCCGAACGCCGTGATCATCACCGGCACTGTCCTGGTGTCGGCCTCGAAAGGCCGGCAGGGTGCCCGCGATCAGTAGCTCGCGCAGCAGTACGTGGCGTACCTTCCAGGTCACCGTGCGGGGGAAGTACTCCCAGCGGATCCTCAGCGCTCTCCGCCGTGGTGTGCTTCACGATGCTCCATGTTGTGCCGACCGCCACGCTTCAGAACCGCCTGCTCGCCGAGGCGTTCCGGGTGCTGCGGCCGGGAGGGGTCTTCGTCGGCAGCGACAGTCGGCCGACGCTGCCGTTCCGGCTGCTGCACCTCGGCGACGCCATGAACGTCCTGGACCCCGGCCGGTTCCGGGAACGGCTGACCGGCGTGGATCAGCGCGGACCCCCGGGAACCGCACACGCGGTGTTGTCGCTTTCCCGCCAGCGCCGCGCGCGGGCCCGGTGCCACCGTTGATCGACGGGACACAGGGCGTACGGAAGGACTCGGGCATGGGAACAGACACGGAAGCGGGCGTACCGGCGGACGTCGCCGCGGGCGTGGTGGCGGACGCGGCGGCGGTCGAGCTGACCGAGGGCAACGACCCCCATGTGCTCTCGTCGGCGGAGGGAGCGGAATTACTGCGGGGCGCTCCCTGGTCGCGGCTGGTGATCGTCGGCGACAGTGTCGCCCAGGGCATCAGCGAGCCGCGCCCCGGCTACCGCTCGGAGCCCTGGTCGACGCTGGTGGTCGAGGCGCTCCGCGAGGTGCGGCCGGAGCTGGTCCACCTCGGCCTGGGGCAGCGCGATCTGCTGACCGCACAGGTGCGGGAGAGCCAGCTGCGGCCCGCGCTGGACTTCAAGCCGGACCTGGTGATCGCGCTGTGCGGAGGCAACGACGGCCTGCGCAAGGTCTTCGACCCGGCGGCCGCCGAGCGTGAACTCGAAGCGCTGTTCGCCCCGTTGCGCGAGACCGGCGGCACGCTGGTCACCTCCGGCTTCTTCGACATCACCGGCAACCCGCACTTCGACGCCCGGTACCGGGACCTGGCCCGTGAGCGTCTCGCCGCCCTGTCGCGGATCACCCGGTCCGTGGCGGAGCGCCTGGACGCGGTCTACGTCGACATGCAGACCCATCCGACAGGACGCGAGGAATCGGTGTGGAGCTCCGACGGCATCCACCTCAACGCCCGTGGCCAGGCCGTCCTCGGCACCGAGATCATCCGTGCCCTCGCGGCGCGGCTGACCGAGAGCGACAGGTAGCCGCACGCAGCCGATCGCCGAGGACCCCAAGGAGGACCGCTCCGTTGAGTTCGTACGAGCTGTACACCACCCCCGCCCCCACCGGCACCTGGAACGTGCCGATGGCCGGGGCGGCCCGTCTCTCCTCGGAGTACGACGGCGGGCTGGACCGGCTGCTCGCGCCGTACCAGAAGGGCAAGGACAAGCAGTGGGACGCCCTCAAAGGTCAGGAGCGGATCAGGAGCGGATCAGTACCGGTCGTTCCGTGACGCGTACGGTGTCCCGGCCGTCGACCTCGCGCGTGGTGCCGTCCAGGTGCTCGACGGCGCGGGCGCCGGTGCCGGCGCGGGTGTCGGCGGTGCCCGTGTGGGTCCAGCGGATGCGGGCCGGGCGGAGGGTGCCTCGTGCGTCGGGGGCGAGGAACGCGCACTGCCAGACGTTCTCGGGCAGGCCGATCTGGGGGCCGCGGCCGCAGGAGCGGAGTTCCGCGCCGGCCAGCCACCGTTGCAGCCGGGCGACGAACAGGGCGGCCTCGGTGGGTGGTTGGCCCTCGGCCTGGAGCACGAGGGGCAGTCCGCCGTTACCCCAGGCGTAGAAGTACATGCGCTCCAGGTTCCGGGGGCGGGCGTACAGGCCGGTCAGATAGAAGCGCACCGCGTGGTCGGCCGCGGTCTCCGCCTCCAGCGGATCGTTGAGCGTCACGGTCTGCACGGTGCCGGTGCTCCACAGCGGCAGGTGGTACCCGGCGCGGTGGAACGTCCGGTCGACGTCGCGCACCGCTTCGAGCATCGTCTCCGGCGGGTCGGTGATCCGCCGCTGGTACAGCTTGATCCCGGCCACGTCGCAGTACTGGTAGCCGCCCGCCTCGGCGAACCGCAGCAGGTACTCGTGTGCCTCGGGCGTCCACAGCTCGGTGATCGAGGGACACACCACGGTCGCGTCCCCGTCGCCCTCCCGGATGATGCGGCTCGCCCGCCGGGTCATCTCGACGAGCGTGCCGACACCGCCGTTGTAGTGGTGGTCGTGGTTGGCCATGACCCACAGTTCGTACGCGTCGATCCGGGCACCCGCGTGCCGTACGAGAGCCCGTACGAAGGCGTCCCAGTCGTCGAGGTCGTCCGGCGGCGCGGCGCGGGAGCCGTCGGGGTACGCGGCCTTCCGTGCCTCCGGGGCGGCCCAGGCGGGCGTACCGCCGAACACGAACAGCGTGGGCAGGCCTTCCCGTGCGGCGCCGTCGAGAAGCCGGTCGAGCGTGGACCAGTCGTACGTCCCGCGCGCGGGCTCCAGCTGGGCCCAGCGGGTCTCGCTGTCCCACAGTCTGAGCGCGCCGGTCCGGAAGGTGGGCATGGCCCCGCTGGAGCTGTTCATCGTCACACCGAACAGCTCCGGATCGACGGGCTTCGGTCGCTGCGCCCAGCTCGTCGCCCCGGCCGGGACACGCACGGCCGCCGCCGTCCGCGCCTCGTGCGGGGCGCTGGCGACGGCGGTGCAGAGCACGACGAACGCCGTGACGACGGCGAGGACGAGCCGTACGCTCCGGGGGCGCCGCGCCGCCACCCGACCGGTGAGGGAAGACGGGCCGACGTCCCCGACCTCCTCGGACATCGAACCGGACGCCTGCCCCTCCGCGCTCCCCGGGCCCTCCGCCTGGCCGTTGCCCGTCGCGGCCCTCCAACTTCGCAGGAGCACATTGAGTTCGTCCGCGTCTGCTCCGCACTCCTTGGCGATACGGATGACGACGTCGTAGTCCGCCGGTGTCCCCTTCCCGTTGCAGTACCGGTGAAGGGTGGAGCTGCTCGTGAAGACCCGCCGCCCCAGCTGCTGATAGCTGAGGCCACTGCGCCGCTTCAGCCCCGCCAGGACGCGGGCCAACTCCTGGGCACCCTCTGGCCCGTCCAAGCCCTTCACCCCCGTGACCTCGGCCCGCGACTCCGCTCCCAGCATTCCATGCGCGTCCCATTCCGTCTGCGACGCACCAGGTCAGCGGATCGAGGCGCGTCCCACGGCGACGTGGAACGCGAGATCACTGGCCCTCGGCCCGTACGGAACAGCACAGTTGATCTCGTCGACGACGGGCCGACGGCACCTCCGCGTCACGGATCGCATCGCATCGCACCGCTCCGCTCCGCTCCGTTCCGTTCCGTTCTTACGGCACACCCGCACACCCGCACACCGCGTCTCCACGGGGAGAAACCCATGACCATCCGTACCGCCCATGGCCGTCTGGCCACCGCCGCGCTCGGCGCCCTGGCCGCCACCACCCTGGCGATCAGCGCGACGCCGGCCTCGGCGGCCGCCTCGGACGGCTACGTCCGCGGCGCCGGTTCCATCTACGACGACTTCGGTGACGAAGGCACCCTGTCGACGTCCTCGTACGCGACGTCCAACCTGGCCTGCTTCTGGCAGAACGTCCTCTACGCCGAGGGCGCCATCGAGTCCAACGGCACCGTCGTCGACCGCTCCGACATCGACGGCGTCTTCGGCGCCAACTCCAAGGCCGCGACGAAGTCCCTGCAGAAGCGGTGGGGCCTGGCCGACGACGGCCTGGTCGGCGAGAAGACCTTCGGCGAGCTGGACGAGAAGCGGGTCCATCTCCCGGACGTCGACGGCGGCGTGTACAGCGGCAAACTGCAGTACATCGGCACCAGTTCCGAGGGCCAGATCACCGCCAGGTACCACGGCAAGCTCAAGAGCTTCGCGATGTACCGCGCCGGGGACGACGGCCGCTGGTCCTTCGTCAGCCTGCGGAACGACAACGGATCGATCTATCCCATGCGCTACAACTCCCGTACCTGCCAGTGATATCGACGGCTCGCCCCCCCTCTGCCCGGCCGCTGGGTCGGCCGACTGCGTCTCCTCGCCACGGGTGGGTCCGCGACGCCCGTGTCTCCTGACCGGTGTCGAGACCGAAACCGAAACCGGGCGCGGCCCGTGCGGAGTCCGCACGGGCCGCGCCTGCGGCGTGTCAGGCGGGCCGCCCCGTGGTCCCCCGCAGGACGAGACGCGGAGTGAGGACGACCTCGCGGGATTCCGTGCGGTTCTGGTCGAGGCGTTCCACGGCGGCGGTGACCGCGTGCCGGGCCTGTTCCTCGGCTCTCTGGCTGACGGTGGTCAGGTTGAAGCAGCTCAGCCGGGAGTGGGGGTCGTCGTCGTAGCCGGCCACGGAGACCCGGCCGGGGACGTCGACCCCGGCGCGGGCCAGGGCGGCCAGGACACCGATGGCGCACTGGTCGTTGAAGGCCACGACGGCCGTGGGCGGTTCGCCGTCGTCGAGCATCTGCCGTGCGGCCCGCTCCCCCGCCGCCTCGGTGTGGTCGCCGCGCAGCACACGGACGTACTCGCCCAGGCCGTGCCGGCGCATGGCGCCGCGGTAGCCGCGCCGCCGGTCGGTGGCGATCACGCCCTTGCCGCCGTCGACATAGGTGATCGCGCGGTGGCCCAGCTCGGCGAGGTGGTCGACGATCTGACCGACGCCGTCGTCGTCGGCCGTACGGACCACGTCCAGGGCCGCGTCGGCGATCCGGCGTCCCACCGCGATGACCGGCGCCTTGCGGTCCAGGGCGGCGAGGGTCGCGGTGGGGGCCGTCGGGCCGAGCAGGATCAGGGCCTCGCTGCGGTAGGCGAGCAGTGTCTCCACGGCCGTGTGCTCGTCGCGGGTACGCGTCTGGGTGCTGAGCACGAGGTCGTAGCCGACCTCCTCGGCCGCCATGTGGAGATGCTCGACCAGCTCGGCGTGGAAGGGGCTGTAGATGTCGATCATGACGCCCAGCAGGCGGCTGCGCCGGCTCGCGAGCACGCTGGCCGTACGGTCCACCCGATAGCCGAGGTCGGCGGCGGCCTTGAGCACCCGCTGCCGCGTCCGCTCGCTCGGGCCGGCCACTCCGCGCAGCACCAGGGACACCGAGGCGGTGGACAGGCCCACGCGCGCGGCCACGTCCTCCAGCCGGGGGCGCCTGGCCGCGCCGTTCCGATGGAGTGCGGAATCCCCGTCGCCCACCTGCGCCTCCCCTGCGGAAGTCCATCGGCGCGACACCCTTGACACGCCCACGGAACGCGTCGATAGTACCAGAACTTAAAGCGCTTTAAATTGTGCTGATGTTCCGACGAAGTCACCTCGTCGCTCCGCGGTATCCCCCACGGCCGCCGTTCCGCCCACCCTCCCAGTTGCACAGTGAGGTGCACGCATCATGAACCGCACATCGATCGCCCGCTCCCGCAGAACCGTCTCCGTCATGGCCGTGGCCGGCGCGGTCACCCTGGTCCTGGCGGGCTGTTCCAGCGGCTCCGGCGGCAAGGAGGCCGAGGAAGGCGGGGCGGACGCCGCGGCCGGCAAGGCCGACACGCCCCGAATGAAGATCGCGCTGGTCACCCACGCGCCCTCCGGCGACACCTTCTGGGACATCATCCGCAAGGGCGCCGAGGCCGCCGCCGCGAAGGACAACGTCGAGCTGGTCTACGCCAACGACGAGAGCGCCAGTGGCCAGGCGACCCTGATCCAGAACGCGATCGACCAGAAGGTCGACGGCATCGCCGTCACCCTCGCCAAGCCGGACGCCCTCAAGGACGCCATCGCCAAGGCGGAGAAGGCCGGCATCCCCGTCGTCGGATTCAACTCCGGCATGGACGTGTGGAAGGAACAGGGCCTGCTCTCCTTCTTCGGCCAGGACGAGTCGGTCTCCGGCCAGGCCTTCGGCGAGAAGCTGAACGCGACCGGCGCGAAGCACGCGCTCTGTGTCGTCCAGGTCCAGGGCCACGTGGGTCTGGAGGCGCGCTGCGCCGGGGTGAAGAAGACCTTCAAGGGCGAGACCGAGAACCTCTACGTCAACGGCAACGACATGCCCGCGACCAAGTCGACCATCTCCGCCAAGCTCAAGCAGGACTCCTCCATCGACCAGGTCGTCACCCTCGGCGCCCCGTTCGCGCTCACGGCCACGGAGTCGGTGTCGGAGTCGGACAGCGAGGCGAAGGTGGCGACGTTCGACCTGAACAAGGAGCTGACGGACGCGATCAAGGCCGGTGACATCGAGTTCGCGGTGGACCAGCAGCCCTACCTGCAGGGTTACCTGGCGGTGGACTCGCTGTGGCTCTACAAGAACAACGGCAACTACAGCGGTGGCGGCGAGGCTCCGGTTCTGACGGGTCCGGCGTTCGTGGACAAGGACAACGTGGACCAGATCGCCAAGTTCGCCGCGAAGGGCACCCGGTGATCCGCACATGACCCGTGCAACGGCACCGGCGGCGGGGTCCTCCTCGTCGCCGGACCGCGCAGCGTTCCCGTCATGGCGCTGACGGTGAACGTGTGGACCGGCGTCCTCGACGCCTGACCGTCACGCCCCTGACGGTCTCCTGACCGCCCCCCCCCTGACCGACCCCCCGGAAGGCACCCCGTCGTGAAGATCGCCCTCGACCCGTACATGATCCGCCATATACCGCTCCTCGAACTGCCCGCCGTGGTCGCCGAGTTGGGCTATGAGTGGATCGAGCTGTCCCCCCGCGAGGACTTCATCCCCTTCTTCCGTCACCCGCGTGTGGACGACGCCACCGTACGGAGGTTCCGCAAGGCCCTGGACTCCGCGGGCGTCGGGATCTCCTCCCTCCTGCCGCTCTTCCGCTGGTCCGGTCCGGACGAGGACGCCCGGCAGGCCGCCGTCCGCTACTGGAAGCGGTCCATCCAGATCTGCGCGGACCTGGGCGTGGACAGCATGATCTCCGAGTTCAACGGGCGCCCCGAGGACCCGGACCGCAGCGAGGCCCAGTTCTGGAAGTCGCTGGACGAACTCCTCCCGGTCTTCGAGCGGGAGGGCGTCAAACTGGCCCTGGAGCCGCACCCGGACGACTTCATCGAGGACGGCCACGACGCGGTGAACCTGATCCGCGGGATCAACCACCCCCACGTCGGCTTCCTCTACTGCGCCCCGCACACCTTCCACATCGGCGACGACGCCCCCGGCATCATCGAGCACGCGGGCGACCTGCTCACCCACGTCCATCTGGCCGACGTGCTGAACCACACGGCCTCCTCGGGCAATCGCTACATCGTCAATCCGCCGGGCTCGGCGGCCCGGGTCCACCAGCACCTCGACATCGGACAGGGCGAGGTCGACTTCGACGAACTCTTCCGCGCGCTGCGCGCCAACGGCTTCGACGGCACCCTCACCTCCTGCGTCTTCGCCTGGGAGGACCGCGCGAAGGAGTCGTCCGTCTTCATGCGGAAGAAGATCGACGAGTATCTGGCCAGCTGGTCTTGAGGCCACCTGGTCATGGCGCCCTGGGTCCATGAGGCCGTGGGGCCATGAGGCCCGGCGACCCGCTGACATCACACACCTCGACATTCCTCGATCTCTTCGAAGGGCACCCTCATGACCACCTCCGCCAAGCCGCTGTCCGTCGCCGTGATCGGTGCCGGTATGGCCGGCCGCAGCCACGCCGCCGGTTACCGCAACGTCAACACCGTCTTCGGTGCCGGTCTGCCGCCGGTGCGGCTGGCCGCGATCGCCGACGCCAACACCGCGCTCGGTGCGGACGCGGCGCGGCGCTACGGGTTCGAGAAGGCGCTGCCCGGCTGGGAGGCCGTGGTCGAGGACCCGACGATCGACGCGGTGAGCATCGTCGTCGGCAACGCCCTGCACCGGCCGATCGCGGAGGCGCTGGTCGCGGCGGGCAAGCATGTGCTGTGCGAGAAGCCGCTCGCCGGGTCGCTCGAAGACGCCCGTGCCATGGCCGAGTTGGAGCGCACGGCCGAGGTCGTGACGTCCGTCGGCTACACGTTCCGCCGCTCCCCCGGCATCGCCGCCATCCGCGGCCATGTGCGGCGCGGCGAGCTGGGCGACCTCACCCTGTTCGGCGGCCGGTACTGGTGCGACTACGCCACCGACCCGAACGGCCCGCTGAGCTGGCGTTTCAAGGGCGGCCCCGGTTCCGGCGCGCTGGGTGACATCGGCTCGCACATCATCGACGCCGCCGAGTACGTCGCCGGGCCCATCGCCTCGGTCTCCGGCGCGTCGCTATCGACGCAGATCCGCAAGCGTCCGCTGCCGCTGGGCGCGGTCGTCGGACACAACGCGGCGCCCGTCTCCGACGAGTTCGGCGAGGTCGAGAACGAGGACACCGCGTCGTTCACCGCCCGCTTCGAGTCGGGACTCGTCGGCACCTTCTCCGTGACCCGCACCGGCTTCGGTCTGCCCAACGGGCTGTCCTTCGACATCCTGGGGCTCGGCGGCCGGGCCGCGTTCGACCAGCACCGGCCCGCCGAGTACCTCTTCGACGACGCCCAGCCCGACGCCCGTACCCGCGGCGCCCGGCAGATCATCGCCGGCCCGAACCTGCCGTACTTCGCGGGCGGTGTCCCGATGGAGGCACCGGGTGTGGGCGCCAGCAACGCCGACAACTTCACCTACCAGGCCCGCGCCTTCCTCGACCAGGTCGCCGGTGTCACCGAGCCGCTGCCGGCCTGCGCCACGTTCGCCGACGCGCTGCGCACGATGGAGATCATCAAGGCCGTCGTCGAGTCCTCCGAGGCCGACGGCAAGGCCGTCGCGGTCCGGTGAGCCGGCCGGGCACTCCCCTGTTCCCGCCGGTTCGCCGGCAGCGGACGGCCCCGCCGCCGTCATCGGGCGTCATCTTCGAGAAGGACCGAGGCATCACGACATGAAGCTGGGACTGTACAACGCGATCCTGCACGACCGGCCGCTGCCGGAGGCGATCAAGGTCGTCGCCGGCCTGGGCCTGACCGGCATAGAGATCAACACCGGTGGCTTCCTACCCGCCGTGCACGTACCGACGTTCGACGACATCCTCGTCAGCGACACCGCCCGGGACGACTTCCTCGGCCTCTTCGAGGGCACCGGCGTCTCCGTCGCCGGCCTCAACGCCAACGGAAACCCGCTGCACCCCAACCCCGTCATCGGCGAGAAGCACGCCGAGGACGTCCGCCGCTCCGTCCGTCTGGCCGAGCGGCTCGGACAGCACCGCCTCGTGACCATGTCGGGCCTGCCCGGCGGTGAACCGGGCGCGACCCGCCCGAACTGGATCGTCAACGCCTGGAACTCCGGGGCCCTGGACGTCCTGGACCACCAGTGGAGGATCGCCGCGGACTTCTGGCGCGAGACCGACCGGCTCGCCCGCGACCACGACGTCAGGATCGCCCTCGAACTCCACCCGCAGAACGTCGTGTTCAACTCCGCCGACGTCCACCGGCTCATCGACCTCACCGGGGCGACCCACGTCGGCGTCGAACTGGACGCCTCCCATCTGTTCTGGCAGCAGATGGACCCCGTCGCCGTCGTCCGCCACCTCGGCGAACTCGTCTTCCACGCCGCCGCCAAGGACGTCCGGATCAATCCCGGACACGCCGCCCTCAACGGTGTGCTCGACAACAGCTTCCGCCGTCTGTCGCCCGAGGAGCCGCGCACCAACCTCGGCGGCGACGAATGGGCCAATGAGTGGCCCAAGGCCTCCGCCTGGGACTTCGTCGCCCTCGGCAAGGGCCACGACGTCGCCTACTGGACCGAGTTCCTGCGCGCCCTCCACGAGGTCGACCCGGACATGCTGGTCAACATCGAGCACGAGGACACCGAACTCGGCCCCGTCGAGGGCGTCGCCGTGGCCGCCGAAGTCCTCAAGGCCGCCGACGCGGCGCTCCAGGAGTCCCTGCGCACCTGACCGCCCCGAGCCGCCCGTCACGGCGGGAGCCCGTCACGGCGGTCGGCCACGGCGTCCTACCGCAGATCGACCTGGAACACCCTGTCCGCGCCGTCCGGCTCGCCCCCGTTGTTGTCGGCGTTGGTGGTGGACAGCCACAGGGAGTTCCCGCCGGGGACCTTCTCCACCGTGCGCAGCCGGCCGTACTGGGTGGTGTAGTAGGCGGTGGGGGTGCCGGCGCTCGTGCCGCTGACCGGGACACGCCACAGGCGCTCGCCGCGCAGGGCCGCCAGGTAGAGGGCTCCGTCGGCGTACACGACCGCGCTCGGGGATGCCTCGCTGACGGTCCACTGGCGCTTGGGGCTCGTCATGCCGGACGTGGAACAGCTGCCCTCGCAGGTGGGCCAGCCGTAGTTCTTGCCGGGCTCGATCAGATTGAGTTCGTCGAACCTGCTGTTGCCGAACTCGGCTTCCCAGAGCCTTCCCTGGTCGTCCCAGGTGATGCCCTGGGGGTTGCGGTGGCCGAGGGAGTAGACGAGGGTGCCGAACGGGTTGCCGGGGGCGGGCCTGCCGTCCTTCGTCATCCGCAGGATCTTCCCGTTGAGGGAGTTCCTGTCCTGGGCTAGGGCGGTGTTCTGCGCGTCGCCCGTGGTGGCGTAGAGGTGGCCGTCCGGGCCGAACTTGATGCGCCCGCCGTTGTGGTACCTGTTCTTGGCGATGCCGGTGACGAGGACCGTGTAGCCGCTGAGCGAGGAGCCGTCGTACGTCATCCGGACGATGCGGTTGTCGGAGGCCGCCGAGTGCATCAGATAGACGTGGTGGTCGCTGTTCCAGGTCGGTGAGACCGCGACGCCGAGGAGGCCGCCCTCTCCGCCGGTGGTCACGACGTTGGGGACCCTGCCGATCTCGGTCCGGGTGCCGGCCCGGGTGAGCTTGAACAGCTTGAAGGAGTCCCGCTCGGTGATGAGCGCCGACCCGTCGGGCAGCCAGCTCAGGCCCCAGGGGACGGTCCAGCCGGACGAGACGGTCCGGATGTCCGAGGGGACCGAGGTGATACCGCTGTCGGCACCCGGCGACGCGCCGAGCAGACCGGTGGTGAGCGTGGCCACGGCAGCGGCCGTCGCGATGGTTCGGAATGCGCGCATGGGCGAACTCCTCGCAGTGGGGGTGCCTGGAAGGTAGGAGGTATGTATTCGAGGGTCAAGTGCCGTTAAAGCCAAAGGTTCATACCTTCACCCGAAGGATCACTTGGCCATGTCCATCTCAACAGGGGTTTTGCCAACTGGGCCGACAGGGACCGACCTTGATGTTCTCGTTTTCAGCCACCCAGAGATCGGATCACTTTGCCGCCGACCCATTGACCCGGCTGGCAGATGCTGGTGATGCTGCACCACAGCCGCACCACAGGTTCCCCCCTTGGAAGGCAGGTACGGCACATGACCGAATCCGTACAGCGGGTAGACGAAGAGGCGACCAGCTGGCAGACCCCCGACTACGTGGTCGTCGAGACCGCGCTGGAGGTCACCGCCTATTTCCTGAGCGACCGTTAGCCCGCCGCCGTGCTGCTGCGCGTGCTCGGCAGCGCGGCGGGCGGTGGCGTACCCCAGTGGAACTGTGCGTGTCCCGGCTGCTCCGGGGCACGCACACACCCGCACTGGCGCCGCCGCCACGCCTCTCTCGCCGTACAGGCCTCCGACGACCGCTGGTACGTCATCAACGCCACCCCCGACATCGGCGACCAGATCGAGGACTGCCCACCCCTGCGGCCTCCTCCCGGTTCGCGGCGGACGCCGATCGCCGGGCTGATCCTGACCGACGCCGAACTCGACCACACGCTCGGCATCGCCCGGCTGCGCGAAGCCGGCCCCGGCGGACTGGAGTTGCTCGCCACCGCCCCCGTACGCGAGGCACTGCTCACCGGGCTGCGCCTGGACGCTGTCCTCGGCCCCTACACCCCTCTCACCTGGCGCCGACTGCCCCCGCGGCGGCCCGTACCGCTCTCCGCGGACTCGGCCCTCACGATCAGCGCGATCCCCGTCTCCGCCAAACGCCCGCGCTACGCGGCCGAGTTACCCGTGCCCGACGGGGACTCCTGGGTCGTGGCCCTGTTGCTCACCGACCGCGCCACCGGGGCGACGGTCATCTACGCCCCTGCCCTCGCCGCCTGGCCGGACACCCTGCAGGCCGCTGTCACCGACGCCGACTGCGTGATCGTCGACGGCACGTTCTGGGACGACGAGGAACCCCGGCGCACCGGCGTCTCCACCCGCACCGCGACCGGTATGGGACACCTCCCGATCGACGGGCCGGGCGGCACCGCCGAGCTCCTGGCGCCGCTGCGCGCCCGCTGTCTCTACACCCATCTGAACAACACCAACCCCCTCGTCGATCCGAGCGCACCGCAGCACAAGCGGCTGGCCGACCGGGGCATCGAGGTGGCCGGAGACGGAATGGTGATCCACCTGTGAGCTTCGAGGAACGGCTGCGGGCCGTGGCCCGGGACCGCTATCACGACACCCATCCCTTCAACATCCGCATGCACCAAGGGGAGTTGACCCCGGACGAGCTGCGCCGGTGGATCCTCAACCGCTTCCACTACCAGCGGCACATCCCCGTCAAGGACGCCCTGGTCCTGGCCAAGCTGGACACCTCCCGGCTGCGCCGTATGTGGCTGCGGCGGATCGAGGAGCACGACGGCCGGGCCGAGGGCGAGGGCGCCATCGAGCGGTGGCTGAGGCTGGGTGAGGCCGCGGGGCTCGACCGGTCCGAGCTGCTGTCCGGTGCGGACGTGCTGCCCGGGGTGCGGCTGGCGGTGGACGGATACGTCAACTTCTGCCGGCTCCGCTCCCCGCTGGAAGCCGTCGCGGCGTCCCTCACCGAACTGTCGGCGCCGGACATCATGCGCACGCGCATCGCCGCGTTCGAGCGTCACTACCGGTGGATCGACGCCGACGGCCTCGCCTACTTCCGGTCCCGCGAGACCCAGGGGCGGCAGGACAGCGGTGAGGCACTGGGTCTGGTCCTGGACTGGGCCCGCACCGGGGCCGATCAGGAGCGTGCCGTGGCGGCCCTCGCCTTCAAGTGCGACGTGCTGTGGTCGCTGCTCGACGCAGTCGACCACGGCGACCGGAAGGAGCGCCGGTGACCACGACCGGGACCGCGACCGGATGGCGGCCGGCGCTGGCACGCTCCGTCCTGCTCCGCCACGACCGCGTGCGCCGCGCGGACCTGCTGGTCCTGCCGGAACGGGTGGTGGTCCTCAACGGCCGGGCGGCGGACGTCCTGCGCCTGTGCGACGGGCGGCGGCGGGTCGCCGAGATCGTGGCCGTGCTGGCGGCCCGCTTCCCGGACGCCCCCGTGGCGCGGGAGGTGCCCCGGTTCCTCGACCGGGTACGCGAGGAGGGCTGGCTGCGATGACGAGCCCCCCGCCGCCCTGGGCCCTGCTGGCCGAACTCACCCACGCCTGCCCGCTGCACTGCCCCTACTGCTCCAACCCCCTCGAACTCACCCGCCGTTCACTCGAACTCTCCACCGAGGAATGGACCGACGTGTTCCAGCAGGCGGCGGACCTCGGCGTCGTCCACACACACCTCTCCGGTGGCGAGCCTCGGCTGCGCCGCGACCTCACCGCCGTGGTCGCCGCCGCCGAGTCGGCCGGGATCTACACCCAACTGGTCACCAGCGGCGTCGGGTTGAGCGCGCCGAGGATGTCCGCGCTCGTCTCCGCCGGACTGCGCAGCGTCCAGCTGTCCGTGCAGCACGCCGATCCCGTGGCCTCCGACCGGATCGGCGGTCGCCGGTCGTTCGCGGCGAAGGAACGGGCCGCCGCTGTCGTCCGGGACGCGGGCCTGCCGCTGGGCCTCAACGTCGTCCTGCACCACGACAACCTGGATGCGGTCGACGACATCGTGGACCTGGGCGTGGCCTGGGGCGCGGAGCGGATCGAGCTGGCCAACGTGCAGTTCCACGGATGGGCCCTGCGCAACCGCGCCGCGCTGCTGCCGACCCGCGACCAGGTGTCCCGCGCCCGGGAGACGGTCGAGCGCCGACGGGAGCGGCTGGCGGGCACGATCGAGCTGGTGTGGGTCGTGCCGGACTACTTCGACGGGGTGCCGAAGCCGTGCATGGGCGGCTGGGGCGCGGTGTCACTGACGGTCGCCCCGGACGGCGCCGTCCTGCCGTGCCCCGCGTCCCGGGACATGCTGGGCCCGGACGTACCGAACGTACGCGAGAGGTCCCTGGAGTGGATCTGGAACAGCTCGCCGGCCTTCGACCGCTATCGGGGCACTGAGTGGATGACCGGGCCCTGCGGTGAGTGTCCCCGCCGCGAGATCGACTTCGGCGGCTGCCGTTGTCAGGCCCACGCGCTCACCGGGGACGCCGCCCGCACCGACCCCGCCTGCGCGCTCTCGCCCGACCACGCAGTCGTACGCGCTCTGTCACGGACGCCGCGCGCCGATGCCTCGCAGTACGTGTACCGCGGGCCCGACAGCCACCGAACGGACGTCACGAGGGGTGCCAAGCGATGACCAGAACGCACCGCGGACCAGGAGGGATCACCGTCGGCGCCCTCGCCCTGATGCTCACCGCCGGCGCCTGCGGCTCCGGCGCCGGTGCCCAGGACTCCGCCGACGACCCCATCGTCATCGGCGTCTCCCTCCCCCTCACCGGGGACTTCTCCGAACCCGGCAAGGGCGTCGAACGGGGCTACCGGGCCTGGGCGAAGATCGTCAACGACAAGGGCGGACTGCTGGGCCGCAAGGTCGAGTTGAAGATCCTCGACGACCAGTCCAACGCCGACCGGGTCGTCTCCGACTACGAGCAGCTGATCGGCAGGGACGAGGTCGACCTGCTCTTCGGGCCGTTCTCCACCCGGCTCGTCGTCCCGTCCGCACGGGTGGCCGAGGAGTACGGAATGCTCTTCGTGGAACCGGCGGGCGCGGCCCCGGAGGTCTTCGAGCAGGGCTTCGGGAACCTCTTCTACGCCGCTCCGGCCGTCGCCGACGACCACTACAACCTCCTGGCCGACCACATCCTGGCCATGCCGGCGAGCGAGCGTCCGAAGACGGCCGCGTACGCCGCCATGGACGACCCCTTCGCGCAGGGAACCGCGTACGGGCTGAAGGAGAGGCTGGAGAAGGGCGGCGTGCGGACGGTCGTCGACGAGGTCTATCCGCCCAACACCACCGACTTCGGCGGCATCGCCGCCCGGATCGCCGACTCCGGGGCCGACATCGTGGTGGGCGGCACCCAGTACCAGGACGGCGTCAACCTGATCGTCGCCCTGCAGCAGCTGGACTACCAGCCGAAGCTGGCCGCGTTCTCCACCGCGCCGACCGAGCCGGAGTTCGCGAAGGCCATCGGCAACAGGACCGAGGGCGTCCTCGCGCCCACCGGCTACACCCAGAAGGCCGACTATCCGTCCAACAAGGAGTTCGTCGAGAAGTACACCGAGCAGTTCGGCAAGGCGCCCGAGGAGGACCAGGCCAACGCGTACACGACCGGTCAGGTGGTGGCCGCCGCCGTCGAGGCCGCACGGTGCGCCTCCCCGGACCCGGACTGCCAGGGCAAGCTGGTGGAGTGGCTCCACGGCAACCAGGTGGACACCGTCGTGGGGCCGCTGAAGTGGGACGACAAGGGACGGCCGAAGAGCGCTCACATGATCCAGCAGTGGGTCGGCGGCGAGATCCAGATCGTGCTCCCCGGGGCGCAGAAGGAAGCCGATCTGATCTATCCGAAGCCGAAGTGGTGAGGCGGGCGTGCCCTCCGCGAGTCTCGTCTTCCAGAGCCTGGTCCTCGGTGTGCTGCTGGGCGGGCTGTACGCCCTCCTGGCGGCGGGCCTCACCCTCTACTTCGGTGTGATGCGCGTCGTGATGATCGCCCACTCCGCCTTCCTGATCCTCGCCGCCTACCTGGCCTGGTTCGCGCACCGGGAGACCGGCGTCGACCCGCTCCTCACCCTGATCGTCACCGTGCCGCTGTTCTTCGCCGCCGGGGTCGCCCTGCAACGCCTGCTCCTGACCCGGCTGCGCCCGGCGACGCTCACCATGATGTCCGTCCTGCTGACCTTCTCGGTGGCGCTGGTCGTCGAGGGGCTGCTCGGATACGTGTTCAGCGGCACCCAGCGCCGCATCCGGCTCGGCTACAGCGCAACGAGTGTGGAGTTCCTCGGGGCGCGGGTGGCGGTGGTGAAGCTGATCGCCTTCGGCCTGGCCGCGCTCGCCCTGCTCGGCCTCTACCTGCTCATGAAGCACAGCCGGTTCGGCCAGGCCCTGCGCGCCACCATCCAGCACCGGGACGCCGCCCGGCTGCTCGGCATCGACACCGACCGGATCGCCGGCTACGGCTTCGGCCTCGGCCTCGCCACAGCGGCCGTCGGCGGCACGGCACTCGCCCTCGACACCACCATCTACCCCTCGCTGCACTGGCACTGGATCGGCCCGCTGATGGCCATCATCGTCGTCGGCGGCCTGGGCAGCGTGCCGGGCGCCGCCATCGCCGCCATGACGCTGGGCATCCTGCAGAGCCTGCTGCAACTCGAACTGTCCACCACCTGGGCGCAGACCGTCTTCTACGTCGCGCTCTTCGCCACGCTGGCCGTCAGGCCGCAGGGATTCTTCGGGGGGCGGCTTGCGCAGAGGTTCTGACCTCCGACCCGTACATGTCGGTGCCCTCCTGGTGGCGGCGGCCGTCGCTCTCAGTTTCCCGTCGGCGGCCCCGAGCCCCTACGAGATCACCGTCGGCATCGCCATCCTCAACTACGCGGTCCTCTCCACCTCCTGGAACTTCGTCGGCGGCTTCACGGGCTATGTCTCCCTCGGCCACGGGGCGTTCGCCGGGCTCGGCGCCTACGCGACCGGCCTGCTGGTCGCCAGGGCCGAACTCCCGCCCTTCGCCGCGCTGTTCGCCGCCGCGGCGGTGGTGGCGGCACTCGCCGTCCCGGTCGGCTGGGCCGCCCTGCGGGTACGCGGCGCCTCCTTCGTGATCGTCTCCATCGCCCTCGTCCTCATCACCCTGCTGGTCTTCCAGAGCTGGGCGTCGCTCACCGGCGGTTCCCGGGGTCTGGTCGTACCCCGGCCCTTCCCCGGCATGCTGCGCGCCGAGCACCACCGGACCTTCTACTTCCTCTTCCTGGCACTGCTCGCGCTGGCCCTGCTGGTCTGGTGGGCCATCGACCGGTCCCGGTTCGGCATGGGCCTCAAGGCGATCCGCGAGGACGAGGACAAGGCCCAGTCGCTCGGCATCCCCACCTTCACCTACAAGCTGGTGGTCTTCGTCGTCTCCGCCGCCTTCACCGCGCTGGCGGGCGGGTTGTACGCCCTGTGGTTCGGCGACCTCGACCCGGTCTTCCAGTTCTCCGTCCTCGGTGGCTCGTACATGGTGCTGATGGCACTGCTCGGTGGCGTACGCCAGTTGTACGGGCCGCTGCTCGGAGCGCTGATCGTCGGGTACGCCCTGGAGTACTCCAAGGTCGAGTACGGGGACACACCGCTGCATCTGGTCGTGGCGGGGCTGCTGCTCGGCGTCGTGGTGACGCTCATGCCCGACGGTGTCATCCCGGCAGCCGGAGCCCTGCTCCGCCGGTTCCGCCGCACCGGCGACACCTCCATCCGGGAGGTGACCGCGGCCGAACTGCGGGAGCGGGACGGGGAGTTCGAGGGACGCGACCGGACGGAGGCGAGGAGCGATGAGCGAACCGGCAGCTGAAGCGGTGTCCGGGACGGCACCCGGGGCGGAGCCCGAGGCGAGCCTCGCGGCCACCGGCCTCACCAAGACCTTCGGCGGGGTCACCGCGCTCGACGCGGCCACCGTGACCTTCCACCACGGCAAGGTCAACGCCCTGATCGGGCCCAACGGTTCGGGGAAGACGACCTTCTTCAACTGTGTCACCGGGATGATCCGCCCGGACTCCGGGAGCGTCGTGTACCGCGGGTACGACCTCACGGGCCGGCCCCCGCACCGGATCGCCCGCGCCGGGATCGGGCGCTCCTTCCAGCTCTGCCGGGTCTTCCCCCGGATGACCGTGCTGGACAACCTCCTGGCCGCGATCCGGCCGCGCGGCCTCGCCGGACAGCTCGGGCGTTCGGGCACCCGCGCGGAGACCGAGCGGGCCCGCTACTGGCTGACCCGGATGGGCATCGAACACCTGGAGCGGGCCGAGGCCCGCCACCTCTCCTGGGGGCAGCAGAAGCTGCTGGAGCTGGCGGGCGTGCTGACGAGCGAGCCGGAGCTGATCCTGCTGGACGAGCCCGCGGGCGGGGTCAACCCCGCGCTGATCGACCGCATCGGCGACCTGGTGCGCGAACTCAACGCCGAGGGACGGACGTTCCTGATCGTCGAGCACAACATGGAGATGGTCATGAGCCTCAGCGACCACATCGTCGTGTTCGACCGCGGCCGGCCGATCGCCCAGGGCCCGCCCTCGCTGATCCAGTCCGACGAACGAGTCCTCGGGGCATACCTTGGCGTCTGACTCTCCCACCACCGGCTCTCCCACCACCGGCTCCCCCCTCCTCCTCGAACTCGACGACATCCGCGCCGGGTACGGCCGGTCGGCGCCGGTCCTGCGCGGGCTGACGGTCCGCGTGCCGGCCGGGGCGATCGTCTGTCTGGTCGGCCCCAACGGCGCGGGCAAGTCGACCGTCCTGAAGGTGGCCAGCGGTCTCCTCGCCCCGCGCTCGGGCCGGATCCTCGTCGGCGGCGAGGACGTCACCGGCCAGGGACCCCAGCGGCTGCTCGCCGCCGGAGTGGCCCATGTCCTCCAAGGGCACAGCGTGTTCCGGGAGATGACGGTCGCCGAGAACGTCCTGCTCGGCGGCTACACCCTGCGCGACAAGGCCCTGGTCGCCGAACGGGCCGACTTCGTACGGACGTTGTTCCCGGTGGTGGCCGAGCGGTGGACGAGCCTGGCCGGGCTGCTCTCCGGCGGGCAGCAGAAGCAGGTGGAGTTCGCGCGCTCGCTGATGGTCGGCCCCCGGGTCGTGCTCCTGGACGAACCGTCGATGGGGCTCGATCCGAAGGCGACCGGGGTGGTCTTCGAACAGATCGTCCGGATGCGGGACGCGGGAACCGCCGTCCTGCTCGTCGAACAGAACGCGCGGCGCGCCCTGGAGGCCGCCGACACCGGCTGCGTCCTCGATCTCGGCCGGGTCCATATCGCGGGCCCCGCACGGGAGTTGCTGGCCGACCCACAGCTCGGCGAGCTGTATCTGGGAGGACGGCCCGCACGCCGATGACCCCGTCGAGTCCAGGAAGGACCCTCATGCACGGCAGACGGAGACGACGGACCAGGCTCGCGGCGGTCGCCGTACTCCTGACCGCCCTCACCACGACAGCGGCGACGCCCTCCGGGGCGGGGGCCGGGACGGGCCCCGTACTCCCCTCCCTGCGCCCCCACCTGGCGGCGTACTACGACTTCGAGCACCCGGTCCGCGGCGACCCGGCGCGCGAACGTGACCTGGGCTTCTCCGGCACCGACATCGAGCTGGTCGGCGGCGGGGCACGGATGCGCACGGGCGACGGAGCGCACCGGGGCAGCCGGGCCTCGCTCCAGGTGCGGCAGGTCGGCCCGGACGTGAAGGGCACCGACGACTGGAAGGCGGGCGTGTACGGGCCGTCGGGTGTGCCGACGCTCCGGGCGTTCAACGCGGTCGAGGGGATGACCGTGATGGGCTGGTTCAAGATGACCGGTCCGAACCCGGCCCTCAACAGCAACACGGCCGCCCCGGACGACCGTTACGGCGCGGTGGGTCTGGCCGGTGTGCTGTCGGGCGACTCCGACGGCCACGCGGTGCGGGGCCTGCTGGAGATCATCGAGGTGAACGGCGTCCTGCGGCTCGTGGCCCTCGGCCGGCGCGTCGACGCGGGGGCCTCGCAGACCTTCGCCGCCACCGAGGACTGGCGCACCCTGCTGCCCGTCGGCGAGTGGGTCTTCCTGGCCGCCACCTTCGACTTCGGCACCGGAGCGATGGCGCTGTACCGCGACGGCCGCCGGCTGGACGGCTTCCGCACCGTCCCCGGCGACCCCTGGGACCTCTCGGGGCCGGGCCCGCACCGCGCCTCGCCCACCGATCCCCGGGGCATCAAGATCGGCGGCAGCTTCCCGCAGAACACCGCCGAACGCAATCCCTGCGACTGCCGCATGGACAGTCTGATGTTCCTGGACAGCGCGGTGGGCCACGACCGGATCCGGGCCCAGTACCGATGGTCGGCCGCCCACTGACGACGTACGTTCACAAAGGAGTGACCTTCGTATGGCCGCATCTCCGGGCCCCGGACACCAGGCCCGCCTCCTGATCCCCCCGATCCCCCCGATCCTCCTGATCCCCCTGATCCCCTTGGTCGTCCTCGCGCTGTTGCTGTCCGCCCTCGTCGCCCTCCCCGGCACGGCGCTGGCGGCGGCCGGCGACCCCGTCACCGACCCCTTCCCCGAGCGTCCCGCGGCCTCCGGCATCGGGCTGACCGTCGAGGAGTACGCCTCCTTCCCGAAGACCGAGCCGCCGCCCGGCCCGGTCACCGATCCCCGGCTGATGCGGCAGGCCCGGATCAACCACCTCAGCGAGCTCCCCGACCGCTCGGGCCGAAAGGCCGTACCGGATCTCAACGGCAAGCTCTACCTCGTCCGGGACGGCGGCACGCCCGGCGTCTATCTGGACGTCGCCGCCGCCTTCGCCCCCGCGTTCTTCGCCAGCCGGGGCCTCGGCCAGGGCTTCGGGTTCGTCACCTTCGACCCCGGCTTCCGGCACAACGGCCGCTTCTACACCGTGCACACCGAACTGGCCTCCGCCACCACCGCCGTGCCCGACCACCGCCAGCAGGCAGCCACGGTCTACCACGGCGTGGTCACCGAGTGGACCGCCGCCGACCCCTCGGCCGACACCTTCACCGGCACCCGCCGGGAGGTCCTGCGCATCGGCTTCGCGGGCCCGGTCCACGGCATCCAGCAGATCGACTTCAACCCGACGGCGGGCCCCCACGACCGCGACCGCGGACTGCTCTACCTCGCGGTGGGCGAGGGCGGCCAGGGCGCCAGGAACACCGAGCCGCAGAGCCTCTCCCTCCCGCACGGCAAGATCCTGCGCATCGACCCGCGCGGCACGAACAGCGCCAACGGCAGGTACGGCATCCCGGCGGACAACCCGTTCACCGCCAC
Organism: Streptomyces griseiscabiei; assembly: GCF_020010925.1. NCBI lineage: Bacteria > Bacillati > Actinomycetota > Actinomycetes > Kitasatosporales > Streptomycetaceae > Streptomyces > Streptomyces griseiscabiei. The sequence continues at coordinate 2,539,733 of NZ_JAGJBZ010000002.1, read as the reverse complement.
CCCGGGCGCGCTCGGCGAGATCTACGCGTACGGCCTGCGCGACCCGCACCGCTTCAGCTGGGACCCGGCGGGCGCCCACCGTATGTACGTCGCCAACATCGGCCAGCACGCCGTCGAGTCGGTCTACGAGGTGCGCGCGGGCGACAACTTCGGCTGGAGCGAACGCGAAGGCCCGTTCGTCTTCGACAGAACGGCCGCCGACCCCTGCGACCAGATCCTCCCGCTCCCCGCCGACGACGAGAAGTACGGCTACACCTACCCCGTCGCCGCCTACGACCACGACCCGCCCGCCGACTGGAACTGCACCTCGGACGTCGGCCGGGCCGTGGTGGGCGGCTTCGTCTACCGGGGCAGGGACCTCCCCGCCCTGCGCGGCAAGTACGTCTTCGGAGACATCGTCGACGGACGTCTGCTCTTCGCCGACACCAAGGACATGCGGCGCGGCAGCGGGCGCCTGGCGCAGCTGTACGACCTGATGCTGTACGACGCGAGCGGCACGCGCGTCACCATGCGGGACCTGGCCGGGAGCAACCGGGTGGATCTGCACTTCGGCCGGGACGCCGCCTGTGAGCTGTATCTGCTCTCCAAGGCCAACGGCAGGATCTGGAAGATCACCGGCACCCGCGAGTTCGCCTCCTGCGACACCTCCGGCTCCCGCCTCACCCATGTCATGGACGGCCGGAACTGGGCGCCCGTCACCCCGTCCAAGTGGCGCTTCCCCGGCCGCGAGGCCGTCCTCGCGGAGGCCGGCGTCCAGCGGCCCGGCCCGCGCCGCCCCTTCGAGTACGCGGTGCTGACGGCGGGCCCGGCGGCGTACGGCGACGTACGGATCGACGCGGAGGTCCGCATCGACACCCCCGTGGATACACCCAACCGGGACGTGATCATCGTCTTCGACCACCGGTCCGACACGAGGTTCTCCTACGTCCACCTGTCCCAGGACAACACCATCTACCCGCACAACGGCGTCTTCGTCGTCGACGACGCCGACCGTCTGCGCGTCGACGACCAGTGGAACGGCACGACGGGCGCCCCACCGGCCGTCACCGACACGGCCTGGCACAAGGTGCGGGTGGTGCGCTGTGCGACCACGGGCGAGATCGCGGTCTACGTCGACGGTTCGAAACGGCCGCTGATGACGGCCGTGGACACCACCCTCGCCTCCGGCAGGGTGGGCTTCGGGTCGTTCGACAACACCGGACGGCTCCGCGGCCTGAGGGTTTCCTCGCCCTGAGCGTGCGCCGCGGGTACGGGCCGCCCTCCTCCCCGGGCCGGGTCAGGGGGCGGTGTCCGCCGGACCCGGCGCGGGCGGCCGCGGGGTGACCAGTCCGCTCTGGTAGGCGACCACCACGAGCTGGGCCCGGTCGCGGACGTCCAGCTTGGTCATGGCCCGCTGGATGTGGCTGCGCACGGTGAGCGGGCTCAGGACCAGCAGCTCGGCGATCTGCGCGTTGGATCTGCCGTGCGCGGCCAGGGTCACGACCTCGCGTTCGCGGTCCGTCAGGGTCCGGACGGCGTCGGGGAGGGTGAGCGGGTCGTCGGTGTCCGGGGTGGCCAGGAAGCGGGTGATCAGGGCCTGGGTGGCGGTGGGCGAGAGGAGGGCCTCGCCGGCCGCGACGGTGCGGATGCCCGACAGCAGGACGTCGGGGCTGACTCCCTTGCCGAGGAAGCCGCTCGCTCCGGCGCGCAGGGCCCTGGCGACGTTCTCGTCGTTCTCGAAGGTGGTGAGGACGAGGATGTGGGTGTCCGTCAGTTCGGGCCGGGAGCAGATCGCGGCGGTGGCCGCCACGCCGTCGAGGTTCGGCATCCGGATGTCCATGACGACCACGTCGGGCCGGTGCGCCTCGGTCAGTTCGACGGCCTCCCGCCCGTCGGCGGCCTCCGCGATCACGGTCAGGTCGTCGTCCGAGTCGATGAGGATGCGGAAGGTGGCCCGCAGCAGAGCCTGGTCGTCGGCGAGCAGAACACGGATGGTCATGGGGCGGTGCTTTCGTCGGCGCGGTCGGGGGGCGGGGTGAGCGGCAGGGCGCAGACGACCTGGAAGCCGCCATGGGTGCGGTGGCCCGCGTGGAAGGTGCCGCCCGCCGAGCCGGCGCGCTCCCGCATGCTGATCAGACCGAACCCGCTGCCCGGGCCGGGTGCCGTGGAGGCGCGGCCGGGGGCGGTGTCGTTGGTGACGGTCAGGGTCAGCCGCCGGGGCTCGTAGCGCAGCCGCACGTCGGCGGCGCGGCCCGCCCCGTGCTTGGTGACGTTGGTGAGTGCTTCCTGGAGGATCCGGTAGGCCGTCAGGTCGAGTACGGGGCTCAGGGGGCGTCGCTCTCCCTCGACGGTGACGGTGACCTGGAGGCCGGCCGCCGCGCAGGAGTCGACCAGGTCGGGCAGCCGTGCCAGTCCCGGGGCGGGGGCCAGGTCGTCGTCGGGGTCGGTGTCCTGCCGCAACAGCCCCACCGTGGCCTTGAGTTCGCGCAGGGCGGCGGCCGTCGTCTCCGGGAGCCTGTCGATGATCTCCCGGGCCTGGTCGGGGCGGGTCCGCAGGAGGTGCTTCACCGCTCCGGCCTGGGCGTCGGCCAGGGTCAGATGGTGGGCGACCACGTCGTGCAGTTCGCGCGCGATGCGCATCCGCTCCTGGACGACCCGGTGACGGGCCTCCTCCTCACGCTGCCGGTCGGCGTGCTCGGCGCGGGCCACGGCGTACTCCCGGCGGACGCGCCGGTAGCCGCCCAGCGCCGCGCCGAGCAGGATCCACGCCGCCGGGTTGACGACGGCGAAGAGCAGGGAGTCCAGGAAGGAGGGGAAGACCAGGCCGCTGAACACCACGCAGCCGGTGGCGACGAGGGCGCTGTTCCATCCGGTGCGCCGGGTCGTGCGCAGGCTGGTCTCGTACTGCGCGACCAGCAGGGGCCCCATCAGCAGGGGGGTCAGGAGGTAGCCCAGCGCGCCCACGGCCATCGTGCACAGTGTGGTGACGGCGAGGACGGTCAGGGGGTGGCTCCGCCGCCGGTGCAGCGCGGCGCAGGAGAGCGCGGACAGCGCGATGCCCGGCCACATCGCCAGCGGCCCCGAGGCCACGGCACGCGTGACCAGGACGCCGGTGACGGTGACGGCGAACACCAGGACCAGAACCGACAGATCCACGGCTCTCGGCCGGGTCACCGCCCGGTGCCGCCAGCTGGTACTCATCACACTCCGCAGCTCAAGTGAAAAGCCATGCTCACACACCATGGGGCGCGGCGCCGAGGTGCCCGGCGCCGCGACCGTGGGCCGTCAGACCCGCGCCGGCTGCCGCGGCACGGCCTCGCCGCCCGCCGTCGGCGGCGCTGTCGTCAGCCCGGCGCCCTCCACGTCGACCCGGGGCAGCAGCCGGTCCAGCCACCCCGGCAGCCACCACGCCCGGTCACCGAGCAGGGCCAGGACGGCGGGCACGAGCGCCATCCGTACGACGAAGGCGTCGAACAGCACCGCCACGGCGAGACCGAACCCGATCGTCTTGACCATCGACTCGCCGGAGCCGATGAACCCGGAGAACACCGCGATCATGATCACCGCCGCGGCGACGACCACCCGGGCGCTGTGCCGGAAGCCGGAGACGACCGCGTCGGGGGCCCGGTCACCGTGGACGTACGCCTCCCGCATCCGGGCGACGAGGAACACCTCGTAGTCCATCGCGAGCCCGAAGACGATGCCCACCAGGAAGATCGGCATCAGGCTCATGATCGGTCCGGCCTGCTCCACGCCCAGCAGTTCCGCGCCCCAGCCCCACTGGAAGACCGCGACGACCGAGCCGAGGGCGGCCAGCACCGACAGCAGGAACCCGAAGGCGGCCTTGACCGGGACGAGCACCGACCGGAAGACGACCAGCAGCAGCAGGAGGGCGAGGACGACGATGACGGCCAGGTAGGGCACGAGCGCGGCCTGGAGTGCCTCGGCGATGTCGATGTTCATCGCGGTGCTGCCGGTGACCTCGAAGGTCGCCCCGGTCGTGCGCTCCAGGGCGGAGCGTTCCGAGCGGATGGCGCGGACGAGGTCCTTGGTGTGCTCGTCGTTGGGACCGGTGGAGGGGACCGCCGAGAACAGCGCGGTGTCCCCGGCCGGGTTGAACCGCGCCGGCGAGACGGACACGACCCCGTCGGTGGTGCCGATCTCCCGGGCGATGTCCTTCACGGCCGTCTGGGCGTCGGCCGCGTCGGCGGCGTCCACGACGATGGTCAGGGGTCCGTTGAAGCCGGCGCCGAAGCCGTCCGCGAGCGCGTCGTAGGCACGCCGTTCCGTCGACGAGACCGGCTTGGACTCGGCACCCGGCATGCCCATCTCCAGGCTCGCGGCGGGCAGCGCCAGCACACCCAGGCCCGCGACGCACGCCAGCAGTACCGCCACCGGGCGGCGCAGGACGAAGCGCGCCCACCGGGTTCCGCCGTTGGCGGTCGTAGGGCCGGCCGGCCGGTTGTCGCGCGTACGGCGGGACAGGACCGCGTTCGGCCACATGCCCAGCAGCGCCGGGACGAGGGTGAGGGCGACCAGCACGGCGACGACCACGGCACCCGCCGCGCACAGGCCCATCTTGGTCAGCATCGGCACGCCGACCACGGTCAGACCGGCCAGCGCGATGACGACCGTGAGGCCGGCGAAGACCACGGCGGAACCGGCGGTGCCGGCGGCGAGTCCGGCGGCCTCCTGCGGAGCGTGTCCGTTGGCGCGCTCCTCCCGGTAGCGGGAGACCACGAAGAGGGCGTAGTCGATACCGACCGCGAGTCCCAGCATCGAGGCGAGCGTGCCGGTGGTGAGGGAGAGTCCGAAGACACTGCCCAGGGCCATGATCGCGGCCATGCTGGTGCCGACGCCGATCACGGCGGTGAGCAGGGGCAGCCCGGCGGCGGCGAGGGAGCCGAAGGTGATCAGCAGGATCACCGCGGCGAGACCGATGCCGATGGCCTCGGCACTGCCGCCCGCGGCGGGCTGCTCGGCGAGGGCGGTGCCGCCGACCTCGACCGTGAGGCCCGCCCTGCGCGCCTCGTCGACGGCCTTCTCCAGGGCGGCCTTGTCGGCGTCGGTGAGGGCGTCGGCCTTCACCTTGTAGTTCACGGTGGCGTAGGCGGTGGAGCCGTCCTCGCTCACCGCGCCCGCCGTGAACGGGCTCACGGCGTTCAGGACCTTCGGCTCGTCCGCCGCCCGGGTCACGAGCGTGTCGACGGCGGCCCGGTTGCCGGCGGCGGTCACCTTCTCGCCGTCCGGTGCCACGAACACGATGCGCGCGGTGGCGCCGTTGGCGTCCGAGCCGGGGAAGCGTTCCCCGATCAGGTCGAACGCCTTCTGCGCCTCGATGCCGGGCATGAACGAGGTGCCGTCGTCGGACGCGGCCGGGGCCGCGGCGGCGCCGGCCCCGGCACCGCCGAGGATCACCGCCCACAGCAGCACGACGAGCCAGCGTCGGCGGAAGGCGGTCCGGCCCAGCCGGTAGAGCAAGGTAGCCACGGGAAACGGGTCTCCAGGTCAGGTTTCGGGTGGAGGGCCAGCCTGTCGGGAGCGGGTCCGCCGGGGCATCGTGCGGGTGCTCGCAATCCGGCTTGGTGCCGCTGCATGAGCCGGGGCGCCGCCGTCCTCCTCCGGGAGGAGCGGTGGCTACGGCCCCGGGATGAATCCGTGCCCGTGACGCCGTTCGCTCTTGTTCGTCGGCAGTTGCCCGGTTAAGGTCCACGGACGCGCGCCACTGACGCGCGTCAGTAGATACTGCCCGCCACTGTCACGACCTCGAAGGACACCCGCATGCCCGACATCGACCTGTCCCGACTGTCCCTGGAGCAGAAAGCCGCGCTGCTGTCGGGACAGGACTTCTGGTCCACCCGCTCCGTGGCGGACGCCGGTCTCCCCTCGGTCGTCCTGACCGACGGACCGCACGGGGTCCGCCGCCAGGTCGGCGAGTTCGACCACATGGGCATCTACGAGAGCCTGCCCTCCACCTGTTTCCCGCCCGCGGTCGCCGTCGGCAGCAGCTGGGACCCCGAGGTCGCCCGCCGCGTCGGCGCCGCCGTCGGACGCGAGGCCCGCGCGCTCGGCGTCCAGGTCGCCCTCGGCCCCGGCGTCAACATCAAGCGCTCCCCGCTGTGCGGCCGCAACTTCGAGTACTACTCCGAGGATCCGCTGCTGTCCGGACACCTCGGCGCGGCGCATGTGCGGGGCCAGCAGGAGCAGGGCGTGGGCGCCTCGCTGAAGCACTTCGCGGTCAACAACCAGGAGACCGACCGGATGCGGGTCAGCGCCGACGTCGACGAGCGCACCCTGCGCGAGATCTACCTCCCGGCGTTCGAGCACATCGTCACCGAGGCCGGCCCCGCCACGGTGATGGCCGCGTACAACAAGGTCAACGGTGTGCACGCCGCGCAGAACCGATGGCTGCTGACCGAAGTGCTGCGCGAGGAGTGGGGGTTCACCGGAGCGGTGGTCTCCGACTGGGGCGCGGTCCACGACCCGGTGGCGTCCCTGCTCGCGGGGCTGGACCTGGAGATGCCCGGTCCCTCCCCCGACAACACCCGGCGCATCGTGGACGCCGTACGCGCCGGCGAGCTGGACGAGTCCGTGGTCGACACCGCCGTACGACGGCTGCTGGCCCTGACGGGTCTCGTGGCCGGGCGGTCCGACGAGGGCGACGCGGCGCAAGGGGCCGACGGAGGGGAAGGGGGCGACGCAGCGGACGGGTTCGACGTGGACGCCCACCACCGGCTGGCCCGCGAGCTGGCGGCCGAGTGCGCCGTCCTGCTGAAGAACGACGACGCCGTCCTCCCCCTGGCACCGGCTCAACGGATCGCCGTCATCGGGGAGTTCGCCGCCACCCCCCGCTACCAGGCGGGCGGCAGCTCGCACCTCGACCCGACCCGGCTCGACAACGCCCTGGACGCGATCCGGGAGTCGGCCGCCGGGCGGGGCGGCTCGGTGGAGTTCGCGCCCGGCTTCACCCTGGACGGCTCCGGGGACGCCGTGGCGCTGCGGGAGGCCGCGGTGGCCGTCGCCCGCGCCTCGGACGTGGCCGTCGTCTTCGCCGGGCTCGCGGAGAGCGAGGAGTCCGAGGGGTTCGACCGGGAGCACCTGCGCCTCCCGGCCGCGCAGATCGAACTGATCCGTGCCGTCGCCGCGGCGGCGGCCCGTACGGTCGTGGTGCTGTCCAACGGCGGGATCGTCTCGCTGGAGGGCTGGCACGACGAGGCCGACGCGATCCTGGAAGGGTTCCTGCTGGGTCAGGGCGGCGGGGGCGCCGTCGCCGACCTGCTGTTCGGCGCCGCCGACCCGTCGGGCCGCCTCGCGGAGACGATCCCGCTGCGCCTGGAGGACAACCCGAGCTTCGTGAACTTCCCCGGCGAGCAGGGGCACGTCCGTCACGGCGAGGGCGTCATGGTGGGCTACCGCTGGTACACGACGACCGGCGCGCCCGTGCGCCATCCGTTCGGGCACGGCCTGTCCTACACCACCTTCGAGGTCGGCGGCCTGAGCGTGGAGACCACCGGCGACGACTCGGTCCGCGCCGCGGTCACCGTCACCAACACCGGGGCCCGCGCGGGCAAGTACGTCGTCCAGGTCTACGTCGCCACACAGGCCGGACCGGTCAGGCGGCCGGCGCGCGAGCTGCGCGCGTTCACCAAGGTCCGTCTGGAGCCCGGCGAGTCCCGCACGGTCGCCTTCGACCTGGGCCGCCGCGCCTTCGCGTACTACGACGTCCAGGGCGCCGGCTGGACGGTCGCGCCCGGCGACTACCTCGTCCAGATCGGCGAGAACGCCGAGCAGGTGATCGCCGAGACGTCCGTCTCCCTGGCCGGGGACGCCGTCGGCCAGGAGCTGACGCTGGAGTCCACCCTCGGCGAGTGGATCGCCCACCCGGTCGTCGGCGCCACCCTCCTCCAGGAACTGACCGCCGCCCTCCCCGACGACCAGGGCTCACGGATGGGCGACCGGCCGGAACTGCTCCAGGCGGTGCGGGACGTGCCGATGAAGCGGGTGACGGGCCTGGCGGGCGACGCCCTGGACGCGACGCTGGAGCGTCTGATGGAACGCACCCGTGCCGTCGGCCGCCCCTGAGCCGGGCGCCCCCGGGACGCCTGGACTGATGCGCGTCAGTGACCGCGTCACGCACCGCGTATCATCGGGGTGCCTGCCGACACCTCGGCAGGTGGCGGGCGGTGCGCGACGGTCGGGACACGCGTGCCGCCGTGCCGACGGTTCGGACGGATCAGAGGGTCATGACGCGCCCCGCGAAACGGATCACCAGCGCCGATGTCGCCGAGGCGGCCGGCGTCTCGCGCACCACCGTCAGCTATGTACTCAACAACCGTCCGGGACAGACGATCCCGGAGGAGACCAGGAAACGGGTCCTGGCCGCCGCCGAACGTCTCCAGTACCGGCCGCACGCCTCCGCGCGCGCCCTGGCCGCCGGCCGCAGCGACATCGTGCTGCTGTCCATCCCCGACCTGCCCATCGGCCCGAGCATCAGCCGCTTCGTCGAGGAGCTGACCGTCGCCCTCGCCGAGCACGGTCTCACCCTGGTGACCCATCTGATGGCCGAGCGCGGCAGGCCGCTGCCGGACGTCTGCGCCACCGTGGGCGCCTCGGCGGTGCTCGGTTTCGAGGGCTTCGACGAGGCGACCGTCCAGGCGCTGCACGGGCTGGGGGTGCGGGTCGTGCTGCCGCCTGCCGACGCCCAGCTGTCCGCGATGCCTCCGCTGGGACGGATGCAGACCGAGCATCTGATCGGCCGCGGCCACCGGCGGATCGGCTATCTGCTGCCCGCGCCCGAACGGTTCCGGCGCATGGGCGCGGAACGGCTCCAGGGAGTCGCCGAGGCGTGCGCGGACGCGGGCCTCGCGCCTCCGCTGGCGCTCGGCGCGGCCGACCTGGAGATCGCCCCGCTGGCCCGCCTGGTGCGACGGTGGCAGGACGAGGAGGTCACCGGTGTGTGCGCCTTCAACGACGAGCACGCCATCGCCCTGCTCGCCGCCATGCGGGAGACGGGACTGACCGCCCCGGACGACCTCGCGGTGGTCGGGGCCGACGACATCCCCATGGCCCGCTTCGCGGCGCCCCCGCTCTCCACGGTCTACTTCGACCTCCAGGAGGCGGGCAGGCACCGCGCGGAGGCCGTGGTCGCCGGCCTGACGGGCCGTCGCATGGTCCTGGGCGGGCCGGGGGCCAGTCTGCGGCTGGTCCAGCGGCGCTCCTCCTGACGCCGGGCCCTCCGCGCCCGAACCCCTGAAGTATCGCGTTATCAGCTCGTTACCTTCCGGTGTCTTGTTTCTCCGGAGTGGCTTGATGTTTTCTACTTACGCGCGTCACTGACGCGCATCACTAATGCTGAGAATTGAAACGTTTCACAGAGCTGTGAAAGGTGTCCCATGTCCTCGACCGAGACCGCCCCCGACGCCGCGCAGGCGGACAAGGCGGGCTTCTCCTCCCGCCATCTCCTCGCGCTGGCCGCCCTGCTCTGGACCGTGGCCCTGACTCCCGTCACGGGCCTGGTCGCCGGGAACTCGCAAGCCGAGGTGGCCGTCCACTTCCGGACCACACAGATCGCGTGGTTCACCCTCGGCGGCGCACTGCTCGGCACGTTCCTGACGCCCTTCGCCATGAAGGCCGCCACGATGTACGGCAAGAAGCGCGTGATGGTCGTCGCCACCGTCGCCGGCCTGCTCGGCGACGTGATCGCCGCCCTCGCCACCGACTACTCGACACTGATCGCCGGCCGCGTCCTAGGCGGCGCCTACGGGGCCACGGCGTTCATCGCCTACGCCCTGGCCCGCGACATCTTCCCGCGGCACCTGGCCGGCACGGCGAGCGGCGTCCTGGCGACCAGCATCGGCCTGGTGGGCCTCGGCGGGCCGTTCCTGTCGGCCTGGCTGATCGACCACCACGGCTTCCGCGGTGCCCTGTGGTTCATCGTCGTCTCCACCGCCCTGTGCCTGCTGCTCCAGCTGCTGTGCGTACCCGAGAGCCCGGTCCGCGAGACCGCACGACGGATGGACTGGATCGGCGGCCTCCTGCTCGGCGGCGGCCTCAGCGCCGTCGTCCACGGCATCGGCGAAGGCTCCGCCTGGGGCTGGACCAGCGGAAAGACGCTGACCTGGATCGGTCTCGGCGCCCTCGCGGCACTGCTGTTCCTCCCCTACGAGTCCCGCGTCGCCAACCCCCTGCTCCCCCTGTCGCTGATCAAGAGGCGCCAGGTCTGGACCCTCTTCCTGGCCGGCTCGGTCGGCGCCGGCGCCACCTTCGCCGTGGGCACCGTCACCATGATCCTCACCCTCATGCCGCACATCCCGACCGTGTCCGACGGACTCGGCTGGTCCGCCACCAAGAGCGCGGCGGTCCAGTCACCGATCAGTGTCCTGGTGATCACGACGGCGGTCGCCGCCGGATGGCTCGCCCGTCGCGTCGACACCCGGGTCCTGCTCGCCGTCGGCGGCGCCCTGACCACCGCCGGCTATGCCGTCGCCTCCCAACTCCACACCGAGATATGGCACTTCGTCCTGCTCGGCCTGATCGCCGGGCCGGGTATGGGCCTCCTCGTCTCCGTGCTGCCGATCATGATCATCCAGTCGGTGGCCCCTGAGGAGCAGGCTCTCGCCAACGGCTCCCAGCTGCTGATCCAGAGCGTGATCCAGGTGCTCGTCAGCCAGCTGGCGTTCACGGTCATGGCCCAGGACGGCGTGGTCCTGAAGGGCACGCAGTTCTACCTCGACGGCGGGTACGCGAACGGCTTCCTGCTCGTCGCCGGATTCTGCGCCCTCGGCACCGTGCTGGTGGCGCTCATCCCCAAGGCGCGCCGCACCGACACCGTCGAGGCGGGCCAGGCGGCCTGAACCACCCCCCTCCGGCTCCTTCCCAACAGACAAGGCAGGCAATGATCCGCACCTCCTTCAACGACGACTGGCAGACCCGGCGGAAGGTGAACCCCTTCGCCGAACTGTCCGGCCCCGTCGCCCCGTTCCACCCCGTCACCCTCCCCCACGACGCGATGATCGGCCAGGACCGCGTCGCGCCGGACGGCGAGGTGACCATGGAGGGAGGTGCGGGCGCCTACTTCCCCGGCGGCGTCTTCGAGTACCGCAGGACGTTCACCGTCCCGGACGAACTGCGCGGCAAGCGCGTCCAGTTCGAGTTCGAGGGCGTCCACCGCGACGCCACCGTCCATATCAACGGCGCCTACGTCGGCCAACGCCCCTACGGCTACTCCCAGTTCACCGTCGACGCCGACCCGTACCTGCGCCACGGCGAGGACAACGAGATCCGCGTCGAGGCCCGCGCCCACCAGGACTCCCGCTGGTACACAGGGGCCGGCGTCTACCGCCCCGTGTGGATGCTCACCGGCGAGCTGGTGCGTATCGTCCCGGACGGCATCCGCGTCACCACCCTCGACGTCGACGGCGAGCGGGCCGTGGTCGAGGTCGCCACCCGGGTGCGCAACGACTCGGTCGCGATCCGCACCCTCGACCTCGCGGTGACCCTGCGCAACGCCTCGGGTGCCGCGGTGACGGGCGACACCGCCAAGGTCACCGTGCTGCCCGGCGAGGACGCCCTCGTCCGCTCCCGCCTGTATGTGCGCGAGCCGAGCCTGTGGGACGTCGACCATCCCCATCTGTACGGCTGTCAGGTCGCGTTGAGCGCCGAGGGCGACCCGGTGGACGGCGACGGCGTGGAGTTCGGCATCCGCTCGCTCCGGCTCGACCCCGAGCAGGGGCTGCGGCTCAACGGCCGTACGGTGAAGCTGCGCGGCGCGTGCGTCCACCACGACAACGGCCCGCTCGGCGCGGCCACCTACGCCCGTGCGGAGGAGCGGCGGGTGGAGCTGCTCAAGGACGCCGGGTTCAACGCGATCCGTATGTCCCACCACCCCATGAGCCGGGCGATGCTCGACGCCTGCGACCGCCTCGGCATGCTCGTCGTCGACGAGACCTTCGACGTGTGGACGTCCGCGAAGAACGGCTTCGACTACAGCCTGCACTTCCCCGAGTGGTGGGAGCGGGACGTCGAGGCGATGGTCGCCAAGGACTACAACCACCCCAGCGTCATCATGTACTCGATCGGCAACGAGATCCCGGAGGTCGGTTCGCCGTCCGGCGCCGCGTGGGGGCGCAAGCTCGCCGAGAAGGTCCGCTCCCTCGACTCCACCCGCTATGTCACCAACGCCGTCAACGGCTTCCTCGCCGTGATGTCCGAGCTGGCCGCCCTGCGGGGGCAGCGTACGGAGGCGGCCGAGGAGGCCGGAGGCGTCAACTCCCGGATGACCGACGCCGGCGACATGATCAACTACGTCAGCGCCTCCGACCTGGTCACCGAGCGCACCGCCGAGTCCTTCGCCGTCCTGGACGTGGCCGGCATGAACTACGCCGAGGCCCGCTACGCCCGCGACCGGGAGCTGTTCCCGAACCGGATCATCCTGGGCACCGAGACCTTCCCGACCCGTATCGACGGCAACTGGAAGCTGGTGCGCGAACACGGGCACGTCATCGGCGACTTCACCTGGACCGGCTGGGACTACCTCGGCGAGGTCGGCATCGGCCGCCCCCAGTTCGCGACACCGGAGAGCCCCCGCCCCGAACACACCGCTCCCTTCCCCCATCTCCTCGCGGGCTGCGGCGACATCGACATCACCGGTCACCGGCGCCCCGCCTCCTACTACCGCGAGATCGTCTTCGGCCTGCGCACCGAGCCCTACATCGCGGTCCGGCGCCCCGAGCACCACGGTCTGACCCCCATCGGGGGCCCCTGGGCCTGGAGCGACTCCCTCGCGAGCTGGACCTGGCCGGGCCACGAGGGCAAGCCGATCACCGTCGAGGTGTACTCCGACGCCGACGAGGTCGAACTGATCGGCAACGGCAACTCGTTCGGGCGGCGGCCGGTGGGCGCGGAGCACCGCTTCCGCACCGAGTTCGACGTGGTGTACATCCCGGGGGAGCTGGTCGCCGTCGCCTACCGGGACGGCGTCGAGACCGGCCGCACCGGTCTCCGGTGGGCCAACGGACCCGTGCGGCTGACCGCCGAGCCCGACCGCCCGGTCGTCGGGGCCACCGGCGGCGACCTCGCCTACGTCACCCTCGCTCTCACGGACTCCGAAGGCGTCCTGCACACCGCCGCCGACCGCCCGGTCTCCGTCGAGGTCTCCGGCGCCGGTGAGCTGATCGGCTTCGGCAGCGCCGCCCCCGCCTCGGAGGAACGCTTCGACGCGACCGAGCGGCGCACCCACGAAGGCCGTGCCCTTGCCGTCGTACGGCCCACCGGAGCCGGGAAGATCCGCGTCCTGGCGACCGCGCCGGACTGCGAGCCGGTCGACACCGTCATCACCGTCGAGTGAGCGCCCGTCACCGGCGTCATGGCAAGCCGTCATCATCCCCGATTGAGGAACATCCGTTGATCGACAGGAAATCGCTGGTCCGCCGGCACACCGTCCGCCTGACCGAGCCGGACCCCGCCCACGTTCTCACCGTCGGGAACGGTGACTTCGCCTACTCGTGCGACATCACCGGCATGCAGTCGTTCCCGGCGTACCACGACCAGGCCGCCGCCGCCGCGGAACGCCGGCTCGCCGTGAACACCGCGACCATGAGCACCTGGGGCTGGCACGCCATGCCCAACCCCGAGGGGTACACGCTCCCGGACGCCATGTCCGAGCACAACACGGCCCGGGGGAAGGTGAGTTACCCCGACAGGTTCGGGATCGCCGCCATGATGAGCGGCGACCTGCCCGAGGAGATGCGCCCCGGAGCCTGGCTCAGCGCCAACCCGCAACGCCTCGACCTCGGCCGCATCGGCCTGCTGCTGCGCCCCGCTCCCGACGCCGAGCCCGAGACCGGCCCCGGGGCCCTGCGGGACACCGAGCAGTGTCTGGACCTGTGGACCGGCACCATCAGCGGCCGCTTCCGCTACGCCGATCAGGAGGTGGCCGTCACCACCGTCGCCGACCCGCACGGGAGCCGCGTCGCCTTCCGGATCGAGTCCGAGCTGCTCGCCGACGGACTGGCCGGCGTGGTCGTCCGCTTCCCCTACGCGAGCGACGGCTTCTTCCAGACCTGCGACTGGACGTCACCGGAGCGCCACCGCACCGACCTCGCCCAAGTCACCGACACCGGGTGCGTGTTCCGCCGGACCCTCGACGACACCACGTACGCCGTGCGGCTGACCTGGTCGGCAGGTGTCGTACGACCGACGGGGAATCCGCACGAATACCTGCTGACCACGGACTCGGACACGCTGGAACTCGTCGCGGCCTTCTCCCCCGATGACGGCGAAGTGCCCTCTGTCGAGGCCGACTTCGCCTGCCTCGCGGCGGCCTCGGCCACGTGGTGGGAGGACTTCTGGACCTCCGGCGCCGCACTCGACCTCACCGGCAGCACCGATCCACGGGCCGCCGAGCTGGAGCGCCGGGTGGTCCTCTCGCAGTACCTCACGGCGGTCAACTGCTCCGGCACCCTGCCGCCGCAGGAGACCGGTCTGATCACCAACTCCTGGCACGGCAAGCACCACGTGGAGATGCACTGGTGGCACGCGGCGCACTTCGCCACGTGGGGGCGCCCCGAACTCCTGGAACGCAGCCTGGACTGGTACCTCTCCATCCTCCCCGAGGCCCGCGCCACCGCCCGCCGACAGCGCTACGACGGGGCGCGCTGGCCCAAGCAGACCGGCCCCGACGGGCGCGAAAGCCCCTCCGACATCGGGGTGTTCCTGATCTGGCAGCAGCCGCACCCTCTCTACCTCCTCGAACTGCTCCACCGCGCCCGCCCCGAGAGCGACGTGGTGACGCGTTTCGCCGAACTCGTCGAGGACACCGCCGCGTTCATGGCCTCCTTCGCCGAGGAGCGCGACGGCGCGTACCACCTGCCCGCCCCGCTGCTCCCCGCCCAGGAGTTCTACGACGCGACGACCACCGAGGACCCGACCTTCGAACTCGCCTACTGGTGGTGGGGGTTGGAGATCGCCCAGCGCTGGCGCGAGCGCACCGGCCGCGAGCGGGACAAGCGGTGGCAGCGTGTCCAGGACGGGCTGGCCCTCCCCCATCGGCGCGACGGCCGTTACACCGCCGTCGCCACCGAGCCGTATCTGAAGCGCGACGACCACCCCTCGCTGCTGTGCGCGCTCGGCGTCGTCCCCGACACCCCGCTCGTCGACCCGGACGTCATGGCGGCCACGCTCCAGGACGTCCGGGCCGACTGGGAGTGGAACAGCGCGTGGGGCTGGGACTTCCCCGTCATGGCGATGACCGCGACCCGCGTCGGCCGACCCGACCTCGCGGTGGACGCCCTGCTCATGCGGACCCCCAAGAACCACTACCTGCCGACCGGCCACGCCCCCCAGATCGGCAGCTTCCTGCCGATCTACCTCCCCTCCAACGGCGCCCTCCTCGCGGCCGTCTCCCTCATGGCCGGCGGCTGGGACGGGGCGGACCGCGACTGTCCCGGCTTCCCCGCGGAGGGCTGGACGGTACGGCACGAGGGCTTCACCCCGTGGCCGTGACCCGGCCGTACCCGCACCCCATGGAGAAGGAAGCACACGTGAGCACAGCACTGACCGGCCGGAGCACCCTGGGCGACTGGCTGGAGGACCCCGCCGGCGGCCCCCTGGTCCGGGAACTCCTCACCCGGCTGGGCCAGGACGTCTCCCGGCTCGGACCGGCCCGGGTGTTCTCCCTGGACCGGCTCGTCGAACTCAGCGAGGGCAAGATCTCCCAGCCGATGGTGGACGACCTGGTCCGCGCGGTGCACGGCGGGCGGCGGCTCGTCACCGGGGACGAGCGGACGACGGCCGACGGGACCGAATCCGGGACCGGGGTTGGGACCGGAGCCGGTGCGGGGACTGGTACGAGGGCCGGGGCTGGTACGAGGGCCGGGGCCGGGGCCCCGGAAGGGCCCGTGCGGCAGGGCCTGACACTGGACCGGATCCAGATCCGCGACCCGTTCGTCCTGTACGACGGCCGCACCTCCGCCTCCCCCGCCGCCTACCACCTCTACGGCAGCACCGACCCCAACATCTGGGACGGTCCGGGCATCGGGTTCGACACCTACCGCAGCACCGATCTCCTGCACTGGGAAGGCCCGTTCGCCGCCTTCCGGCCGCCCGCCGGGTTCTGGAGCGAGGGTTCCTTCTGGGCTCCCGAGGTCCATGAGTACCGCGGCCGGTGGTACATGTTCGCCACCTTCACCGCCCCGGACGGCTATCGCGGCACCCAGATCCTCGTGGGGGACACACCGCAGGGCCCGTTCGCCCCGTGGAGCGAGGGAGCGGTCACCCCGCGCAAGTGGCAGTGCCTCGACGGCACCCTGCACCTCGACGGGTCGGGCGCGCCCTGGATCGTGTACTGCCACGAGTGGACCCAGATCCACGACGGGGCCATCTTCGCGCAGCGCCTCGGCGAGGACCTCCGGTGCGCCACCGGGACGCCCGTCCTCCTCTTCAACGCCTCGGACGCCCCCTGGTCCAAGCCGCTGCCCGGGGTGTCCGTGAAGTTCCCCGCGTACGTCACGGACGGCCCCTTCCCGTTCCGTCTCCGCAGCGGCCACCTGCTCATGCTCTGGTCCAGCCACGGCGAGCAGGGCTACGCGATGGGCGTCGCCCACTCCGTCTCCGGGCTGATCACCGGCCCGTGGACACAGGAGGAGCACGCCCTGTGGCCGGCGGACGGCGGCCACGGAATGATCTTCCGGCTCGCCGACGGACACCTGGCGCTCACCCTGCACCAGCCCAACAACACCCCCGACGAGCGCGCCGTCGTACGACGCCTCGTGGAGCACGACACCACGATCACGATCGAGGACGTCCCCACATCCCGGTGATCTCCCCGCCCCCACCCTCCGCTCGGCCTCCCCCTCCTTCCCTCCCCTCCTCCCCTTCCGTTCGCGCGCCCGCGTGCGGACCCCCGAACACGAGGTCTCCATGGCACTGTCCACTCCCCCGCAACCGCCGAACGGCGAACCGCTCCTCACGGGCTCCGTCGACCCCTCCGACACCACGACCACGTGTTCCGGCGACGCGCGGAAGGCGGTGGAGGACTCGAAGGCGGTGGAGAACTCCTACGTCTGGCTGATGGTGCTCGCCGTCTTCGGTGTGTTCATGGCCGTCGTCACCCCGATGGCGATCTCCCTGGCGATCCGGGTCGATCAACTCGCCCCCGGCCACGAGGAGTACCTCGGCTACATCACGGGCGCGGGCGGGATCACCGCCATTCTGACGGCCCCGGTGTTCGGCATGGTCAGCGACCGCACCCGCAGCCGGCTCGGCCGCCGTCGCCCGCTGCTGATCGCCGGGACGGTCGTCGGGCTCGTCGCACTGCTGGTGATGGCCCTCGCCGACGGCGTCCTCGTGCTCGCGCTCGGCTGGATGCTGGCGCAGGTCGGCTGGGGCACCGTTCTCGCGCTGCTGACGGCGTCCCAGGCCGACCGGCTGCCCGAGGCCCAGCGCGGAAAGGTCGCCGCGCTCACCGGGGTGGTCCAGCAGCTCGCCCCGGTCAGCGGTGCCCTCCTCGCCGGCGCGCTGTCGGGCAGCAGCCTGCTGATGTTCCTGGTGCCCGGGGCGGTGGGTGCCGTGTCCATGTTCTTCTTCGTGCGCTTCGTGCACGAGCCGGACAGCCGCGACCTGCCGCTGCCGGAGGGGCGGCTCACCCTCCGCACCCTGACCGCCTCCTATGTGTTCGACCCGCGCCGAAGCCCCGACTTCGCCTGGAACTGTCTCGGAAAGTTCCTGTTCATGTTCGGGCTCACCCTGACCTCGACGTTCACCGCGTTCTTCCTGGCCGCCCGGACGGGCGTCAGCGTCAAAGAGGTCTCGGGCACCGTCGCCGTCCTGGGCGGGGCCGGGATCGGCGCCACCATGCTCGGCGCGATCGGCGGCGGCTTCCTGTCGGACAGGCTGCGCCGTCGCCGTGTCTTCGTCCTGATCGGCGCCTGTGTGTTCGCCACCGGCGCGATCACCATGGCCCTGGCCCCCACCGTGCCCGTGATCATCGCCGGAGCGGTCCTCGGCAACCTGGGGCTGGGCCTGTTCGCCACCGTCGACCAGGCCGTCATGCTCGACGTCCTCCCCGAGCGGGAGACCAGCGCCGGCCGCTACGCGGGCATCTACGGCTTCTCCACCACGCTCGCCCAGGGAGTCGCCCCGCTGGCGGCCCCGCTGGTGCTCCTGATCGGCGGCGAGGCAGGCGGAGGCGCGGGCGGGGGCGGAGGCACGGGCGGAGGCGACAAGAACTACACCCTCCTGTACTTCATGGCCGCCGCCCTCACCTTCCTCGGTGGCCTGGTCATCGCCACCCGTATCAAGTCCGTCCGCTAGAACCCATCCGCCAGAGCCACAGACATGAGCCGACAGTCACGCCACCGAGTCGGCGTCAAAGACGTGGCACGGGAGGCCGGCGTGTCCTTCTCCGAACTACCGAGGCGTCCCGTGATCCGGTGACGGGACGATCAGTCCCGAGAGGAAGGGCCGGAGAACGGCTGCGAACGGCTGCGAACGGCTGCGAACGGCGCGGGTGTTAGTTTCCTGCTCGTGTTAAAACACCAGGATGAGACCAGGGCGGCCTACGACGGGGTCGTCGAGCTCTATGCGTCGATGTTCACTAGTCGGTTGGAGACGCTGCCGTTCGCGCGGAACATGATCGGCACCTTCGCCGAGCTCGTGCGTGGCACGGGGAACCTGCGGGTAGCCGACGTCGGGTGCGGACCCGGTCATCTGACAGCCATGCTGCACGACTTGGGGCTGGACGCCTTCGGGCTTGACCTCTCCCCGGCCATGGTCGACCACGCTCGGCGGGCCCAGCCGTCGCTGCGGTTCGACGAAGCGCGAATGGAGTCCCTGCCGGTCGAGGACGGCGCGCTCGGCGGGGTGCTGGCCCACTACTCGACGATCCATACCCCACCTGGAGAATTGCCCGCACTGCTCGCTGAGCAGGTGCGTGTCCTGGCACCAGGGGGTCTGCTCCTGGTGTCCTTCTTCGGGACCGAGGGACCGGAGGCGGTCCGCTTCGACCACAAGGTGGCGCCTGCCTACAGCTGGCCGGCGGAGCAGTTTGCCGAGTTGCTGGCCGGTGCCGGCCTTGTCACGGTGGCTCGGTTGCTCCACGACCCAGCGTCCGAGCGTGGCTTCCTCGACACCCACTTTCTGGCCCGCCGCCTGTAGAGCGTGCCCGTGGCCTGGGTCGGGGTGGTGTAGATCATCCGCGTGGATGAAGATCGTCCGCGCCGCCGCGTTCTGTGCCGACGTCCACTGAGCATCGCCGGAGGTGACGACCGTCCAGGTCACGAAGGCTCCGGCGGTGTGGCCACGGTAGTGGTGTGAGCAACGATCCGAAGGTGGGAATTCCCAGGTCAACGGACTCCTGCTGCCGGGAGATCTGTACGTCGAGCTGGCTGAGTTTCTCCTCGGCGCCAGCCAGGCTGATCTGGAGACCTTCGACCTCGCCGAGCCAGCCTTCCGTCTCGGCTTCGGTGACTCGGGCGATCAAGTTGTCGCGGATCTCGGCAAGCCGTGCCCGTTGGGCCGGGTCAGGTCGGAGGAGTGAGCATCTGACACAAGCGTGTTCATGAATGCATGGGGTCCCGAAGGCGCGTGCGCAGGTACCGATGGACACCTTCCGTTTCTCGAAGTGGGCGAGGAAGGCGTCCCACTCCTCGTTCGTCGGGGTCCGGTATTCCTCAGACGAAGGCGTCGGTTGAGCAAGGAAGCTGCTGGTAGGCGCGGGTTCCCTTTCGGATCACGCCGACCAACTGCTGACCGGGTAGCGCATCGCGCTGCCGGCTGGTGAGCAGTTCTTCTGCGCGGGCCCCGTTGGAAGCCCAGAAAGCCAGTAGAGCGCGATCTCGATTGTGCCGGAGGGCGGCGAACAGCGCGTTGAACATCTCGTCCGGAATACGCCGGGGCGCACGTTTCGGGATGGTTGGCCGGTAGCGGCCTGTCCGCTCTTGGGCAAAGGGCCGGTCAGGCGTGTGGGGGGCGTTCGCGCGGCTGCTGCGACGCGAGCGGTCGGGCGGAAACGGGTTGATGATTGGCCCGGTGCCCTCGTCCTGGTGGAAGTCGTAGAACGTGCGGAGCACGGTTTCGCAGTGCGCGCGCGTCCTCGCGGCGTACTGCGGGCCGGGTGAGACCTTGCCCGTGATGGCGTTCGGCGTACCGGGGATCTTCTTGCGCGTCGTCCGCGGCTTCGGCACCGTCTCCTCGGAGTGGCCTGCCTTCCGGTGTCGCCAGTGCAGGCGCTGGGGCTTGTTCGCGATCTGCATCCACCGGATGAAGTCCCGTGCATCAGTACGCGTTGCCCGGTTCCACTCGATGTTGAAAGCCCACAGAAACCGCCACCAGCGCAGCAGGTCCATGCCGTATGAGCGGACCGTGGAGGCAGGTTTCTCCTCTGCCTGCAGCTCGGCGAAGAAGACCCGGACGGGGTCGACAACAACGCCATCCTGGTCGAGCAACTGGTACGGCGCCCACTGATCACCGGTCTCCTGCAGTCTGCCTAACTCGGGCAGGACGAATGCTGCCAAGTCCCGCTCGGGGACATCGCCTTGAAGTATCCCGAGAAGCTAGCGGAGAAGCCATCTGACCTGCAAGAACTCACGAGTTAGTTCGGTTAACGGGCCCTCGGCACGGTCTCCAACGTGCTCAACCGTCCGGAGATCGTGGCCGACACCACCCGCACACGGGTCCTGTCGGTGATCGACTCCCTGGGATACGTGCGTGCCGGGGGAGCGAATCCGCGCGCCGGGTCCGCCCGTGTGCTGGCCGTCATGGTCGCCGACCTGGCCAACCCCTTCTACACTGCACTGGTCAGCGGGGTGGAGCAGGCCGCTCGCGAGACCGGCCTCAGCGTCACAGTCTGCACCGGCCCACGTGATCCGGCGGACCTCTCACGGCACATGGCGCTGATGTCGTCGCACCAGATCCGCGGCGCCGTGCTGACCTCCGGTGAGGACATCGGCAGGACCGTGGCCGCGTTCCGTCGCGGCGCCGTCCCGTTCGTCATGGCCGACCAGAACGCGCCGCAGCCCGCCGCCTCCTCCGTCGGGGTCGACGACGTCGCCAACGGCCACTCGGCCGTACGCCACCTCCTCGAACTGGGCCACCGCTCGATCGTCCACGTCAGCGGACCGGCCCGCCTCCAGCAGACCCGGGACCGGCTCACGGGTGCGCGCGAAGCCGTCACCACGACCGGTCTCCCGCCGACGGCACTGCGCGAACTGCCCTGCTACGACCTGACGATCCCCGCGGGCGAGGACGCCGGCCACCGCGTCCTCGGCCTTCGTCCCCGCCCCACGGCCGTCTTCTGCGCCAACGACCTGCTCGCCCTCGGAGTCCTGCGCACACTGCACGAGGCGGGACTGCGCGTACCCGACGACATCGCGCTGATCGGCTACGACGACATCGAGTTCGCGGCATCCGCCACCGTCCCCCTCACCACCGTCAGACGCCCCGCCACCCTGATGGGCCACCGGGCCGGACACCTGCTCATCGCGGACACGACGGAGAACACCTCCCCGAAGCACCGGCACGTGGTCCTGAAGCCGGAACTGGTCGTACGCCGATCCACCACGGGCATACGGAAGGCCGCGGGGGCCGCCGCACACCCCTGACCCGGGCCTCGGCACAACGGGTCGGCGCATCCTGCCGCGCGGCTTCAACGGCACCGGCGGCAGCTCCGGAGCCGGCAGCGGAGCACCGTCGCACCCCTTCGCCTTCCCTGCACAAGTGCTGTGATCTCTGGGCAAGTTGCGCGTAGGATGGTTTGTCAGTTATCGCCTGGGCGGTGGTTCGCGGGGGTGCGTATGAGGCCGCGTCTGGTGTTCGTGCATGGCATCGGGGGACCGCGGGATCCCGTCGCCGAACTTGACGTCTGGCTGCGGGCCTTGGCTCAAGGGGCTCGTACGGCCGGTCACTCGCATCGCGTTCTGGATCTGCTGCAGGGCTGGGCGGCAGACGCGCGATTCGCCTACTACGGCGACCTGTTCGGAGTGCCGCAGACGCAGGGGGCGGCACTCGACGGAGACGACGAGGCAACCGTCCTCGTGGGGATCCTGCTGCGCGAAGCCCTGGATAAGCGGCTCGCCGGGCCCGTCAGCGTGGAAGAGGAGCGTGTCCTGCGCCACGCCCGAGCCCAACTCGCGCAGGAGGGCGGGGCGCAGGGGCCGGGAGCAGCGGCTCGTCAGGTACTGAGCGCCGCCAACACACTGCTGAACCTGCCAGGGATGCGAACCGTCGGCGGCTGGGCGAGCGCCGGGCTCATGGTCGGCCACCTTCGTCAGGTGACCCGCTATCTGCGCCGGGCGGAGGCCGACAGGGAAGGGCTGACGCTCGACGCCCGCATACGGCATCGTGTCGAGCAGACCCTGGACCCCACCGGCCCCACGGTCGTCGTGGCCCACTCACTGGGCACAGTCGTGGCCATGGAGACGCTGCATGCCCACAGGGGGCCCGTCGCGCTTTTCGTCACGCTCGGCTCTCCGATGGGACTCCGTTCGGCGGTGGGTGGCCGAATGCGACCGCAGCCCCTGCAGACCCCCCACTGCGTCGAGAGATGGCTGGACCACTGGGACCGGGACGATCTCGTCACGGCGGGCCCGCCGCTGGAGAAGGTCGTACGACCCAACGACCGTGCTGTGAAACCGTGCAGCGGACGTGTGGACTCGGACGGATTGTCGGTGCACCCGGCCGTCAAGTACCTCGCCCAGTCCGCCGTGGCCGGCCGTATCGTCGAGGCCATCGAGACGGCCACTCGCACATGACCGCTCCTACTCCCCTGCGGCACGCCCTCGTCGTCGCCCCGCAGTGTCCGAAACTGGGGCTGCTGGACAACCTGGAAGGCGTGGCCCTGTCGCTGCGCGATCTGTTCACCGACCACTGGAGGGGAGCATGCTCACAGAGCCCCGCCGCTGAGACATCGCTGCTCTACGGCATGTCCGTCAACCAGGCCCATATTGAGGCGGCCGTCCGGACCGCGGCGAAGCACGCGGCCCGGGAGCAGGCCGTATTGGTCGTCGCGTTCCTCGGCCACGGCATCACCCCCGGGCAGAACCCCACGCTCTACCTCATGGCGGGCGACTCACAGCCCGACGAGATCGCCACGGCGGTGAACGTCGGTGCGCTACTGACGCAGGCGCTGGAGACGCCTGGACTGCCCGGGGTGATCGCTCTCGTCGACACATGCCACGCGGGTGGTGCCACCCCCGACCTGCAGGCCCTGGACGCCGGAGTCCGGCAAGGTGCGACCCGGCTCTCGCTGCTGATGGCAGTCGGCGCCGCGCAGACCGCCCACCGTCTCTCCTTCTCCCGCGGTGTCACGGAAGTACTGCGACGGGGCATCCGCGGGGGTGGTGAGTATCTGTACCCCGCCGCCGTACTCGGTGCCGTGCGTGCGACGGTGCCGGGGCAGGACGCGCGGCTGGTCGAGTACGACGGGGCACAGTTCGGTGACCCGCCCTGGCTGGCGCGCAACGGCCGCCACCCCGTGCACACCGCTCCGCTGCTCGGGCCCATCGCCTCGGAGGAACTGGAGCTGGCGCTCGCACCGTTGGGATGCTCCGCACTGCTCACGGCGCCCTTGGCCGATGCCCAGGCCCTGGAGCGGCTGCGCCACGCGCTGCCGGAGCACTGCTCGGGCAGTGCCGCCGAACTGACGTGGGCGCTGCGCGTCGTCGGCGGCATACTCGACGGGCTGCGGACGGTCGGACTGCTCACCACGTCCTGGCCCGGCCGCCGACCGACCTCGCAGCGGCTGCGCCGCGCACTGTCGTCGGCGGCAGGGCGAGCCGCCGCTCGTCCACCGGAGACGTCGGGACGTGAGCTGCTGCGGGACGCCGTGGAGTTTCTGCGCCTGCGGGCACCACGTCTCCACGAGGCGCGCACAGCCGCTCTGGCCACCTTCGTCGCCGCGCTGGCCGTCGACGACGCCCTGCCCGAGGACCACGGAGAACTCGCCTCCTGGGCGCACGCGGTGGGATGCGAGGTCGAACTGAGCGACGCGTTCGAGTCGCTGCGCGAGCGTGGCAGCAGGACCAGGTTGCGTCTGGTCGTCAGTTTGCACGCCGCCGTCGCCGGTGAATGGCCCGAGACCCTGGACGCGTGGCTGCTCGACGGTGGAGAGATCCATGCGCACCGCGAGTTCACCTGCGCGTCCGACCAGGTCGGTGTCGAGCAGCGGCTCGCCACCGTACTGAGATGGGCCTCGGCGCGGGCGCGAAGCATCGGAGCACGGCTGCAGCGTGTGGAGATCGCCGCCTCCGCCGCGCTCCTCCTGCGCTGGCGCCCGGAGGAGACCGACTTCGGGGAACTGATGGGCGTCGCGTACGACGTCGTACTGCGTTGGAGCGAGAGGCTGTGCCCACCCGACCACCTCTGGTGGATCAACGAGCGGGCCAGAACGAAACTGGCGGCGATGAGGACGTACTCGACCGGAACCGCGCCGGTCGACTGGCTCGGCGAGCCCGACACCGGAGAAGCGCACGAACTCAGGAAACGCCTCCGCAACGACACCTATCGCCGTGCCGTCGCCCTCGAACACAGGCCGCCCCGCTTCGAGCAGGTGATGGAGGTACTGCTGGCATACGCCCCGATCGTGTTGTGGCCCTGTGCCGACGACTGCGCACCCGAGCGTTTCCGGGACACGTTGGACCGCTACTGGCATCTGCTGCCCGCGGAGTTCTGTGAGGCGTACCGGCACAGCTGGGGAGAACGAGTACCGGGGAAACCCGATGGCCGGGAGCAGTTGGCCCGATGGCGCACCGTATGGCACGACATCGAGTGGCTCGACTTCTGTGACCAGTTCGAGCAGTTCACTACGGAGGAGGAGAACTCCGCATGACCTGGCAGCCCTTCTACGTCGGTGACGGCACGCCACGCGACGTCGATCTCGGCGAACCTCCACCGTGGCGGAGCTTTCCCCGGCAGGCCCTGCACAAGCAGTTCCAACCGCCCCCCGGACTCGTCCGGGCCGTCAACGCCGCGCTGATGCTGCGCCGGCCGCTGCTGGTGACCGGCGCCGCGGGTTCGGGAAAGTCCACGGTGATCGAGCAGGTCGCGGCAGAGCTCAAACTCGGTGACGTGCTGCGTTGGCACATCACGTCACGCAGCACACTGGCGGAGGCGCTCTACCGTTACGACGCCCTCGGCCGCATCCACGCACAGCGGCTCGCCGGGCGCGACAGCGACGACGACATCGCACCCTTCCTTCAACTGGGCCCCTTGGGAACGGCGTTGCTTCCCGCCGAACACCCGCGCGCCCTGCTGATCGACGAGATCGACAAGAGCGACCTGGACCTGCCGAGCGATCTGCTCGATGTCCTGGAACGCGGCGAGTTCGAGATCACCGAACTCGCACGCTACGCGAGCGATCTCGTCGACGTCCGGGAATGGGGCAGTGACGTCCGTAGCCCGGTGACGCGGGGTCGGGTGCAATGTGACCGGTTCCCCTTCATCGTCATGACGAGCAACGGCGAGCGCGACTTCCCACAGGCCTTTCTCCGCCGCTGCATCAGGTTCACCATGCCGAAGCCGACCGTGGACGCGCTGCGCAGGATCGTAGACGCTCATCTGCGAATCGGACCGGACGCCGACGGGACACAGGCCGTCGACACCGTCATCCAGACGTTCGTCGACCGGGTCGCGGCGGGCGAGAGCCTCGCGATCGATCAGCTTCTGAACGCCGTGCATCTGCTGACCGTCGGCACCCTCGCAACGGGAGAAGACGACCAGGAAGTCATGGCCCTCGTGCTGCGCGAGCTGTCCCGTGCCTGACCAGGGCAACCCTTCGGCAGAGGACCCGCTCGCCCGGGTGGTGACGGCGCTGAGTGCCGCCGCACCGGGGCTCGACGGCACAGCCATCGCCGAGTGCCTCTGGCTGGCATCACTGATGGACATGCGTGCCGAAGACGTCGGCGGGCGGATGCGGGACCGTCCCCACGCGGCGGCGCCCGTCGACGGACAGGCCACCGACGAACCCGGACCAGACTCCGACGAAGCCGCGAACGACCTGCATGAACGCCTCGCCGGAGCGGCGACGGCCATCCGGGGCGACGCGGTGGCACCGGGCCATGCCTCCGGCCTGCCAAGGACACTCGAAGTGACCCGCGCTCTGCGCCCCTGGAAACGGCGATGGCCGAATGGACGCCGATCAACCCTGAACGTCGAAGCCACCGTGGACAGCTACGCCTCCAGCGGCGAACTACTTCCGGTACTCACGCCCGCACCCGAAAGATGGTTCGATCTCGTCCTGGTGCTGGACCGCTCTCCCGCGATGGGAGTGTGGCGGGAAACCGTCATGGACTTCACCGCTGTCCTGGACCGGCTCGGCGCCTTCCGGACCCTCCAACTACGCGAACTCCGCTTCCGGGAAGGCGGATTCGAACTGCGCGACAAGCAGGACAGGTTGACGTCCCCTCGTCAGCTGCGTTCTCCGGACGGGCGCCGACTGATCGTGGTCGTGTCCGACTGCGCGGCACCGGGATGGCGAAGCACGGCGGTGTGGCGTCAGCTCCGCGACTGGGCCCAGATCGCCCCGGTGGCGCTGCTCAACCCTCTGCCCACAAAACTCTGGCGCAGAACAGGCCTCGACCTGCCCTCCACCCGCGTCACCGCCGCAGCCCCGGGACCGCCCAACGCCCGGCTGCTCTTCCAACCGCCGGCGCTCACAGACGAGAGGGACACGGACGACGAGGGGGAAGGGCATGAGGGGCACTGGCTGCCCATCCCTGTCTTCTCCCTGTCCCCGCACTCCTTGAGCCGCTGGTCGTGCGCCTTGATGCGTACGGCTCCCGAAGGAAACCCCGCGGTACTCGTACCGCGTGGGGGGCGGACGGAACGACGGCCACGGCGGCGGCCGGGAGTCGTCGCCACAGAGGGATTTCTGCACACGGCCTCGCCGCCGGCCGCTCGTCTGGCCGTGCTGTGCTCCACGTTCGATCGGCTGAGCACCCGCATGCTCCATCTCCTCCGTCAGGAACTGGTCCCCGAAGCCACGATCTCCGACATCGCCGAATTGCTCACCAGCGGGCTCTTCACCCTCAGCCCGGGCGACGACGGCGTCGTGGAGATGAGTCCGTCGGAACCCGTGCAGCGGCGGCTGCAGAGTGAACTCGCCGAGCACGAGGTGTGGCGCATCAACAGGGCGTTGAGCCGTCATGTGGCATCCCAGGACAGCTGGGGCGGACGGCTAGTGGCGGTGGTGCCGAACCATGGGAGCGGATCGGAACTTCTGGCAGCCGCCCAGTCCTTCGGACAACTGTCGATCCACACGCTGGAGTTGCTGGGCCTGCCGACAAGCGATCCAACCGTACCCGGCGCCACCGCGGAGCCGAAGGAGAGGGAACGACCCATTCCCCGGCAGCCCTTGCTGAGGTCGACAACCGATGCGGTGGACAACCGGCCGTACTTCTTTCTCAGTTACGCCCACACACCCTCCCCGAGCCTGGGCGGCGACGATCCCGACCACTGGGTGCACACGCTGTACAAGGATCTGTGCACGGACGTCCTGGCCCTCACCGCTCATCCGCGGGGGACGCCCGCGGGGTTCCTGGACCGGGAGGTGCGGTCCGGGGAGGGCTGGCCGGACCGGCTCAGCGAGAACCTCGCGCACTGCCGGGTGTTCGTCCCGCTGTACTCGCCCCGCTATTTCTCCAGCGACCACTGCGGACGCGAGTGGTTCGCCTTCGACGAACGCATCCGCGAGGCACGCAACGCCGGCCTCGGCGACATCCCGGCCATCGTCCCGGTGCTGTGGACCGGCATGGACCTCGAAGGACTCCCCGAGTCCGTGCGGCAGATCCAGTTGGCGCACTCCGGCTTCGGGGAACGCTACGCGTCGTACGGGATCTACGGGTTGATCAAACTCAAGCGGCTGCGCGACGAGTACGAGGAGGTCGTGCTTCAGCTCGCCCAGCGGATCGTGCACGTCGCCGAGAACACGCCGCTGCCGTCGAGCAGGCCCCGGCCGTACGAGTCCACGCACAGCGCGTTCCGCCCGCACGGCGACAGCCCTCGCAACGTTCAGCTGATCGTGGCGGCGCCCACTCGTCACGCCTTGCCCGAGGGCCGGGACGCCGCTCCCTACAGGGAGGACGCCACGGGTTGGAATCCGTACCACAGCGAGTCGAGGCGCCCGCTCGCCGAACTGGCCGAGGAGTTGATCCGCTCGCTCGACCACCGCGTCACCGTGGCGGACTTCGACGACCTGGATCTGGCTCCAGGCATCCCGACGAGCAGCGAGCGCGACACGCGATCGGCGGGTGACGCGACCCGAACCAGTCAGCCCACGATCCTCTTGGTTGACCGGTGGTCCCTGCTCGACCGGGAGCGGCGACGTCGACTCAAGGCGTTCGACTCGGCCGCGCAACCCTGGGTCTGTGCCATCGTTCCCTGGAGCCGCTTCGACCTCCAGTGCCGCGGCGAACAGGGCGAGCGGCTGCGGGAGGGGTTGGAGGACACCCTGCCGCTGCTCCTGGAGCAGGGACGCCGTGCCAAGATCTGGGGCGCGATCAACGGCGTACCCACTCTGAAGGCATTCACCGAGATCCTCCCGGTGGTTGTGGCCCAGGCCACCCGGCAGTATTTCCGGTACTCGTCAACCGCCGCGGCAGCGCCCAGCGGGCCGATGCCGCAGTTGTCCGGACCGGAGTCGGGCCCGGTCCCCCCGGACAACGACATGTGACCGTGCCCGCCCTGTGTCCCCCTCAACCCCGAACGCTCCTTCGCCACGAGGTGCATGTCGAACGAGTTGTGGGTGACGGTGTCGGCGATCGGGGAGGCAAAGACCACGGCGAGCACCCGGCGTTCCAGCTCCCCGGTGCGCGCGGCCCTGGTGGGTGGGGTGCACCCAGATGTCGATGCCTGAACGCGGTACCGCCGTCGCCGATGACTCGGCTCTTCCCGGATCGGCCCAGGCCAGAAAGGTTCGCAGCTACATCGCGGCAGGCCAGCACCACCAGCAGATCGGAAACCCGTGCCGGGTTCCTGCTCCGGACCTTGCGCGCCCCCATAGTTCACCCTGCTGCCGACGCCGAACCGGCCTGGATCGGATTGACCAGCGGGCCGAGACCGCGCCTCCACGTCTCGCTCGTCCGCATCCCGTTCCTCCGCATCCCGGCGAGCAGCCGATGGAGTGAAGGACGACATCCTCCACTCCGCCCTCAACGTCTACCCCATGTGGGGTTTCCGCAGGTCAGAGCTATTTGAGTCCTGCAAAGTCAGCAAAGGTGCCGGTTCGATGACGGTGCCGTTGAAGGCGAGGCGGTCGACGTTCGCCGCGCAGAGGCGGGGATCGGTGAAGGCCGGCGGTGATGGCCGATCGGCTCGACGTCCTCTGCCGTTCGGCGGGGGCGGTCCGGAAGCTCGGCAGACGCGTCGGGGCGTGCGGGCCGTGCACGATTCCCTCAACCACACAACGTTCTTGGAGGCACCGTGCGCACTCGAACAACCGCCTGCACCGTACTGCTCGCCCTCGCCGCCTTCACCACCGGTTGCGGAAGCTCCGAGAGCACCAGCAAACCGAACAAGCCCAGCAGCACCTCGACCCCCGCCGCCGCCACACAGGCAGCCGCCGACGCCGACGACCTGAAGGCCTGCACCAAGGCCCTTGAGGTCGCACTCGACGCGGACTCCGAGGACATGATGCCCGCCGAGTGCGACAGCCTCAGTGAGAGCGACTATCAGAAGGCCGCGACTGCAGTCCTCGCGGGCGTGGAAGGCTGAGACGCACGCCAGGACGCCATCGACGAAACCTCCACGGCCGCCCCAGCCCTGGCCGTCCCCGGACGAGGCAGCGCACGAGTCGGCCTGACCGTCGAGGACCGAAGGCGCCCTGCGTTACCCACACGGCGGTGCAGAGGCCCTTTTCGGTACGGGGGGTTCAGGGCAGCGCCCGTGGCTCCGTCAACCACATCCTGGCGTGATCGGCGTCGGCATCGAACCGATCGACCCACGTGACCGGCCCCCTCGGAGCCGCGCCGGTCACGGCCGACGACTTCTCCAGCCGGATGATCGGTCCCCAACTCCGGGCGGCCGACTACACCGACCTGCGGTTGGAGGCGGCGATGCGCGCCCTGCCCGAGGCACAGCAGCAGTACACGGCGCTGCCCGTCCGGCACGGCTTCCAGGATCCCGAGGACCCGGTCACCGGATCCGTCATCCCCTCCGACCGGTTCCGCGCCGCCGTCGGGGCGGGCGCGTTCGCCGGGCACGGGGACATCCCGAGCCTCACGCGCGACCTCGTCGCCAAGTAAGCCAAGTACGCCCGGGACCTGAAGAACCTGATGACAGCGGGCGCCCCATGAACGGCGGCCACGTCAACCACTGACGTGCCGCCCGGGACGCGGAGCCGGGATCGTCCCCCGTACCCGGCCCCGCGTCCCACAGCACAGCCCTCGGCGACCGGGGGGCGGCCGAGGCGCGTCAGGGGCGTGCGATCCGTACGCGTGAGGCCGTCCCGGAAGCCATGGCGCGCCCGTTCATCGAGGTCGGGTACGAAGCCGCCACCATCGCCGCACGTGCCGAACGGACCGGGCCGACCCGAGGCACCCTGCGAGCGAACCGGGCGCGATCCCGGCCGTCGCCCGGCGACAGGGCTGCCGTGCGGGCCTGCCGTGGGCGTCGCTGCCCTTTCACCGCTCGCAGTCGTGGGGTCCTTCACACGGTGCCGTGCATCTCGCCGTCGTGTACGACGAGGCCGGCCTGAGCGCCCAGGAACTGGGCCAGTTGCCCGGGGGCGGAGTAGAACGGCGAGTGATCGCAGTCGAGTTCCGTCCGGGTGGCGGCGCGTGCGGCGCAGGCCCGCTGTGCTTGAGGTCGTACCGTCCTGTCCGCGGCACAGACGACATAGGCGCTGGGGACGGTCAGCCAGGCCGGGTCGTCCAGAGCCAGGTCCGGCACCCGACTGCGCATCGGCCGCCAGAGGGTGGCAGCGTGCTCGGCGTGCCGGGAAGGCGTGGCGGAGTAGAGCGCCTCGCGGGCGGACGGCAGGAGCGTGACCGTTCCGTCGGGAGCCATCCGCACCGAGCGGTGGAAGGCCGGGTCGTTCCAGGCGGGCGTCAATTGTGCCGGGGACTCCCCCGACAGCGGCATCCGCGCGGCAACGTAGACCAGGCGGGCCGCCAGATGTCCGCCGGCCGAGACCGGCAGGCCACCATAGCTGTGCGCGACCACCATCACGGGACCGTGCGCGGTCGCCTCGCGCACAGCGGCTCGGACCGCCTCGGTGTCGTCGGAGAAGGAGGTGAACGGGAGGTCGATGGCATGACTGCGTACCCCGGCCGCGCCCAGCCGAGCCGTCACCTCCTCCCAGCACCAGGCGCCGTGGTGGGCACCGTGGACGAGCAGGACGACGGGCCCGGTCGTCGGCGACCGGCTCACGGCAGATTCCCCGGGTGCGGGTCAGGGTCTACGGACCGGTGGTCGAGGTCGACGGAGAGGAAGATGTCGTTGGCGACCGGATGCCTCATCTCTTCGGCGAGTTGGCCGATCAATCCAGCGGTACGGGCCAGGAGTGCGAAGCCACGCAGCAGCGGGACGGGCAGGTCGAGGTCGGCCAGGGCGGCTCCGCACACACCGGCGCCGTTCAGCGGAAGGGTCTTGCCGAGAAGTTGAGCGTGGGTCCGGCCGATCGCGGCGAACAGCGACAGGTGGGGTCCGAACTGCTTCTCCTCGGCAGCGATCTCCATCAGCCGGGGAGTACGCGGATCGCCCTTTTTGTGGACGTGATGACCGAGGCCGGGCACGAACAGCCCGGCCGCCCGCCGCGCGCGTACGGTCTCCAGGGCGAGGACGTCCCAGCCCGCCTCGTCCTTTGGAAGTCGGCCTCGATGGTGCTCGACGACCTCGTGCAGAAACGTCCCGGTGTCCTCGGTGACCCCGAGAAAACGAGAGCCTCCGCCCAACAGCCCTGCCGCGAGCGCACCCTGCACCGAGTCGGGCGCCGACAGGTAGGTGAGCCGGGTGACGATCGCGGTCGGGGTGAACCCGTGGTCGGCCAGCGCGGCGAGGACGGCTTCGAAGACCCGCACCTGGCCGGGGGTGGGGCGGCGCTGAGTGGCGAGCCAGTAGGCCAACTCGCCGAACCCCACCTCACCCATCACATCGCGGGCGAGGTCCGTGCCGAGCAGGGTGATCGTGGTGGGGCTGGAGGCTCCCAGGGCCGTCGGGTACCGCGCAGGCCGGTCAGACACGGGTGCTCTCCTCGGCCGGACGCGTGGTTCGCGGCATCTCCAGCCACTTCCGGATTTCGGGCCCGTGCTCGTCCAGTTCCGGGGGAGGCAGCTCGTAGCGGGCCGGTGTCCCGGAGAACGTGATCGGGTGACGGGTCATGGGGACGGCCCGGTCGCCCTCGCCGACCTCGACGACCGGGTCGAGCCCGAAACGCTCGGCCATGGCGAAGCCTCCGTCGATGGTGTTGATGGGGGCGGCCGGGACCCCTGCGGCGACCAGGGCGTCGAACCAATCGGTCGCGCCCCGGGTGGCCAGCCGCTCCACCAGCAGCGGTCGCAGTTCCGCGCGGCGGGCGGTGCGGTCCTTGTTGTGCGCGAACCGCGGGTCGTCGGCCGTGCCGGGTATGCCGAGGACCTCGCACAAACGTCGGAACTGGCCGTCGTTGGCGGCGGCGACGATCAGGTCACGGTCGGCGGTGGGGAACGGCTCGTAGGGGAAGACGCTCGGATGGGCGTTGCCCATCCGGTAGGGGACGGTGCCGCCTGCCACATAGGCGGAGCTGTGATTGACCAGGCCGGAGAGCGCGGAGGACAGCAGGTTGACCTCGACGTGCTGGCCCTCGCCGGTCGCGTCACGGTGTCGCAGCGCGGCGAGGATGCCGATGGCCGCGTGGTTGCCGGCCATCACGTCGAAGACCGAGATGCCGGCCCGGAAGGGCTCGCCCTCCGGGTCGCCGGTGAGGCTCATCAGTCCGGAGATCGCCTGCACCATCAGGTCGTAGCCGGGTACCCGACGGCCCGCTCCGGGCCCGAATCCGCTGATCGAGGCGTAGATCACCCCGGGGTTGTCGGCCACGACGCTGAAGTAGTCCAGCCCGTACTTGGCGAGCGCGCCCGGCTTGAAGTTCTCGATCACGACATCCGCCCGGTGCGCCAGCTCGCGCGCCGCCGCGGCATCCTCCTCCGCCCGCAGGTCCAGGGCGATGGAGCGCTTGTTGCGGTTGACCCCCAGGTAGTAGGTGGACGTCTCACCGCGGGTCGGCGGCATCCACGTCCGGGTCTCGTCACCGGCGGGAGACTCGACCTTGACCACCTGGGCCCCGAGGTCCGCCAGCAGCATCGTCGCGTACGGGCCCGCCAGCACCCGGGAGAAGTCGGCGACCACCAGCCCGGACAGCGGTCCGACGCCCCGGCTCGGTGCTGCCACCTCTGTGGGCATTTCCATGAAGCATCCCTCCGACCGCACAGCGGACGAATGTCCGCCAGTTCGGATTGTGGCATGCCGAAGCCTGGAGCCGCGAGGGTCCAGGGGTAATTCGATGGTCGAAAGCAACCCGTCCGGGGCGCGGGATCAGACGCCCGCGACGCCCGAGACGCCCGAGACGCCGCCGGAAAGGCCAAGGCCACGACGGTCGACGCGATCCCCGAGGGGAGATGAGCGACGCCGGCCAGTTATACGAGTCGCGCCATCACGGGGGGAACACCCACGACGCCGCACGGAACGGGCCCCACACGGAACGGGCGGCGCACCGACACGGCCGCCCGAGAACACCGGACCGCGCCCGGCAGGCCGCTGCGCGGAGTGCGTCAGGGCCGGGAGCCGGCTACCGACTGCGGGAGAGCCGCGAGTTTGGCGAAGTCACAGCTGATGTCGCCCGCCGCCTGCAGCACAAGGGGCAGGTGCTCCTCGCGCAGCTTGCTCACCGAGGTCTCGGCGGCGTGGGCGTTGACGTTGATGGCCGCGATCACCCGCCCCGCCCCGTCGCGCAGAGGGACCGCGACCGAGCGAATGCCCAGCGCCAGGTCCTCGTCGGCCAGCGCCCAGCCGCGGGCCCGAACCTCGCGCAAGACCTCATCGCGCTCCTCCGGGCCGGGCCGCCACAGCGGAGTGAGCCCGGACCGGGTCGGTTCCCTCAGCACCTTCTCCAACTCCTCCGGCTCCAAGGCCGCCAGCAGCACCTTGCCCAAGGAGGTCTGGAGCGCCGGGAAACGGGTGCCGATCTGCACCGAGAGCGTCACGATCTTCGGAACAGCGACGCGTGCGACGTACACGATGTCACTGCCGTCGAGCTGTGCGATCGAGCAGGACTCACGCGTCCGCTCCACCAGCCGCTCCATGTGCGGACGGGCCACGTCCCACAGCCCCAGCGAACCGACACAGGCCACGCCCAGATCGAGCACCCTCGGCGTGAGCGTGAAGCCCTTGTCCGAGACGCGCACATACCCGAGCTCTTCGAGGGTCAGCAGAATCCGCCTCACCGTCGGCCGGGCCAGACCGGTCGCCGCCGCCATCTCCGCCAGCGACATCACCGGCCGCTGCGGCGCGAAGGCGGCGATCACGTCGAGCCCCCGGGCCAACGCCTCGATGAAGTCCGGCCCGGTACCGGTACGCGGCATATTCAGCCCCTCACATGTCGCTCGACTTGGCGTACCAGGCTACTGCCGTCTGTCCGTATGCCGACCAGTGCCCGCAGGCAATGCCACATCCGGCAAATCAACCCCTCAGCACTCTTGACGCCAGGGGCGGACCGCATGAAGGTAGCGAACAGCGCCCGCCTGGCGGACACATGTCCGACGAAGACCCGCCGGGGCGGGTCAAGAACTCAAAAGGAGAGTCGACGATGACCCAGGCTTCCCCCGCACCCTCAGTCGCTTCCGACACCGCGGCCCTGCCGTCACGCCTGCACCACAACGCCTATGTCACCCGCGATCAGGAGGCGACCCGAGCCTTCTACGAGGACCTCATCGGCCTCCCCCTCGTCGCCACCTGGAAGGAGTCCGACGAACTCTTCGGGGCGATACGCACCTACTGCCACACCTTCTACGGTCTCGGCGACGGCAGCGCCCTCGCCTTCTTCCAGTTCGCCGACCCCGAGGACCAGAAGCAGTTCGGTCCGCAGATGCCGCACTCGCCGTTCCAGCACATCGCGCTCAAGGTCACCGAGGCGGTGCAGGACACGATCGCCGAACGCCTGGAGAAGGCCGGCTGGCGGCCCGACGAGACCTACGTCCTGGAGCACGGATACTGCCGCTCCCTCTACACCAGCGACCCCAACGGGCTGCTCCTGGAGTTCACCCTGGACGCGCCCGGTATCGAGGCGAGCGACGCCGAACGACGCCGTACCGCCCACGCCGACCTCGCCTCCTGGCTCGCCGGCGAGCACACCACGAACAACACCTACCGCTGAGCGACTTCACCATCCGCCCCGAGCAACTCTCGGCGCCCGCGCGTCCACGGGCCCCGGCCAACTCTCCCCGGGCCGCATGCCCAGGTATGCGGCCCGGCCCGCAGGACCAGCGATCCCGGCGGGCACGTCGCAATCTCTCTCAGCGGCGACTGACAACATCGTGATCGTCGGCCCGCGCGACGGCGCAGTGGTCCGATGGCGGCCGACACTGCCGCCGCGCGCAGGCACTGGACGGGGAGCGTCCGGCGCAGCCGCTCGACAGGATCGGACCGGCGATCCGACCACGCACTCCGCGGGTGGGCCCGCCGGCCGGGTCGCAGCCGAGCTTCGACCGGACCTTGTGCCGGACCTTGGTCGGCTCCGCCGCCGTACAGTCCGCCTGCAGCCTCTCCCGAGGAACTGTCCCTCTCCAGGGATGAGCCTGCCGCGGACGGCGCGCCGGTCCGAATCGTCCAGACCGAGCCGGCACGGAGGCTGCCGAATCTCGCCCGCGTGCCCCTCACGGTGGTCACCGCGTCCGCCTCGCAGTGCGCGTTCACCGACCCGATCCGGTGGAGGTACCGCGCCAGGCAGGGCTGAATGCGACGTGGACCGCGCCATGCCGGCTGACCGCGCCCACCGCCCGGCGACGACAAAGGTCCCGACACCCCGCTCTCGCAGGGGGCGCCGGGACCATGCCGTGGGCAGCGGCACAGCAGCGGTCCACGGGACCGCGGCCGGTCAGAACATGGTGTTGTCGTTCGCCGATGTCTCCGGCACGTTCTGGGACACGTCCCAGTGCTCGACGATCTTCCCGTTCCGGACGCGGAAGAGGTCGACGATCGCCTGACCACGGTCACCGGGCACGTTGACGTAGTGGCTGTGCACGGCCACCAGATCGCCTTCGGCGATGACGCGCTTCGGGGAGACCGTCAGTTGCGGGAAAGCGCCGAAGTACCCGCCGAGCCCCTCCTTGGCACCCCGCACACCATTGGGGACGTTCGGGTTGTGCTGGTGGTACTCGGGACCGAAGTACCGGTCGAGCGCGGAAAGGTCCTTGTTGACCAGCAGTCGGTCGAAGGCCTTGGTGACCAACGCCTTGTTGGCGGCGGTACGCCGGCGCGGACCCGGATTCCCGGTCTGCGGCCGGCTCTCGGTCGAGAACATGTCGTTGCCGTTGACCGAGGTCTCCGGGACCTCCTGCCCGACGTCCCAGTGCTCGGCGATCCTCTTGCCCTGGAAACGGAAGATGTCCACGACCGCCGTGCCTCGCGTGCCCGGCGTCAGGATCACGTTGGAGTGCGCCACTACAAGGTTGCCCTCGGAGATGATGCGCTTGATGTCGTACTCGGCGTCGGGGAACTGCTGGCTTATGGCCGTACCGAGGTTCTTCAGCGCTTCGGTACCGTCCGGTGCGAGGGGGTTGTGCTGGATGTAGTCCTGGCGGACGTAACGGTCGACGACCTCCGCGTCACCTTCCTCGAACACCCCCTTGAGGACCCGTGCGACGACGGACTTCTGATAGCCCAGGTGAGAGCTGTCGCCATGGCCGACGGCGCCGGTCCGGCCGACGGCGACGGAAGGGGCCGCTGAAACAGCGGGCGCAGCGGTGACGACGAGAGCCACGGCCGCACATGCGGCGACCAGGGTCCCGCGTAGAGGAACAGTGGTGGTCACGGTGCTCTGTTCTCCGAATCTTGTGGGGGATGCCAGGTCACAGAAACAAGCACACAGGACTTACTTGAAACTTCAAGCCTGGCTAACCTGAGGTTAGCGCTACCCAATAGTTAGCCGCAAGGGACCGACAGTCCTCCCGAAAACTGCCTGCAGCCGGGCACACCACGTCTTTCAGGCATGGCTCACTCAGACCGAAGCCGGTAGCGACACGACGGCGACGGCGACCTGCCGCCCCTCAGCCATGGATTCGATCGCGAGAACGGAAGTCGTTCTGTCGATGAGCTCAGAAGGCGCCCTGTCGGCGGCCGGGCCGATGTTCACGTTCGGGAGGCACCCGCCGAGAATGATCTTGCTAGGGTCCGCCCAAGACCTGGGGCGTTCAACACATGAGAGGTGGTCAGGCGATGACCCCTGAGGAGCAGGATCTGATCATGGGCCTGGCGTTCGTGCCAGGTGTGGGTCGGACGCGCACGCTCGACGAGGTGCTCGCCCACTTCGGCGAGTCCGACGGTGGGGCCCTGGCGCTGAGGCTGCTCCGGGACGCCATGGAGCGCCGGGACGCCGACGACGTCGAGATGGCGCTGCTCCTCCATGCCGCCGCCGACGCCCCGGTCGGGGAGTTCATGGAACCGTTGATCGAGATGTTCCCTGCCGAATGGCACAGGGAGCACGAGGACATCGTGTCCATGCTGGGCAGGCTCCGCGCGCCCAGGACGGTGCCGACGCTGGTCCTGGCGACTCGCTGGGTTCCCGAGCGCCTGGACTTCGACGACTGCCGGGCGCTCGCGGTGAAGGCGATCTGGGCGCTCGGCGGCATTCCCGGCCCGGAGGCCCGGGAAGCCCTTGAGGGGTTGCGCGACGACGAGAACGAGATCATCCGTGAGAACGCGGTGAAGCAGCTCGCACGCCGCGGCGAGCTCTGACCGCGCAGCTGTAGCCGTTCGTCCGGAACGCCCGACCCCGTCTTCCTCGGCCAGTCGTTCCCACCAAGATCAATCTCGCCAGGATTTCCAGCACCTCACCTACTCGTGTGCAGAGCCAGAGCTCCGCAGGCGGCAAGGACATATGAGGCTGCAGACCGGCTCGAGCAGGCCCCGGTGGAGATCGGCGCGTCGCTAGTACTGACGTTGAATGTGTGATGTCGGTCAGTCATATGCGGCCCGTCCTGGTCCCGCTGCGACTCGGTCCATGGCTACGCCGTCTACGTCGAACCCGACGCCTCTGACGGGTCAGCATCCTCGCTCGTAGATCGCCCGCAGCCACGGTTCCCTGACGGCGGGCATCCGCGCGAGCGTGTACCGGAACGCCTTCCCGGACGGCTGGAACGGGTACCACGCGTGCGGCGGCAGCGGGTCGTCCCGCTCCACGCCTGCGGGCAGCCCGCCGACCACTGGCAGCCGGGTCCGGTGCGGTGGGAAGGCCAGCTCGGCCCAGAGCGCGGCATCCATCGGTACCGGCACCGCCCCGGCGCGCGGCTGCCACATGGCTCCGGTCTGCGGATGGACCGGCACCAGCACCAGGTCAGCGGTCGGTTCGCCGAACCCCGGTCCCGCCAGGTCCAGCCGCTTCGCACCTTCGCCGGCGGGCAGCAGCGTGCCGAGTGCCCGGCCGAGGAGCTCAGCGACCGGCCCCGGCGCCACCTCGACCGGGGCGCCCCCTGCGGCCACCACCACCTGGGCGAGAGCCACGCCCGCCGGGATGTCCCGGTACTCGCTCAGCCGGTGCCACAGCGCGCCGGTGGCCAGCAGCTCCGCCCAGTCCATCACTGGGCGCTCCGGCGGTCCGGGCAATCGCACTGCTGACTGCGGGACGAGCCGGACGACCTGCCAGCACCCGCAGTCGTCCATCCTCGTTCCGACCGGCAGATCGCAGCCCAGGCAGGCGAGGTTCGGCCCGTCCCTCCCGTCGATCCCCATGCAGTAGCCCCCGGCCCGCTCAGGGATCAGACGTGTGCCGCGAATATCGCCGGGCGCGAGCAGGACGGTGTCCGACGGTCCGTTGGACAGCGCGCCGAACGGCGCGAAGCGCCCCCGCTCCGCCGCCTCGCGTGTCCCGACCTCGTCCCACTGCTGCCACGGCGGCCCGTACGGCGCGAGGTCGACGGCGTAGGACCCGGCCTCCAGCAGCGGCGGGTGCAGCGTCTCCCAGTGGGTGTCGGCCAGGTGAATCGGCAACGCCACCTGCGACACCGCCGCCGTCAGGACCTCACCGCAGCCCGCGCACCCGAACACCGCCAAGGTGTCCCCTCCCACCGTCGAAGCCCCTGCATCCCACCAAGCGGGCGGACCAGGGAGCAAGGGATTTTCGGACCACGCTGAACGCCCCCACCGATAGGCAGAGGGGCCTCGACGTCCCGGTCGCATCCTCAGGAAGCCGGCCGCTGAGCGCTTGACCGGCGACCAGATGCCCTCCCCCGGGTTCAGATCCGGAGCGTATGTAGGCAGCTGGAACACGGTGAGCCAGCCGGTGTTCGCCTCGATGAACTCCCGCAAGGGCACCGTGAGGTGAAGACGAACGTTGCCCCAGACCAGCACAATCGGACCGCCGAGCTGGATGCGGGCACGGACGATCCGTCACGGAAGTCCCGCCAGCCGAAGCCCTTCGGTTCATCCTTGCGGCCCCGGTACTCACGGATCCGGTAGATCGGTGGGGAGTGCTCGCCGGGTCTGTAGCAGGCCATGCCCGCCATAGACGCCCGTCCGGAGCCCCGTCCGCGAACCCGGACCACGGGCGTATGACCGACTCGCCCCCAGGTCCCGGCACGCGGCGGCGTCATCGACTGGCTCAGTCAGGATTTGCACGGGTGCGGCCTGTCGTCACCGTTCCGTCACAGCCATCGCCCCACGGAACCCAGCCGCTCTCCCGCCCTATCTGCACTCACGTACCAAGAACACACGTACCGCGGGGCGACAACCGACGACCGAAACCCGCGGACGAGACGACTCAGGGGGACGACAGCATGCGACACAGCAACGGCATTCGCAGGGCGGCTCTGGCGACGACGGCGGCCACGGCCGTCGCGGCGGCGGTGACCGGCGTCCTGCCCGGCACCGCCATGGCGGCGAGCACCGCCTCCACCCCGCCGCCCGCCTGCGCGGCCTCCGCCCTCCAGGTCAGCGCCCGGCAGGCCGCCCACCCGCCCGTCGGGACCGGGACCGGGGCGGCGGTCGTGCAGTTCACCAACGTCTCCAAGAAGACGTGCGTCCTGAAGGGCCATCCGACGGTCGCGGGCGCCGGCAACGGCTCCCCCTCCCGCAGCACCCCGCTCAAGGTCACCCCCACCGGCAAGGCGGCCACCGTGACGGTCCGGCCGCGCGGCAAGGCGTGGGTGAAGCTGACGTTCGTTCAGGTCCAGGGGGAGGGCGACGGCTACTGCGTGTCGGGCAAGAAGCCGTCGGCGTTTCCGACGATGGTCATCGGGCTGCCGCGCTCCGGGAAGCACCAGGTCGCCCTGAACGAGGGCATCTGGGCCGAGTGCGACAACAAGGTGACCGCCACCCCGGTCTCGGCGGTCAAGCCTTCCTGACCCCCCGTCCCCACACATTGCGCAGCCTGCATGACCATCGCAAGGCTCTGACCTGAACGTTGACGAGGGACTGCGCAGAAGTGATGGTCAGCGACTCAGTGCACCGAAGGCGCCCTGAGTCGCTGACCAGCGGTGGTCAAACTCCGATGGCGCAAACTCGCGTCCGCCGAAGCCCGATGGCGAACGGTCGAGATCAGCGGGTCGCGGAACGTCGGCGCGGCGAGGAGCGGCGGCCTTCCCGTCCGGACCGGCTGGTCGAGAAGGGCCTGAACCGTGCGAACTCGGTGGCCGTGCACCAAGGGCACTGCCGGCATTGTTGCAGTTCAGCGGGCGCGCCCGCGCGGCTTCAATGGCACCGGCGGTGGCTCGGGAGCGGGCAGCGGAGCGCCGTCGTACCCCTTCACCTCTCCGAAGCGGGTTCCTTCCATCCAGTCCTGACGGGCCTGTTCGATCTCGGCCTGGGACCGCCCGATCCAGTTCCAGTACTACTTCACCGAGTTCGTCACGACCGGCGCAGCCACGATGCCGATCACGACGAAGGGCAACATCCCGCAGAGCTGGCCGGCCGGAGTACGCCACACCCGGGGCGGCGACAAGCCGACCACGAAGACGTTCGCGGAGCTGAAGGCACTGCGGACGTTCAAGGAGACGGTGAACGCCCAACCGGGGCAGGGCAAGAAACCCCCCACCGACCTGCTCTTCGCCGTCTACGAGCCGGCCGTCAGCTACACCCCGCCGGCGGGGTGGACGCTGAGCGGGGCGATGGGCGGCAGCTGTTCATGCTCGCGCCGCGCTGGGAGAGCGCCTCGTGCCTGGCCAACTCCACCGGCGGCAGCAACCCGGCCAGGAAGGGCGCCGCCACGTTCAGCTACGTAACCCACCCTCACCCTGAGCGCCAAGGCAGGAGCCGATGAACGCACCGAGGCCCAGCACATCCGGCAGGCGTTCCTCGTTCCCGGGGACACCAAGCCGTACATGTCGGCGAAGAACGTGCCCGGACAGACGGCCAAGGATCCGCTGCACCGGACGGTGAGCGCCGCACGCATCGACAAGAACCGGGCGGCGGCGGTCAAGCAGTGCAAGCGGTACCGGGGCGCCAACTACACCGACGGCGGGAAGAAGGAGTGCGACGAGTACCCCTTCGCGAGCACCTACGAGCGGGCCGCGGAGAACTACTACGCCCCCGAGGTGACGAAGCTCAAATTCTCCGCGAAGCCGATCGCGAAGGACGACAACCAGGCGGGCGGCAGCATCCTGAAGAGCTTCTACGCCAAGAACCGCATCATCGACGGACTGGACGACGCCTTCATCGTGAAGATCACCGGCTGAACCGGACGCAGGCGTAGCGGCGGGCCGGACACCGGCCCGCCGCTACCGGCTGTTCAGGACGGCGCGGGCCAGAACTGCACGAGATAGCACTCGACACCGTGCCCGGTGCCCTCGCCCTCGGACAGAGCCGCGGCCGCAGCCCGGCCCGCGCAGCTGACCCGCACCCGCCACGGGCCACCCCCACCGGCCAGGACCACGACGTCGTCACTGCGGCCGGTGTGCATGGACCACACGGCGACCTCGCCGCTGGTGGATTCGAAGCCGTCTTCCGCCTGTTCGTCCCAGCCGGCCGGATCCTCCTGCGGAGCAGGCCCGTCCCACACCTCGACAGTGACGGCGGCGGTGTGGGTGTGCCCGCCGCTGGTGATGAACCGTAGTCAGGCGTGGAAGGCGGGCGCACGGACGCCAGGGGCCGTACAGGGGACTTGGGAGGCCAGGCCCGCGACCGGTGGTGCCCGACTGCCTACAGTGGTGGTCGAGGAGAAGGTGAGTGCGATGTCCCTTGCCCCCGACCCGACGAACCCCCCGGGGACCAGCCGCAGCACATCGGCGACGATCCAGCCGAACATCCTGCGCTGTCTCGTCACGGTCGCCGACGAGCGCGGCATCGATCTGCGGCCCCTGCTGGAACAGGTCGGGCTGGACGAGACGGTCATGCGTTCCGCCGCGCTGAGGGTGTCGTACCGGCAAGGCAGCGCGGTGATCCGGCGTGCTCTCGAGCTCACCCGGGATGAGCGCCTGGGGCTGAGGGTCGGAGCGGCACAGCACCTGACCGCGTGGGGGCTGCTCGGCTTCGCCCTGATGGCCGATGACACGCTGCGACACGCCATCGAGACGGGAGTGAAGTACCAGAACCTGTCCGGGGCGATGGTCGTGTGGTCGGCTGCTACGAGCGAGGAGGAGGACAAGGCCTTCGTGCTGCGTGCCGACCTCCCCGATCCGGCCATGGACCCGGCCGTGGCGTCCTTCCTGGGCGAGGAGGCGTTCGCCTCCGTGGTCACCCTGTCGCGGCTGGCCGTCGACCCGGCATTCGCGCCACGGGCACTGGAGTTCTCCTTTCCGCCACCTCGCCAACTCGACTTGTACGAAGCCCTGTTCCGCTGTCCGGTCCGATTCGGCGCCCCCACGAACCGGATGCTCATCGACGCCACGTGGGCCTGCACCCTGATGCCCGGCCGGGATCCGGTGGCATACGCGTCGACACTGGAGATGCTCGACGCGCAGATGGCTTCCCGCCGCGACCAGCAGGATCTGCTGGAGGTGATGGAGATCTCCGTCGCGCAGAACCTGCCGGTGATCCCCTCCTTCGCTGAACAGGCACGGCGGCACTCGACGAGCGAACGGACGCTGCGCCGCCGACTGGCCGACTGCGGCACGACGTACGAGGCTCTCGTCGAGGGAGTACGCCGGGAACGCGTCGAACAGCTTTTGCTCCGGCCGGAACTGACCCTGCGTGACATCGCCCGGCGGGCGGGATTCTCCGACGAGCGCGCGCTGCGCCGCGCGGTACGCCGCTGGCACGGTACCTCTCCGGTCCACCTGCGGGAGCAGATGCGTAGGGATCGCTCCTAGGACAGGGACCGGGTCCGAGGTCAGTGTGTGCGGATCCAGACCGTCTTCTCCCGGGTCCACTGGTCGAAGGCGTTGGTGGACTTCTCCACGCCGCCGAATCCGGACTGCTTCCAGCCGCCGAAGGGCGTGGTGATGTCGCCCTCGCTGTAGGCGTTCACGGAGATCACTCCGGCCTCGATGCCGCGTGCAAGCCGCAGCGCGGTGTCGAGGTCGCGGGTCCAGACCGAGGCGGCGAGCCCGTACTCGGTGGTGTTGGCCATCCGCACCGCCTCGTCTTCTGTGGTGAAGGTCTGGACGGTGACGACGGGCCCGAACAACTCCTTGGTGAGAACGTCGCTGCCGTCGGGGGCGCGGCTGATCACGGTGGGCGGGTAGTAGGCGCCCTGCGGAGGCAGACCGTGGGGCAGTCCCCCGGTGTGGACCTTGGCCCCGCCGGCCCGGGCGGCCTCCACGGCTCCCGCGACCCGGTCGAAGGCGGCACGGTCGATGAGCGGCCCCACCTGCGTGCGCGAGTCGGACGGGTCACCGATGACGAGTTCCCTGGCCGCGGCCGTGAACCGCTCCAGGACCTCCTCGGCGATACTGCGGTGGACCAGGACGCGGGAGCCGGCCGTGCAGTTCTGCCCCGTCGTCAGGAACGCGGCCTCGATCATGTTGTCGATCAGCTCGTCCCCGTAGGCGAGCGCGTCGGCCATCAGCACCTGAGGGCTTTTGCCGCCCATCTCCAGTGAGACGCGCTTGAAGTTGCTCTCTGCGGCTGCCGTGAGGATGCGGCGGCCGGTCGCCGTGGACCCGGTGAAGGAGAGCGCCCCCACGAGGGGGTCAAGGGCGAGGGCCGCCCCGGCTTCGGAACCGTACCCGGGCAGGACGGTGAGCACCCCGTCGGGCAGGCCGGCCTCGGCGGCGAGCGTGGCCAGGCGCAGGGCCGAACGCGGGGTTGCCTCGGCCGGCTTGATCAGCAGACAGTTGCCCGCGGCCAGGGCGGGTCCGACCTTCCACGCGGTCATGGCCAGCGGGTAGTTCCACGGCAGGATCGCCGCGACCACGCCGACCGGCTCGCGGCTCATGAGGCCCAGCCCGCGGGGCCCGCTCGGCGCGATCCGGCCGAAGACCTTGTCGGCCGCCTCGGCGAACCAGCGGATCGACTCGATCGCGCCCGGCACGTC
Source organism: Streptomyces griseiscabiei (assembly GCF_020010925.1). Lineage (NCBI taxonomy): Bacteria > Bacillati > Actinomycetota > Actinomycetes > Kitasatosporales > Streptomycetaceae > Streptomyces > Streptomyces griseiscabiei. The sequence goes on along the minus strand of NZ_JAGJBZ010000002.1, from coordinate 2,495,170 downwards.
GCCCGTACGGCACTCCGTGATCGGCTTGCCCGCGTCCTCGCTGTCCAGCCGGGCGAAGATCTCGGCGTCGCGTTCCATCAGGTCGGCCAGCCGCAGCAGCACCGCGGCGCGCTCCCGGACCGACAGCCGCGACCATACTCCGGCGGTGAAGACCTGCCGGGCCCGCTCGGCGGCCTTGGCGATGTCGTCGGCACTCGCGGCGGGCAGGGTGCTGATCGGCTCCCCGGTGGCGGGGTTGACGACACGCAGCGTCCGGTGCGTGCTCATGCTTCCTCCACCAGCTCCCAGCGGCCGTCGGTCTGGCGGGCCAGTCCACGGCGGCGTAGTTCTTCCAGATAGCTGGCCATGCCGCGATCACCGCGCTTGCGGAACAGCGGGAAGATCCTGGGCAGCAGGTTCGGTGCGAGCATCGCGAACCGCACCAGACGGGACTCACCGGTCCGGGGGTAGGCCTCCAGGCGGGGCTTGTCCAGCAGGCTCACCACGGCCGCGACGACGTCGGCGGGCCGCTGGGGCCGGTCCTGGAACTGCATGGAGTTGCCGCCGTCCACGGCCTCCTGACGCAGCATCCGGGTGTCGGTCGCCGACGGCAGCACCGAGCCGGCCAGGATTCCCTTGCTCCGCAGGTCGAGGCCGATTGCGAGCATCGCGCCGCGCAGCCCGAACTTGGAAGCCGTGTAGATCGGGGTCTCGCCCAGGGGGAAGATCCCGCCGAGGGAGACGGTGGTGACCACTCGGGCGTCCCGGGAAGCCATGAGAAGCGGAATGGCGATCCTGGTGGCAATCAGCGGGGACGTCAGGTTGAGAGTGATCTCCCGTTCGATGCTCTCGACGCTCCGCACGTCGAAGCGTTCCGCGCTGGTCATGCCGACGTTGTTGACGAGCACGTCGAGACGGCCGTAAGTATCGGCGACCAGGTCGAAGAGGCGCTCCATCTGGGCGCGGTCCATCAGATCGCAGCCGATGCCCGTGTGCCCGGCACCGGGCAGGTCGGCGGCGACCTTCTCGGCCCGGGCCTGGTCGATGTCGACGACGACGCAGCGGGCGCCGCCGGAGGCGAAGCGGTGGCACAGCGAACTGCCGATACCGCCCGCGCCGCCGGTCACCAGCATGACCTTGTCGGTGAAGTCGAACCTGCTCATACCGTGGCCTCCGCGCGTCGCGGGGACCGTACCTGCGGCGGCCGGCCCTCGGTCCGCCAGCCCATCTCGCGAGCGACCTTGCCCAGGTACTTCACGAAGGCCCCGCTGTCGACGTAACCGGTGTGGCGGGGCGACTCGACGAACTTCAGCCCGCCGGTCAGGTCCGGTCGGTCGGCACGGATCCTCTGGGTGAACCGCTCGGCGTTCGGCTGCCGGTGCCGCGCATCGTGGAGGTAGCCGGCGATCAACTGCGCCTGGGTGTCGAAGAGCTGGTACGCGCCGGAGTTGGTCTCGATGAAGCCGATGCCGAACAGGCCCTGGTGCTCGCGTGAGAACGACGACAGGTAGAGGTCGGGATGCTGCTCGTCGCCGAAGTACTGCTGCGCTATCGGCACTTTGTGGACGTAGCCCGTGGCCAGCAGGATGAGATCGAAGTCGTCGCTCGTGCCGTCGGTGAAATGCACGGTCCTGCCCTCGGCGCGGGCGATCCCGGGCCTGGCGGTGATGTCGCCGTGCTGGAGGTGGTGGATCAGCATCGAGTTGATGGCCGGGTGGGTCTCGAACAGCTTGTGGTCCGGCTTCGGCAGCCCCAGCCGCGTCGGATCGCCGTTGATGATCCGCAGTACGGCACCGAAGACGCGCTGCGCCAGCCACATCGGCAGATGCGGCCCGCTGCTGGCGATGGTGTCCACCGGTCGGCCGAACAGGTGCTTGGGGATGAACCAGTACCCGCGCCGCATGCTGATCACCGCGTGGTCCGCCGTCCGGGCAGCGTCGCACGCGATGTCGCACCCGGAGTTCCCCGCCCCCACGACCAGAACCCGCTTGCCCCGCAGCTCCTCCGCGCTGCGATAGCCGACGGTGTGCCGGACCTCCCCGCTGAACTCCCCCGGAAGTTCGGGGATGTTGGGGTGCCACTGCGAGCCCGTGCACACGACGATCTGTCCGTGCACGCTTGCCCGCCCGTCGGCCCGGGTGACCGTCCAGGTGCCGTCCACGTTCTTCTCGACGTCGGCGACCTCGACTCCGAACTCGATCCGGTCCGTCAGGCCGTAGGCATCGGCGAAGGACCGCAGGTACGACAGGATCTGCCGGTGCGGCGGATAGTCCGCGAAGTCCTCGGGCATCGGGAATCCGCCGAACCCCGACAGGGTCCTGCTGGAGATGAAATGGGCCGACTCGTACATCGGGCTGCCGGGATTGTCGATGTCCCAGATACCGCCGGGCCCGGTGTGCCGCTCAAGATGTGTGTACGGCAGATTCCGCTCCGCCAGAGCCCGCGCGACCGCCAGTCCGGCGGGTCCCGCCCCGATCACACACGTATCAAACTGGTTTTCCTTCACGAGCCTGCCTCCTCGTTCCTCCCGCTTCCAGGAGCGGGTGTTGGAGGCAACGTATTCACCCACTGTTCAGCGCGAACTGACCCACGCGGCCACAGACCGGACCTCAGCGGCCGTGCACTGGCGGCGTCGTGAGGCAGCACGGCGCCTGACTTGTTCGATCGACTTGTTCACAGGACTTGGTCTCTATGATGCGAACTTGGCTCACGTTCCCGCGGCCGAGCGCCGTCCTCAGCTGATCAAAGCGGCGATCACTTTCATGACGAGGGAAGGGGGCGCGGCCGGCAGCACTCGTGCCATCGCCGCTGATCATGGAGCAGCTCACGCAGGATCTGATCGCCCAGGTCGAGGCGGCCGCTCCGGCCGATGCCTGATTCGAGGAGACGGCCAGCGCGTTGGCCGCCGCTCTGTGGCGAACGGTGCATGAGCAGCCCGCCAGCCATCAGCTCCTCTCGGAGCTGACCATGTTCGCACTGCGCACCCCCGCAAACCGAGTCGCAGCGTGCGCTGGACAGAACGATCAAGGCACGAGAGGCGACGCCCTGAAACACGTCGCCCGCACAGGATCAACGAGGCAGCCATTTCCGCAGTTCAACGGGCCCTTCCTCGTGGCTTCAGAGGCGTCGGCGGCAGCTCGGGGGCTGGCAGTGGATCCCCGCTGTACCCCTTCACCTCGCCAAATCTTGTCCCTTCCATCCAGTCCCGACGGGCCTGTTCGATCTCGTCCTGGGACCGCCCGATCCAGTTCCAGAACATGATCAACTCCTCCTCGAACGGCTCTCCGCCGAGGAGCATGAGGGAGGCGGGGGCGTCGGTGCGCAGGGGGAGGTCCGTGCGGCCGCAGCCGAGGTAGAGCATGGAGCCGGGGAGGACGGGGACGCCGTCGACGTGGGCCTCGCCGGACATCGCGAGGACGGCGTACTCGAAGTCGGGTTCGAGCGGCAGTCGCAGGTCGGCGCCGGCGGACAGCGTCAGGTCGGCGCCGACGATCGGGGTGAAGGTCGTCCCGGGCGAGGTCGCGCCGTCCAGGGAGCCGAGGATGAGGGTGGCGCTCAGGCCGGCGGCCGTGACGACGGGCAGTTCCGCGTGGTGCTCGAAGCGCGGGTCGGTGTGCCGGTGGCTGTCCGGCAGCGCGACCCAGAGCTGGGCGCCGTGCAGGAAGCGGGCGTGGGACCGGGGGCTCTCCTCCGAGTGGCTGATGGCCCGTCCGGAGGTCATCAGGCCCAGTTCGCGCGGGCGGATCGTCTGCAGGCTGCCGGTGGAGTCGCGGTGCAGCACCTCGCCCTGGTGCAGCCAGCTGACCGTCTGCAGGCCCATGTGCGGGTGCGGCGGCACCTGCATACCGGGCTCGTCGGCGATGTCGTCGGGACCGTAGTGATCGACGAAGGCCCAGGCGCCGACCATCCGGCGGCCCAGGTTGGGCAGCAGGCGCCGTACCTCGGTGGACGCGCCGAGCTGGACCCGGCGAGGGCTGAGAAGTTCACGAACCGGCTCGGCCACCACGAAGCCCCGGCCGCCGCACACCGCGGGCACCGCCTCGCGATCAAGATTGCTCATGCCCCACAACCTAGCCCCGTCCGGCTCCCGCCGTCAGCCATCCCCTCACCGTCCCGCCCCCGTCACCGAGCGGGCCCACCCGGAGTCGGCCACCATGAAGTAGTGGAATATTCAACGGCCGGTGGGGGTTGTGGGCCGTCGAAGGAGGTCACCGGTGGACATCACGTACTACGACCACGGAACAGCCGCCGAGCGCTGGGAGCGTGCCCGGATGTTCTTCGACGCCAAGGACTACGCCGCCGCCGCACGCGTCCTCGGCCCGCTGGTCGAGGAGGTCCCGGAGCAGACCGGACCCCGGCTGCTGCTGGCCCGCGCCTACTACCACTCGGCCCAACTGCGGCGCGCCGAGGCCGAGTTGCGGGTCCTCGTCGAGCGGGATCCGGTGGAGCACTACGCGCGGCTGATGCTGGGGCGGACGCTGGAGCGGCAGGCCCGGCACGACGAGGCGGAGTCGCATCTGCGGATCGCCTCGGCGCTCGCGGGCGACTTCGAGGAGCGGCCGTAGGCGCCGCGGGGCGACCACGAAGGACGGAAAGAGGGGGCGCGCCCTTGTCGGGCGCGCCCCCTCGTCGCCGTCGCGCCTCCTGCGGAGGCCCGCGTCACCGCCGCCCCATGTCGGCGGCGCCCTACGTCACTTCGCCTCCGCCCGGCCGCCGTACGACCTCTTCCCACGCCGGTGCGCGATCTCGCCCAGGACGACGTCCACCGCGATGAACACCGCGAGCGGGATGCCGAGGAGCGGGACGAAGTAGCCGAGGACGGCGATGACCGCGAGGGCGGGGACCAGGATCTGGGGCGGTACGTGCTGCCAGGCGCCGCGCGGGATCGGGCGGCCGAAGGACGAGGCCCGGCCGCGCTGCCACCACATGCGGTAGCCCCAGAGGATCAGTACGACCAGGGAGCCCGCGAGGGCCATCAGCAGAAGCTGGTTGGCCAGGCCGAACAGGACACCGGTGTGGCCGTCGATGCCCCAGCGGGACAGCTTGGCGAGGACCGGGTAGTCGGCGAACCGGAGGGTGTCGGTGACCTCGGCGCTCGCCGGGTCCACGGCGACCGCGTCCTGCTTGGTGGGCCAGCTGCGCTGGACCTGCCGTACGACGTACGTGGAGGCCGCGTCGGCGGGCGGCACGATCTCCACCGGGTCGCCGAGGCCCTCGGCGCGCGCGGCGGCGAGGATCTTGTCGAGGTCGCCCTCCGCCGGTGCGGCCCCCTCCTCCGCCGTACCGCCGTCGTGTCCGCCGTGGTCGCCCGCGGCGGCCGAGATGGCCGGGGTGGCCTGGTGCAGTTCGGTGCGCAGGACCTCAATGTTGGCGCCCGCGTACGTCGACCAGGTCAGGCCCGTCGCCGAGAGGAAGAAGAACCCGGCGGCGGCCCAGACGCCGACCGTGCCGTGCAGACCGAGGGTGCGGCGGCGGCCGGTGGTGCCCCGCACCTTGCGCTGGGTACGGCGGCGGGCGAACCAGAGCACGAGACCGCCGGCCGAGATGACCCACAGCCAGCTGGCGGCGAGTTCGCTGTAGAGACGGCCGGTCTCGCCGAGGTGGAGGTTGGCGTGGAACTTGTCGATCCAGGTCCGCACCGGCAGCGCGCCGGTGGAGCCGTACTGCTCCAGCGCGCCGCGCACCTCCCCGGTGTACGGGTCGACGAACACGGCGAGCGTGTTGCCCTCGTCGATGCCCTCGACGCCCGTCAGCATCACCCGGGTCGTGGCGTCGTCCTCCGGCGAGGGGCGGACGGCGGCGATGGTGCCCTCGGGGTAGTCCAGGCGGGCGGCGGCGACCTGCTCGGAGATCGGCACCTTCTTGTCGCCGACCTCGGCGACGGTCGTCCGGTCCGCGTAGACGATCTTCTCGATCGAGAAGGAGGCCGCGTACAGCCCGCCGGTCAGGGCGGCGACCAGCAGGAACGGGGCGACGAGGACACCCGCGTAGAAGTGCAGCCGCAGGACGAGGGGCCGCAGGGAGGCCCAGCCCTTCGGGGCGCCGTCGGGCTTGGCGACGGGTTTCTGGGGCTCGTCCGTCTCGGTCGAGGGGGCGATGGTCATCGGCGGATGCTCCGGGAGGGATGCGGGGACGTCGTGGCGGTTCAGTAGTCGGAGCGGGCGCGCGTCGAGTTCCCGGCAGTTTGTGTGAACTGGGTCACACGGCGGAATGGGTGGCGACAGGCCGCACGAGAGCCGCCTCGCGTCGCGGGGGCACGGTTGGCATCCTGGCCCGATGGCTTCCGAACACCCGACGGCTTCTTCCTCCGCCGCTTCCGCACGTGAGCGTGCCGAGTCCCGCCCCCTGAGCGACCGGGTGGAGGAACTCCTCGCGCACGAGGGGCCGCTGCCGATCGTCGCCGCCGGCGACCCGGTGCTGCGCCGTACCGCCGAGCCCTTCGACGGCCAGCTGGACCCGGGGCTGCTGGCCCGCTTCGTCGCCGCCCTGCGCGCCACCATGCACGCGGCACCCGGCGTGGGCCTGGCCGCGCCCCAGGTCGGGGTGTCCCTGCGGATCGCGGTGATCGAGGATCCCGCGCCGGTGCCGGAGGAGATCCGGCTCGCCCGGGGCCGGGTGCCGCAGCCGTTCCGGGTCCTGGTCAATCCGGCGTACGAGGCCGTCGGGACCTTCCGCGACCCGTTCTACGAGGGCTGTCTGAGCGTGCCCGGCTGGCAGGCCGTGGTGTCCCGGTACGCCAAGGTGCGGCTGCGGGCGCTCGACGAGCACGGGCGGGCGGTGGACGAGGAGTTCTCGGGGTGGCCCGCCCGGATCGTCCAGCACGAGACGGACCACCTGAACGGGACGCTCTACCTCGACCACGCCGAGCTGCGCTCGCTCTCCTCGAACCAGGCGATGGCCGACCGCTGGAACGACCCGACCCCGGCCAGGGCCGCACGGGAGCTGGGCTTCCTGCTGCCCGACTAGGGCCCCGACCGGCACCCCGGCCGGTGCGGGCGGCGACCCGGTTCAGCCCCGGTACGCCTCCAGCAGCCGCAGCCAGATCTCGCTGATCGTCGGGTAGGAGGGCACAGCGTGCCAGAGGCGGCCGATCGGGACCTCTCCGGCGACGGCGACGGTGGCGGAGTGGATCAGCTCGCCGACGGCGGGGCCGACGAAGGTGACGCCGAGGAGGATCTCGCGGTCCAGGTCGACGATCATGCGGGCGCGGCCCCGGTAGCCGTCGGCGTACAGGCCCGCGCCGGCCACGGAGGAGAACTCCACGTCGACCGCGCGGACGCGGTGACCTGCCTGTTCGGCCTCGGCGAGGGAGAGGCCGACGGCGGCGGCCTCGGGGTCGGTGAAGACGACCTGGGGGACGGCGGCGTGGTCGGCGGTGGCCGCGTGCGTGCCCCAGGGGTCGCTCTCCAGGATCGGGACACCGGCCGCGCGGGCGGCGATGGCGGCCCCGGCGATCCGGGCCTGGTACTTGCCCTGGTGGGTGAGGAGCGCCCGGTGGTTGACGTCCCCGACCCCGTACAGCCAATCGCTCCCGGTCACCCGGAGGCTGTCGTCCACGGACAGCCAGGACCCTGATTCCAGGCCCACGGTGTCGAGGCCGATGTCGTCGGTGCGCGGGGCGCGGCCGGTGGCGAAGAGGATCTCGTCGGCCTCCAGCCGGTCGCCGGTGTCGGTGAGGGCCACCACGGTCCCGTTCTCCCGGGAGACGGCCGTCACGGACGTACCGGTGCGGACGTCCACGCCCGCCTCGACGAGCGCCTCGGCGACCAGTTCGCCCGCGAAGGGCTCCATGCGGGGCAGCAGGCCCTTGCCGCGGACGAGGAGGGTGACCTCGGAGCCGAGGGACCGCCAGGCGGTGGCCATCTCGACGGCGACGACACCGCCGCCGACGACGAGCAGCCGGCCGGGGACGGCCTGGGCGCTGGTGGCCTCGCGGCTGGTCCACGGCTCGACCCGGTCGAGCCCCGGCAGGTCGGGCAGGAGGGCGCGGCTGCCGGTGGAGACCACCACCGCGTGCCGGGCGGTGAGGGTGCGGCGTCCGCCGTCGGGGGCGTCCACGACCACCCGGCGCGCCCCGGCGAGGCGGCCGTGGCCGCGGTACAGGTCCGCCCCGATGCTGTCCAGCCAGCCGATCTGACCGTCGTCCTTCCAGTGGCCGGTCTCGTAGTCGCGGTGCGCGAGGACCGCGGCGGCGTCGAGCGGGCCCTCGACGAGGTGGCGCAGGCCGGGCACGCGCCGGGCGTCGGCGCGGGCGATCGCGGGGCGCAGCAGGGCCTTGCTGGGCATGCACGCCCAGTACGAGCACTCGCCGCCGACCAGCTCGCTCTCCACGATCGCGGTGGACAGTCCGGCCGCGCGGGTGCGGTCGGCGACGTTCTCCCCCACGGGTCCGGCACCGAGCACCACCACGTCGTACTCGGTCGTTGTGGCCTGCGCCGTGTCTTCGGTGTGTTCCGTATCCGTCATGGGGCCAGTCTGGTTGGTGGTGTGCGCCGTGGCCACACGGGTACGCGCGCGGAATAGGCCACCGCCGGCCGGCGTTGTGGAAAGCGGCTCGCCCGAGCACCGATACCAGGAAGAGGGATGCAGGCCATGAGCAGCACCGTGGAGCTCACCAAGGAGAACTTCGACCGGACGGTCACCGAGAACGAGTTCGTTCTCATCGACTTCTGGGCGTCGTGGTGCGGGCCGTGCCGGCAGTTCGCCCCGGTCTACGAGAAGGCCGCCGAGGACAACCCGGACCTGGTGTTCGGCAAGGTGGACACCGAGGCCCAGCCGGAGCTTGCGCAGGCGTTCGGTATCCAGTCGATCCCGACGCTGATGATCGTCCGTGACCAGGTCGCCGTGTTCGCGCAGCCGGGCGCGCTGCCCGAGGCCGCGCTGACCGATGTCATCGGACAGGCCCGCAAGCTGGACATGGACGAGGTCCGCAAGGCCGTCGCCGAGCAGCAGGCGCAGGTCGAGCAGAACGGCCGGTGAGCCGACGCCGCCGGGTCCGTCCCGCGTGCGGGCCGACCGCGCGCGGGACGACGCCGGCGGTCGGTGGCCGTCGTGGACGTCGGAATGTCGGCGGCGGCTCACCGGGCGCGGCGCCGTTCAGCTCGACTCGCGGTGGACGATCGTCGCGCCCAGCACATCGTGGGTCATGGGGACCGACGCGGGGTCGCGCACCACACGGTCGACCAGTTCCGCGAGGTGCCGGCCGGACGGCAGTTCCAGGTGGACGGTGCTGAGCCGGGGCCGCAGCAGCCGGCCGAGCATCAGGTCGTCGGCGCCGACCACGGCCGTCTCGTCGGGGACGCCGATGCCCTCGTCCTGCAGGGCCCGCATCACGAGCATCGCGTACTCGTCGTTGTACGCGAACACCGCGTCCAGGCCGAGGGAGCGCCAGTCGCGGGCGAGCCGGGCGGCAGCGGCCTCGTCGTAGGCGAGCGGGAGCTCCCTGACCGTGGCGTCCGTGCCCTGCACCGCGCGCCGGACGCCGGCCAGCCGGGGCTGGGAGAACACCCCGAAGCCGGGTTCCTCGGGCACGACGACACCGATGCGGCGCCGGCCGCGCTCGACGAGGTGCCGGCCGGCGCTGTGGCCGACGCCCGCGTGGTCCAGGATCAGCGCGTGGGCGCCCTCGACGGGTTCGGGGGTGAGGGTGACGACGGCCTTGGCGCCGGAGCGCTTGAGGACGGCGACGCCCTGCGGGCCGAGTCCGACCCCGGGCATGATCACCGCGACCGGGCGCAGTTCGGCCCAGGCGCGGGCGGCGTCGTCGCCGCGCAGACCGATGCCGCCGTGCTGCACGACCGTGTAGTCGAGGCGGCTGAGGGCCCATTGGATCTCGTTGATGAACTGGCTGTAGAGCGGGCCGATGGGCACGTTCGGGGTGGGCATCAGGACCAGGCGGCTGTGACCGGCGCGCAGGCTGCGGGCCGCCGCGTGGGGCACGTAGCCGAGTTCCTTGGCGGCCTCGTGGACCCGGCGGCGGGTGGGCTCGCTGATCCGGACCGCGCTGGTGTTGTTGAGGACGTAGCTGACCGTCGCGCGTGAGACACCCGCGAGTCGTGCCACATCGGCGCTCGTGGGCACGGATCGCTGCAGGGGCGAGGGCGGGGCGGGCTCTTTCGGTATCTGCACCATGAGGACGGCATCCTTGCAGAAGCGGTGAAGGTCGTTCCGGCCGGGGGACTACCGGCCTTACGGTGACTCGGGGTTCGGGTCACCGATCTTTGTGGCTGGGCAGTTTGGCGAATGTGTTCGAAATCTGTTCAACCCGGCGGCTTTTTCGCGCCATCTCCACCAAGGTGTGCCTTTGCCCTCCCGCTCCGGGGCGTTCCGGCTGTGTACGGCGCGGATCCGCTGGTCGGAAACGGCTGTCCGCACACGGCCACGCGGCCGGGCGAGGACGTGTGCCCCGTTCCGGGGACGATGAGGCCCGGAAGCTATGGCGTGAACTGTGTGTTCGATGTGGGTGTGGACCACCCGCCGGATGGCGGGCATCCACCGCCGTACGACGGTGTCCGCTCACCGTGCCGACGCGTTCATCATCGCGGTACGAGACGTTGGCACGCGGCGCGGTGCGCACAGAACCGTGGCCGCGGTACCGCACGAGGAGAACCCATGACCATGACCCCGCCCCCCTTCGATCCGGAGCTCGCGGCCGCTCTGGAGGCGCTCAAGGACATGGTTCCGCGCTCGCTGACCCTGGACGACATCCCGGCGATGCGCCAGGGGCCGGGCATCTCGCTGCTGGCCCAGCTGGACCTGACCGTGGACGGGTTCTTCGAGGTCGAGGACCGGCTGGTGCCGGGGCCCGAGGGCGAGCCGGAGGTCTCGCTGCTCGTCTGCCGCCCGGCCGCCCCCGCGACGCCGGCGCCGCTGCCGGTGATCTACCACATCCACGGCGGCGGCATGATCGTCGGCAACAACCGGGTGGGCGTGGACGCGCCGCTGGCCTGGGCGAAGGAACTGGGCGCGGTCGTGGTGTCCGTGGAGTACCGGCTCGCTCCCGAGCATCCGCATCCGGCGCCCGTCGAGGACGTGTACGCCGGGCTGGTGTGGACGGCGGAGCACGCGGACGAGATCGGCGGTGACCCCGAGCGGATCGTGATCGCGGGCGCCAGCGCGGGTGGGGGCCTCGCCGCGGCGTTGGCGCTGCTCACCCGCGACCGGAAGGGGCCGCGGCCGATCGGGCAGATGCTGCTCTGCCCGATGCTGGACGACCGCAACGACACGCCCTCCTCGCATCAGATGGCGGGCCGGGGAGTGTGGGACCGGACGGCCAACGAGACCGGCTGGACGGCGCTGTTGGGGGCGCGGCGGGGCGGGGACGAGGTGTCCGAGTACGCGGCGGCGGCGCGGGCGGCCGATCTGACGGGGCTGCCTCCGGCGTTTCTCGACGTGGGGTCGGCGGAGACGTTCCGGGACGAGGTCGTGGCGTACGCGTCGCGGTTGTGGCAGGCGGGTGGGGTGGCCGAGCTGCATGTGTGGCCCGGTGGGTTCCATGGCTTCGACGGACTGGCGCCGCAGGCGGTGGTGTCCCGGGAGTGCCGGGAGGCGCATCTGCGGTGGATGCGGCGGTTGATCGGCGAGTAGCCCCGCCGGGGGCGCCGTAGTCGTCCGCGGGGCCGGTGGGGGTTCTCGCGCGGTTCCCCGCGCCTCTGAACAGCAGGGGCTGCGCCCCGTGCTTTTCGCCCCCGAAGGGCCGCAGGCCACTTTCAGGGGCGCGGGGAACCGCGCGGCCGGCCCCCACCGGGCCCGCGGGCGAACACCTGCTCCACCGGCGGAGCCATGACGCAAGATGGAGTGTATGAAAGAGCTCGCGGGGCGCCTGACCGCCGTGGACCCGGACGCCGGCGCGGCCGTACGGGTCATCGCGTACTTCGACACGCTGGCCGAGGCCCGGGTCGGTCTGGAGGCGCTGGTGCGGGGCGCGGCGGTCCTGGCCGGATGCCCCGCACGGCTCGTCGACACCGAGCGGCGCGTCCACGTACGGGTGGAGCCCGACGGGATGCGCCGGGACAGCGAGCTCCCGCCGGACCCGGCGTGGCCCTCCGCCGCGCTCGTCCCGGACGGCGTGCCCGCGCTGTGGCTGGAGCGGCCCGCCGGTGCCGGGCCGAGCGTGGTGGACGCGGTCATCCTGGAGCGGGCCGCCGGTGCCCTCCGGCTGGTGCTGGACCGGACCCGGGGCCGGGCGCCCGTCTCCCCCGGCGACGACCCGGCGCTCGTGGAGACCGTCCTCGACGCCACCGCCTCCGAGCGGGCCCGGCTGCACGCCGCCCGGCGCCTCGGCCTCGACGACCCCGCGATCCTGGTCCGCGCCGCCGCCCCGCTGGGCGGCAGACCCCGCGTGCTGCGCGTACGCGGGGAGCAGGGACCGGCAGCCGGGCGAGGCGAGGGTGGGCCCGAGGGTCGGCCCGGTGGTGCGGGCGGGTTCTCCGGTGGGCGGGTCGGGGTCGGGCCCGCGGTGCCCGTGCGCCGGCTGCCCGAGTCCTGGCACGACGCGCGGGTCGCGTTGCGGTTCACCGCCGAGGGCGGCGCACGGGATCCCGGTGAGCGGGTGGTGTACGCCGACGACCTCGGCGGGCTGGCCCTGCTCGCCGAGCTGATCGCCCCGGGGGCCGAACCACCGCCGGACGTACGGGACTTGGAGCGGGCGGCGGCCGACTCCCCGTGGATGCTCGCCACGCTCCACGCGGTCGCCTCGACGGCCAGCCTGCGGGCGGCGGCCGGCGACGTCAACGTCCACCACTCCACCCTCCAGGACCGTCTGACCCACGCGGAGGCCCTCCTCGGCTGGCCGGTCCGCACCCCCCGGGGCCGGCTGCGCCTCCATCTGGCCCTCACCATGCGGCACTTGGCCCGCGGCTGAGCGAGCGCGTCACTCACCCTGCCGCCACCACGAATCGCCGCGCCCGTCAGGCACGTTGTCCGCGCTGTACCGTCGCGCCCGCACGGACGTTACCGTTCGGTAGAAATCCTGCTTCCGGAGGTGTTCCGAATGGGTGTCGACCGTGCGCCGGGTCTCGTGGAGTGCGCTCGCGCGCTGGCCGCGGGGGAGGTGACGTCGCGGGCGCTCGTGGAGGCGACGCTCGCCCGGATCGACGCGAGCCAGGGCACGGTGAACGCGTTCCGGCTGGTCCGGGCCGAGGCGGCGCTCGTGGAGGCGGACGCGGCGGACAAGGAACTGGCGGAGGGCGGGCGGCGGCCCCTGCTCGGTGTGCCGGTGGCCGTGAAGGACGACATGGACGTGGCGGGCGAACCGACCGCGTTCGGCTGCCAGGGGGAGTTCCCCTCGCTGCCGGAGGACGGCGAGGCCGTACGGCGGCTGCGGGCGGCCGGGGCGATCGTGGTCGGCAAGACCAACACCTGCGAGCTGGGGCAGTGGCCGTTCACGGAGGGGCCGGCCTTCGGCGCCACCCGGAATCCCTGGCACCCGGACCACACCCCCGGCGGTTCCTCCGGCGGATCGGCGGCGGCCGTCGCCGCGGGCCTGGTCCCGGCCGCGCTCGGCTCGGACGGCGCCGGGTCGGTCCGTATCCCGGCCTCCTGGACACATCTCATCGGCATCAAGCCCCAGCGCGGCCGGATCTCGACCTGGCCGCACGCGGAGTCCTTCCAGGGCATCACCGTCAACGGCACCCTCGCCCGCACGGTCGCCGACGCCGCCCTGCTGCTGGACGCGGCCAGCGGCAACCATGAGGGCGATCTGCACCGGCCGCTCGCCGTCAAGGCCTCCGAGGCGGTCGGCAGGGACCCGGGGCGGCTCAGGATCGCGCTGTCGCTGAAGCCGCCGTTCACCGCGCTGCCCGCCCGGCTCGACCCCCGCGTGGAGGAGCGGGTGCGGGCCGTGGCGGAGCGGCTCGCCGGGCTCGGGCACGCCGTGGAGGAGGCGGAGCCCAGATACGGGCGGATCGGGCTGACCTTCATCCCGCGCGCCACCGCCGGTATCGCCGAACGGGTCGGCGCCATCACCGAGCAGAGCCTCCTCGACCGCCGCACCCTCGACGCCGCCCGCCTCGGCCGGCTGCTCGGCGGGGCGCCCCTGCGGATGGCCCGCCGCGCGGAGGTCACCCTGCACCGGCGCATCGGCGCGCTCTTCGAGGGGTACGACGTGCTGCTCGCGCCGACGACCGCCGCTCCCCCGCCGCGTGTCGGCTCCATGCTGAACCTCGGCGGGCTCGGCACCGACCGCGCGATGATCGCGGCCTGCCCGTACGCCTGGCCGTGGAACGTGCTGGGCTGGCCCGGGGTGAACGTCCCCGCCGGGTTCGTGGACGACGGGCTGCCGGTGGGCGCGCAGTTGCTCGGCCCGGCGAACAGCGAGCCGCTTCTGCTGTCGCTGGCCGCGCAGTTGGAGGCGGACCAGCGCTGGCACGAGCTGTGGCCGCCGGAGCGCGCGACGGCGGATTCGCCCGCGGTGTGAGCGGGTTCGATGCCCGCGCCGTGCCCCGTAGGCTGTGACCATGGACGAAGCGTCGATGGTCGGGCTGATGGGACGGGTGACCGGTGCGGTCGGTCCCGGGCTCGTCGGCGAGGTGATCGTCCGGGTGCGGGGCGGCGCCGAGCACTTTCTCGCGTACCCCGCCTCCGCGAAGGACCGGATCGAACCGGGAACCCTCGTGATGGTGATCGAGTATCTGCCGCCGCGCACGGTCTATGTGTCGGCGGCGTACGACAGTTGACGGTCCGTCGGGTCCGTCGATCGCCGTGTGTCGGTCTTCCGCCACCGGTTGGCATCAGGACTGCAACAACGATCCCCCGGTACCTGTACCGCCGCCGGTCCACGCGGGACACTCCGGACGTTCGGTGCCGAAAGGGCACCAGGTCAAGGGGGGTGTGCCGATGTTCATCGGCATCATCGCGGGGGCGACCGCAGCGGTCGCCCTGGTACTGATCGCGCTGTTCAAGCTCATGTGGCGGGTCGCCGAGCCGAACGAGGCTCTGATCATCTCCGGCTCCAAGCACAAGATGGAGGGCCTGACGGAGGGCATGAACTTCCGTATCGTCACCGGGCGCGGCACTCTCGTGCTGCCCGGTATGCAGGCGGTGCGCAAGCTGTCGCTCGATCTGAACCAGACCGAACTGGCCGTGGAGTGCGTGACCTTCCAGGGCATCCCGCTGAAGATCCGGGGCGTGGTCATCTTCAAGGTGGGCGACGACTTCGTCTCCATCGCGAACGCGGCCCGCCGTTTCCTCGGCCAGCAGAAGCGGGTCTCGGAGCGGGTGCACAACGTGTTCGCCGGTCATCTCCGGTCCATCGTGGGCGGGTTGACGGTCGAGGACATGATCCGGGACCGCGAGAAGCTGACCGGCCAGACCCGGGCGGCGTGCGGTACGGAGATGGAGAAGCTGGGTCTGATCGTGGACTCGCTGCAGATCCACGAGATCGAGGACCCGACCGGTTACATCAAGAACATGGCCATGCCGCACGCGGCGGCCGTCCAGCGGGACGCCCGGATCGCGCAGGCCGAGGCCAACCGGCTCGCCACCGAGGCCGAGCAGCAGGCCGCGGCGCGCATGGCGGAGGCCACCCGGGACAGCGAGATCCTCCAGGCCGGCTACCAGGCCGAGCGGGACAACGCCTCGGCGAAGGCCAAGCAGGCCGGTCCGCTCGCCGAGGCCGCCGCCCTGCAGGAGGTCGTCGTCCAGGAGACCCGGGTCGCGGAGCTGGCGGCGGCCCGGCGTGAGCAGCAGCTGCAGGCGGACGTCCGCAAGCCCGCCGACGCCAAGGCCTACGAGAAACGGACGCTCGCCGAGGCGGAACGCGACGCCCGTATCTCCGCCGCGCAGGCCAAGGCCAAGGAGACCGAACTGGCGGCCGCGGCCGAGGCGACCGCGACGCAGGTGACCGGTGAGGCCGAGGCCGCCGCCCGGCAGGCCAAGGGGCTCGCCGCCGCCGAGGCCACGCGGGCGAAGGGGCTCGCCGAGGCCGAGGGCATCAAGGCACGGAGCGCCGCGCTGGCGGAGAACCAGGAGGCGGTGATCGCGCAGCAGTTGGCCGAGAGGTGGCCGGAGATCGTGCAGGCCGGCGCGTCCGCGTTCGGGAACGTCGACAACATGGTGCTGCTCAACGGGGCGGACGGAATGGCGGACATGTTCGCCAAGGCGCTCACGATGGGTGGGACCGGGTTGGGGCTGGCCCGGCAGTTGCTGTCGTCGATGAACCAGAACGGGGGGCCTGCCGGCGGCCCGGCGGGGGTCAACGGGGTGCCTGTGGAGAAGGCCGCCGTGGAGAAGGTGCAGGTCGACAAGGAGTAGGAGCGCCGTAGCCTCCACTGATCGACATGGACCCGCGCCCCTGACGGGGCGCGGGTCTCGGCAACGGCTAGCGTGAGCCCGTGACTTCCTTTGCCGAGCAGGATGTGCCGGGGCGCTACGGGCCCACCGCGACCACCGAGGCCGAGCCTCGTGATGTCGGGCGGGTGCGGACCGAGTACTCGCCCGCGCACGACGGGGACCCCGATCCCGGGGAGATCGTGTGGACCTGGGTGCCCTTCGAGGAGAACGACGGGCGGGGGAAGGACCGGCCCGTGCTCGTCGTGGCCCGGGAGGATCGGGGGACGCTGCTGGCCGTGCAGTTGTCCAGCAAGCGGCACGACGGGGACCGGGAGTGGGTGCCGATCGGGAGTGGGCCGTGGGATCGGTCGGGGCGGGATTCCTGGGTGGACGTGGACCGGGTGCTGCGGCTGCACGAGGCGGGGATGCGGCGGGAGGCGTGCGCGCTCGACCGGATGCGGTTCAACTCCGTGGTGCGGCGGTTGCGGGAGCGGTACGGGTGGCGATAGCGCCGTGCGCCGACCGCGGGTCGGTAGGGGCTGGTCGCGCAGTTCCCCGCGCCCCTAGAGGGGCGCGACTGCCGTGAACTCTCGTTCGAAGGCACTGCGGACCGCCTGGTCCTTGGTGCGGTCCAGGATGCCGAACACCACGTACGCGAACGCGCCCTCGAAGCGGCCGCCGTCCGTGAGCAGCGCGCGGAAGGCCGACGCCACCTGCGCCGGGTCGTTGCCGAAGACGCCGCATCCCCAGGCGCCCAGGACCAGGCGGCGGTAGCCGTGCGCCACGGCCGTCTCCAGGACGCGTTCGGCGCGGGTGGCGAGCGCCTGCGGGAGGTGCGGGACGCGCTCCGGTGTCGTACGGCGGACGACCGAGGCGTTCGGGGCCGGTGAGGTCAGGAAACCGACCGCGTACGGGGTGTCGAGGAGGGTGCCGCGGTCGTCCCGGAAGACGGGGACGGCGGGCGAGTGGATGACACGGTCCGTGTAGAACGGGTCGCGGTGGGTGCGGTGGTGTGCGTAGAAGGCGGGGGCCTCGCGGACGCAGGTGTAGAGCGCGGAGGCACGGCAGAGGGCCTCCTCCTGGGCCTGGGCGCCGTTCAGATAGCCGCCGCCGGGGTTGCGGGCGGAGGAGAAGCTCAGGACGGCCACGGCGGTGGGGTCGGCGGCCGTCAGCCGGCCGGCGGCCTCCAGACTGCTCTCGCCGGTGACCTCGACGGCCGCGCGGACGGGGCTGATCCGGGGGATCGGCACCGGGTCCGGGCCGTGGAGGCGGGTGCCGGCCCGTGCGGCGGCCACCTCGGCGGCGAGGGACACCTCGTGGCCGGCGGGGGCGCGATAGCGCCCGGCCGCGACGATGGCCTCGGTCTCGCGGGCGATTCCCCGCAGGCGTGCGCTCATCGCGGCGCCCCCGTGTCCGTCGCGCCTGGGTCCGTCGCCCCCGTGTCCGTCGCGCGCGGTTCCCGCGCGATCTCCCCCGTCGTGCTCATGGCCGCATCCTGGGTGATGCTGGTGAGTGTCCGCAACGGAGTTTCCCGTGTGAATGGCCCGGTACGGGTACGGGAAGAGGTGCCTGAAGTCCCTGGAAACAGAGATCGTCGAACCGCATCCGGTCCGCATTGCCACGATATGGCCCCTTGTGCGAAAGCGGCGCAAGGGTTTTGGGTGGGACGAGTGCCACCGGTCCGCCCCCCATCGGGAACGGGTCTGCGGCTTGGCGACGAGATCGGCATCTCAGGAGGATCCCGACATGTCAGATGCGCTGAGTGACTGTACGGAGCGACGCTCCGCGGTCACCGAGGCAGAGGTGGAGGCCCTGGTACGGGGCATCTGCTTCAAGACCGGTCCACCCCGCACCCTCGGTGTCGAACTGGAATGGCACGTCCACGAGCTGCGTGACCCGCGGCTCCCGGCAACACCCGCACGACTCGAAGCGGCGTACGCCGCACTGCGGACCCTGACCCTGAACTCCCCGCTGACCGTCGAACCCGGCGGGCAGTTGGAGCTCAGCTCGGCACCGGCCGCCTCCCTGATGGAGTGCGTCGGGTCCGTCTCCGCCGACCTGACCGCCGTACGCGCCACACTGCGCGAGGCGGGGCTCGGCATCAGCGGCTTCGGCCACGAACCCTGGAACCCCCCGACCCGCTACCTCCATGAGCCCCGGTACGACGCGATGGAGATCTATCTCGACCGCTTCGGACCCGAGGGGCGGTCCATGATGTGCTCCTCCGCCTCGGTGCAGGTGTGCCTCGACGCCGGGTACGAGGAACCGGGCCCCCTCGGTCACCGGCGGCGCTGGTGGCTGGCGCACCAGCTCGGCGCGGTGCTGGTGGCGTCGTTCGCGCACTCCCCGCTGGCGCACGGCCGGGTCACCGGCTGGCGTTCGACCCGGCAGGCCCTGTGGGCGGCCATGGACCCGGCCCGGACCGACGCCCCGGTGCTGGACGGCGATCCGCGCGGGGCCTGGGCCCGGCTCGTGCTGGACGCGCCCGTGATGTGCGTCCGGGCCGACGAGGGCCCCTGGGGTGTGCCCGGGGCGATGACGTTCCGGGAGTGGACGAGATCCGACACCCCGCCGACCCGCGCCGACCTCGACTACCACCTGACGACGCTGTTCCCGCCGGTCCGCCCGCGCGGCCACATGGAGCTGCGCATGATCGACGCGCAGCCCGGCGAGGACGGGTGGATCGTGCCGCTCGCCGTGACGGCGGCGCTGTTCGAGGACCCGGAGGCCGCTGAGACGGCCTACCGGACGGTGAAGCCACTGGCCGAGCGGGCGGGTTCACGGCCCGCGCCGCGCAATCCGCTGTGGGAGGCGGCCACCCGTGACGGGCTCGCCGATCCCGAACTGCGGGAGGCGGCGGCCGTCTGCTTCGCGGCGGCGGCCGAGGCGCTGCCCCGGCTCGGCGCGAGCACCGAGGTGGTGGACGCGGTCGTGGCGTACACCGACCGCCATGTGGCCCGGGGCCGTTGCCCGGCCGACGATCTGCTCGACGTGTTCCATGGGAAGGACATCCCCGCATGACCGCACCCGAGACGCCGGTCCCGACGGCCGGCGCCGACCCCGGCATACTCCGGGAGCGCGCGCTGGCTGCGCTGACCACGGCCCGGGCCCGCACCGCGCTCCTGACCACCGCAGTCGACGAACCCGACCTCACCGCGCAGCACTCGCCGCTGATGTCGCCGCTGGTGTGGGACCTCGCCCACATCGGCAACCAGGAGGAGCTGTGGCTGCTGCGCAACGTCGCCGGGCGGGAGGCGATGCGGCCCGAGATCGACGGGCTGTACGACGCCTTCGAGCACCCGCGTGCCGCGCGGACCTCGCTGCCGCTGCTGGCGCCCGAGGAGGCCCGGCGGTATCTGCGCGAGGTGCGCGGGCGGGCGCTGGACGTGCTGGAGAGCGCCGACTTCCACGGCACCCGGCTCACCGACGCGGGCTTCGCCTTCGGCATGATCGCCCAGCACGAACAGCAGCACGACGAGACGATGCTGATCACCCATCAGCTCCGCAAGGGACCGGCTGTGCTGTCGGCGCCGGACCCGGAGCCCGTCCCGCTGTTCACCGGACCGGCCGAAGTACTGGTCCCCGGCGGTGAGTTCACGATGGGGACCTCGGACGAGCCATGGGCGCTGGACAACGAGCGGCCCGCGCACCGGCGGACCGTCCCGGCGTTCCACATCGACACCACCCCGGTGACGAACGGCGCGTACCAGGCGTTCATCGCCGACGGCGGGTACGACGACGACCGCTGGTGGACGGCCGAGGGCTGGGACCACATCCGCGCGCACGGCATCACCGCGCCGCTGTTCTGGCGGCGCGACGGCAGGCAGTGGCTGCGGCGGCGCTTCGGTGTCACCGAGGTCGTACCGGCCGACGAGCCCGTGCTGCACGTGTGCTGGTACGAGGCCGACGCGTACGCCCGCTGGGCGGGGCGCCGGCTGCCGACCGAGGCCGAGTGGGAGAAGGCCGCCCGCCACGACCCGGTCTCCGGCCGCTCCACCCGCTACCCGTGGGGCGACGCCGACCCGACGCCCGAGCACGCCAACCTCGGCCAGCGGCATCTGCGCCCGGCCCCGGCCGGCAGCTACTCGGCGGGCGAATCTCCGCTGGGCGTACGGCAGTTGATCGGTGATGTGTGGGAGTGGACGTCCAGTGACTTCCTGCCCTACCCGGGGTTCACGGCGTTCCCGTACAAGGAGTACTCGGAGGTGTTCTTCGGCCCCGAGCACAAGGTGCTGCGCGGTGGTTCGTTCGCCGTGGACCAGGTGGCGTGCCGGGGGACGTTCCGCAACTGGGACTATCCGATCCGGCGGCAGATCTTCAGCGGGTTCCGCACGGCCCGCGACGCCTCCCCGGAGGTCGTCTGATGTGCCGTCATATCGCTTATCTCGGACCGGAGTCCGCACTGGGCAGGGTGCTGGTGGATCCGCCGCACGCCCTGTTCCGGCAGTCGTGGGCGCCCCGGCGGCAGCGGTACGGGACGGTCAACGCCGATGGTTTCGGGGTCGGTTGGTACGCCGAGGGCGACCCGGTGCCGGGCCGTTACCGGCGGGCCGGGCCGATCTGGGGCGACCAGTCCTTCGCCGACCTCGCCCGGGTGGTCCGCACCGGGGCGCTGCTGGCCGCCGTACGGGACGCGACGGTGGCGGGCGCCGACGACGAGGCCGCGGCGGCGCCGTTCGCCGCCGGGGCGTGGCTGTTCAGCCACAACGGGGCGGTCGCCGGGTGGCCCCGGTCGCTCGCCCGTCTCGCCGACGGGCTGCCCGCCGTGGAGCTGCTGTCGATGGAGGCCCGCAACGACTCGGCGCTCGTGTGGGCGCTGGTCCTGAACCGGCTGCGGGCCGGTGACGAGGAGGGCCAGGCACTGGCCGACACGGTCCTGGAGGTCGCCCGCGCGGCCCCCGGCTCACGGCTCAACCTGCTGCTCACCAACGGCGAGACCATCGCGGCGACGGCCTGGGGCGACACGCTCTGGTACCGCGCCGAGCCCGGCCGCAGCACGGTCGTGGCGTCCGAGCCGTACGACGACGATCCGCACTGGGTGGAGGTCCCGGACCGCACGCTGCTCGCGGCGAGCCGTACGGACGTGCTGCTCACCCCGCTCAAGGAACTGGAGGGATCCCCCCGACCCGACCACGACGACGAGACAGCCTCCGAACCACCGAGGGAGCCTTCCGCGTGAGCCCGTTCCGTGTCACCCGCACCCTGCCCGAGGACGCCACCGACGCCGCCCTGCGGGCCGATGTCCTGGACGGTCTGACCCGCACGCCGAAGACGCTGCCGCCGAAGTGGTTCTACGACGCGCGCGGCAGTGAACTCTTCGAGCGGATCACGGAGTTGCCCGAGTACTACCCGACCCGTGCCGAGCGGGAGATCCTCGTCGGCCGGGCCGGTGAGATCACCGCGGCGAGCGGGGCGCGGACCCTGGTCGAGCTGGGGTCCGGCTCCTCCGACAAGACCCGGCACCTGCTGGACGCGATGCCCGGCCTGCACACGTACGTACCGGTCGACGTCAGCGAGAGCGCGCTGCGGCTGGCGGGCGAGGCGCTGGTCGCCGAGCGGCCGGGGCTGAACGTGCACGCCCTGATCGCCGACTTCACCGCGGGGCTCGTGCTGCCCGAGACGCCGGGGCCGCGGCTGGTGGCGTTCCTCGGCGGCACGATCGGCAATCTGGTGCCGGCGGAGCGGGCGGCGTTCCTGACCGCCGTCCGGGCGCTGCTGGCCCCCGGGGACGCGCTGCTGCTGGGCACGGACCTGGTCAAGGACGCGGGGGTGCTGGTCGCCGCGTACGACGACGCGGCGGGGGTGACGGCCGAGCTATGTGGGTCGTTCATCCTGTCCGTTGTCCGCACTCCAAGGCCCACCTGTGTGCCCAAGCCCAGGCAGAGAAGCCGGATCGGTAACGGAAGGACTCGGCCTGCGCCCCGGTCCCGTCGGTCATCCCGTGCGCCCAGCGGCCCGGTGATGGGGAGGGTGCCCGCTGCTGCCGGCGTTGCGCGCTCGACAAGGAAACTGCGATCCCGGCACTCCGCCGATGTGGCGTCGACCGAAGAGAGGCACGCATGAACGACAACCGGGCCTATGGCTACACCGACACTCTCGAGGCCGAGCACTACGCCAAGGCACTGCGCGCTGACATCAGCGACGGACTGGCCCGCACCCCGAAGTCCACTGCGCCCACGTGGTTCTACGACGCCCGGGGCAGCGAACTCTTCGAGGAGATCACCCAGCTCCCGGAATACCCCCTGTGGCGAGCGGAACTGGGACTGCTCCAACTCCATGCCCAGGACATCGCCGTGCGGACCGGAGCCCGCAGCCTGGTCGAGCTCGGGTCCGGGAGCTCAACGAAGTCCAAGCTGATCATCGAGGCACTGGGGCCGAGCGGATTGCACTACGTCCCTGTCGACGTCAGTGCAGACGCGCTCCATCAGGCCAGCGCCCAACTCGTCCGGGACTACCCGGGGATCCGTCTGCACGCCCTCCGCGCCGACTTCACGACTTCCCTCGTCCTACCGACGCTGCCCGAGGACGGCCCACGCCTCATCGCCTTCCTTGGCAGCACGCTGGGGAATTTCCGGCGACCCGCCCGTGGCCCGTTCCTCCGCGGGCTCCGAGACATCATGCGTCCCGAGGACTTCCTTCTCATCGGCGCCGACCTGGTCAAGACCGAGCAGGAAATGACTGCCGCCTACGATGACGCTCAAGGCGTCACGGCTGAGTTCGACAAGCATCTGTTGCACGTATTGAACCGTGAGCTGAACGCCGACTTCGACCCGGATGCCTTCGACCACGTATCGGTGTGGAACGGCACGGAAAGCCACATCGAAATGCGGCTGCGCAGCCGAGTCGAGCAGCTCGTCAAAATCCGGGACCTTGACCTGGCAGTGAATTTCACTCGCGGAGAAGAATGGATCACTGAGCGGAGCGCGAAATTCACCCAAGACGGACTTCAGGAAGAAATGACTGAAGCGGGTCTCCGTACGAATCAGCTTTGGGCAGACACCAACGCCGGCTTTGCACTCATTCTCGCCACTGCTCGCTGAACAAGCTGGTGCACGATCCTCGATGAGTCCAGATCGCTGCTCTGCTGACGGGACAGCGGAGCAGCGACGGCTGGAAAGCAACGCGCGCGCTCGACCCCGACTTCAACGGTCACATCGACCGGCGCGATCCTGCCCTTCGATGGCTGATGATCGACGCTTGGTGCATTGCCTCACCGCCAACTGCACACGAGCGCGGCAACCCGTTGTTCGAAGTCATTTTCGAACACGGCGTCAAGTGATCACCCATATGGGGATTCCCGGGACAACGGAGCAGGCCTTCGGATGATCCTTAAATCGGATCCGGTCCTTGCCCGGCCCCCTGGTTTACGGCGGGGGCTCCTCTGTGCGTAATTGCCGCACGAAAGGTGTTGCCCATGCCTGCGCTCTCCTCTGACGGCAGCGAACCACCCCCGCCTCCCAGCTTGTCTCCGACGGCGGTTGTCTTCCGGGCCACTGACGGCCGCACGCACACCTTCAGGCTGGCTGAACTACCATGCCCCGCCCTGCACTTGGAGATGGCTAAGTGCCTGACCGAGGCACTGAAGTCGGTAGGCACGCTGCCCACGGCTCAGGCGTGCTTCTCCACCGTACGGCGCTTCCTGGCTTTCCTGGACTCATTGGGCGAACCATTGGATTCCCTGTCGTCCCTGCGCGAACGGCACCTTGGGCAATACGTAACCATCCGGAGGACCATGGCTTCCGCGGGCGCCTGCTACCAAGACATTGCTTCGCTATGCAGGCTCCTGCGGAATGCACCATACGGCAG
The DNA here is from genome assembly GCF_020010925.1 of Streptomyces griseiscabiei. NCBI lineage: Bacteria > Bacillati > Actinomycetota > Actinomycetes > Kitasatosporales > Streptomycetaceae > Streptomyces > Streptomyces griseiscabiei. The sequence continues at coordinate 2,471,116 of NZ_JAGJBZ010000002.1, read as the reverse complement.
CCTGTCTCCGGAGGTCGGAACTCTAGTTGCTACCGGGGGTCGCCCTCCCTTCACCCGACCGGGCTCAAGACTGGCTAGGAACCTCTTGCGGCCAACCCGGGAACAACCCGTTTCTTGCCTCACTCGCCGCGAGTTCGAGCAACTCATGCGCGCGGCCGTGGGTGACGCTGTCGCCGTCCGCGACCGAATTGACCGGGGCGACAGCCTGCTGGCGGCGTACCGGGCCGACCCGCCCAGTTCGGCCGTCACCGACGTGGAGATCGAAAGCCTCGACCTCCACGTCCTCGATCTCTTCGACCGGACCAACAGCCCGGCCAGGAGAGCCGACGTCGCCCGTGGCCTGTTCCTGACCAGGGAGGACTTAGCACCACTGCTTGTACTGGGAACCGGGCTCTCCGGGCTCCGCCCCTCCGAGCTCCTGAATCTTCCCGCCTCACACCAGCATGACACCGTACGGGGCACCGTAACCATCAGAGTTCCGGACCACCGACACGGAGGCCACGCCCACCTTCGATGGGAGCTTCGGGCTTCCGACGATCAGCCCTTGGGCCCGGGGGACCTCTACCTAATGGTGCACCGGCTCACCGAACGCGCACGCCGGGCGTCGGACTCTGACCGGCTGTGGTGCCTGTGGTCCCTCACGGGTCCCGGCACCCTGCCACCGCGTTCGGCAGCCCCGCTGTTGAAGGAGTGGGCCCACCGCCACCGCCTGTCCGACGACGCCGGTCTGCCGCTGGAGCCGACCCTGCTCCAGGTGCGGCGCGCGTACGCTTCACTGCTGGCCAGCGGCGGCTGATCCCCGGTTTCAGCAGCAGCCCGATCCACCGATCCTTCCCCAACCGCTGCGACAGGCATCATGAGTGACACACGATGGCGGGTCTTTCACACCCGCCGCGGCCTGCCCCGCCCCCAGAGCGGGGACCTGCTCCTCGACACGCTGTGGGACCTGGACGAGTGGCTTGACGACCACGACATTCTGGACCGGCAACCGTACTTGATCAGCCCCAAGGGCCGGTACGACATCCAGCTCAACCACATTTTCGACAGCATGCTCAAGGCCGCGCCAGTCAACACAAGCCAGGCCATGGCCTACGACCTGGTGCTATGGCTCACGTTCTTGTGGGTCAGCCGGGGCCGTCGCGACTGGCGCGAGGCCACCTCGGGGGATCGCGCCGCCTACAAACAGTGGAGGACGGCAGACCCCCGCGGACCGCATGTCGCCTTGACGACGTGGGACCGGGAAGTCGCCGACATCAACACCTTCTACAACTGGGCGGTCTATCACGGCTATACGCGCGCGAACCCGATCGTCCAGCGCGAGAGCCGCATCCGCGATCCTCACCGCCGCGGTGCCGGCACCACCACTCCCGCCGAGGCATCCCGACAAGGCTCTCTCAACGATGTCGAGTGGATGACCGCGGCCATGTACCGGTTGTGGCGGGACATAGGCCTGCGCGGTCTTACCGCATCCGGGCTGCCCAACCCGTCCTTCCGGGGCAGATTCGCCTCCCGCAACGCCACCTACAGCGACCTCATGATCCGCACCGGACTGAGGCTGTGCGAGCAGACCGCACTCTCGCTGTTCGATATCCCCACGCTGCTGCCCGGAGCTGACAACGCCCGCGCATGGCTGCCTGAGGCGATCGCGAAGGGCGGCTCGGCCCGCTGGGTCTACTACCCTGCCTCGGCCCTTCAGGCGCTGTGGGACTACGCCGAGATGGAACGGCTGGACGCCATCGACTACGCCCGCGACAAGGGGTTGTACGAGCAGGTCCGCGATCCGTTGATCGTCACCGACCGGCGTGACCCCGCCGTCTTCGTCGGCGGGAATCGGATCACAGTGGACAAGCTCGACAGCCATGAGCGGCAGCGGTTGTTCATCGTCACTCCCGACGGCTTGGAGCCAGCCGCGCTGTGGCTCAATGAATCGGGCCTGCCCAGTGGAACTTCCTGCTGGCAGGAGGTATTCAGAGCGGGCAACCGACGCTGCCGCCGGGCGGGGGTGGACCTGTCCTCACACCCTCACAAGCTGAGGCATTCCTTCGCCGTCATCACCCTTGAACAGCTCTGGCGAGGACATCTGCATGACCTCGCCGAGTCCAACCCCGGGCACCGCCAGACCTACCAGATGGTCTTCGGTGACCCCTTGAACTGGGTTCGCATCAGACTCGGCCACCAGTCGATCACCACGACCTTGAAATATCTGCACACCCTCCAGGAACTGGAGATGCAAACCCGCATGGCCCTGGTCCCGGACACGTGGGAACCCGTCGCCGCTGCGGCTGCCCAGCCTGCCTCCGAGATCACGGCAGATTCCGAGGGCGCGGCATGAGCGAGCAGATCTTGCACCAGTCCCGCCTCGCACCCACTGGTCCTGGCCGTAGCTCCGCGATGCCCTCGGGACCGTACGACTCCATATCCGTCAAGCACAGCGAGCAGGGTGCGCTGACGGTGCGGTTCACCGGCGAGGACGGTCGCACAAAGGAGTACGACTTCACTCGGCTGCCATTGCCGCGTATGCACAGGGACCTCGCGATCGCGTTCGCGGCCCGGACCGGACCGACTGGCACTCTTCGGACCAAGTCCAGCGCCAACAGCGCCTATCTGGGAATCCGCCGACTGCTCGCCTTCCTCGAGTCCCTCCACACACGGCCCACTACCCTCGGGGAACTCACGCCCCGACACCTGGAGCGCTTTCGCCTTGAGCGCTTGAAGACCGTGAAGGTCGGCCCCGTGGCCACCGAGTTGGCCCTCCTGCGCATGGTGCTCGCCTCAGTCACCCCTGACACAGAGTTGTCGCCTCAACTCCGCGAGTTCCTGCAGCAACCCGGTCACCATCGCAACGGTGCCAAAGCCGTCGGCAGGCCCGGCTACTCGGACCGAGAGTTCCGAGCACTGGTCACAGCCGCTCGCAGCGACGTGGTGGGCATCCGGGAACGAATTCGGGTCGGCGAAAACCTCTTGCAGACCTTCCGGAATGCCCCTGACGACCTCGGCCCCGAGGACCGCACCTTGGCTGCCCATCTCGACGAGATGGACCAAACCGGCCACATCCCCGACGTCACCTGGACCACCCGCCTCACACAGCGAGTACAGCACCGCTTCGCGCGCGTCGCCCTCGCGCGGCATCTCTACCTCACCCAGGACGACCTAGCGCCCCTACTGCTGCTGGGAGTCGCGTTGACTGGCCGCAACAGCGAAACGATCAAGGAGCTCCCGGCGCAGCACCGGGTCCTTGAAGGACGCGCGGTTGCCGTCGCCCTCACCAAGCGTCGACGAGGCAAATCACAGAGTCGCGAGAGCGTGCATTGGGAGATCGGCACCAGCGAGAGTCGCCAGTTACACACCCCCGGCGGCTTCTACCTGCTGCTGCACGATCTGATGCGCCGCGGCCGCCGTCTCACAGGCGACACGCGGGTGTGGAGTATCTGGGCCGGCATCGCCGGGCGGCCGGCCGATGACCCCGCCGGGCAAAGCAAGCACTCCTCGCTCGGCCACATCGACCCGTATGCCCTCACTTTGACACGCGACTTGAAACTGGGCAGATGGGGAGCAGCACATGGGCTGACCGACGACGACGGAAATCCGTTGGAGATCAACCTTAATCGCCTCAAAACAACCGTCGAAGTACGACGGACGCGGGCAGTGGGCGGCCACCTGCCCTCCGCCTCACGCACCAACACCATGGACGTCTCTTTTGTCCACTATCTCCAAGGCGACCCCCGGATCCGTGATTGGGCCGACCAGGTACTGACCACAGCCATCAACGAAGCGGAGGCCAACGCTCGGGCATTTCGCCCACGCATCCTGGTGGCCGACGGCGAGGCCACCCCGAAACGTAGCCCCGAAACCATGGCGGACGATCTCGGCATCAGCCCGGAAATTCTCAGTCGTGTGATCCGTGGCGAACTCGACACCCTGGCGAGTGCTTGCCTGGCCATCCATCGCAGCCCATTCACCGACGCGGACGTCTGCAACGTTTCCTTCCTGACCTGCCTGCGCTGTCCGAACGCACTGATCGCCGAACACCACCTGCCAGCCTTGCTTTCCGTCCGCGATCTCTTGCAGACGGCCCGAGACACGCTGCCACTAGACGATTGGGTCGAGGAACATGGACGGACCTGGCTCGCGCTCACCCGGTTGATTCTGCCCAAATTCAGCGAAGCACAGCAGTCCAAGGCCGCTACAAAGAAACCTGTCTCCCTTCATCTCGACTTCCTCAGCGGCCCCCAGGAACCTCGATGACCTCTCTCGCCCTACCCAATTCCGACTTCGCGTCCATTCCTCCGACAGCGTTCGTCCTGCGCTCCCGCCCTCTGCGTGAGCACATTGAACTGGTGACAACCTCACGCTTCGGCGACAACATCTGGGTACTTACGCCAGCTGTACACCAGGTCCACAAGCGCCAAATATCCCTGCATTTCCTCGACGTTCCCATACAGTTCCGGCAGACGGTCAAGGAACTGATCTTCGCCCTGCTGGTCATCGATCTTCCCCCAGGGCACAAGGAAATCCGAGTCATCACTATCTATGCCCGGTTCCTCCAGATCAACCAGTTCCTGGTGTGGGTCGACCAGAGAGGGGGGACGAAGCTGAATGCTCTGACATCACAGGACCTCTTGGACTTCCAGGCGCATATCAAGGGCGAGCGCAATTCCCGCGGCAACGATCTGGTCAAACTTGCCTCGGTACGGCTCTTGTGGCAGTTCCGCAGCAAACTCACGTCCGACACTCTGCCGCTCGACCCACATCCTCTTTGGTTCGACGCCACCGTCCACGGCCGCCGCCAGAGGTCACAGGCCCGCGAGAATCGGACACCGAGGATCCCCGAGCAGGTCCTGGCGCCGCTGATGACGTGGGCGCTGCGCTGGGTGGAGGACTTCGCCGACGACGTTCTGCGGGCCCGGAGCGATTGGGCCGATCTGCAGGCCACCGTGCCTGATGTCGATCGAACTCGCGGCGTCACGACGCGACGGCTGACCGCCCTTCTGTCCGAGTACCGCGCGGACAGACGTCCTCTTCCCCGTGTCGGCAGGACGCCGAAACCGATCCAGGGCCGCGCCCCGGTCAACCTCAACCATCTGGCCCGCGAAGCGGGCGTGCACCAGGTAACCATCAGCCAACAGCACATGTACTGGCACCTCATCCAGGAAGCCCTGGACGAGGTAGGACTGGACGACGCCACTTACCTTCGCACGCCTGTCCATGCCTCCCTGGACAGCGAACCATGGCTACGGGCCGTCGCCACCGACGAGATCGGGACGATGCTACGACGGCTGCAGTCTGCCTGCTACATCGTCATTGCCTACCTGTCCGGAATGCGCGACGCCGAGATCAAGCACTTGGAACGGGGTTGCCTGCAACGGTGGTGCGACGAGGATGGCGAACCCATCAGGTACAAACTGACCAGCCAGGCTTTCAAGGGAGAGAACACCCCTCTCGGGATCCAGGCCACTTGGGTCGTCAACGCGACGGTGGCCCGAGCCGTCGACGTACTGGAGCGGCTGGTGCCCGTGCCCCAGCGCCTTCTCTTCGCGTCGCCTCCCGTACCGAAGCGCACCAGGGGCAAGGAAGTGGACCAGGACTCGACACCCCACCCCAAGCAATCACACACCACGGTCAACGACATCAACGCATTCTCTGCCTGGGTCAATGACTACTGCTCCGAGCGTCGGCGAAGCGATGGAATTCCCACAGTTGACGGGCGCCCATGGAGGTTCACCACTCGTCAGTTCAGGCGGACACTGGCCTGGTCCATCGCCCGACAGCCAGGCGGGTCGATCGCAGGCGCCATTCAGTACCGCCACCACAGCATCCAGATGTTCGAGGGCTACGCCGGCACATCATCCTCCGGATTCCGCCAAGAAGTGGAAGCCGAACAGGCATTCACCCGTGGCGAACAGCTCTGCGATCTCGTCCTCGATGCCGCCCCCGGGCGGCTTACCGGACCCGCAGGCGAGGAAGCCGAAGCACGGTTGAAGGCCATCGCGGGGGATGTGCAGTTTCCCGGAAAGGTGATCGCGGACCGCAGGCGCCTCCAGCGCCACATCACACGGCACGACCCACATGTCTACCCCGGAGAATTCGTGACCTGCGTCTACAACCCCGACCGGGCGCTGTGCCGCCGGTCCGAAACCGACGGCCCGTCGCTCCAGCACTGTCAACCCCTCGCATGCCGAAACGTCGCCCTCACCACCGGCAACATCGACGCCTTGCGTCGCTGGCTGCTCCAAATGGAAGAGCGCCTAGGCGACCCCACGATGGCCCCGTACCTCCGAGGCCGTCTCGCACAACGACGGGACGAGGTCGCACAGTTCCTCGCTGACAACGACATCCCCAAGGGGGCCAACGGTGGCACGGCCAACGATCACGGATGACGAAGTCCGTACGGCTATGCACATCGTCCTGCGCGAGGCTGCCGACGCCGGCCGGCATGCGACCATCACCGCCGTCGAACGACGCCTGGGCATCGCCCACCCGACCTTTTACCGCAACTTCCCGCACCTGATCACCTGGTTCAAGCAACAACAGGCCGCCAGCCAACAAACCCCAGAAGAACCAGCCGTCCCTAACAGCAGACCCGCAACAGATAAGATCGCGGACCTCCGCCGGGAGAACAGGAATCTTCGAGCCACCGTGAAGGTGTACGCAGAAGCTCTCCGGCAACTCACTCTCGATCACGCAGAGTTGGAATCAAGGTTGGAGCACAGAATGGGAGTGATCAACCTAGCCTCTAGACGGAGCGAACACGACTGACAGGCAGCGGCCGGAGCCAAGTCCGTCCCGAGAACTGTCGACGAGACCTCGTGGATAGGCATTCCGTTCGCGGAACATTTCCCAGTCGCACCTCGGTATCGCAGACAGCAGTGGCATCATGCTGTCGATGAGGTGCAAGATCCGCATGTCCGCATCTGGGGTTCACCTGTTCGACCGCGTCTCCGGGGTGAATGTGCTGCTCGACGAGGTGCGTGTTCCCGCTGGGCTGTTCTCCCGTGCTCCGCGGTACCTGTCCATAGCGCTGACGAACGCGTGCGAGCTCCGCTGCTTCTACTGCTACGCGCCCAAGCATGCCGCTGCGCTCGACAGAGACCGTGTGCTGGCCTGGGCGGTGGAACTCGACGCCGCCGGATGCCTCGGTGTTGGTTTCGGAGGCGGGGAGCCAACCGCGTACCGACGCTTCGCCCAGCTCTGTTCGGAGATCGCCCAGTCCACGTCCATGGCGGTGACTTTCACAACGCACGGGCACCGGCTCACACCCGAACTCGTCAGTTCCCTGCGCGGGGCCGTGCACTTCGTGCGTCTGTCAGTCGACGGGGTCGGCACCACCTACGAGCGGCTCCGCGGCCGGCCGTTCGCAGCCGTAGTCCAGGCGGCCGGATTGCTCAGCTCGCTCGCTCCGTTCGGCATCAACGCGGTCATCAACGCCGACACCATCGGCGAACTTGACGACCTCGCCGCGTTCGCTGACGAGGTCGGCGCGTCCGAACTGCTGCTCCTGCCGGAGCAGCCCACCGCGGCTACCCCTGGCATCAGCGACGCCGACGCACAGCGCCTCGTCGAATGGGCCGCAACCGCAGGAACCGAGGTCCGACTCGCGATCTCCCGTACCGGCCTCGAAGCAGCACTGCCCACCGCAGAGGCCATCCCCGGCGAACTCCCCCTCGACGCGCACATGCATCTCGACGCGACCGGCGTCCTGCGCTCCCACGCCTACGCAAGCACGGGACTGCCAGTCGTGGGCTCCATCATGGACGTCGTACAGACGCTGAAGGAGACGGGATGAGGATCTGGAACGGCTACGGCTCGGAGCACTCGATGAACCTCGTTCTGATCGGCCGATTCGAGACGGTCACCGGTGCGCAAGCAGCGGAGGAGCGGATGGAGGCACTGCAGGCCCTCGCCGAGGCTGCGTGGTCCGACGACGACTGGCGGAGTCCCGAGGAACGCATGCCTCGCGAACTCGGCGAAGCACTGAGCCAGATGAAGCTCTATGACATGGGGCGGTCCGACGTCGATGCTTTCGCTCTCGATCACAATGTCACCCGTGAGGCGCAGACGGTCCGGATCTGGACCGACGAGTCCGACGTCCAGGGATTCCTGAAGGTGCTCCTCCACCACGGTGCGAAAGTCGAGGTCTTCTCGCGCCACACGTGGGACGAGGACGCTGTCACCCGATCCGATGCCACGGACGCGAGCAACAGCCGGAGCGACGGTGGATCTGACTGAGCTGGCACGCCTACCCGGCGCGGCCGACCAGAACTTCGAAGCGCTCACGCGGGCCGTAGTCTCCCGCCGCTACGGCGCGCTGGGCACTATGCGAGAGCGCCGCAACCAACCCGGCGTCGAGTTCTACATGCACGTCGACCACGCCGGCGACCTGGGCGATCCCAACCGGATCTGGGGGTGGTCGTGCAAATGGTTCATCCTCAACAGCAAGAACGAGCTCAGCGCAGGCCAGCGCACGCAGATCGAGGACTCCCTCACCAAGGCGATCAAACACGTCGTAGGACTGACCGACTTCGTGCTCTGCCTGCCACAGAGGCCCGCCAAGGGTGACGAGGAGTGGATCAACGGACTCAGTCGGCGAGATGTCCGCGTCAAACTGTGGTCCGCCGAGAATTACGACGCCGAACTGGCCGGACACGACGAACTCCGCTCCACCTTCTTCGGCGAACTCGCCCTCACCCCGGAGAAGCTGGCGCGAACCCACGAGCAATCTGTGGCACCGGTTACGGCCCGGTGGGCCCCGCAGCTGCACACCGCTCACCACGTGGAGCACCGCATCGACCGGGCCTTGTTGCGTCCGGCGTCGTTCGAGTGGCTGCAGCAGCGCACCGACGACGTCACAGCACGGCTCCAGGCACTGCGCGCAGCCCTGGACCGCCTCGACACCGATACCCGTGCCGGTGCCGGTGCCGGTGCCGGTGCCGGTGCCGGTGCCGGTGCCGGTGCCGAGGAGATAGTCGACGATCTGGAGGGGTTCGTCGACGGTCTGCGCGCCGTCATTGACGCCGGGAGGGACCTTCGGCCCTGGGAAGTGCGCGAGCGCCTCGCCGACCATCAGCCTCCGGGAACCTCTCCGCGAACGCTGCGACGCCTGGTGCTGAAGCTCAGGCAGCGTCGCCTTCCCGAGGCGCCGCTCGTCACCGGTCTCGGAGCCGAGATCCGCGACATCGTTCACTGGCTGACCGAGACACGAGCGGACGCCGAAGCCCCGCTGCTCGCTGTGGTCGCCGCTGCCGGGCAAGGCAAGACCCACCTCGCCGCGCAGATGACCTCGCCGAAGGACCGGCCGACAGCCGGGGTGTTCATCCAGGGGGCAAGCCTGCACACCGGCGACACTCTCGACGACCTCGCGCGACGGATACCCGGACTCAGGGTCGACCGCTTCGAGGATCTCCTGGAAGCGCTCAACTCGGCCGGAGCTCGTGCCGGCTGCCGGATACCGCTCATCATCGACGGTCTGAACGAGGCCGAGCGGCCTCTGAAGTGGCGGACCCTGCTCGCCGGGCTGGTACCGGCCCTGGGCAGCTATCCCCACGTCGCGGTGATCGTCACTCTCCGCGAGGTGCTCGCCGACCAGACCCTCCCGCAGCACACCGTGACCCTGGAACTGGAGTGGCAGCACGCGGAAGTCGACGACATCCTGCGCGTCTACTTCGACCACTACCTCATCAACCCGGCCGACACCTGGCTTCCGGTCGACACTTTCCACAACCCGCTGTTCGTCCGCATGTACTGCGAGGCCGCGAACCACGACCGCCTGGTGCCGGTGGGCGCGGAGGCGCTGCCGCAGTCCCTCATCGGCGTCTTCGAGCTGTACCGCGATGGTGTGACCGAGAGGCTGGCCCTGGACCCGGCCCGCATTTCGGTGCCAGCCGACCAGATCAAGCGCCGCCTCGCCACTATGGCGAGACACCTGTGGACGCACAACGTCCGCCGGCTCCCGTTCGACGAAGCGCGAAGAATCCTCGACGCCGACCAGCCGAACTGGGACGAAAGCCTGCTCCGGCGCCTCGTAGAGGAAGGAGTGATCTTCCGCGAGGAGATCAGGGGTTCCGACGACACCGAGTGCGGCTTCGTCTTTGACCGCCTCGCCGGATACCTGATCGCCGACGCGATCCTGGTGCGCATGCCTTACGCGGACGTCAACGAGCAGCTCGCGGAGACGACTCTCTGGCAATCCCTCGTGGGGAACGAGGCGCACCCCCTCGGCGAGGACACCCTCATCGCTCTCATCTCACTATTGCCGCGCCGCTTCACCGGGCACCACCTGTGGCGCGTCGCCCCAGATGAGCACCGTTCGACCGCGCTCGCCCAGGAACTCACCACCGAGTCGGGATTTCTCGACGACGAGACTGTCGAAGCTCTCGCAACCGCGCTTGTCACCGCACGCCCAAACAACAGGAAGGGCCGGCCCGCATTCGACCGTCTGTGGGAGATCCGCAGGTCCGCCTCGCACCGCCTGAACGCCACCTTCCTCGACCAGGTCCTGCGCCAACTGCCCCTTTCCCAACGCGACCTGCGCTGGACCGAATGGGCTCGAGGCCGGACTCGCCGGCTCACCGCAGACCTGAACCGAGCGATCGACAGGTGGACCGAGAGCAACAGTCGCGCCGAGAGCGACGACCTGGACGCCCTGGCCACCGCCTGGCTGCTGGCCTCCACGAACACGGGCATGCGGGACCTGGCGACGAAAGCCCTCCAGCGTTACGGCCGGCCGGAGCCCAAACGACTGTTCGACCTCGCTGCCCGGATGCTCGATGTCGACGACCCCTACGTCGTCGAACGGCTCGTCGCCGCCGCGTTCGGCGCCGTCAGCACCCACCAGTTGCCCGATCCCGGCGGACCGCTGGAGAAAGCGCTGCGGGACTGGCTGGTGCGACTGCGTGACAGCTTCCTTGACGGTGGGACCACACCCACCTCCCACGAGCAGCTGCGCGGCTACGTACGGGCCGTCTACGAGTTCGCCGGCACTCTCCACCCCGCTGCGGTCCCCGACGGTGTCGACGCCTTTGCACCGAGGTTCGCCGCCGTGACGCCCGCCGAGGTGATGGAGGACGACGACCCCAACGCCGAGGAGTGCGACCGCACCTTCGGCATGGACTTCGAGAATTACGTCATCGGAACTGCGATCAACGGCCGGGACAACTACGATTTCGATCATCCCGGCTACCGCAGGGCCCGCGCCGAGGTCATGGCACGCGTCTGGGAACTAGGCTGGCGTGAGGCAGAGTTCAGCAGTGTCGACCAGGCCATCGCAACGAGTACCGACCGGCCTGCCAGCACCCACGAGAACGTGGAGCGCTACGGGAAGAAGTACGGCTGGATCGGGTATCACGAAATGGTCGGCCGCCTCGTGGACGCCGGCCGCGCACCAGCTCGGTTCGGGACCGCGGAACGTTTGATGCCCGACATCGACCCGACCTTCCCCGACACGCCCCCGGTGGTGCCCGTGCCCCTTCCGCCGTGGGCGCCCGCGGAGGCCACGGACGATCGGACTTGGGTCACGTCCGGGACAGTTACCATCCCGGACCGACTGTGGTCACCCGAGGAAATTTACGGAGTCGACGGCGGCTGGCTTCTGGTCGAGGGGTATCTGAGTCACCGCCGCGAGGGCCGAACGGTGTTCGGGTTCTTCCGCACCCTCCTCCTGGACCCGAAGGACGCGGAATCCGCACACCAACTCGCCAGCGAGCGCCCCTACCTGGGTAACGACTTCTTCCCCGCGCTCCCGTCGGTCCGTGACGTGCTGGCCGCCGAGATGCCGTGGATCCCCAGGTTCAAGCTGCCCTTCGGCGTGCCAGACGCCGTCCCGCCCCCGGCGCTGCGCCGCCACTGGCAGGACAACGGCATCAAACTCCACCAGGTCGCTGTAGATTTCGCCTCCGAAAACACTTCGGAGACCGGGCTCGGCGGGGCCTATGACGTGCCGTCGTACGAGTTCGCCGCCCGGTTCGGCCTGCGCCAACTGCCTGGCACCTTGGACCTCGTAGGCCTAGACGGCCGGCGCGCCTCCGCGGCTTTCCGCGTGGATGAGCCCTGGCGCGGCCACCTGCTCTTCCTGCGTCGCGATCTCGTCGAGGACTTCGCCGGCGATCAACGGATAATGCAGGCGGCCTGGGGCGAACGCGAAGTGACCGTCGACTGGCGCTCTATTCCTTCCTGGATACGCGAGGCTCAGCGCAGCTACGCGACCGTGTGGCGCCACATCCGGATGCTCGGGGCGGTGCAGCGCAGTCCCGAAAACTGACGGGCCTAAGCTGCTCCGACCTGACCCAGCGTTCCGCGCAAAGAAATCCGCGAGTTTTGCAGCTCACGAACTCGAGCACGGAACACGCGCCAGCGCGGCCGCAGTCGGTCGGCCAGCGGGCGCTGCCTGTCCTCGTCGAACAGGGGCAGCGCTTGTGCTTCGTGCTTCATGGGCGGGTCCTTGGCTCCGGGCCGCCCGTGGCGGGCGTGGACAGCGGCCGGGTGTTCATCAGTCGGTGACGCTGCCGTAGGCGATGACCCCCGTCCACGTCAGCACGTCCACGATGAAGATCCCTCCCACGGCCGAAGCTACGCAGCAAGCCGAGGCCCGCACCCGGGAAGCCCAGAAGACGCCCCTGACGGACGATCACGTGCTACCGATCTCTACCCTGCCCAGCACGAGTACCCCACCGAGACGGCACACCAGCCCCGCCGACCAGCAGAAATCAGGATGGCGGGTCCTCATTGTCAGTGCGTGCCTCTACGGGCTCACGGGGAGGGTCTGCTCCGACCAGATGGTTTTTCCCTGGGGGGTTTGGCGGGTGCCCCAGGTGGCTGTGAGCTGGGCGACCAGGAGGAGGCCGCGGCCGCCTTCGTCGAAGGTGCGGGCGCGGCGCAGGTGCGGGGCGGTGCCGCTGGAGTCGGAGACCTCGCAGATGAGGTTCCGGTCGCGGATCAGACGCAGATGAATGGGTGGCTGTCCGTATCGGATGGCATTGGTGACGAGTTCGCTGACGACCAGTTCGGTGACGAAGCAGGCGTCATCCAGTCCCCAGGCCTCCAGTTGGGCGATGGCCTTCTTGCGGGCCTGGGCGACGGCGGCCGGGTCCGCAGGTATTTCCCAGGTTGCCACCCAGTCGCTGTCCAGTGCTTTGGTGCGGGCGATGAGCAGGGCGATGTCGTCGGAGGGGCGGCCTGAGAGGAGGGCGGCCAGGACGGCGTCACACAGGTTGTCCAGGGAAGTGGACGGTTGGGCGAGTGATTGGCAGAGCAGGGACTGGCTGACGTCGATGTCCCGCTCGCGGGCTTCGATCAGCCCGTCGGTGTAAAGGGCGAGGAGGCTGCCTTCTGGTAGTTCGATATCGGTCGCTTCGAAAGGGAGTCCGCCGAGTCCGAGTGGGGGGCCGACGGGGAGGTCGAGCAGTTTCGCGGTGCCGTCGGGGGTGACGAGGGCGGGTGCCGGGTGTCCGGCCAGGGCGATCGTGCAGTGGCGGGACACCGGGTCGTATACCGCGTACAGGCAGGTCGCGCCGACATCCCCGGTGGTCTCCGCCCCTGGGTCCGGCTGTGGGGCGCCTTTCTCCTCGGTGGACAGGCGGGCGACGACGTCGTCGAGGTGGGTGAGTAGTTCGTCGGGGGGAAGGTCGATGTCGGCGAGGGTGAGCACGGCGGTGCGCAGCCGCCCCATGGTGGCGGAGGCGTGGATGCCGTGGCCGACGACATCGCCAACGACCAGTGCGACACGGGCGCCGGACAGCGGGATGATGTCGAACCAGTCTCCGCCCACGCCCGCCCGGGCGCCGGCCGGCAGATAGCGGGAGGCGACCTCGACGGCTGCCTGTGTCGGCAGTGCCTGCGGCAGCAGGCTGCGCTGCAGGGTGACCGCTGTGGCGCGTTGACGGGTGTAGCGCCGGGCGTTGTCGATGCAGACGGCCGCTCTGGCGGCCAGTTCCTCGGCCAGCAGCAGGTCGTCCTCGTGGAACACCTCGGGATGCTGATGGCGGACGAAGACGACGACGCCCAGAGTGGTGCCGCGGGCGGTCAGGGGTACGGTAATCGCCGAGTGGATGCCGAAGTCGCGGATCCGGGCGGCCCTGGACTGATCCACAGCCATCCATTCGGCGATCGCCGAGTCGGTTGCGTGGTACAGGAGGGTATGTCCCGACCTGAGGCTCTCGACCGGCGGGGAGCTCTCCGGGTAGTTGCTGACCTGGCCTGGAGCGACGACTGCCTCGGGGATTCCCGGATTCACTGACTGGTGGGCGACGCGTCGCAGTGGGACGGGGCCGTACGGGGCGACCGATCCCGGGGCCGACTCGTTTACGTCGAGGGAGGGGAGCAGGTCGACGCTGGCGAAGTCGGCGAACTCTGGGACGGCTACATCCGCCAGTTCCTGAGCCGTCCGCGTCACGTCCAGGGTGCTGCCGATACACCTACTGGCCTCCGCGAGGAGCATGAGCCGCTTACGGGCCCAGTACTGCTCGGTCATGTCATGCATGGCCACGCCTACACCCTGGACACGACTGCCTTCGTCCTTGAGCGGGGTGAGGACAAGGGACCATGCGTGCTCGCGGCCCTCGCTGGGCGTACCCCCGTAGATCTCCAGGGTCTGCGGCTCACCCGTCTGCAGTGCCCGCAGCATGGACCGCTCCATCGTCTCCATCGACGGATGGTCCACGATCTCCGAAGCCCGCAGCCCGCGCACGTCGTCATCGGTGAGGGCCACGGCACGGTGGGTGGCCTCGTTGGCCAGGCGCATGCGCAGCCCGGTGTCGTACACCGCCATGTGGCAGCCCGCGACCTGCTCATGGTCCCAGCTCATGAGCGTGTTGTCGTCGGGCTGGGGCCGCAGCCCCGGCAGCGCGGAGACCAGGAACCACTCGCGCCGCCCGTCGGCCAGCGCTCTTTTGTGCGCCAGGACTTTGATCTCCAGGCGGTGGCCGTCGCGGTGCCGGAGGGCGATCAGCCCGTTCCATCTGGGCATCAGGGTGAAAGAGCGCAACTCCTGTTCGTCGATCTCCTCGGCCAGCAGATCAGCTGCGGGTTGTCCCACGATCCGGGCGGGCGAATACCCCAGCAATTCCTCGGCCCCCGCATTCCACCGGGTCACGACGCCGTGTCCGTCGATGGTGACGTTTGCACTGAGCGCCTCGTCGACGCCGTAGGCGGACGCCTCCGGCGCTTCGTCGGTGGCCATGCGGCCCTCCTCGCTGCTCAGTGCGCTCTCGCGGAGATCATCGCCGCCTTCCGCCGCATCACTCCGGATGGGCGCGGCATATGTCGCTATTATCCCGCTTGTGCGGTCAGGTGGGTGCGGCGAGCGACTAGCTTTGCCCCTTGCTGCGGCCCCTATGCCGACCAAGGGGGCGTGACGGAGCCCGTGGCGAACGCAGCAACTCCGTTGCGGCGCGCTGACGGGCTCCGCCGAGAAGCCACACGTCTACGAGAACTCACGATAGTGATCTTGGGTAGTCGCCGGCCGAAAAGGAGGTAGACGGAATCCTCCGCTGATGCCTTCTGGTTCACGGGCCTTCACTCGGTGAAGGCCGGCCTCCCGCACGACTTCCCCAGTCATGGCACCGTGTACGCCTACTCTGCGGCCTGGCGCGACAAGGGAATATCGCTGGCTCACCCACGGCCTGGCCGGCCTGGTCCGTGTGAAGGAGGGACGCAAGCCCGAACCTGCGGCGTCCGCGATCAATGCCCAGAGCGTGAAGACCTCCGCGAACGTGCCCCTGACCAGCCGGGGAACCGATGAGGGAAGGAGATCGTAGGTCAGAAGCGGGCGCCCACCAGCCAGCTGTAGACGCCCGTAGGGGGCGCGTCCGTCCAGGGGGCTGGCTATAACCGCTTTCGCTGCCCGGGAGATCCATGGAACCCGACGCTGTCGCGCATGCGCTCCATTTCGACGGCGCCGAATGCGCCCACCTCTGCGACCTGACCCGAGCTGCCGCCAAACACTCGACCTGCCGCAAGCGTGCCGATTGCCTGACAACGTCCTGCGCGTCCTGCGCTCCAGGACCGGCTCCTGGCTCTCATTCGCAACGGTCGTCGGGACATCCTCACGGCCTGCGCCGCTACCGAAGAAGCCAAGCAACCGGTCAGCCTTCCGGCCACCAGGACCGGTGAGCGCCCACGACCGAGTGCCGCTCGTGCCTCTGGGCAGGTCCCACGAGCCGGTCCACGGCCAGAGCTGACAGCCGGTGCGCACGATCACCTTTGGCCACCCGGTCACGGAGTTCACCCATGACCGTGCCGGCCGACGGCGCTGGTGAGTTCGTAGCGGTTCAGCGGGTGGATCAGGACCGTCTGCCCTCCGCGGCTGCCGCCCCCCACATGCGAGACTGTCACGCATGACGACCGGCGTGGAGGGATCGCGGATCCCCAGGAAGGGGAAGGGCTCCGGTCGGCTGCCGACGATGCAGGACATCGCTGACCATCTCGGTGTTTCTCGTCAGCTTGTCTCGCTGGTGATGAGAGGTGTGCCGGGGCCGAGCGCGGAGTCGAGGGAGCGGATCCTCGCCGCCGCGGGCGAGCTCGGGTACCGGCCGAACGCGTCCGCGCGCCTGCTGCGACAGAATCGCACCCGTTTGATCGGGATGATGTTCGAGATGCGTAACCCTTTCCAGGTGCGCTTCGTGGAGAGACTCTTCGTTCGGGCGGCGGAGAAGGGATTCGGGTTGGTGCTCGGCCCCTTGACGGTCGAGAGGTCTACGGATGTCGTCGTCGCCGAGCTGATGGAGGAGCGCGTCGAAGCACTGGTCGCGTTCAACCCCGACCCAGGATCGGTCGCGCTCGCCGAGGCGTGCGATCTCGTTCCTGTCGTCTGGTTGGGTGACTGGGCGCAGACGCCGGAGGTCGACAACGTACACGTCGACGAGGTCGAAGGGCTTGGTCTCGCGATCGAGCACCTGGTCGGGCTGGGGCACCGTGACATCGTCTACGTCGGCGGGCTCGGCGGACGTGTGGGGCGGGACCGTGCCGACGCGTATCGCGCCGCGATGACCACGTTCGGGTTGTCCGATCAGGCCGAGGTGCTGTCCAGCGACTTCTGGGAGGAGGGCGGCGCCGCGGCCGCGAGGGAGATCGTCGCGCGCGCTCGGCGTCCGACGGCCGTCGTGTGCTGCGGGGATCAGTGCGCGGCGGGCGTGATGGCGGTGTTCGCGCGGTCGGGGATCCGGGTTCCTGAGGACGTCTCCGTCGTCGGATTCGACGACAGCTACCTCTCGTCGTTGTCGTATCACCGGTTGACGTCGGTGCGGCAGGACGTCGAGGCCACGGTCGAGGCGACGTTGGGATCGGTACTCGAGCGGCTTGACGGAGACGACAGCCCGCGACGTGTCGTCGCCACGGCGACGACACTCGTGGTGCGCGAGTCGACGGGGCCGGCGCGGACCGGGGCGTGACGGGTTCCTGCTGTCCCACCCCGGTTCCGTAGGCGCGAGGGCTCAGCGCACTCCGCGGATGGGGATGATGACGGCGGCGCCGATCAGGGCGACGATGCCCGCGCACCAGAGCAGTGCCGGGTAGTTGTCTCCGCCGCCCAGCCCGAGGAGGAGAGCGCCGAGCGCGGGCGCGAAGGACTGAGGCAGCGAGTTGGCGATGTTCAGGACGCCGAGGTCCTTGCCCGGCTTCTCCGGATCGGGCAGCACATCGATCACGAGTGCGTTGTCGACCGCGGTGTACACGCCGTAGGCCAAGCCCATGATGATCTCGGCAATGTAGAAGTGGGCCACGGTGTCGGCGTAGACCAGCACGACGAGCCCGATGCCGAAGAGCAGCGTCGAACCGGCGACGAAGACCTTGCGGCGGGCGAGTCTGTCGGACAGCCAGCCGGACAGGGCGGCGCTCGCCATCAGGGCGATGGTGTAGAGGAGCACGCCGGTAGCGACGGCTGAGACAGCTCGACCCTCGGCGAGCCCGAGGTGGTCCTGCATGTAGAAGAGCCGGAAGGTCGTGAACAGGAACATCGCGAGGACGATCATGAATCGCGACGCCCACGCCAGACCGAAGTCCGGGTGTTTCACGGGATTGGTCCAGAACGCTCGGATGACGGCCATCAGGGAGAAGGACTCCACGGGGGTCTCCGGGGTGCGGTCGGGGGTGACCAGCACATAGACGACCACGCAGGCGACACCGGCCACACCAGGCACGATGAACAACAGTGGCAGGTTCGCGACGAGGAGCGTGGCCGCATAGATGCCGGCCAGGACCGCGACGTTCTGCGCGAGGCCGAGGACACTGGAGGCCCGTCCGCGCTGTGACTCGGGCACGTTGTCGGCGAAGCTGGCCATGAGCGCGGCGAACGCCGCGTTGGACGCGAGCTGGCACAGCAGCCACGACAGCGTCAGCGTCAGCACGTTCGTCGAGAGGGCCACCGCAGCGAGGCCGACGAGCAGGAACATGGTGCCACCCAGCAACCACGGCCGTCGTCGCCCCCATCGCGTCCGGGTCCGGTCGCTGAGTGCCCCGAACAGGGGGTTGCCGACGATCGCGCCGATCGAGCCGATCGACAGCGCCACCGCCACGACGGATGCCGGATCGCCGGGATTCAGCTCCTTGGCCTTCAACTGCATGCTCACGATGACGGGCGCGAGGATCGCTATGAAGATCCCGAACTGGGCGATTCCGATCGCGGCGATGTACCAGTTGCTGACGGATCGGGCGGGGACCGGGCTGGTGACGGGGGGTGGGGGAGTTCTCGTCGCCATCGACGCCTCCTTGAGTCGTATGTCGAACGCCCGGCGGAGCGCTCGCCGATGATGGCGATTTAGCTCGTGCTAACCTGGCGCTCGGCCGACTTTAGCTCGTGCTAAATGGTTTGCCTATAGCGACGTCGAGGAGCGTGACATGCTGCCGTCCTGTCTGCCGGAGCCCCACCTCTATCTGCCTGGTACAGGAGAGCCTTCGCTTCGCTGGGGCATCGTCGGCCCCGGCTGGATCGCCGGAGAGTTCGCGAAGGCCGTGCGCGCCCACACCGCTCAACAGATCGTGGCGGTCGCCTCCCGCTCCCCCGACCGCGCGTCGGCGTTCGCCGCCACCCACGGCATCGGCCTCGCCCTGGGATCCACGGAACAGCTCGTGACCCGTCCCGATGTCGACGTGGTCTACGTCGCGACCCCGCAGAGCGAGCACCTCGCGGTCGGCCTGGCGGCGATCGCGGCAGGCAAGCATGTGCTGATCGAGAAGCCTTTCACCGTAAGCGCCGCCGCGGCGAAGACCCTCGCCGATGCGGCGCGCGCCGCCGGGGTGCTGGTGATGGAGGCGATGTGGAGCCGCTACCTGCCGCAGACATCGGTCATCCGCCAGCTCCTCGCCGACGGCGTGCTCGGGGAGGTCCGTACCGTTCTCGCCGATCACGGCCAGGCGATCACGGCGGATCCGCAGCACCGTCTGTACCGACCCGAACTCGGTGGCGGAGCACTGCTGGATCTGGGCATCTACCCGGTGCAGTTCGCCTCGATGGTGCTCGGGGCCCCTACCCGGGTGACCGCCGTCGGGGGTATGACCAAGACGGGCGTGGATGCCTACTCGACCCTGGTACTCACCCACGAACAGAACGCGCAGTCGACGCTCCACACCTCGATCCAGGCCCGCACCCCGATGACCGCCGTGATCGCCGGCAGCGAGGCGACGCTCAGCATCGACAGCATTTTCTACGCGCCGACCTCCTTCGCTCTCTCCTCTGCAGGTGACCCCTTCGGCCCGGAACTCACTTGGAGCGATCCCACGGGCCTCAAGCTGTTCGACGGGCTCTCGTGGGAAGTCACGGCGCTGGCGCGCTTCGTCGGCGAGGGCCGCACCGAGTCACCCGTGCACACACTCGACGAGACCATCTCGATCCTCGCCAGCATCGACGAGGCACGAGCCCAGGTCACCGCGTCCTGACCTGCGCAACCAGAGGAGGGACTCCATGACGGATCTCATCACCACGCTGGAAGGCCAGGAGAAGGAGCTGGTCTTCGAGTCGTTCGACCATGCTGATGCCTGGCGACTGGGTTCGCGCATCACCGCGACCGCGAAAAAGGCCGGCCATGCGGTCGGCATCGACATCCGGCGGCCCGGCCTGATCCTGTTCCGCGCGGCCCTTCCGGGCATCACGCCCGATCAGGACACGTGGATCGCCCGTAAAGCTGCGGTCGTGCTGCGCATGGAGGCCAGCAGCGCGCTGGTGGACGCCCGGCTGTCCGCGGCGGGGATCGACCCCGCCGCGATCGGATGGCTGGGTGCGGAGTACGCGGTAACGGGAGGCTCGTTCCCCATCCGGGTCCGGGATGTCGGTGTCGTCGCGGCCGTCACCGCATCCGGTCTGTCCTCGCAGGAGGATCACGACCTCATCGTCGAAGGCATCCGCGCCCACCTGGCCCACGGAGGCAGCGTATGAGCGAGCAGATTCCCCCACGACGGCTGCGGAGCAGTCAGCGGGCGCGCGTCCGTGTCTGGGACCGCACGACGGGGACCGTCCGCACCGTGTACGAGTCGCGCGACCGCCTGTACGAGGCACCCAACTGGACACCTGACGGGCGCCTGCTCGTCAACGGCGACGGACTTCTGTGGACCCTCCCCGTCGACGGTTCGGCAGCGCCCCGGGCGGTGCCGGCCCAGGGGCTGCCCGACGTCAACAACGACCACGTCCTGTCTCCCGACGGAGATACGGTGTTCGCCTCGACGAACGACTGGCACATCTGGGAGGTTCGTCTCGCCGGCGGCGTCGCCCGCAGGGTCACCTCCGACGACGGCGCGCTGCACTTCCTGCACGGCGTCAGCCCCGACGGACGCCGCCTCGGATACGTACGTCTGGAACCCGAGGGCGACAACTGGTGGGCGTCGGCCACCATCCACACCATCGGCGTCGACGGACGCGACGATGTCGCCGTCACGACCGATCCCGGACCGGCGGACGGCTGTGAGTGGACGCCCGACGGAGCCTGGATCTACTTCAACACCGAGCAGTTCTCCCAGCTTCCGGGCCACGCCCAGCTCGCCCGCGTCAGGCCCGACGGGAGCGAGTTGGAGCAGCTCACCTTCGACGAGCGCGTGAACTGGTTCCCGCACATCGCCCCGTCCGGCGACGTCGCCGTCTACCTCAGCTACCCGCCCGGCACCACCGGCCACCCTGCCGACCTGCCCGTCGAGCTGCGGCTCGTGCCGGTCGACGCCTGGCAGAAACCCACCACGCTCGTCGCCCTCGACGGCGGCCAGGGCACGATCAACGTACCCAGCTGGGCCCCGGACGCGTCAGCGTTCGCGTTCGTCGACTACCCCTTCGACCAGCAGAACACCCCCGGCGGCCAGTGATCAAGAAAGGGACCCTGACCCCATGACCTCCCCGCCCCTCACGCGCCGTACGGCGATCAATCCGCTGCCCTGGATCCTGAGCGACGGCGGATATCGGCTCGACCGCGCTGTCCTCAACGAAGCCATGGCCGCGCTGTCTGGTATCGGCTTCACGCATTTCACCATTGAGCTGCCGCCGGAGATGAACCCCGCCGAGTACGGCACGCTTCTGGCCGACCACTCGCTCGCGGCTGCGCCCGGGTACTTCTGCGCCCCTTTCCACGAACGCGAGCGTCACCACGAGGCCGTCGAAGCGATCAAGCGTCACGCACAGGCGCAGCTCGCGCTCGGCGTCGACAGCGCGTTCATCGCCGCCGACCTGCTGCCCGAGCGCATGGCACGACCCGCCGTCGGTACGGGACACGACGCGGACCGGACGCTGGTGGTGGCCGAAGGACTCGCCGCCGCGGCCGAAGCGGCTGCCGCAGAGGGGGTGCGATACGGGCTGCACCCCCATGTCGGCTCGGCCGTCGAAATTGAACAGGAGGTGCGTACGGTGCTGGATTCCACCGCCGGCAGCGCGCTGTGGTTCGGCCCGGACACCGGCCACCTGCGATGGGCGGGCGCCGTACCCGAGAAGCTCGTCGCGGACTACACGGACCGGGTGCTGAACGTCCATCTGAAGGACGTCGATGCCGAGGCGGCGAACGTCGCACAGCAGCGCCGCGAGGACTACATGAAGGCGACCGGCCACTCGAAGGTGTGGACCGAGCCCGGACGCGGCGTGATCGACTTCGACGCCGTCCTCGCCGCGCTCCCGGATGGCTTCGACGGCTGGTTCGTCATCGAGGTGGATGTGCCGAACATCGGCACCCCCGCGGAGAGCAGCGCCGCGTCCCTGGAATTCCTGCGGCAGCACCCCTACTTCACGGCCACGGCAGGAGGCACCAGGTGAGCGCGCGGCCCGGGTCGCTCCGAGTGGCAATCATCGGGACCGGCATGATCGCGGCGGCGCATGTACGCGCGGCCCGAGACGCAGGCGCCACGGTCATCGGCGTGCTGGGCTCCCTTCCTGAGCGGTCCCTGGAAGCCGCTGAGCAGTGGGGTGTCTCGACCGGTTACCTGAGTTTGCCCGAGCTGCTGGAGGCACGGCCGGACGTCGTGCACATCTGCACGCCCAACAACACCCACATCGCCTACGCGCATGCCGTCGTCGAGGCCGGTCTCCACATGGTTGTCGAGAAGCCGATCGCCACCAGCCTGACCGAAGCGCGCGAGCTGGCGGCAGCCGTCCATGCCGCCGGAACGGTCGCGACGGTGCCGTATGTGTACCGCTATCACCCCCTGGTGCGGGAGATCCGCAGCCGCCGAGAGGCGGGCGACCTGGGCGACCTGCTGCTCGTGCACGGTTCCTACCTTCAGGACTGGCTGGTGTCCCCCGACGCGTCGACCTGGCGGGTCGACCCCCGAACCGGCGGCGCATCGCGCGCCTTCGCGGACATCGGATCGCACTGGGCGGATCTGGCCGAGTTCGTCTCAGGTGAGCTGTTCACCGCCGTCACCGCCAGTACCTCCATCGCCTATCCCACGCGACCCATCGCCTCGGGCCCTTCTTTCGGAGGCGGCGCACATGGCGAGCGCGTGCCCGTCGAGACCGAGGACATCGCGGTCGCGACGTTCCGCACCGAACGGGGAGTGTTCGCGAACTCCGTGATCTCGCAGGTCTCCGCAGGCCGCAAGAACCGGCTGTGGCTGGAGCTCGACGGTTCGCTCGGATCGGCCGTGTTCGACCAGGAGCAGCCCGAGTCCGTCTGGTTCGGAACCGAGCGTGGTGCGACGGTCGTCCGTCGTGGCGAAGGTGAGGTCGCAGCAGACCAGAGACGACTCAACCGCGTGCCACCCGGCCACCCGCAGGGCTGGCCCGACGCGTTCGCGGCGTTCTGCGCCGACACCTACGCCGCCGTCAAGGGCGAACAGCGCACCGGACTTCCCACGGTCGACGACGGTCTGCGATCCCTTGAGATCATCGACGCACTTTTGCACAGCGCCGCCAGCGGCGACTGGACCGAGATCGGTGCCGCTGACGCAGCGCTCACCGCCGAAACGGAGAAGTCGTGACAGAACAGTCCCGTCACCCGGTCACCCTCTTCACCGGCCAGTGGGCCGACATGCCCTTCGAGGAACTGGCGCGCCGCGCCGCCGACTGGGGCTACGACGGCCTGGAGATCGCTGCCAGCGGTGACCACCTGGATCTCGCCCGCGCCGACGAGGACGACGCGTACGTGCGCTCCCGGCTCGACATCCTCGATCGCCACGGGCTCAAGGTGTGGGCCATCTCCAACCACCTGACCGGCCAGGCCGTGTGCGACGACCCCATCGACTTCCGCCACCAGGCGATCCTGCGCGACCGCGTATGGGGCGACGGCGACGCCGAGGGTGTACGGCAGCGCGCCGCCGAGGACATGAAGCGGGCCGCCCGCGTGGCCCGCAAGCTCGGCGTCGATGTCGTCGTCGGCTTCACCGGATCGTCGATCTGGCCGTACGTCGCCATGTTCCCGCCCGTGCCCGGCGAGGTCATCGACCGCGGTTACGAGGACTTCGCGAACCGGTGGAACCCCATCCTCGACGTCTTCGACGCCGAGGGCGTGCGCTTCGCCCACGAGGTGCACCCCAGCGAGATCGCTTACGACTACTGGACCAGCGTGCGCACCCTCGAAGCCATCGACCGCCGCGCGGCCTTCGGGTTCAACTGGGACCCCTCGCACATGGCCTGGCAGGGCATCGACGTGGTGTCGTTCATCACCGACTTCTCCGACCGCATCTACCACGTGGACTGCAAAGACACCCGCATCCGCAAAGCCAGCGGCCGCCAGGGCGTCCTCGGCTCCCATCTACCCTGGGGCGACCCGCGCCGCGGCTGGGACTTCGTCTCGACCGGACACGGCGACATCCCCTGGGAGGACGCCTTCCGGGCGCTCGCGTCGATCGGCTACGCCGGCCCCATCTCCATCGAGTGGGAAGACGCCGGCATGGACCGCCTGCACGGCGCGGCCGAGGCCGTGCGCTACATCCGCTCCTTGCTGTGGAAGCTCCCCACGGCGTCCTTCGACACCGCCTTCAGCAACCAATAGGAGGCAGGTGCCACAGGGAGGCCCACTGGCTGCGGGTTGCCACGGATCCCGGACTGCAGCGGTCGAGATCGTCGGACCCGCCGGCTCACCTCCGCTCTCCCCAGAAAGCATTGCCTGGCTTGGCCGTCGCGGCCGGCTCGCACAGTCGTGGTGCGCGTGGCCGAGGAGATCCGCCCGAACCACCCGACGGAGGGCGCCGCGATAAGCGCGGTCGCAGTCAGGCTTGGGATCGACTCGGCCGAGACGAGGCCGCGTTCGACCGGGGGCCGACTGCGCGAGCTGCTTCAGGACCCCGTCGAACGCCCCGCGGAGCAGCCCCACCCTCAAGCAGCCTGAGGACGTCGTGGCACAGCACCCGTGGCACCGGGAGTCCCGAAGAAGGGCGAGCAAGTGAAGACCATGGTGGGCGGCCTGCCCGGCTCAGAGGTCGCCGGTTTC
The DNA here is from genome assembly GCF_020010925.1 of Streptomyces griseiscabiei. NCBI lineage: Bacteria > Bacillati > Actinomycetota > Actinomycetes > Kitasatosporales > Streptomycetaceae > Streptomyces > Streptomyces griseiscabiei. The sequence continues at coordinate 2,446,298 of NZ_JAGJBZ010000002.1, read as the reverse complement.
CTCGACGAGCACGTTCAGCAGATGCGGTCCATCACGCCTGTGGAGAGCAAGCACGCCCTCGATCTCGATCCGCAGGTTTTGCTCACGGCCCCTGCCACCCACCACTGAACGGATCGAATGTCATGGCCGACACCCCCGCACGCTCAGCGCCGCCGCCCGTCGCCTCCGCGGCCGCCGGGCCCCTTGGGGGGCAGGCGAGGGATCGGCTGACCGGGGTCGGCCTCGTCGTCTGTGGCATGTTCTCCCTGCAGTTCGGGGCGGCCGTGGCGGCACTGCTCTTTCCGCGGGCAGGCGTCCTGGGCGTAGTGTCGCTGCGGCTGGGCATCTCGGCCCTGGTTCTGCTGGCCGTGTGCCGGCCGGCCGTGCACGGTCACGGGCGCGAGGGCTGGGCGGTCATCGTCGGCTTCGGGGCGGCGCTGGCCGGCATGAACGTCCTGATCTACCAGGCGATCGCACGGATCCCGCTGGGAACCGCGGTCACCCTGGAGGTGCTGGGCCCCCTGGTCCTGTCGGTGGTCGCCGGCCGCCGGGCGAGCAGGTGGCTGTGGGCCGGACTGGCGCTGGCGGGTGTGGCGCTGCTGGGCCGGGGCGGACTCGACGACCTGAACCCCGCGGGTGTCGCGTTCGCTCTGGGCGCGGCTGCGTCGTGGGCGGCGTACATCCTGCTGTCCGCCCGCGCGGGCAGCCTGTTCCCCCGGGTCGACGGACTGGCCTTGGCCATGACGGTGGGCGCCCTGCTCATCCTGCCTCTGGGCGTCGCGGAGACGGGCGGTGCCCTGCTGCAACCGGTGACGCTGGCGTTGGGGGCGACGGTCGCCCTGCTGTCCTCCGTGCTGCCCTACAGCCTGGAGCTGCTGTCCCTGCGCCGACTTCCGCCGACAGCGTTCGCGGTGCTGATGAGCCTGGCGCCAGCAGTCGCCGCCCTCGCCGGGTACCTGGTCCTGGGCCAGAATCTGGGGATCGCGGAAGTGGTGGCCGTCGCCCTTGTCGTGATCGCCGGCGCGGGAGCGGTACGTCCGTCGGCGAACCCGTCCCGCCGCTCCGGGCCGCGCGGTACCGGCCGGGAGCGGTAACGCGTACGCATGCCGGGCCACCAGGAGCCAGGACACCCTGTGGACCTCGGGCCCGGCGAACGCCCTGCCCGGGGCGGGACAGTGCGATGCAGTGGGTTCGCCATCCAGAGAACCACCCACAGACCTCGCACGGGCGCCCGCATAGGGGCCTGCGCTTCCGGGGGTCTGGCAGTACCCCCTTTGAGCAGTGAGAGGGGCAGACGTCCGCCGTACGGTGGACGCATGGACCGCAGCACCGAGATCCGTGAGTTCCTGCGTACCCGCCGGGCCCGGGTCACCCCTGAGCAGGCCGGTCTCGCCCCGCATCCGGGCGTCCGCCGGGTGCCGGGGCTACGGCGCGAGGAGGTCGCCCAGCTTGCCGGGGTGAGCGTCGACTACTACGTCCGTCTGGAGCGGGGCCGCACCCAGGGCGTCTCCCAGACCGTCCTGGATGCCGTGGCCCGAGCCCTGCAGCTGGATGACACCGAACGCGCCCACCTCTTCGATCTCGCCCACCCCACCGCGGCCCGCGCACGGAGCCGGCGGCCACTGGCGCCGCAGCGCGTGTGCCCGGCCGTGTACCGGGCGCTGGACGCGCTCGCCGTCCCCGCCATGGTGCAGGGGCGGCGCATGGACATCCTGGCGGCGAACCGACTCGGTTACGCTCTTATCGCGGATTTCCAGGCCCGTCCCCACCGCGAGCGCAACGCCGCACGCTTCGTCTTCCTCGACGAGGCGGCCCCCGCGCTGTACACCGACTGGGAACGCGTCGCCGGGGACTGTGTGGCCACGCTGCGCCTGTACGCCGGACGCCATCCCGACGACCCGCAGCTCACCGAGTTGATCGGCGAGCTGTCCCTGCACAGCGACACCTTCCGCCGTCTGTGGGCCGACCACGACGTCCTCGCCCACACCACCGGCAGCAAACGCCTCCACCACCCCCTCGTCGGCGACCTCACCCTTGACTACGTCGTCCTCGCCGTGGAAGGCGACGCAGACCAGACCCTCATCATCTACACCCCCGAACCCGCCTCTCCCTCTGCCGAAGCCATCGGCATCCTCGCCAGCTGGACCGACACCCCCACCGCCACGCCTCTCACCCCCGAACAGGCACACAAACCAGCCAACTGACCATCGCAAGACGACTGCGCCGCAGCGGTTCCGGGGCTCATGTGTGGATACCGCCGATGCTTCGGCGTCACCGGGTGCCGCTGTTTCGCGAGCCCTCTGGGAAACGCCGTTCCGCCCCGGACGGCTGCGCCGTCCAGGCGGCGGGCCAGGGCAGGCCGGATCGTCGACGTTGCCGAGGGACGTTGTACGTCCTCTACAACGACGTAGCCTGGCAACTCCTGCCCCTGGAGCTGGGGTTCGGCTCCGGGCGGACCTGCTGGCGCAGGCTGGAGCGGTGGCAGCAGGCCGGTGTCTTCGACCAGTTGCACCGCATCCTGCTCGCCGAACTGAACGCCGTCGGCGAGCTCGACTGGTCGAGAGCGTGCGTGGACGGCTCCTACATCCGCGCGAAAAAAGTGGGCCCGACACCGGGCCGTCGCCGGTCGACCGGCGGAAAACGGGCAGCAAACACCACCTGATCTGCGACGGACGCGGCACCCCATGTCCGTGCAGCCGCGCCGGGGGGGTGCGTCAGGACGCCAGAACGGGCTCCCGTGTTCGCGTGAAGTCGGTGCGGCTGGCCGGCGTGACCGGCTGGCCCGGGACCTGTCAGCGGCGTCGCTGGTCAGCAAGCAGTTCGAAGTCGCCGTAGCTGTTGTCGACCGGGTTGACGGTGACGCCGGGCGCGACGATCTCGTCGATGGAGTCGAGTACGTCGGACGACAGCGTGACATCGGCGGCTGGCAGAAACGCCTCCAGCTGGTCCATGGTGCGCGGTCCGATGATCGCCGAGGTGACACCGGGGTGGTTGATGACGAAGGCGACGGCCAGCTCGATCAGGGTGAGACCCGCTTTCTCCGCCAGGAGCGAGAGCTGTTCGACGGCGTCGAGCTTGCGCAGGTTGGCCGGGGCGTTCATGTCGAAGCGGGCCTGGGGGCGGGCCGCGGAGGCGGGCCCCTCGGCGGAGTCCTTGCGGTAGCGGCCGGACAGCCAGCCGCCGGCGAGCGGGCTGTAGGTGAGGGTGCCCATGCCGTGGCGGCGCACGGTGGGCAGGATGTCCTCCTCGATGCCACGGACCAGGATCGAGTACGGCGGCTGCTCGGTCACGAACCGCTCCAGGTGGCGTTCCCGCGAGGTCCACTGGGCCTCGACGATCTGGGAGCCGGCGTAGGAGGATGAGCCGATGTAGCGGATCTTGCCCTGGTGCACAAGGTCGGAGAGGGCGCCGAGGGTCTCGGCGACGTCCGTGTCGGGGCTGGGGCGGTGGACCTGGTAGAGGTCGATGTGGTCGGTGTCGAGCCGGCGCAGGGAGTTCTCGACCTCGCGGATGATCCAGCGCCGTGAACCGCCTCGCTGGTTGGGGTCGTTCTGGTCCATCGGCATGAAGAACTTTGTCGCCAGGAACACCTCCTCGCGGCGGCCTTTCAGGGCTTTGCCGACGATCTCCTCCGAGACTCCGGCGGAGTACACGTCGGCGGTGTCGACGAAGTTGATGCCCGCGTCCAGGGCGTGGTGGATGATGCGGATCGAGTCGGCCTCGTCCTCGTTGCCCCAAGGGCCGAACATCATCGAGCCCAGGCAGAGCGGGCTGAGCTGGACGCCGGTACGGCCGAGCGGTCGGTACTGCATGAAGGGATTCTCCTCGGGTGTGCTCGGTGGTCAGTCGTTCGCGGTCGGGACGATGGTCCCGGTACTTGCCCAGCTGGCGAGGAGACCCAGGGCCTCCTTTGCCGGGGAGTCCGGTTCGGGAGTGTAGAAGTTGAGGCGAAGTCCGGGATCGGCCGACAACTCCATCGCCTCGTAGGGCAGGGCGAGATCGCCGACCAGCGGGTGGTGCAAGTTCTTCACCCCGGAGCGGTGGAACTTCACGTCGTGGCGGGCCCACCGTCGGGCGAAACCGTCGCTCCTGGTCGTCAGCTCCCCGATCAGGTCGGTCAGCGCCTTGTCGTGGGATGCGTGGCCCGTCTCGTTGCGCAGGAAGGCGACCGCGTCGTCAGCGCCGTTGTCCCAGTCGACCCAGAAGTCCTTGCTCGCGGGGTCCAGGAACATGAAGCGGGCGCTGTTGACCGGGCCGCGCTGGGCGAACAGCGGGGACTCGAAGAGAGGTGCGTACAGCGCTCGCCCAAGAGTGTTCGCGGCCAGGATGTCGAAGCGCGCGTTGCGCACGTACGCCGGTACATCGGCCATCGAGTCGAGCAGGCGCAAGATCGTGGGCCGGACCCGGGACGCCGTCACCGTAGGGCGCCGACCCGACGGTGTCGCCGCGCGGGCCAGGTCGTACAGGTGGGTGCGCTCGGCCTCGTCCAACTGCAGTGCGCGCGCGAGGGATTCCAGTACCGAGTCCGAGGCACCCGCGAGGTTCCCGCGCTCCAGGCGGACGTAGTAGTCCACGCTCATTCCCGCGAGCAGCGCGACCTCCTCCCGGCGCAGGCCCGCGACACGCCGGTTGCCGCCGTAGACCGGCAGTCCGGCCTGTTCTGGCGTGATCCGAGCGCGCCGGGTGCTCAGGAACTCGCTGACCTCGGCGGCCACTCTCATCTTGTCTCTGTCTGCCATCGTCCAGTTCCCTGAAATCGCTCAGCCGTCGGTGATCACATCCCGGCGGGACGGTCCGGCCCCGACCTATGACAGTCGTGCTCTGCCCTTCACCGTAGGTCCGTCCGCGAGGACCTGCGAGGTACTGCCAATACCTGGAAGAGCAGTGACTCCCACCCCTGGGCCCGCGCGAGGTTCTCTGGGAGAGAACCGAAGGCCGGGAGTCCGGCGCCGGACCCTCACCCTGAAGCGAAGGACACACCGTGCGCGCAGCACCCAAGTACGACGGGACCGGCGACGTCGCCACACCGGATTCCACGCCGGCCACAACGGTGCGTGCGCCGGCCCCTGCCGCCCCGGCCCGGGCGACGCTGATCCTCACGATCATCTGTATCAGCTACTTCATGGTCATCCTCGACAACTCGATCGTCTTCACCGGGCTGCCGCAGATCCGCTCCGACATGGGGTTCTCCGAGACCGGCCTGTCCTGGATCACCAACGCCTACGTCCTTGTCTTCGGCGGCCTGCTGCTTCTGGGGGCCCGGGCCGGTGACCTGTTCGGACACCGCAGGGTGTTCCTGTTCTCCCTGGTCGTCTTCGCGCTGACCTCACTTCTTGTCGGCGCCGCACAGACCCAGTGGTGGCTGATCGGCGCACGGGCGCTGCAGGGCGTCGGGGCGGCGATCCTGGCCCCCACCGCCCTGTCCCTGCTCACCCGCAGCTTCGCCGAGGGCCGGGCCCGTAACCGGGCGATCGCCGTTTACAGCGCGGTGGCCGGGCTCGGCGCGGCTCTCGGGCTGGTGGTGGGCGGCCTGGTCGCCGACCTGATCTCGTGGCGGGCCGGGTTCTTCCTCAACGTCCCGGTCGGCATCGCGATGATGGCGCTGGCCGTGCGGTACCTGCCCGAGACCGAGCGCCAGGGCGGCCGCTTCGACGTCGCCGGGGCGCTCCTGGCAACTGTGGGGTCCACCGCTCTGGTCTTCGGCATCGTGGACGCCACCGACACCGGCTGGACCGCTCCGGCCACCCTGATTCCGCTGGTGGCGGGACTGATGCTGCTCGCCCTGTTCGTCCTGGTGGAGCGACGGGCCGCGCAGCCGATCGTGCCGCTGCGGCTGTTCGCCAGCCGGGAGCGCAGCGGCGCCTACGTCACCCGAATGCTCTACATAGGCGCGATGATCGGGTTCTTCTTCTTCACGGCGCAGTTCGTACAGAGCGTCTACCACTGGACGCCGCTGCAGGCCGGTCTCGCCTTCCTGCCGATGACGCTGGTCAACTTCGTCTTCGCCGTCCAGATGCCGCGACTGCTGGAGCGAACGGGGAGGCCGCAGGCGCTCACCACCGGGCTCGCTCTGACTACGGTGGGCATGGGGTGGCTCAGCCGCCTCGATCTGCACACGCCCTACCTGACGGGCGTGGCGTTGCCGATGGTCCTCATCGGCGCCGGCCAGGGCCTGGCGCTGGCCCCGCTTACCTCCAGTGGCGTCGACGGCGTCGCCCCTGCGGACGCGGGAGCCGCCTCGGGTCTGGTCAACACCGTGCACCAGATCGGCAGCGCGCTGAGCCTGAGCATCCTGACCGCTGTAGCCGCCTCGGTCTCCACCGGCCACGGGGCCGCCGACATCGCAGCCCGCTCGGGTGCCGCGCTGACCGGGTCCGCCGTCCTGCTCGCCCTGGCCCTCGCGGCCACCATCACCCTCATCGTCCCCACAAAAACCCGCCCGCACGAAAGGTCCCTGTGATGCAGACCCTCACCCTCAACAACGGCGTCGAGATGCCCGCCCTCGGACTCGGTGTCTTCCAGACCCCGCCGGACGAGACCCGGGCCGCCGTTACGGCCGCGCTCGAACTCGGCTACCGCCACATCGACACGGCCGCCGCGTACGGCAACGAACGCGAGGTCGGCCAAGCCGTCCGCGCCGCCGCCGTGCCCCGCGACGACATCTTCGTCGAGACGAAGATCTGGATCAGCGACTACGGCTACGACGAGACCCTGCACGGCTTCGACAAAAGCGCCGCCAAGCTCGGCGTGGACCGGATCGACCTGCTGATCCTGCACCAGGCGCTGCCGTCGGACTTCGACAGGACCCTCGCCGCCTACCGCGCCCTGGAGCGGCTCCTGGCGGACGGCAAGGTCCGGGCGATCGGCGTCAGCAACTTCATGGTCGACCACCTGACCGCACTGCTCGACACCGCCACGGTCGTACCCGCCGTCAACCAGCTGGAGATCCACCCGTACTTCCAGCAGCGCGCGGTCCTCGACTTCGACGACGAGCACGGCATCCTCAGCCAGGCGTGGTCTCCCATCGGCGGCATCACCTTCTACCCCGGATACGGCGAGGACCGCAGGAGCGTCCTGGATAACCCGGCCGTCACCGCGATCGCCGAGGTACACGGCAAGAGCCCGGCCCAGGTGCTGCTGCGCTGGGGACTCCAGCAGGGCCGCTCGGTGATCCCCAAGTCGACCAGGCGCCGCCGCATCGCGGAGAACATCGACGTCTTCGACTTCGCCCTCACCGCAGACGAGTTGAAGACCCTCGACGCCCTGGAGACCGGCCGACGCGGCGGCCCCGAGCCCACGAACATCACCCTCGCGGCCTACGGCCGCGCCATCCCCGAAGCCTGACATCACCCCGTACCTGCGCCAAGGAATCACCATGCCCACCACCGTCAACGCGTTCGGCGCCCACGAAGCCGGAAAGCCACTCGTTCCCCTTACCGTCGAGCGCCGCGACGTCGGCCCACACGACGTCAAGCTCGACATCCTGTACTGCAGGATCTGACACTCCGACATGAACCACGTCGACGGCACGTTCGGCCCGCTGCCGGTCAGCCCGCTCGTCCCCGGCCACGAAATCGTCGGCCGGGTCACCGAGATCGGCCCCGCTGTCTCCCGCCACCAGGTCGGCGACCTGGTCGGCATCGGTTGCATGGTCAACTCCTGCCTCACGTGTGAGAACTGCCAGGCAGACCAGGAGCAGTACTCCCTCAAGGGAAACACTCTCGTCTTCGGAGCTCCCGCCCCCGCCGAGCCCGGCGCCCACACCCAGGGCGGCTACTCCGAGGCCATCGTCGCCCCGGAGGACTTCGTCGTCCGCGTTCCCGAGACCCTCGACCCGGCCGCCGACGCTCCGCTGCTGTGCGCCGGCATCACGGGCTACCCCCCGAAACGGGAAGGCCACTGGTCCACCCGGGTCGGTGCCACCCCGGCGAAGCGATCCGCTGCCGCCCTCAACTCTCAACGGCATGGGACTGCAAGACGTTTTGACAGACCCTGTATCCGGCGTCGGCCCCCTCGATCACCATCAACGTCGCAAGCCAGGCCGTCCCTGCGGGCGCGGGTTGCGCGCACGCGGAGGACACCAGCACCGGCAGCACGGTAGGCCCGTGCATTTCACGGTCGGCGGCACCACCACGTTCAGGAACATCAACGTGGAGGCACTGGACACCGTGCACTTCGAATGGCACAAGCCCGGCAACGGCTGCGGCACCCTCATCCTGACGGACTCACACAAGACCCCGAGCACTCTCCCGACAGTCTGGAACATCAACTGGCGCGCACCGCAGCCGCTGTGCCGCATCAGCCGAAGGCCGAAGCCTGAGGAAGAGCTGTCGAAGGGCAGTCACTACGCCCGGTCGCTTTGATCAGACGTCCTCGCGCAGAGACCAGGCGGCGTCGCCGACGGCCGAATTTTAATTCACCCGTCGCCGACAGACAGAACAGAGTGCGGCACCATCTTCACCGGTGGTGCCGCACTCTGTTTGCGATCGGTGCCGCGGCCGTTTCGCCACGCTGCCAAGTCTGCTCGTTGTGCCTACGATCGGCATGTCTCCCCGCTGCTCAGGCCCTACTGCCTGAGCCGGAAGTAAGCTCGCCGCCCACAGACAGGTTCTCCGGTCTCCGAGCCGTCAGGATCCCGGATCCCGACCTCCGTCGCGCGCCCTGAATCGAGGCGTTAGCACCACCGGTGGAAGAGAGGAGACCAGAGATGCGACCTTCGGCCGATACCGGCATGGACGTGCCCGTAGGCCCGCGACCGAAATGACAGGCCGCACCAGGCCGACGCAGGCGTAAGGCACCGAATCAGAAGGCGGCGCCCCGGCAGGCCGACGATCTGTCTCATGGGTGATTTCCCGAGGTATCGGTCGCGGCTGGGGCGTCCAGGTGCCCGAGCCAGTACAGGATCGCCTCCGACAAGCAACGCACGTTCAGCTTCACGTAGATGCGGCTCAGATAGTTCCGCACCGTCTTGTCGGTCAGGAACATTTCCCGGGCGACGTCGCTGACGCCCCGCCCGGAGACGAGCAGCTCCATGACCTGCCGCTCCCGCCGGGACAGTTGCCGTAGTCGGCCGGTGGCCCTCGCCGGCTTCGTCCTCTCCGCCGTCCTGAGGCGTTCCTCCTCGTCTGTCCTGGCCCGGACTGCGACCCGGACCTGTTCGGCGGCGATCTCCGGGTCCAGGATGCTGGTACCTCGGGCGGCGCACCACAGCGCCTCGGCGAGCAGGTACGCGTACCGGTTCTCCAGGAGATAGCCAGTGGCTCCACTTTCCAACGCCAAGTGCACGTCATCCCAGTCGAGCTCGTGGGCCAGAACCACGGCAGGCAACAGGAGTCTCTCCGCCTTGTCCGAGAAACGCCTCAGCCGCTGTGCCATGCCGGATCCATAAAACAGCATGACGTCATCACTCGTGCGAAGCTCGTGCGATTCCCGAACCCGTCGGGCGCTAACCCCGGCGAGAGATGTCAGCCTGATGTCGTGACAGCTCACGAAAGCGACGGACAACGATGTTGGATAAGGGGGGTCCAGTCGGAAAGCGAAGTGGTGAATCACTACGACTCCATGTGGGGGGGGAGGAGTATATCGGAGCCCTTACGGTTACCTACTCCGATGAAGTTGAAAGTTTTAACACATCACCCATTCGTTGCAAACCAGCGATACGTCACGCCGGTGGCGCGAAAAGAATGCCCAAAGGCGGCAAGGCGGGAAGAACCCTTGCCTGCCCTGGAAGCGTGGCGCCGCGAGGACCGACCGTTTGGTCGCCGTGCCGGGCGACAGGGATCGGGGGGCGTGTGCCCCCGATGCCGCAGGTCGGGCGCCGGGAGCGAGGCTGCGGGGACGGGCGGCCGTGAAGAACGGGGGCGAATCAGACCACCAAAGCCCCTTGCCCACATAGGAGATCCCCGGCGGGGGCGAGGGGCTCGCCATCGAAGCCGGCGAGCAGCAGTTTGCTGCCCGCACCCTGCCGCCGGGCGATGGCCTGCCCTATTCCGCCCACGCCGATGACGACGACCTCGCTTGCACCCACGGACACCCCTCCAATAACGTTACGGTACGTTTCATAATTGGAGTACACCTATCACAGGATGAGGTGCGACGACCCGAGCCGCCCCAGGCCGGGGCCAGGGACGAGGCCATCCTCGACGCGACTCGGAGGCCCTCCCGCCCGACGGTTACGCCACTCTGCCGATGCCGACAGAACGGCATATACCGCGCACCGTGGGGCTGCACCGAAAGTCTCGGCGCCATCCCCGAGGCGACGGACGGGCCTGTCATGCGCGAGAGCCGAAGCGCAGGCAGAAGCGGTCCACGGGCGAACCGGCGAGCGTCATGAAACCCCGAGGCTGTCGAGCCAGTCACCCACCTCTGCCTCTGCACTGTCCATATCGTCTCGCGAGATCGTGAACGCATTACTGATCACGGTTGAATCAGCAAGCTTTTCGGTGACGATTTCCACAGTTCCCGACAGGCGGCTTCCGCCATGGGTGGTGAAGAGGATGATGTTTTTCTTGCTGAAATCGTGCTGCTCAAGGAATGTGTACACCGGCATCGGCAGGCCGTACCACCAGATCGGATAGCCGATGAATACGGTGTCATATTCTTCGAGGTTCGGGATCAGGGATTTGAGTTTCGGCCTTGCGTTTTCTTCCTGCTGTTTGAGTGCGAGATCTGACAGCGTTTTGTGGTCAAGGGGCAACTCCTCTGCTGTCTCGATGCGGAACACTTGGGCGCCCGTGCTCCCCCCAATGATTTGAGCGACGTGCTGGGTGTTTCCGAGAACCTTTCCGTCAACGACGTGAGTGCTGCTCTCCTCATCGTCGGTCATGTTGTTCGGATCATCTGTTTCCGGCACCGAAAAATAGGCGACCAAAGTACGTGCCTTGTCCAGCGGAGGGACGGTCTCGGAGGATTCGGAATCGCTGAGTGCCTCGCCGGCCCCTCCTACTATTGAGCAGCCTGCGATACTTCCTCCTGCCAATGCGACGGTGACCAGTGAAAGAAATTTCCGGCGCGTAGTGTTTGTCATTTCAGTGAACTCCTTTTCGTCAGCGATATCGTTTTTTGGGGGGCGGCGTGGCACGGTGATCACACCGGCTACATGGTGAGGCGTTCTTGGTGTATTCGCCGTGCAGAGACTCCGATGCGCCGTAGCAGGCGCTGGTTTGCCAACACGGCGGGGTTCGGCCCCACGATGAAGAACGCGCCCTTTGCGACTGCCTCCGCAGACAGGGTGCCGGCAAGGTCTTCGCGGCGGAACCGGCCAACATTGATGGTGACCTGCATCCGGCCACCAGACGCCGCCTGGTACTCCTCTAGCACGTCACGGTAATAGGCGTCTTCTGGGTTACGCACAGCCCACAGCAGATGAATCTTTCGCGTGGCGTGGTGAGCTGCTGCCAGACTGAGGAGGGGCGCCACGCCCGCGCCCATCCCGAGGAAGACGAGCGGGGCTTCACGGTCCCGGCCTTGGATAATCGATTCGAAGCGGCCGAATGGCCCCTCCAGACGGACGCGAGTTCCCACTTCGACATTGTCGAGACGGCGAGTGAAGTCTCCGTGCTGCCGAATCGTGAAGCTCAGTACCTTGCGGTTGTCGTCGGTGACTGAGAAGGGATGCCATTCTCTACTCACAGAAGAAGATCCCTCGAAGCTGAGGAAGAAAAAGTCACCTGGCTGCATGGACGCCGCTTTACTGTCGAGGCCCACCGCCACTCTGCGGGTCGCCCCGCCGCGCGTGTCGTTGCTTGTGACGGTCCCCATCAGATACGTGTCGGGCGCGATCCATTTTTTCCAGACGTAGATCCCGAGTGCCATCACTGTGTACAGATCAAAAAGCACCATGAATGCAAAGTACTGGTTCACTCTCACGAGTAGGTGGGCGTGCAGCCAGATCATCGCCACGATCACCAGGTTGAGTCGATGAATCCACAGAGAGAGCTGGCGACGGAAGACAGTCTCCAGAATTCTCTTGACCGCCAGCAGCAGTCGCGACCTGTCGACGAACCACCCGCTCATGAAGAAAATCGAGTAGCAGAGCAGTGCGAGCGCCCCGTAGAACCCCCAGTCCCCCAGAATTCGAGCCAGCCGGTCCGGCGAGTAGGAGTTGTCACGGTGTATATAAGCCGCGAAAATTGCCACTACGCCGAGCGCTCCATGCAAGCCGTAAATGGACGGAAGTCCCACGAAACGGTGCAGCCAGGGCGGTCTCACACTGAGCACGATGGACAACAGCCACCAGGTATAGGCAATCAAGCCTAGGAAGATATAGAACTTCAGGCGTTCGGGTTCATCGGCCACGAGATCGTAGGTGAGCACCAGCGGGAGCGGAAAAAACACCGCGAAGCTCCAGAACAGCAGTTTACGTAGCATCGTTAGGGCTCCACCCGGTTTATCCGGTCCAGCTCGTTCGGCCGTTGTCCGGACTCAGCTTTTCCGGCATCGCTCACGAGGGAACCTACTCGCCTGCCCGTGTCTCGCACATTTTGCAGGTTGACATAAAAGAGTACTGCCACCGTCGCGGCAACAACGGCGATCAGGACGATGACTTTGCATTTACGAAACCTGCGTGAGCTCTCCTCGGTGAGGGCTCGCGGAGGTCTACCACCCGGCCAATGATTTTTTCTTTCACCGGATGAATTCGAGATCTTACTCATCGAGCGCCCTTCGTTTTTTATTGCGCGAATTTCTTCCCTGTGCGCCGTCGTGATATCGATGACCGTTCTCCTGTGGAGCGTGGTGTTGTCTGCTCACACCACACCGAAAAATTCGTGGCGGTTATACTTGCGGCGGAGGCATCGTTCTGCACGGCCTCGCGAAATCCGGGCCTCGACGCTTTTTCGGGACGGGAAGGAGTGAGCGAGGCAGTCGCACGCTGCGAAGCGTGGGTCGGGAATCCCACATGGAGGAATCCCACATGGTCTGCGCCGCGGACTCGACGGTGACGCTGACCCCTGGCAGTGAGTTGGCTTCTCAGGTCGAACGGGGGCTGACTTGACGCCGCGACATCGACCAGTGCGGCCAGGAACATGAGGCCTGTTCAGTCAAGGCCGTGGCGCAGCCGTGGGTCAGGGCACACACAGCAGCCGATGCTTCGGTGGCGGATCATGTCGCTGAGCCGCAGATGTTGGCGACTCCCGCGGATCGACGCGCGTGAATCGTTGATCAGTCGACTGTCTCGGCCGACCCGGCCGGCTCGGAGTCGCCGACCGATTCGGACGCGTCAGCGTCGTTGGTCGCGGCCCAACTGGCCAGCAGATTCAGGGCGTCCTGGGTGGGTGAGGCGGGTTCGGCGGTGTAGGTGAGCAGGCTCTGGCTGGCGTCGCCTCCCAGAGGGAAGGTCTCGAAGGGCAGGTCGAGGTCGCCGACGACCGGATGGTGGAGGCGTTTCAGGCCTGTGGTGTGGATGCGGACGTTGTGGGCGGCCCAGCGGCGACGGAAGTCCTCGCTGCGGGTGGACAGTTCCCCGATCAGGTCCGTCAGCCGCCGGTCGTAGGCGTCGCGGCCGGCCTCGGCGCGCAGCATGGCGACGATGTCGTTGGCGACCTGGTCCCAGTCGCGGAAGAACTCGGGTGCGTGCGGGTCGAGGAAGACGAACCGTGCGTTGTTCGGTGGCCGCGCCGGGTCGGCGTAGACCGGGGAGAACAGCGCGCGTCCGAGGGGGTTGGCGGCCAGGATGTCCAGGCGCCCGCTGAGGACGAACGCGGGTGTTCCGGTCATTGAGTCGAGGACGCGCTGCACTGCGGGCCGTACGCGCTGCTGGGCGGGCTTGCGGCGCGGGGGACGGGTCGTGCCGGCGCCGCGCAGGAGGTCGAGCAGGTGGATGCGTTCGGCCTCGTCGAGTCGCAGTGCCTGTGCGATGCCGTCGATGACGCTCTCGGAGACGCCGGTGGCGTTGCCGCGCTCGAGCCGGGTGTAGTACTCGCTGGAGATGCCCGCGAGCAGAGCCACCTCCTCCCGGCGCAGCCCGTTGACCCGCCGGCGGTCGCCCCCGTACGAGGGCAGTCCGGCCTGCTCCGGGGTGACCCTGGCCCGTCGTGTCCCCAGAAATTCCCGGATCTCCGCGCGGAAATCATCACGCATATCGCGATTGGTGTCATAGGGGTCGTTTCTGCCTGTCATGCGTTCCACTCTACGAGCGCATCCGCCAGGTTGGGGGTCCCTGTCAGTGACCCCCTCATCAGGGACTCCCACACTCCTGCGACAGACGGTTCTGTTGGTTGTGCACCGCCCACGGTGGTGTGAACGGCCCGGCTGCGGCAGCGCTTCCGCAGCCGTAACCAGCCCTTCCGCGGCGCCGTCGGCGCTGCGATCCCCCGAAATCAGAAGGATGAATCATGCGTCGATACACCAAGCCGGCCGTCGTCGTCACGGCGCTGGGAGCGCTCGGCCTCGCGGCCTTCGGAACGGGTGCCGCAGACGCGGCCGGCACGGTCGGCGGCCACGCCGGCTCCGGCTCGTCGCCCCGCATCACGGCGGAGTCCGCCTCGTGGAACCACGGGACCGCGCAGGTGAACAAGCGCGTCATGCAGCGCTTCACCAGTGAGTTCCTGCCCACCGGCGATCCCGCGCTGGCCAGGAAGTTCATCAGCCCGAACATCGTCATGCACTTCGGCGGAACGACGCAGCAGGGACGCGACACCTACCTCGGCATCGTCGCCGCCAACATGAGGGCCTTCCCCGACCTCAAGTGGACGGTGGAGGACATGCGGGCCGAGGGCGACACCGTGGCCATCCGTTACACCATGACCGGCACCCACGAAGGGCCCTTCGCCGGAGTCGAGGCCACGGGCAAGAAGATCCACGCGGAGAGCTTCGCGTTCTACCGCCTGTCCCACGGCAAGATCGTCGAGGAGCGCGCCCAGCTCGACATGCTCGGCATCCTCACGCAGATGGGCGCCATCCCCGCCGCGTAACAGCGGAGCGGAGTTGTGTACTTCACCCGACTCCACCGTACCCACCCCTACGCCACCGCCATGCCCAGCACTCGGCGCAGCGCGGGCGGGCCCCCGTCGCCCGTACAGCGGCGCATTCCAGAGAACCTAAGAAACCAAGGAACAGGACTCCTCTCGCATGGCACCGAAACTGACCGGCACCGTCGCTCTCGTCACCGGCGCGAGCAGCGGTATCGGCGCCGCCACAGCCCGCCGGCTCGCCGAGGACGGCGCTTCCGTCGCCCTCGTGGCCCGCCGCAAGGACCGCCTGACCGACCTGGCCGCCGAGATCGAGAAGGCCGGCGGCACCGCCCTGGTAGTGGAAGCGGACATCACCGACCGCGCCCAGGCCGAGGCCGCCGTGCAGCGGGCCGTCGGGCACTTCGGACGCCTCGACACCCTGGTCAACAACGCCGGCCTGATGCTCCTGGGCCCCGTCGTCGGCGCGGACGCCGACGAGTGGGAGCGCATGATCGCCGTCAACGTCCAAGGCCTGCTCTACACCACCCGCGCCGCCCTCCCGCACCTGCTCAAGGCCGCCGAGGACGGGCCGCGCCGGGTCGCCGACATCGTCAACATCAGCTCCATCGCGGGCCGCGTCGCCTGGAACGGCTACGGCGTCTACAACCTCACCAAGTTCGGCGTGAACGGCTTCACCGAGTCCCTGCGCCAGGAGGTCACCCAGCGGCACGTCCGCGTCGGTGTCCTCGAACCCGGCGGCGTGGACACCGAGCTCGGCTCGCACAACGACCACAAGCCCGAGGTCCGCGAAGCTATCGGCACCTTCTACGAGCAGACCGAGGTCCTCGCCCCCGACGACATCGCGGACGGCGTCGCCTACATGGTCACCCGCCCCCGCCACGCCTCCGTCGGCGAACTGTGGATCATGCCCACCGACCAGGCCTGACCCCGGCATCCGCCGTCCGTCCGTCCGTCCGGACCTTCGGCGACGCCACAGGCACACACGCACGCCTCACCACCACACCCCACCGAGCGCCGGACTACGGCGCCCGCAAGAAGGAAAATCCTCATGAGCAAGGTCATTCTCGTCACCGGTGCCGGACGCGGTCTGGGCACGGACATCGTCCGTGAGGCACTCGCCGCCGGCCACCAGGTCGTCGCCACCGGCCGCCGCCCCGAGGAGGTCGAGAAGACCCTGGGCGGATCGCAGGACAACCTGCTGGTCACCAAGCTGGACGTCACCAGCCCGCAGGACGCCGAGGCCGCCGCGCAGGCCGCCGTCGACCGCTTCGGCCGCATCGACGTCCTGATCAACAACGCCGGAAACTTCTTCGCCGGCTACTTCGAGGAGATCTCGCCCGCGCAGATGCGTCAGCAGTTCGAGACCAACCTCTTCGGCCCCATGAATGTCACCCGTGCGATCCTGCCCGTCCTGCGCAAGCAGCGCGCGGGACATGTCATCACCCTCTCCTCCTCCGCCGGCATCATCGGCCAGGAGTTCTGCGTCGCGTACGCCGCCTCCAAGTTCGGCGTCGAGGGCTGGATGGAGTCGCTGCGCTACGACGTCGCGCCGTACGGCATCCACACCACGGTCGTGGAGCCCGGCTTCTTCCGCACCGAGCTGCTCGTGGACGCCTCCACCACCTGGCCCGAGCCGACCATCGACGACTACGCCGAGCGCACCACGGCCACCATCGCCGCCTGGAAGAGCATGAACGGACAGCAGAGCGGCGACCCCGCCAAGCTCGCCCGCGCCCTGCTGACCATCGCCGAGCAGGACAAGCCTCTGCAGCGCTTCGTCGCCGGCGCCGACGCCATCCAAGGCGTCACGGCCAAGGCCCAGGAACTCCTCGCCCAGGCCGAAGCATCCCGCGAACTGGGCGGAGACCTGGGCTACGACGACAACGCCTGAACCGCGCGGGAGAGCCGGGCCGGCGCCATGGCGAAGATCATGACAGAGCGGTCGATCGGAAGGCTGGGGCACACGGACGAGGTCGCCGCAGCCGTTCTCCGGCTGTGCGGTCCGGAGGCCGGCCTCATGGTCGGTGTCGCTCCCCTGTCGGTGGCGGCTTCACCGCTCACTGGCCTAACGCCCTCCCACACGCTGACGAACGGCGCCGGACCCCCACGCACGACCGGCACCGCGCATCTCGGCAGGTCGGCGGGACTCCTCATGTCCTGCCGCCACATCTTTCATCGCAACTGACCAGTACGGGACCGCTGTCCACCCCGGTGGTGACCAGCGGGACGGGCTGTGGCGAACCGGTTCCGCCTCCGGGCACACCGGCGCCCCAGGCCCTCGACCTTCCGCCGATCCGAAAGCGTAGAGATGTCCACTGAACTCACCGAGTCAGCCGTTCCTCCCCCCACCGATCCCTCTGCCGAGGCTCATTCGGCACCGTCCCGGCGCACGTTCATCGCGACGACCACCGCGGTCGGCGGTGCCGTCGTCGCAGGCGGCCTGGTCGCCGGGTCACCCCTGCTGGGCGCCGGGGAAGCGGTGGCCGCCGAGGCACCACCGAGCAGTCGCGTCTCGCTGACCGTCAACGGCAAGCGGCACACCGTCACGGTCGACAACCGGACCTCGCTCCTCGACCTGCTGCGCGAACACCTGGACCTGCCCGGCTCGAAGAAGGGCTGCAACGCCGGGGCGTGCGGAGCCTGCACAGTCCTGGTCGACGGACGCCGGGTCAACTCATGCCTGACGCTGGCGGTACGGCTGGAAGGCTCCGAGGTCACAACGATCGAGGGCCTCGCCGACGGTGACCGACTTCACCCGCTGCAGCAAGCGTTCATCGACGAGGACGCGTTCCAGTGCGGCTACTGCACGCCCGGACAGATCATGTCCGGCGTCGGCTGCATCCAGGAGGGCCACACCGGCTCCAAGGACGAGATCCGCGAGTGGATGAGCGGCAACATCTGCCGCTGCGGCTGCTACGTGAAGATCGTGCGCGCGGTCGAGCAGACCGCCCAAGGGAAATGAGGCCTGACAACCATGTATCCCTTCTCCTTCACGAAGGTCTCGGACACCCGCGAGGCCGTGAACGCAGGCCGCAGCGGCGGGCGTTACATCGCCGGCGGCACCACTCTGGTCGACCTGATGCGTGAGACCGTCGAGCGCCCCGGCGCACTGGTCGACATCAGTGACCTGCCGTTGCGCGGGATATCCGTCACGGGCCGCGGGGGCCTGCGCATCGGCGCCCTGGTACGGATGGCGGAGGCCGCCGCCCACCCCAAGGTCCGCGCGACCTACCCCGTGATCTCGCAGGCGCTGGAGCTGAGCGCGTCGGCCCAGTTGCGCAACATGGCCACCATCGGCGGCAACATCATGCAGCGCACCCGCTGTACGTACTTCCGCGACGTGACCGCCGCCTGCAACAAGCGCGAGCCCGGCTCGGGCTGCGCGGCGCTCGAAGGCTACAACCGCACCCACGCCATCCTGGGCACCTCGACCGACTGCGTGGCCACCCACCCCTCCGACGTGGCCGTGGCCTTCGCCGCCCTGGAGGCGACCGTCCACCTCCTCGGCCCGGACGGCACACGCAGCATCCCCTTCGCCGACTTCCTGCTACGGCCGGGCAGCACACCCAACCGCGAACAGGCTCTCCGCAAAGGCGAGTTGATCACCGCAGTGGAGATCCCCGCCCTCCCGCGCCCGCTCAAGTCCGGCTACCTGAAGGTCCGCGACCGGCAGTCCTACGAGTTCGCGCTGACCTCGGCGGCCGTGGCCCTGCACATCCGGGGCGGGGTGATACGGGAGGCGAAGGTCGCCGCCGGCGGCGTCGGCACCGTGCCCTGGAAGCTCCCCGCCGTCGAGAAGCACCTCCTCGGCGAGCGGCCCTCGCAGTCCCTGTGGGCCGAGGCCGCGAAGCAGGCGGCCGAGGGGGCCCGCCCGCTGGAGCACAACCGCTTCAAGGTCGAGTTGCTCAAGCGCACCGTTGAGCGTCAGTTGCGCATCGTAGGAGGCACTAAGTGAGTCCGCAGCCGCAGGCAGCCGTCGGAGCACCGTTGTCCCGCGTGGATGGCCGGCTGAAAGTCACCGGGAAGGCGACGTACGCCGCCGAGCACGACATCGAAGGCGTCGTCCACGCCGTCGTCGTCGACAGCAGCATCGGCCGGGGCCGTATCACCGGTATCGACACCCGCGCTGCCCTCGCCCAGCCCGGCGTGCTGAAGGTGATCAGCCACCTCAACGCACCCGTGCTGCCCTACCGGGGCAACCCGGAGTCGTTCGATCCTCCGGGCAAACAGCTGCGGGTCTTCCAGGACGACCAGGTCCTCTTCCGCGGTCAGCCGGTCGCCGTCGTGGTCGCCTCCACCCTGGAGGCCGCCCAGCACGCGGCCGAGCTGGTGAACATCCGCTACGACGCCGAGAAGACGTCGACTGATATGGCGTCCGCGCCGGCCGGCGAGCCCGTGACCTATGCGCGGGGCGACGCGGACAGAGCGTTCGCAGCGGCCCCCGTACAGGTGGACGCGACCTACGAGCAGGCCCGCGCCCATCACAACGCGATGGAACTGCACGCCACCATCGCCCGCTGGGAGGGCGACAAGCTCACCCTGTGGGACAAGACCCAGTGGCCCAAGGGCACGCAGAAGGACATCGCCGCCGTCTTCGGCATCCCGAACGACTCGGTACATGTCATCTCCCCGTTCGTCGGCGGCGCGTTCGGCAACGCGATACGCGCCTGGCCGCACATCGCCATCTCGGCCCTCGCCGCCCGCGAGACTGGCCGTCCGGTCAAGCTCATGCTGACCCGCAGGCAGCTCTACTTCGGGGTGGGCTACCGGCCCTCGTACGAGTACCGGGTGCGCCTCGGCAGCGACCGGCGCGGCCGGGTGAGCGCCATGGTCCAGCACCTGAAGGCCGAGACCTCGACGTACGAGAACTTCACCGAAAGGGTCCTGCACACCGGGCAGATGCTCTACAACGCGCCCCACGTCCGCCAGGACTACCGCACGGTGGCGCTGGACGTGAACACGCCCATCTGGATGCGCGGCCCCGGCTTCGCCACCGCCGGCTTCGCCATCGAGTCCGCGATGGACGAACTCGCCCACGAACTGGGCATCGACCCCATCGAACTGCGCCGGCGCAACGAACCCGAAGAGGACCCGGCCGACCAGCTCCCGTTCTCCACCCGGAGACTGCGCGAGTGCTACACCGTCGGCGCCCGCGAGTTCGGCTGGCACCGTCGCAACCCGAAACCACGCTCCACCCGCGACGGCGACTGGCTGATCGGCACCGGCATGGCCGCCGGCACCTACGACGTCCTGCGCAACGCGGCCCAGGCCCGCGTCAGACTGGACGCCGACGGCACCGCCCTGGTCGAGGCCGCGACCAGCGACATGGGACCAGGCACCTACACCTCCCACACCCAGGTCGCCGCGGACGCGCTCGGCCTGACCATGCGCAACGTGACCTTCCGGCTCGGCGACTCCACCATGCCGCCGACCCCGCCCCACGGCGGCTCACAGACCATGACCAACGTCGGCTCCGCCGTCCAGGATGGCTGCGACAAGGTCCGCCGACAGGCGATCAAGCTCGCCGTCGAGGACCGGCGCTCACCGCTGTACGGCGCCGACCCCGCCGACATCGTGGTCCGCGCCGGACGCCTGCACATCCAGCGCGACCCGGCACGCGGGGAGACCTACCGGCAGCTCCTGGCCCGCAACAACCGCACCCACCTCGAGGTCCTCGGCACCTGGACCCCCGGCGAGGCCCGCCACTCCATGTACACCTACGGCGCGATCTTCGCCGAGGTCGCTGTCGACGCCCGACTCGGACTGATACGGGTGCGGCGGATGCTCGGCGTCTTCGACGCGGGCCGCATCATCAGCCCCAAGCTCGCCGACAGCCAGGCCCTCGGCGGCATGGTCGGCGGCATCGGCCAGGCACTCCTCGAACACACCGTCACCGACCACCGCGACGGCCGCATCGTCAACGCCGACCTCGCCAACTACATGGTCCCGGTCAACGCCGACATCCCCGACCTCCGGGGAATTTTCCTCGACGGCGGTGAGGACCTCCATGCCGACCCCATCGGCGTGAAGGGACTCGGCGAGGTCGTCTACATCGGCGTGGCACCCGCCATCGCCAACGCGGTCTTCAACGCCACCGGCCGCCGCGTGCGCGAACTGCCCATCACCGCCGAAGCCCTGCTCTGAGCACCTGAGTGCTCGCCCGACCGTCCGGCGGCCAACCTGACCCCGCCGCCGGACACTCAGGGCCGCCGCCGTGCCACGTCTCCCCCGGACGACACGGCGGCGGCCCGCCCCCAACCATCCCCCCACGTCGTCCCACCCGGAGACCCGCCCATGCTGAACATCGCGGACACGCTCTACGACTGGTGCCGCGCCGCCCGCCCCTTCGCCCTCGCCACGGTCATCCAGGTCAGCGGCAGCGCACCCCTGCCGCCCGGCACCGCACTCGCCGTCGATGCCGACGGCACGGCGGTCGGCAGCGTCTCGGGCGGCTGCGTGGAAGGAGCCGTCTACGAACTGTGCCAACAGGTCCTGGCGGACGGCGGCACACCCGCACGAGCCCGCTTCGGCTACTCCGACGACGACGCCTTCGCCGTCGGCCTGACCTGCGGAGGCGAGATCGAGGTCCTCGTGCAACGCGTGGACCCCGCCGCTCAGTCCCACCTCACGGCAGCACTGGATGCGGTCAGGCAGGGCCGGCCCGCCGCCGTGGCCCAGATCGTGGACGGCCCCGAGCGCCTCCTCGGCCGGACCCTTTCGCTGCTGGGCGACGGCAGCGTGTGCGGCGGAACCCTGGACGGCGAGGACGAGAACAGGACTGTGGCAGCCCAGGCCCGCGCGACGCTGCGGGCCGGACGCACCGCCCGGATCGAGGTCGGCGGGGACGCCGACACCTGCCCCGAAAGACTGTCCGTTCTCGTCCACACCCACGCGTCCCGCCCCCGCATGCTGGTCTTCGGCGCCGTCGACTTCGCCGCCGCGCTCAGTCAGGCCGGCCACTTCCTCGGCTACCGGGTCACCGTCTGCGACGCCCGCCCCGTCTTCGCCACCCCCACCCGATTCCCGTACGCCGACGAGGTCGTCGTCGACTGGCCGCACCGCTACCTTGCAGCCACCGAGGTCGACGCACGCACCGCGATCTGCGTGCTCACCCACGACGCCAAGTTCGACATCCCCCTGCTCCACCTCGCCCTCGGCCTTCCGGTCGCGTACGTCGGCGCCATGGGCTCCCGGCGCACCCACGCCCACCGCCTCGACGCCCTGCGCGAAATCGGCGTAACCGACGACCGACTCGCCCGCCTGCGATCTCCCATCGGCCTGGACCTCGGCTCCCACACACCGGAAGAAACGGCCATCTCCATCACCGCCGAGATCATCGCCCACGCCAACGACCGCACCGGCCGGCCCCTCTCCCACAGCACCGGCCCCATCCACCACCAACCCGCCCCAGGCAGCCTTTCACCAGCCGCGAGCACAGCCGCGTGAAGACCCGACCGTCGTAACGCAAAGAAGAGGCACTCCATTCAACAGCGGCCGCTCCCCTGTGTGGCGACCCCGGCAGCAGGATCTCACCGGGACACAGGTGCCTCCCGGCTGCAAATGAGCGGAGGCCAGAAGTGGTTCTCCGGCCGCGCACCGCACTGGATCGCTCGCCCGCACCCGACAGCCCGGATCCGGATGAGATGCGGCACTCCCAACTGCCCAGTCATCGGCCGCCCGAGGCCGACATGACCCAACCGATGAGGAACCACCCGTGAGTGCCCTGTTCACCCCCTTGACGCTGCGGTCCCTCCAGATCCCCAACCGCGTCTGGACATCCCCGATGTGCATGTACTCCGCCGCCTCCGACGGCCCCGAGACCGGGATGCCGACCGACTTCCACCTCACCCACCTGGCAAGCCGGGCAGCCGGCGGCGCCGGGCTGGTGATGGCCGAGGCCACCGCCGTACGGCCCGACGGGCGCATCACCCCCTGGGACCTGGGCCTGTGGAACGACCGCCAGCAGCAGGCGTTCGCCCGCATCACCGCGGCCATCCGGTCCCACGGCTCGGTCCCGGCGATCCAGCTCACGCACGCCGGCCGCAAGGCGTCCGTCGACAAGCCCTGGCTCACCGGCGAGTACATCCCCCAACCGGAGGGCGGCTGGCAGCCGGTCGCCCCCAGCCCGGAGCCGTTCACCGGACGGCCCGCTCCCCACGAGCTCACCCTGGACGAGATCCAGCAACTCGTACGCGACTTCGCCGAGTCCGCGAAGCGCGCCCTGGCCGCCGGCTTCCAGGTGGTCGAACTGCACGGCGCCCACGGCTTCCTGATCCACTCCTTCCTCTCCCCAGCCTCCAACCACCGCACCGACACCTACGGCGGCAGCTTCGAGAACCGACTGCGTTTCGCGCTGGAGGTCGTCAACGCCGTACGCATGGTGTGGCCCGAGAACCTGCCGGTCTTCTTCCGCGCCTCGGCCACCGACTGGCTGACCGAGAACCCCGAGGACGACCGCGAAGGCTGGACCGGCGACGACACCGTCCGCCTCGCCAAGGAACTGCGCACGCACGGCGTCGACCTGCTGGACGTGTCCAGCGGCGGCATGGTCGCCGACGCCACCATCCCTGTCGCACCCGGCTACCAGGTCCCCTTCGCCGCCCAAGCCCGTGCGGCGACCGGCATCCCCACCGGCGCCGTCGGCCTGATCCTGGACCCCGCGCAGGCCGAGGACATCGTCGCCACCGGACAGGCCGACGCCGTCCTCCTCGGTCGCGAACTGCTGCGCAACCCCTACTGGCCCCAGCACGCCGCCCTCGAACTCGGCGCCGAACCCCGCTGGCCCGAACAGTACGGCTACGCCGTACGACGCAGCAGCAAGCGCTGAGCGAACGGCACCCGCCGCACCAGCTCATCGCACGCGTCACACCGGCCAGCGCTTCTCCATCGACACCTCAAGGCGGTCCTCACGTTCCCTGCCCTCTGCGGGCGGGCCCGAGCCGGCCGCCGGCACCCACGGAAGGACCACCCCGTTCATGCACACGCAGCAGCCCTCAACCATGCAGGCGATAGGCGTCCATACCTACGGCGGCCCGGAGATGCTGGGCACCGTCGAGCTCCCGGAGCCGCACGCCGGTCCCGGCGAGGTGCGGATGCGGGTGCGTGCCGCCGGGGTGAACCCGGTCGACATCATGGTCCGAGACGGCTCCCTCGCCGAGTGGTACCGCGATCTCATACCGCCCTTCGTTCCCGGCATGGACGTGGCGGGGACGCTCGACGAGGTCCCGGACGACGTCAAGGACGCGTACGGGCTGTCCGAGGGCGAGCCGGTGATCGGCATCGTCGACAACCACGGCCGCTACGGCGCCTACAGCGAGTACGTCGTTCTGCCCGCCGCGTCGGTCACGCTTCAGCCTGTCGGCACGACGTCCGCGGAGGCAGCCTCGTTCCTCATGAACGCGCTGACCGCCCGCTCCATCCTGGACTGCGTCGCACTCGTACCCGGCGCGACGCTGGCTGTCACGGGAGCCGGTGGCGCCGTCGGCGGCTATGTCGTCGAACTCGCCGCCGCGGAGGGCCTGCGCGTCGTCGCGGTCGCGTCGGAGCAGGACGAGGAGTGGCTGCGCTCCCGCGGCGCCGAAGCGTTCGTCGCTCGTGGCGACGACGTCGCACAGCGCGTGCTGGACGTCGTGCCCGGTGGAGTGGACGCCGTCGCGGACTGCGCCATGCTGCACGAGCGGATCGCACCGGCGATCCGCGGCAGAGGACAGATCGCGGTCGTCCGCTTCTGGGACGGTGATCCCGGCCGCGGCATCGTCGTCTATCCGATGAACGTCCGCTCACGTGTCACCGACACCGCGGCCATCACCCGGCTGCGCGAACAGGTCGAATCAGGTGACCTCACCCTTCGAGTCGCGGCGACCCTGCCGGCGGACCAGGCCGCCGAGGCCCATCGGCGGCTCGAGAAGGGCGGCCTGCGGGGGCGACTCGTCCTCGAGTTCCCGCCTGCGGCAGCCACCTGAGAAACACCGCGAGTGTCCGCAGTCAGCAATGGGTGGGAAGCCCTCTGCAGGGGCTTCCCACCCATTGACCGTAGGCGTTTCCGGTGATGACGACACGGGTTCTGCCAGTCACTCCGCGGCCGAGCCCTACAGCGTTTCTCTGTGCAACTGCTGTGAATGTGGGTGAACTTTCAAATTCCACGATCTATTTCAGCGCCTACTTCTGCGACAGTCGGAATTCGGGGATTACGTCACTCCAAGTCGACCAATTTGGAACCTAACTGATGCACCGTCAAATACATCCGAGGGGCGTCGCCATATTCTTGGCCCCACTCCTCCTCGCAGGATCCCTGGCACTGACCGGCACGGTGCCCGCACACGCCGCCATTGCCGACGCGCCCGACTCCGGCCAGAAGAACCGCAGTTACAGCGCGGGCACCTACGTCGTGCGACTCTCCGACGACCCGGTCGCCACGTACGAGGGCGGACTGGCCCGCCTGAAGCAGACCGCTCCCGAACCGGGGAAGCGGTTCGATGCCGACTCCGGCGCCGTCAAGAATTACCTGCGACACCTGGACACCCGCCGTGACGACGTGCTGGACGCTGTCCCAGGCGTCAAGAAGCTGTACGACTACGACTACGCGCTCAACGGGTTTGCCGCCCGCCTCACCGGCAGGCAGGCCACGAGGCTGGCCAACACTCCCGGCGTGGTGTCGGTGATCCCCAGCAAGGGCCACCGAATCACGCCCCCGGACGACCGCATGGCCCCGGCCGACTCCGCGCCCACGGCCACGGCCACGGCCACGAAGTCGATCACGCTGTCGACCGCCGCCGAAGGATCCGTCACGGCACCGCCACCCGACATACCCCGCTTCCTCGGCCTGTCCGGGAAGAAGGGCCTGTGGTCCAAGGCCGGCGGCCCGGAGCACGCCGGTGAAGGCATGATCATCGGGATGGTCGACACCGGATTCGACCCCGGCAACCCGATGCTCGCCCCGCTTCCGGAACCGCGCCCGGACGCCGAGGTCATCGCCAAGAAGTGGCACGGCCGCTGCGTCGCGGGCGACGACAGCGCCCCCAAGGCCAAGATCACCTGCAACAACAAGGTGATCGGCGCCGACTGGTTCCACGCGGGCACGCCCGCACCCAGCGGCACCGAGGTCCCCTCGCCCCTGGACACGGACAGCCACGGCACCCACACCGCCACCACCGCCGCCGGAAACTACGGCACCCCCGCGTCGATCCCCGGCACCAACGTCAGCGGCACGCTCAGCGGCGTCGCACCGGCGGCCCGGCTCGCCGTCTACAAGGCATGCTGGGACAGGTACTGCCAGGATGTGGACACCGTGGCCGCGATCGACCGAGCGGTGGCGGACGGCGTCGACGTCATCAGCTTCTCCATCGGCAACACGCTGAGCGACCCCACCTCCATGGCCATGTTCAACGCGGCCAAGGCAGGAGTCTTCGTCTCCGCGGCAGCCAGCAACCTGGGCCCGAACACGGTGGAGAACACCGCCCCCTGGGTCACGACGGTGGCGGCAACCACCCATGACACGAAATACGACTACGCGCTGGCCCTGGGCGACGGAAGCCGGTTCACCAACAGCGGCTTCAGTACGGGAATCCCCACCGCCCCGCTGATCAACGCCGTCGACGCTCGCAAGGAGTCGGCGGACCCCGCCGAGGCAGCGATGTGCTTCACGGGCACCCTGGACGCGGCCAAGGTGAAGGGGAAGATCGTCGCCTGCGACCGCGGTGTCAACCTGATCGTCGACAAGGCCAACGAAGTACGGGACGCCGGAGGCGTGGCAGTCATCGTCTCCAACACGCCCTCCAGCTCCCAGAGCTACCTCTGGGGCGACTTCTCCGTCCCCATGTTCCCGCTGGGCCAGGAGGACGGTGCGAAGGTCAGGGCCTACGCCGCGACGGAGGGTGCCTCCGCCGAACTCACCCCCTCGCGGAGCGTCCGCACACAGGCTCCCGCCGTCTCCGACTTCTCCTCCGGCGGCCCCGACCCCTTCAGCAACGGCGACCTGCTCAAGCCCGACCTCTCCGCACCGGGCAGCATGATCGCAGCGGGCACCGTTCCGGGAGGCGCCGGCGGATACGCGGGCCACTTCGGCTTCATGGACGGTACGTCGATGGCTGCCCCGCACATCTCGGGCCTCGCGACGCTGCTGAAGTCCCTGCACCCCGATTGGTCGCCGATGGAGGTCAAGTCGGCCTTGATGACGACGGCCTCGGCAACCGACAACGAGGGCAAGCCCATAGGCCGGCAGCGTCCCACAGGCCAGCAGGGCGCGGACTCGGCGACCCCGCTCGACTACGGCGCCGGCCAGGTCCGGCCGGCCCTCGCCGCCGACCCCGGCCTGGTGTACGACTCCACTTCGGCCGACTGGACGTCGTACCTGTGCTCCATCGGCCAGGAGCCGACGGCGGAGGACGCCACCGACGCCTGCGCCACCGCTCCGAAGACCGACCCGAGCGACCTGAACTACGCGTCGATCGCGGTCGGCGACCTGGCCGGCCGCCAGACACTCACCCGTACCGTCACCAACGTGGCCACGGAGACCGCCACCTACCAGGCGACCCTCCAGACCCCACCCGGCTACAAGGCGCAACTCACCCCGAAGCGACTGACCCTGAGCCCGGGCGAGTCGGCAACCTACAAGGTGCAGCTCACCCGCACCGACGCCGCCTACGGCGACTGGTCGTACGGCTCACTCACCTGGAGCGACACCCACAGCCACCACAGGGTCACCAGCCCGATCGTCCTGCGCGCCACCCTACTCGCCGCGCCGCACGAGGTCTCCGTCGACGGCCGGAACCCCACCGCGCTCACCACCCGGGTGGGCTGGACCGGCGAACTGACCGCGAAGGCGGATCTCTACAGCCCGGAGAAAACCACCGGAACCCTCATCGGCACCGACACCACGGACTTCGCGGCCGATCCGCACACGTCGGACGCGGTGGCGAAGACACAGGTCCACGTCCCGCAGGACGCCCCGTTCACCCGGGTGGCGACCACGGGGGCCGATCACCTGCCCGGCAGCAACCTCGACCTGTACGCGTTCGACGCCGACGGCACACTTGTCAGTCCCTCACCGAACGCCGGCTCGGACGAACACGCCGACCTGCCGCCCGGCGACTACGAGGTGTACATCGTCCAGTCCGAACTCCCGGAAGGCTCGACGAGCCAGCAGTTCACCCTCTGGACCTGGAAGGTCGGCCAGAACACCCCGGCCGCCCACGCCGTGGTCACCCCCGCCAACCAGCAGGTCGTTGCCGGTGACCTGCGCGATCTGACGGTCACCTGGCCCGGGGCCGTACCGGGTGAGCGCGACCTCGGGGTCGTCGAGTACGGCGACGGCTCCAGCACCGTGGGCCGCACGGCCCTGACCTTCACGCAGTAACCGACTCCCGACGGAACTCCGCCGCGACCGCCACGTACTACCAGGGCGGCGACGCGGGCTACCTGGCCTACTCGGCCGTCGGGCGGGCGGACAAGAATCGCCCGCCCGACGGCGCTGCAACACGTACCCGTCGGCCCTCCGGCCGCAGAAGGCGTGGACACCGGCCTACGGCGCCAATGGCACCTCGCGGCCCGGGGCACCGAGATCACAGGCATGCCCGACCTGACTTCCCGTCCGAAGAGCATGCAACGTGCCCGTCTACGCCGCGCCGGCCAGGGCCGAGGACCTGTCCGGGCTGCCGGCGGCCTTCCTGGACGTCGGCTCCGCGGAGACCTTCCGGGATGAGACCGTTGCGTACGCCTCGCGGATCTGGCAGGCGGGTGGGGTCGCCGAACTCCACGTGTGGCCCGGCGGTTTCCACGGCTACGACCTGATGGCACCACAGGCCGAGGTGTCCCGGGCGACCCAGGCGGCACGACTGCGATGGCTGGGCCGGCTGCTCGGGGAATGAGGAAACACGCGGTACAGCGCACCGTGAACGGACGAGAGAGCTTGCCGGCGCCTGACCGCGCCGGCCCCGGACGCCGGTGCCACACCCGAGGTCAGCTCAGTTGGACTTCCAGTGATGAAAGGTAGCGGTAGAGCCGAGCAGGAAAGCAGCGGACGCGGAGATGGATGGCGCGCTTGGCGAGGCCGTGGCTACCCATGTCGACGGCTTCTGAGCCGGTGAACGGCAGCTGGAGCAACTCGTCGGGCGGGAGTGTGGCAGAGCTCAGCGAGCGAGGCGGACAACAAGTACCGGCGGGGTGATTGGCGTGACCCAGCGTCGAGCAGGAGGCCTTCGGCAACTACGCCAAGCCGCCGGTAAGAGGCCCGAGACCTGACCGCCTCGATCAATCCTGGTGGACGGCGTCAGGAAGTGGAGGACGAGGACCCGTTCGGCCTTACGTCCGGGCCGGGTACCGACGGAGTACTCCCTCGCCCTGTCCTGCCGGAGGGGTATTCGTGCGCGGTCATGTCGAGGAGGACGATCGCGTCGTGCTCGGGAGTGCCGGGTTCGGCGTAGTACGTGACCAGGCGCTGACCGGGGGTGCCCTCCAGTTGCATGGACTGGTAGCCCAGGGTGAGGGTGCCGACCTCCGGGTGGTGGTAGGTCTTGTGGCCGTAAGCGCGTCCTCGGACGTCGTAGCGCTCCCAGAGGCGGGCGAACTCCGGGCTCTTGAGGAGGAGTTCGCCGACGAGCTGGGCGAGGTCGGGGGCATCGGGGTCGGTGCCGGCCACGGCGCGCAGGCGGGCCACGCAGCCGCGCAGTGAGTTCTCCCAGTCGTCGAACACCTCGCGGGCCGCGGGGTGGAGGAATGAGTAGCGTGCGGTGTTGCGCCGATTGGCCGGCCAGTCCTCGATGCCGGGGAGGAGCCGCAGCCCGGCCGGGTTGTGGGCGAGCAGGTCGAAAGTGCGGCTGACCACGTGGGCGGGGTTGGGCCGCAGACTCTCCAGCAGCAGTTTCACGCCGGGACGTACAGTGCGGCTGGGCGCCGGCGGCGGCTCCGATGCGGTGCGTGCTGCGAGGGCGGCCAGGCTGCGCAGGTGCTCGTGCTCGTCGTCCTCCAGCAGGAGGGCACGGGCCAGGGCGTCGATCACCGAGGGGCTGGGACGGTTCTCCTTGCCGCGTTCCAGGCGGACGTAGTAGTCGACGCTGATCCCGGCCAGGGTGGCCAGTTCCTCACGGCGCAGCCCGGGCGTGCGGCGCCGGCCCGTGCCGGCGGTCAGGCCGGCCTCGGCGGGGGTCACCTGGGCCCTGCGGGCGCGCAGGAAACGCCCCAGCTCGGTGCCGTGCGGCTGCTCACTCGTCATGACCTCAGTGTCGCAGCGCTGTGACCTGCGCGGTAGTCGCAAGGGGGGTCCTGCCACACCCCCGTACAGCGCTCCCTGGCTCAACAGGGTCTCCCACATGGCGGCAGATGCGGGCAGAGTCGATGTTGTTCAGAGACAGGAACGAAACGCGCCAAGACGGCAACGCCGCCACAGAGGACCGGAGCCCAGCCTGCAGCGACTCGGGAGCAATACGATCGCAGGTTCATCCCCGAGCGAGCAGCGTCCAGCAGGTGGTGCGGATACGTCCGCAGGCAATCAAGAGACCCACGGAGGAGCAGCGATGAAGCACATCGATGTGGGGGGCCTGAACCCTTTCCGCATGAACCTGGGCACGGGCATGAGCGCCTTCTACACCGGGCACAGTGTGGGCGCCGCCGAGTCGATTGGTGCGGTGTCCGCAGGCAAACAAGAGACCCACGGAGCAGCAGCAATGAAGCACATCAAACTGGGGGACCTGAACGTTTCCCGCATCGGCCTGGGCACGATGGGCATGAGCGCCTTCTACACCGGGCACAGCGCGGACGACGCCGAGTCGATCCGTACCATCCACCGCGCTCTCGACCTGGGCGTCACCCTCATCGACACCGCCGAGGTCTACGGGCCGTTCACCAACGAGGAACTCGTCGGCCGGGCCGTCAAGGGCCGTCGTGACGAGGTCGTCGTGGCGACGAAGTTCGGCTTCCTCTCCCACACGGGCCGCCCCGCCGGCTCCCTGGACAGCAGCCCCGCGAGCATCCGCACCGCGGTCGAGGGCTCCCTGAGGCGGCTCGACACCGACTACATCGACCTGTACTACCAGCACCGTGTCGACCCGGACACGCCCATCGAGGACACCGTCGGCGTGCTGGCGGAGCTGGTCGCCGAGGGCAAGATCCGCCACATCGGCCTGTCCGAGGCCGGCGCGCAGACAATCCGCCGCGCCCACGCCGTCCATCCGGTCACCGCCCTGCAGTCGGAGTACTCACTGTGGACCCGTGACCCGGAGGCGGAGGTACTGCCGGTGCTGCGCGAGCTGGGCATCGGCCTCGTGCCGTACTCGCCGCTCGGCCACGGCTTCCTCACCGGCCAGATCCGCTCGACGGACGACTTCGCCGACGACGACTGGCGCAAGACCAACCCGCGTTTCATGGGCGAGAACTTCCAGCGCAACCTCCGCGTCGCCGACGAGGTCAAGGCCGTCGCCGACGAGGCCGGCGCCACCCCGGCGCAGGTGGCCCTGGCCTGGCTGCTGGCCCAGGGCGACGACATCGCCCCCATCCCCGGCACCAAGCGTGTCGAGCGCGTCGAGGAGAACACCGCCGCCGACGCCATCGAACTGAGCACCGCCCAGCTCGCCAAGCTCGACAACCTCACCCCGGCAGCCGGCGACAGCCACAACGAGGCAGGCAAGCGGCTCCTGGAACGCTGACCTTGCCTTCCCGCCTCCAGCACAGCATGGCCACGCCCCAGAGGGCATCGGGCTCAACTCGTTCGGCCGCCGCTGAACCGACCAGACCGCAAAGGCGCCCCAGACGATGCGTGCGGCGCACTTGGAGGACCGGAGAACATGAGCGTGGGCGAGGTGTCTGCCCCTTGAGGTCGCGTACGCAGCGCGAGCGTCCACTCCCGCCCTGCGTACGGGGAACGCCCACAGGAGGAGGCCGCCGTTCGCCGTGTATTCGAGAGTCCCCAGCCCCGCCACGGTAGTCGGCAGGGCTGGGGACTCCGGAATGTACGAGAAGAGGGGCCACGACCGAGTGTCGTGGCCCCTCTCACGTGATCCCGCAGAGAAGTCAGGGCCTGTTTCTGCCGGTGCGACCGGGAGACTCAGCGGGATCCGCTGCTGGTCAGTCCTTGCCGGAGAGCCGCCAGATCTGGTTCTTCTTGGTGGTCAGCGTGCTTCCCGTGTCACAGGTCCATTGGTGGACGAGGGCGCCGGGTGCGGTGGAGATGGTGCTGACGTCGACGCACTTGCCGCTGTGTGCGGCGACTAGTTGGTAGTCGTGGCTGTTGCCGAGTGCGGTGACGGGCCTGAGGGTGAACCGTTGGTTGGCGGCGCCGAGGCAGGTCCACTGCTGGACGGCGGCGCCGTTGGCCGTGGAGAGGGCGGAGATGTCGAGGCACTTGCCGCTGGAGTGGTTGACGACGGTGTAGGTGTCGGTGGCGCCGGTGACGGGGTGGAAGTCGAAGCGCTGTGCCTCGCCGCTTCCGCAAGTGTTCTGCTGGTACTGGGTGCCGTCGGCGGTGGACTGGGCGGGGTCTTCGAGGCAGAGCCCGCTGTGCTGGGCGACGGCCGTGGAGGAGAAGCCGGTCGAGGCGCCGATGTGCAGGCTCGCGGGTGCGAAGGAGACCTGGTCGAGGTGGGGCGCGGAGCTGGAGCGCATGGGCTGGCCGATGTCGCTGCCGCCGCCGGAGTAGACCACGCCGATGGTGGTGCCGTCGTAGTTGTAGAGCTGCGAGGCGGTGAACTTCACCGTGTTCGCGCCCGCGGCGAGGGTGACGGGAACCGTGTAGTTGTTGAACTGGTTCCAGTGCAGGGTGCTGGCGAAGTTGACGCGGGTGGCGGTGCCGCCGTTGACACTGACGTCGGCGTGCTCGGCGTACAGGTCGGGGTTGTAGTGGTTGGAGGGCAGTTCCTCGTTGTTGGCGTAGCGCATGGTCATGGCGTACGTGCCGGCCTCGGGCGCGTTGACGTTGAGGGTGAGGGAGTTGGCGGTTCCGTTGCCGATGCCGGTGACGACGCCGCCGTTGGCCTGGCTGTAGGTGGTGTCGGTGGCCGCGGTGCCGGTGAGGGTGCCGTTCTCGGCCTGGTAGGTGACGACGTTTCCGGTGGTGACGGCGTCGGTGGCGCTGAACGGGGTGACGGCCAGGTCGTCCAGGGCGAGGGTGCCGCTGGTGCCGGTCACCTTGACCTTGTTGATGCCGCTGTTGAGGTAGACCCGGTTGGCGGAGGTGGACCAGGCGCCGGTCGTCGCGCCGGAGAGGGTCTGGTCGTCGGCTGCCTTGCCGTTGACGGTGAGGCCGGCCTGGCCGGTGTTGCGGAAGCGGGCCGTCAGGTCCGCGTAGCCGTCACGGGCGGAGTAGACCCAGAACGTGGCGGACTTGCCGGAGGTGAGGTTCACCGCGCCGGCGCCGGACTGACCCTGGGAGGTGTAGGAAGCGGTGCCGTTGTCGGAGAGGTTGGCCTGCTCGGCCTCGTAGAGCGTGGTGCCCTGGACCGCGGCGTCCTTGTACCGGAGGTCGATCTTGTCGATGATGGCGTCGCCGACGGTCGCCGCGCCGTTGTCCCCGGTGGTGGCCAGGGTGATGGTGTGGCTGCCCGCGGTGAGGTGCACCGTGGTGTCGCTGTGCCCCCACACCACCCACTGGAAGCCCACCGGTATGTCGACCCTGGTCGAGGCGCCGCCGTCGACCCGCGCGTACACGTTCGTCGGGCCCTTGACGTCGGCGTCCTTGGCGTAGCTGCTGCCGAACACCGACAGGTCGTAGTCGCCGGTGGTGGGGACGGAGACAGGGAAGGAGATCACCGTGGTCGAGCCGGTGCGCAGGCCGCCGACATCCTTCGTACCCGAGGTGGCGAACTTGTCGAGTCTGCTGGTGGTGCCCTCGGTGTTGATGTTGTAGCCGCTGCCGCTGAGCGTGGCGCTCTCGGCCTCGTAGCTGGCCGACCAGGTGCTGTCGGAGGCGGTGGCGCTACCGGTGCCGCCAGGGGAGACGACCACCTCGTACGCGGACATCGCGTCGAGGGTGATGGGCAGGGTGATCGAGCCGTCGGAGCCCACGGCGACGTCGGCGTCGGAGAGCCGCGTCGGGGTGGCCGCCGCGCCGATGTAGCCGCTGTAGCGGTCCTGGAAGACGCTGACGTGCACGGTGCTGCCGAAGACGGCGGGGTCGATGTTCTTGATGACCGTGTTGGAGTCGCCGCTCGTGCCGCCCCCGGCGAGGATGACGCGGGCCTGCTTCTTGGCCGTGTCCAGGCTCGCCAGGCCCTGGAGGGTGTACGCGGCGTTGTTGGCGGCGCCGGTGACCTTGACCGTGTTGCCGGTCATGGAGCTGTACCAGTTGTAGAGCCACCACTGGGCGTTGGGGGTGTTCTGGGCCGCGGCGGAGTCGCCGAGGTTGCCGTTGATGTTCCAGTAGGGCAGGTTTCCGTCGATCTTCTCGTCCTCCATGGCCGCGATCCACTGCACCATCTGGCCGGGGTCGGTCAGGTGGTAGCGGAAGGCGTACTCGTTGAGGTTGATCGGCAGGTGCGAGCCGGTCCCCACCGCGGTCTCGGCCGCGCGGTAGTTGTCGGTGGTGCTGCGCACGTCCGCGGGGCTGCCCAGGGTGTGCCAGGTCGTGACGTCCGGCAGGCAGTTGTTGGCCTTGCAGTAGGTGAGGAAGCCCTTGTAGGCGAACTCGGTGTAGCTGGAAAGGTTGGGTCCGGCTATCCGCGCCGCGGGCCACAGGCCCTTGATGAAGTTGTACGTCTGGAGCCACTCGGCGTTGAAGGAGGCCAGCGGCCCTGCCTGGGTGCGCATGCCCTGGAACCACATGCCGTCGGGCTCGTTGTAAGGGACGAGGACGACACGGTCCTTGTAGGGGCTGGCCAGCACCTGCTCGATCTGGGTCCTCATGGCCGACTGGTAGGCGGCGTAGCTGGCGCGTTCGTAACTGAACGTGCGGTACACGTCCGTCATGTAGATCATGATGTCTTTGCCGCCGGTGTCCACGAACGGCTTGGCGACCTCCAGTACGTCCGAGCCCGGGTGCTGCTGTCCGTCCTGGGCCTTCGTGTTGATGGTCTGCAGGCCCATCCCCTCGATGAGGTTGTCGGTCGGCACGTCCGGCCCGTACAGGCCGTACAGCACCCCGGAGGCACCGCCGTGGAAGGCTCCGGTGGTGGTGCCCAGGTCGACGGTGAGGGTGGGGGTGGCGGCGGAGGCAGGCGTCACCATCACGGTGGTGGCGCCTGCTATGACGGTCAGCGAGAGCAGCGACTTGGTGATGCCGTGGAGAAGGCGTCTCGTGGTCGAGCGTCTTTGCCCGATTCCTGTCATGTGCTTACGTCCCTTCAGGGGTACGGCTGGTTGTTGCTGCGCCGGCCCCCGTGCCGGACGTATGGGTGAGTGGTCGCTCGCGAATCAGGCGACGGTGGTGTTGGTTCTGGTGTCCGCGCGCCGGAGTTCGTGGGCTTCGGCGAGGAGGAGGTAGCTGCTCGCGGTCCAGGTGTAGGCGCGGTCGCGCAGTCCCTCGCCGGTCAGTGCATCGAAGTTCTCGGCGAATCCGGAGGTTTCGCACAGGGCGCGGAAGCGGGCGCTGATCTCGTCCGCGAGGCGTATGTGCCCGGCCCGGCGCAGGCCGTCCTCGACGAGGACGGTGGCGGGGGCCCAGATCGGGCCGCGCCAGTAGCCGTCGGAGAGGTAGTGCGGCGAGGTGGGAAGTTCGGTGGCCAGGCCGTGCGAGGTGAGGTGAGCCTCGATGCGGTCGGCCAGGACGCTGCTGACGCTTTCGGGCAGGTGCTCGCCCAGCGCGATGGGCATCAGGTCGAGCAGGCTGGCGCTGCTCCAGGTGTCCTGGCTGTCCAGGCCCCGGGCAACGAACCGCTCGCCGGTCCAGAGCTGTTCGAGCAGCGCGGCCTGGGTCGCGTCAGCCGTACGCGTCCAGGTGCGGGCGTCGTCGTGCCGGTCCAGGTCGGTGGCCAGGTCGGCAAGTTCACGCAGTTGGAGGATGAGGAAGGCGGCCAGGTCGGCGGTGACGACCACGCGTTCGGGGTCGAAGGTGGTGGCGTTGTCCCAGCCGCTGTCGTTGCCGTGCTGGTAGTGGGGCAGGGCCGCGCCGGGTGCGCGTCGCGCGGTGAGCCAGAAGTCCGTCCAGCGGGTCAGTCTGTCGTACGCCTCGGTCAGTTGCGCACGGG
The DNA here is from genome assembly GCF_020010925.1 of Streptomyces griseiscabiei. Lineage (NCBI taxonomy): Bacteria > Bacillati > Actinomycetota > Actinomycetes > Kitasatosporales > Streptomycetaceae > Streptomyces > Streptomyces griseiscabiei. The sequence continues at coordinate 2,410,300 of NZ_JAGJBZ010000002.1, read as the reverse complement.
TGAGCGGCTCGGGCAGCCGTCTGCGGAGGTGCCCGAAGGTCCAGCCGTGGATAGGGGGTTTGACGAAGTTGTGGAGGACCTCGGAGTGGGTGACGGAGTCGGGCAGCGCGCCGCTCTCGTCCTGGTGGTCGAAGGGGAGGGAGAACTGGTCCCAGGCCAGGTCCGGGCAACCGGGCGCCAGGGCAAGGGCGTTGAAGCAGTGGTCCCAGCTCCACACCTTGTCCATCCAGTGCTTGGACATCAGTACGGCGGGACGGGTGACGAGACCCGCCGGGCGCACGGTCGCCGACCAGACCACATAGGCGGCGAGTTCGGCGGCCGGGGTGGTGGCCGAACGCCACGGGGCGAGTGTGTCGACGAACTCGGCGAACGACTGCCGTGCTGCCTCCACGACCTCGCCGAACGCGGCCCGCGAGCGGAAGGGCGCTCGCGCGCTGTCGAGTTCCTCGATCGCGACCTCCCACGAGCCGTCGGCCCCGGCGGTGACCGTGAGGCCGCGCTCCCCGGCGCCCAGGGCCTGGGAACCGGTCACGTCGGCGACCGTGCCGGACAGCACGGTGACGCGGTAGCGGCGCCCGGTCTCGTAGGAGGTGAACACATACGCGCCGTCCACCGGGTCGCGGTAGAAGTAGGTCCCGCTGAACGGGGTCAGGGCGTGAGCCGCCGCGCTGATGCCGAACCCGAGACCGGTGCCGTGTACGCGTACGGTGTCCGGCGACTCGTAGGCGAGGTCGATGCGCCCGTCCGCACCGGTCCAGCTGAGCAGGCCCGGTGTCGCCTCAACACGGGTCTCTGCCCGCTCCCCCGTCGCCGCGTCGAGGGGGACGAGGCGCAGGACGGCGTGCATGCCGTTCTGGTGCGAGACGAGGTGGAGGTCCTCGGCGCGTGTCTTCTCCGCCAGCACGGGAGAGATGCCGAACCAGGAGCCGTGCGCGCTGAAGGGTATGTCGTGGACGGAGAAGGGCGGGCCGGTCGGGGCGGCGGTCATGAAGCGGCACTCGTTTCTTGAGCGGAGGGGGCGGTGTTCCGCCGGGTGGGGCGACGGCGCTCGCACGGCCGCTCGTGAAGAGCGCGGCTGCGTGCGGGCGTTGCCGCGTCAGTCCTTGACGGCGCCGGCGGTCACGCCGGCGGCGACGTAGCGCTGGGCGAGGACGAGGATGACCGCGGCGGGCAGTGAGGCGACGACGGCGGTGGCCATGATGGCGTTCCACTGCTGGTTGTTGTTGCCGATGTAGTGGTAGATGCCCAGGGTGATCGGCTCGTGGGCGCCGCCGTTGACGAGAGTGCTGGCGAAGACGAAGTCGGACCAGGACCACAGGAACGCGAACAGGGACACCGTGACGACCGAGTTGCGGCTCATCGGCAGGACGATCGACCAGAAAGTGCGCAGCGGCCCGGCACCGTCCATGGTCGCGGCCTGGAGGAGTTCGCCGGGGATGCCGGACATGAACGCGGTGAAGATGAGCACCGCGAACGGGACGGCGAGGGTGGAGTCGGCGACGATCAGGCCGGGCACGGACTGGAGCAGGCCGAGCTGGAGGTAGATGGCGTAGAACCCCATCGCCATGATGATGCCGGGGATCATCTGGGCGGCCAGCAGGACGAAGTTGAGGATTCCACCGCCGCGTGGACGCAGTTTGGCGAGCGCGTAGCCGGCCGGGGCGGCCAGTGCCACGGTCAGGGCCACGGTGCCGAGGCCGATGACGAGGCTGGTGCCGAGGTAGGGCAACTGCTGGTCGACGACGGCCCGGTAGCCCTCCAGAGTGGGCCGGGCGGGGAACAGGTCCGGCGGGCTCTTGCGCATGTCCTGGTCGCGGGTGAAGGACACGTTCAGCATCCAGTAGACCGGGAAGAGCATGACGGCGGTCAGGACGAGGCCGATGGCAGTCTTTGCCCAGGTACGGGGGCTGCGGTTGAGGACCGGCTGTGTACTCGTCATGACAGCGCCTGCTTTCGCTGGACCCGCAGGTAGATCAGGCCGAAGACCAGGGCGGCGACGACGAGCAGGTTGCCGACGGCCGCTCCGGGGCCGAAGGCGGGCAGCAGGTTGCCGAAGCCGAGTTGGTAGGACCAGGTGGCGAAGGTGGTGGAGGAGTCGGCAGGGCCGCCCTTGGTCATGATCCAGATGATGTCGAAGACCTTGAGGGTGTAGACCAGCCCGAGGAGCAGGGTGATGGCGGACACCGGGCGCAGGAGCGGGAAGGTGATGCGCCAGAAGCGCTGCCAGGCGTTCGCGCCGTCGAGGGCCGCCGCCTCGTACAGGCTGGTGGGGATGGACTGGAGGCCGCTGTAGAGCACGACCAGGTTGAAGGGGACGCCGATCCAGATGTTCGCGATGATCACCGAGGCCAGTGCCCAGGACGGCGAGGTCAGCCAGTTCACCGGCTCGATGCCGACGGCGTGCAGGGTGGCGTTGACGATGCCGGAGTCGCTGTTGAGCATCCACGACCAGGTCGACGCCGACACGATCAGCGGCAGCAGCCAGGGAACCAGGAACAGGGCGCGCAGGGTGGCCGAGAGCCGGAAGTGCTGGTTGAAGAAGACGGCGAGGGCCAGGCCGATCGCGTACTGGAAGACCAGGCACACGGCGGTGAACACGACGGTGTGCAGCAGGGCGGGGGCGAACGTCGGGTCGTCGAAAACGGTCAGATAGTTCTTCAGGCCCGTGAACGGCGCGTCCCCCTGCACAAAGGAGCGGACCGTGTAGTTGCGCAGGCTCAGGTCGATGTTGCGGTACAGGGGATAGGCGTAGAAAAGAGCGAGGTAGAGGGTGACCGGGGCGAGAAAGGCCCAGGCAGCCCACTGCGGGGAGGCTGGACGCCGCCGGGGCGTGGTGCGGGCCGGGGGCGGGGCGGCGGTCGCCGCCCCGTTCCGGCCGCGTGCCGACAGCGCATCCGGCGCTTGTGTCGTGCGGTTCATCAACGGGCCTCTGACATCGGCGACTTGGGTTACTTGACTGCGGACTGGGCGGCCGTGAGCGCGTCCTTCGGCGACTGGGACCCGCTCAGCGCGGACTGGACCGCCTTCCACAACTGTTCCGAGATCTTCGGGTACTTGGTGCCCAGGTCGTCACTGGTGCGCCCCTTGGCCGCCTTGACCGCGTCGACCCACGGCTTGAGCTCGGCGTTCGCGGCGACCTGCTTGTCCTGCACCACGGTGGTGGGGGCGACGTAGGACAGGGTCGTGTCGGTGGCGAGGAGGTTGTCGGTGCTGGTCAGGCAGGTCACGAGCTTCTGCGAGGTGACGTAGCGGCCGGTCTCGCCCTGGACTGGGACGGTGACGAACTCACCGCCCGTCGGGGCCGCCGCGTTGCCCCCGGTGGAGGCGGGGACGGGGATCACGCCGTACTCGAAGCCGGCCTTCTGCGCGTTGGCGAGCTGCCAGGTGCCGTTCTCCGCGAACGCGTAGTCGCCGCTCGCGAACTCCGCCCAACTGGTCGTCTGGGTGTTGTTGATCACCGAGTTGGGGGCGTAGCCCTTGTCGAGCCAGTTCTTCCACAGCGACAGCGCGGACACCGCCTCGGACGAGGCGACGTCGGTGAGCTGCGCGCCCGAGCCCCAGAACCAGGGCAGGAACTGGAAGCTGCCCTCCTCCGTGCCGATCGCGGAGAAGGTGATGCCCTTCTTCCCGGCCTTCTCGACCTTCGCCAGCGCCGCCGTCAGCGAGGCCCAGTCCTTGACCGAGGCGATGTCGACGCCGGCCTCCTTGAGCACCGCCTTGTTGTAGTAGAGGGCGAGGGTGTTCGCGCCGATCGGTGTGCCGTAGGTCTTCCCGCCCGACTGGCCGGCCCCGAGCAGGTTGGCGTCGACAGCCGAGGTGTCGATCTTGTTGTCGTCGGTCGTGGTCAGCACGCCCGCCTCCGCCAGCGTGGAGACGACGGGGTTGTCGACGATGAGGACGTCCGCGGAGTTGTCCTGCTGCGCCGCCAGCAGGGCCTTGTTCGTCAGGTCGCTGGTGTCGAACGCGGTCCGCTTGATCTTCACCCCGGCCTCGGTGCCACAGCCGTCCAGCAGCTTCGCCCAGGCCGAGGACTTGTCGAACTGCGGGTACGGGTCCCAGATCGTGTACGTGCCGCCACCGGCCGCGTTCTCAGTGCTGCCGCTGTCCGATCCGGAGGAGCACGCGGTGGCGCTGACGGTGACGGCGGCGACGGTCAGGGCGGCGGCGGTGAGACGCCGTCTGGCAGATGTGTTCATGGTGGTTCCTCATGGGTTTTGGCACAGGTGTGCCCTGGGAGCGGCACAGGTGTGCCCTGAGAGGGGGAACAGAGGGTTGCGAGGCTCGCCGAACGCGCGCGTGAAGTGCGCGGTCGGGGGTCGGAGGGTGTGGTGGGGCGGGTCAGTACGTCACGGCGGCACCGGAGCCGGGAGTGGGCCCGAAGGGCGCGGTGCTCGCCCGCAACGAGATGGGCGGCGCCAGCAGGTGGTTGCGGGCCGGCGTGTCCGGGTTGTCCAGCCGTTCCACGAGAAGGTCGACGGCGAGGCGGCCCATCTGCTCCGCGGGCACGTCCGCCGCGGTGAGCTGCGGGGTCACCGTCTCCGCCCACCTGCCGGCCACCACTCCGGTGACGGAGAAGTCGCGCGGTACATGGCGGCCGGCCTGGGCCAGCCCCCGGTACAGGCCGCCGAGCGCGGCCTCGTTCAGTGTGACCAGCGCCGTGGTGGCGGGGTCGTCGTGCAGGATCCGCTCCAGACAGGTCAGACCGGAGGCGGCGTCGTCCCCGCAGGTGTACGTGCGGACGGTCAGCCCGCGTTCCGCCGCCGCCTTGGTGAAGCCGTCCAGGCCCCGGTGGGCGGACTCGTACCCAGCCCGCAGGAGCTGCTCGGGCCGGTTGACGAAAGCGACCCTGCGGTGGCCGAGGTCGGCCAGGTGGTGCACACAGGCCGCCGCCAGTGCCGTATGGTCCAGGCCCACCCACCAGCTGCCCTCCGGGTGGGCGCTGCGGCCGATGGCGACCGAGGGGAAGTCCAGGGCGGCGAGATGGTCGAGCCGGTCGTCCCGCAGCCGGATCTCCATCAGGATCGCACCGTCCACCCGCCGCTCGCCCAGCAGCCGCTGGAACGAACGGTCACTGTCCACCCCGCTGGGGGAGAGCAGCACGTCGTAGTCGTAGGTGGCGGCGGCCTCGGTGACACTGCCGATGAAGTCCAACTGCATGCCGGTGTAGTGGTTCCCGGCCGGCGGGAAGACCAGACCGATGGTGTTGGTCCGCCCGTTGGCCAGGGCCCGCGCACTCGCGTTGGGCTGGTAGCCCAGCTCGTCGATGACCCGCTGGATCTTCAGACGGGTGTCGCCGGACACCGGTCGCTTCCCGCTCAGGGCATACGACACGGTGCTCCGCGAGACACCGGCCCGCTTGGCGATCTCACCGATGTTCACGGGACTCCCTTGCCGAGATGGTTCGAACCGGTTCGATTACTTCAGGGAATGAAATCGGCCAGGCGCCGATCGTCGAACCGGTTCGCGTGAAGTGAAGGTAGGAGCAACTCGGACGAGTGTCAACGCCTCGCGCCGCATTTCTCGTAACGGCCCGGAAACCTCGACGTACGGAGGCGTGATGCCTGGTCGAACTGGGTTCACACACCCTCACGAGCAGACCGGGCGTCAAATTCGGCGGGACGGGGCGCCGGTCTCACCAGGGGTGGCCGGCCATGCCAGGCCGAAGAGATCTATGTCAGGGGTATTGCTGGCTGGTTTTCTCGATGCTAGCTTCCCCGAACCGGTTCGACGAGCCATCGAGGGCTCGCGACTGCTGTCGAGGCGTCACTCACACATCGGAGCGGTAACCCCTGATACATCCGCCGCCCGGAGCTCCCCCTCCAGGCGGCGGATGCCACCGAGTGACCGTCGCGCTCAGACCTGGCGGCGGTGCCCCGCTGACTCGGTTCGCCTCCCGCAAGCCGGCCCAGTGCGTCCGTAACCCGGAACCTGGGCGGCAGTGAACCGGGGCGACTCCTGTCGCGCGGCCCAACGTCGAACCGACTCGCCCCCTGGCGGGACATGGCAGGTCGGCGCCCGGACCGGCCTCGTCCCGTACGAAACGCATCGGATCCAGCGTCCGAGATGCCACGGAATCCACGGAGACTTCAGTGAGACAACGACAAAGAACGACGGGAGCCGGCGTCATCATGGCCGCAGTCCTCGCCACCATGCTCGCCGTCCCCTTCGCGAGCACGGCCCAGGCAGCCGATCCGGAACAACTCGTCATCGATCTCGCCACCGACACGGGCGCCTTCCACGGCGGGGCGAGCGGCTCGTTGTACGGGATCTACGGTGACGGCGCGCCCAGCCGCAACCTCATCGAGGGCATGCATCTGCGCACGGTGTCCACCAAGGCGCAGGACGGCCCGCAGCACCCGGGGGCGGACGCGCTGGAGATCCTGCCGCCGTTCGTGGACTCGGGCGGCAAGGACGTCTACATCTACATGACCGACATCTACCGCGGGTTCCCGTACCAGTGGCCGGGCGCCAACGGCCCCGAGCGGCTCGCGGACTTCCAGGAGAAGATCAAGAAGCAGGTCGCCCAGGTCAGGACGACGGGCGACTACAAGGACCACGTCGTCTACGTCCCCTTCAACGAACCCGAAGGGAACATGTTCGGCTCGGGCGCGTGGAGCTACAACAACGTCTCCTGGCTGAACAACCCGCAGTACTTCTTCGCGGCCTGGAAGGAGACCTACCACCTCATCAAGAGCCTGGACCCGGACGCGCGGATCGCGGGCCCGAACACCTCCCTCCTCTTCGACCAGGTCAAGGGCTTCCTCCAGTACGCCAAGGCCAACGACGTCGTCCCGGACGTGATGACCTGGCACGAGCTGTCGTCGCCCGCCGCGGTCCGCACCAGCGTCGCCAAGTACCGGCAGTGGGAGAAGGAGATCGGTATCGGCCCGCTGCCGATCAACGTCAACGAGTACGGCCACAACTACCACCTCTCCGTGCCCGGCCAGGTCGTCCAGTGGGTCTCCGCCATCGAGGAGTCCAAGATCGACGCCGACCTGGCGTACTGGAACATCGACGGCAACCTCAACGACTCGGCCGTCGACGCCAACAAGGGCAACGGCCAGTGGTGGCTGTTCAACGCCTACGGCCAGATGACCGGCCACACCGTCCAGGTGACCGCTCCCCACCCGAACCAGCAGTACACCCTCCAGGGCGTGGCCACGCTCGACGCCGACAAGAAGCAGTCCCGCGCCATCTTCGGAGGCAAGAGCGGCGACGCGGACATCGTCTTCGACAACATCGACCCGAAGCTGTTCGGGACGACGGTGCACGCCACCGTGCAGGAGATCCCGTGGACCGGGCAGGTCGGTGACTCCGCGCAGCCCCAGCGGCTCGCGGACCAGGAGGTCACCGTCGGCGAGGACGGCACGGTGACCCTGCCGATGACCGGCATGAACGAGATGTCCGCCTACCAGGTCATCCTCTCCCCCGGCGGGAACGGTGGGGAGCCGGCCGAGCCCTCCGTCGGCTGGCGCAAGTCCTACGAGGCGGAGAACGCCACCTACACCGGCAGCGGCTACTCCAAGAACGGACCCGAGGGCACACCCTCCAACGTCGGCAAGTTCGCGACGAGCGGCAACTACAACGTCGGCGGCCTGCGCACCGGATCCGACGGCGTGCTCTCCTTCGACGTCGACGTCCCCACGACCGGGACGTACGACCTGAGCGTCTTCGCCAACTCCTACAACCTGGACGGCCGGGTGAAGGAACAAGGCCCGACCAACGTCTTCCTGCGCGTCGACGGCAAGGAACCGCAGGAGCTGCGCCTGACCCTCGGCTACAAGTGGGTGGTCTGGGGCCACACCGACACCACCGTGAAACTGACCGCCGGAAAGCACAAGATCACGCTCTCCGCGAAGGACACGGACCTGGGCGTCACCAAGGGCGACGCGATCATCGACAAGATCGACCTGGCCCTGCGCGACGAGAACGTGACCCGGCCGGCGATCTACGAGGCCGAATACGCCACCCTCACCGGAACCCGGCCCGCCTACACACACCCCGAGGCCTCGGGACCGGGCGCGGTACCGCTGCCCAAGGGCGCCTCCGCGACCTTCTGGGTCCACTCCCGCACCGACGGTGAGGCCACGGTCTCCCTCGACCACCTCGGCGGCGGCAAGGCGAAAGTGTCCCTCAACGGTGACACGCTCGACATCCCCAAGGTGGGCGCCGGCAAGAAGGGCACGGACGTCGTACGGGTCTTCCTGTCCGCGGGCATCAACAAGATCACAGTCACCGGCACCAAGAAGGAACTGGTCCTCGACCGGCTGCGGGTCGCGGCATCAAGCGGCAACCTGGCGACCAAGGTGTACCAGGCGGAGGCCGGCACCCTGAGCGGCGCCGCCAAGGCCACCGAGGCGTACACCTTCGCCACCGGCGGCAAGGCGGTCACCGACATCGGCGACGGAAAGGCCAACGCCCTCACCCTCGACATCGTCGCCAAGCGTGCCGGGCGGCACGCGGTGACCATCCGCTACTCCAACGCCGAGCAGGCGCCCGCCACCCACTACAACCCCGACCCGATCGCCCGCCACGCCGACCTCTCGGTCAACGGCGAACCGGCACGCCAGATCCTGTTCCCGACCACCTTCCACTTCAACAGCTTCCGCGACCTGACCGTCCCGGTCAGCCTGAAGAAGGGCACGAACCGGCTCACGTTCACCGCCGAGGAACTGCCCGACTTCAACGGCGACACCTACAACCAGTACGACCAGCGCTCCCCCTACGCGCCCGTGATCGACCAGGTCGCCGTCACACCGCTGACAGAGCAGTAGCAACCCGGCCTCGCCGGAACGCCCAGGTGCCAACCGGACCCCGGTCGGCACCTGGGTATCCACGGATTCCATGACTCCGAAGTGGGTCGTCCTTGTCGCATCCACCTCGCAGGCGAGCAGGCCCGACCTCACGCACGGCTCAAGGAAGTCAACCATCGGTCATTTCGATCCGTTTGCCGTTAATGGACCGCAGTTGAGTAAGAACTACGACCGGGAATCGATCGCTTTTCAAGGTCGATTTTTCATCGCGGGTTCTCGCTGCCGCTATTGCTGTACACGGCCGATGAAGAAAATACTTTCCGGCCGCATCGCGAGGGTCGAGAAATTCGTAGTCCTGTGAGCCGTGCCCATTGCGCCGCCGAGCCCACCGATCGATGATCAAATGGGCGTCACATGGCAGTCTGAATGCGACTGCAAATCTGGCCCGTGACCAGCCCCCTTGAAGCCGGCCAGACATGGCCACGGCGGATAGAGGCACTCCGCCCAGTCAACCGCTCATCGTCCGTGACAGCGAGGCCTCCCGGCGAGCGGAGGTCGAAGCCCAGCCACCCGGAGGCCTCGCCTTCGGTCACCGAGGAAAGCAGTCCGTTCCGTTGAAGACCGTGCCTGCGGAGCCGGTCGTCTAGCCGTACACCGGGCCCGCATAGGCCGGCGCCTGCGAGAAGAGCACGACTCCGAGGATGCCGCACACTGCGGCGACTATCACGGCTGCCTTACGGGGCTTCACGGTTGCTCCTTTAGATATTCAACGATCAACGTCAATTGTTGTAACACGTCTCAAGACCTCGCCGCAATGCGACTTCTAGGATTTTCAGCCATGTTCGGCGGGGTAAATGGCCATGTCAGACTCAGTTGCACCTCGGCGCAATCGACGGCGTTTCAGCTTTGCCAGTCAATGACCATTTACCGGTGTCGGTGATGCTGCTGTGGGACCGCAGCAGCGCCTACGTGGGGGGCGAGAAGTGGAACGGACGTAGGCAGCATCGGGCATCACATAACTACTTTCCTCGCAGCACCGGCCTCGCGAGCGCAGTGTGCCCGGGCCCGGCGCGAGCAGCCTCCTCAGTCGTTTCGGAGTCTGCGGCGCACGGCGGTCAGCCTTCGATGCCGGCCATGTTGGCCTCGTCGTGGCGCGCGCCTGAGGCGGGGGTGAGGTTGTTCAGGCGGTCGAGCTGGGCGGCGCTGAGCTCGATGGTGTCGGCCGCGGTGTTCTCTTCGACGCGGGTGACGCGGCGGGTGCCGGGGATGGGGGCGATGTCGTCGCCGCGGGTCAGCAGCCAGGCCAGGGCGGTCTGGGCGGGGGTGGCGCCGATCTCGGCGCCGATGGCCTGTACTTCGTCGACGATGCGCAGGTTGCGCTGGAAGTTCTCGCCGGTGAAGCGCGGGTTGGTCTTGCGCCAGTCGTCGTCGGTGAAGTCGTCGACGGTGCGGATCTGTCCGGTGAGCAGGCCGTGGCCGAGGGGGGAATAGGGGACGAATCCGATGCCGAGTTCGCGCAGCAGGGGGAGGATTTCGGCCTCGACGTCGCGGGTCCACAGCGAGTACTCGGTCTGCAGCGCGGCCACCGGATGCACGGCGTGCGCCCGGCGGATCGTCTCGGGACCGGCCTCCGAGAGGCCGATGTGGCGGACCTTGCCTTCGGCGACCAGCTCGGCCAGCGCGCCGACGGTCTCCTCGATAGGAGTGTTCCGGTCGACGCGGTGCTGGTAGTACAGGTCGATGTGGTCGGTACCGAGTCGCTTGAGTGAGCCTTCGACGGCGGCCTTCACGTTGCCGGCGCTGCTGTCGACCACGCGGGGGCCACCGCCGGCGTGGGAGACGAGCCCGAACTTCGTCGCCACGACGACATCGCCACGCCGACCCTTGATGGCCTTGCCGACAATCTCCTCACTGTGGAAGGGGCCGTAGATCTCGGCGGTGTCGATGTGCGTGACCCCGAGGTCCAGGGCCCGGTGGATGGTGCGGATCGACTCGGCGTCGTCGAGGCCCCCGCCCGTGGTGTAGGTCCCGGCCATCGTCATGGCTCCCAGACCGATGCGCGAGACATCAAGCCCGCCCAGTGATACGTGCTTCATCAGGTATTCCTTGCGGTAGCGATCCTCAGGCCGGTTGATGATCATGACCTGCGATTGTCATGATCAGTGCGTTGTAGTGGGCCCGCCATCCAGACAACCACCCGCGGGCTTCGTACGTGCGCCCGTACGGGGGCCTGTTCTTCCGGGGGTCTGCCAGTACCCCTTTCACGGGGGAAGAGGGGCAGAAGTCCGCCGTACGGTGGGTGCATAGACCGCAGCACCGAGATTTATGACTTCCTGCGCATCACGCCGCTTGACCTGGCGGGGGCCATCGACGGCTTGTCGCTCCGCAGGTTGCGACGGACACCGCCGGACAGTCGTCAGGCGTAGTCGATCGCACGTCGTCGTGGGAGCCGTCCACCCCATGAACGTCTCAAGGAAGGACTGCGCCCAGCCGTGGTCATCGTCATCCCCCTCGTCTGGATCGCACTGCTGGCGGTGTTCGGAGCACTTCACTGGTACGCCTGGCGCCGTCTCGTACGCGACACGACAGTCCCGGGCTCGTTCCTGCGGCAAGCCGGAAGCGTCGTCTTCCTGGCCGGGCCTTTTCTGACCATCAGCGCCCTGGCAGCCGAGACGAGAGCCCCGTTCCTCCTCGAACGGATCCTTGCCTGGCCCGGATACCTGTGGATGGCCCTGTTCCTGTACCTCGTGCTCGCGCTGCTCGCGGGCGAGGCCGTCCGGCCTGTGCTGCGGCGCCTCCTCGTGCCACGCGCCACCGGCACGCACGAGGACGCCGCCCCAACGGCGGTGGGAACTGTTGCTGCCCAGCGTGGCGAGCCCAGGGCGGACCGGAACCAGGAACTCGTCGCCTCTGTGGATCCCCGGCCGGTGAGGGGCGCGCACGGCGGGTCCAATACCACCGTCCCGGGCATCGCGGCAGCCGAAGCCGTGGCGGAGCATCCGCGCACAGCTGAGGCCAACTCCCTGCCGCGCCCCGGAACGGAGGGCCCCTCACGTCGCCTGTTCGTCTCCCGCGTCGTAGGCGGTACCGCCGCAGCCGTCGCCGTCGCCACCGTCGGCCACGGTGCGTACGGCGTGCTCCGCGGACCCAAGGTGAAGCGCATCACCGTTCCGCTGGCCAAGCTCCCCCGCAGCGCGCACGGGTTCAGGATCGCGGTGGTCAGCGACATCCATCTCGGCCCGATTCTGGGCCGCGGTTTCGCCCAGCGGGTCGTCGACACGATCAACGCCACCCAGCCCGACCTCATCGCAGTCGTCGGCGACCTGGTCGACGGCAGCGTCGAGGACCTCGGCCCGGCCGCCGAACCCCTCGCACAGCTACGAGCGCGCCACGGATCGTTCTTCGTCACCGGCAACCACGAGTACTTCTCCGGCGCCAGGCCATGGGTCGAGAAAGTGCGGGATCTGGGGCTGCGCCCGCTGGAGAACACCCGCACAGAAATGCCCGGCTTCGACCTGGCGGGTGTCAACGACCTGGCCGGCACCGATGAGGGCCAGGGCCCCGACTTCACCCGGGCCCTCGGCGACCGCGACCGCTCCCGCGCCGCCGTCCTCCTCGCCCATCAACCCGTCGTCATCCACGACGCCGTCCGTCACGGCGTCGATCTACAGCTGTCCGGTCATACCCATGGCGGCCAACTGTGGCCCGGCAGCCTCATCGCCGAACTGGCGAACCCGACGGTCGCAGGCCTGGAACGCTACGGCGACACCCAGCTCTACGTCAGCCGCGGCGCCGGAACCTGGGGCCCACCCGTCCGCGTAGGCGCGCCCTCCGACATCACCGTTGTCGAACTCGCCTCGGCAGAGGCCTGACTTGGGAGGATCCCATATCCCGTTCGGACGATCCCGTCCTGCCACTGTCCTGACAGCGGCAGGACGGATGGCGCTTCGGCGGAAGAGGTGTGAGGCCCTGTTGTCGGCGGGTCGTCAGCCGCGGGTGGTGGGGGCGGCGCCGAGGCCGACGGTTGGATGGCCATCTCACGCAGTTCTGTTGCGGCAACCTCTGGAAGGCGCTGGTGCCGGTCGGACAGGCGGTCGAGGTGCCCTGCCGACCGGCTGAACCGGGTCACGGTCCTCGACGACCTGGCACTCCTTGCCCAGGAGCTGTCACCCGCCCGTATGCAGACCGCCGCTCGCGAACTGGTCGGCCGTTACCTCAACCGCCCCACTACCTGAAGAGGACCACGCATGACTGCACAGCCCCACCAGCCCACCGCGCTCGACGTCCCCTGCGCGGGCCTGCTCTTCGACAACGACGGTGTCCTGGTCGGCTCCGACCACGGTGTCGACCAGGCCTGGAGCCGATGGGCCCGCGATCGCGACCTGCCGCCCGAACAGGTGACTGCCATGGTGCACGGCCGCAGTTCGGCCGACGTCGTCGCACTACTGGCGGCCGACCCGAAGGAGCGACCGGCCGCACTCGCCGCGATCGACCACCTGGAAGCCGAGGCCGCGGCCACCACCACAGCACTCCCCGGCGCCCTCGACTTCCTCGAGAGCCTGCCGCACGACCGATGGGCAGTGGTGACCTCCCGTCGAGCTTGCCGTTCGCGATCAGCAGCAGGAGTCGCTCCAAGCAGCCCCGGCCCTGGTTGGCCTGGGCCGCGGTGAGGAACTTCTCCATCACGCTGTAGTTCCGGACACCAGCCTCCGCATCAACCGCCTCCACTTGCCTGCGGCCCGAGGGCGACGGGCTTCAGCGGCCGAGCCCGGGGGCCGGCGTTCCGCCGATATGACGTGAGCCCCGGTCATGGGGGAAGTGATCAGCCTCACTACTATGGACGGATGGGCAGCAACGGCCGCATCCGCGGCTCAGGCGACGGGCGTGAGCGCATTCTCGTGGCGGCACTGGAGGTGTTCTCCGCACGGGGCTTCCGTGCGGGAAGCCTCAATGACATCGCGGAGGCGGCAGGGCTGACGCGGGCCGGGCTGCTCCACTACTACCCGAGCAAGCAGGCCGTACTGCTGGCGCTTCTGGAGCATCGGGACACCGAGCTGCACGTCGCGCAACCTGAGCTGGGAATGACTCTCCTGGAGATCCTGGAGAACATGGACGCGTTCACCACTCAGGCCGTCGGAAACCGGGCCATGGTCCAGCTCGCGCACATCCTCACCGCGGAAGCCTCGGGTGAGGAGCATCCGGCCAGGACGTGGGTCGCCCGGCGCTATGCGACGCTGCGTGGCGCGCTGGCGGATGCCGTGCGGCGCTCTGTCGACGCCGGTGAACTGCGTTCCGACGTGGACCCGGAGGCGTTCGCGGCGCTCGTCCTGGCTGTGGCCGAGGGGGCGGAGAACCAGTGGCTGGTGAGCCCGGACGCGGTGGATCCGGCCACCGTGATACGGCAGTTGTGGCTGCTGTGCGACGCGGCCAGGCCCTGACGGATCGTCCGCCCGACGCGCCGCCGGGGCGGACGATCTTCCTGAGTTCCTCGCGTCAGATGAAAGGCACGCGCGTGTGCCCTGTTCCGTATGAGCGTTCCTGCCCCCCGGGGAGCCGGAGGGTGAGCGGCACGGGGCTGTCGATCTCGACGCCCGACGAGTCGAAGGCCACGTGCAGCAGTCCGTCGCGCGTCGGTACCGCGCCCTCGGCGCGTTCCACGACGCCGTAGGCGGGGGCGACACGGGCTCGTCCGAAACCGGGTTCGGCCGGGGTGACGCCCAGGACGTACGTCATGAGGTCGCGTGCCGGAGTGGAACTCCAGCCGTGGGCGGGGGTGCCCCACCCCCAGCACTCGCCGAAGGTGTCGTATCCGTCATGGAGAAAGCGGCTCCAGCGTCGCAGGGCGCCGACCAGTTCGGGGACCCGCCCGGTGAGGGCCGCGGCGTCGTGGACCAGGTAGCTGAGGAAGGGCTGGGCCCGGACGACCTGTTCCTCGGGGTCCCAGTCGATGCGCCGCACGCCGTGCATCTCGTCGTTGATCTTCTCCGCGTCGTAGCCGCCCTCTCCACCGATCCAGGAGCGGGTGACCAGTCGGCCAGGGTCCATGATCCGGTCGATGATCCGGTGGTGACGCGTCGCGGGGGCCAGCCCGGACGCGATGGCTGCGGCGCCGGCGATCTGGGAGGCCGGGGGCTGCTGGACGCCACTCAGCAGGTGATCGACGTAGGTGCCGCGACGCTCGTCCCAGAACATTTCGTACCCTTTGCACGCCCTTTCCCAGTGCCGCTGGGCCCAGGAGGCCTCGCCGTCGTTGCGCAGCAGGGTGCTGATCTCGGCGTACTCGCGCAGGCCGCGCGCCCACAGTGCGGTGACGATGGAGCTCGCTCCGGTGGTGAACACGCTGGACCAGTCCACGAGGTTCCATTCCGGCAGATCGCTCAGTACCCCGTCGTCCGTGCGGAACGGCAGGTACCAGGCGAGGATCCGCCGGGCGGTGGGGGCGAGTTCGGCGAGGCGGTCGCGTTCGTGCTGACCGCCGTGGCGGTAGAGGTTGTGTACGCCGTGCAGCCAGTGCAGCGACCAGTCGGGGATGGTGGTGCCGCCCCCCTGTTCGATCTCCCCGACGACGCTCATCGGCAGGATGCCGTCCGGGCGGGGCGAGTTGGCCAGGTCGAGGTAGTGCCAGGCCGGGCGCCAGTCGGTGGAGGTGGCGAGCTGCACCATCTGGTGGACCACGGCATCGCCCACCCAGGCGCGCTGCTCCCGGGTGGGGCAGTCGACGAAGGCGTCGTGCGAGGTGAGGGCAACGGTGCGCACTCCGGCGGTGTACAGGGCGTCGAGTTCGGGGTCGCTGCTGCGGAAGTACGCCGCTCCGGCGCGCGGGTAGAGGTGTTCGCGGACGCCGACCGCGTCGATGCGGGCCGGTCCGTCCGAGGTGACGAGGGCGTGCAGATAGCGGAAGCCGTTCACCTCGCACGCCTCGAAGCTGTCGTCGTGGCCGCGGGCGATATAGCGGGCACCGGTGTTGGGGGCCGAGAAGGGGTCGTTCGCACCGGGCACGTGGGGCGTCTCGCGGTACATGAGGTCGACCTGTGTCCCGCAGGGAGCGGTCAGGTCGAGGCGCACGAAGCCGCAGACGATCCGGCCCATGTCGACGACCACGTGCTGGGCACGACCGGTGCCGGGAGCGAGCGTGAGGGGAAGGGAGGCGACCACGGGGTCCGGCAGCTCCGGCGCGGACAGATACGTCCGCACATGTCCGACCGGATGAGGGTCGTCGGGTACGGCGGCGGGCGGCGACACAGCGATGCGCACCGGGGTGACGGTATCGCCGCCCAGCGGGCCGATCGGGCGGGGCCGCAGCGGCCCGTAGGGATCGGCAGGCGGTGTCGAGCGGGCCAGTGAGCCGAGATGGAGTGCGGGCACGATGCGCGCCTTCTGCCAGTCGGCGTCAGGCACCCCCGACTTCCAGTCCGAGGGCAGCAGGCGGGCGTCCAGGCACTCGACGGGGATGCCGTCCATCCCTTCTGCCTCCGGGCTGTGCCAGGCATCGGAGGCCAGTACCCGCCAGGTGTCGTCCGTCACCAGCAGTCGGTCGCCGAGGTCGGCCTCTAGGACCAGGACGGCGTCCCTGCCGAGTGCGCCGTTGGCGGCGGCGGGTTGCCAGAAGGAGTTGGCCTTGCCGTAGTAGGTGACGAGGACGACCAGGGTGTTCTCGCCGGCGTGGGCGAGCGGTGCGAGGTCGAGAGTGTCGTATGCCAGGCGCCGGGGCTGTGATCGCACTGGGCCTCGGCCCGCTTCCCTGCCGTTGAGGTGGACGACGTAGCGGGAGTCGGCGGTGATTCTGGCCGGGATGGCCTGCGGCACCGCGTCGAGGGTGAACGTCGTACGGAACAGGTAGCGACCGAAGGGGCCGCGCGTGTCTGGCGGCCCGAACCCCTCGGGTCCCGGCCCGTGGTCCGGGGTGTGGGGGCCGATCCAGTGTGCGCGCCAGGCCGTGTCCCGCAGGGCTCCGGGGATGTGGGCCGACGATCGATGGTCGGTTCCGGGGGGCTGGGCCGCCAGGTTGTCGATCACGAGAGAATTGCTCCGTTGGGTGCGTTGCAGGAACGGGATACGGTCAGGCGGTGCCGGGCACACCGACCGGGTCGGCGACGATCGTGTCGTTCCCGGCGGGTTCCCGGTCCCACGGCGCGGTGCGCCGGGAACGTTCGAGAGCGGGGACGGCGAGAGCGCCGATCAGGCCGCTGACCACGAGGAAGACGACGAGCAGACCGATGAGGAGTCGTGGGTTGCTGACGGCGATCGTCGGGGTGATGACGGCGAAGCCGGCGCACAGGCCCCGGCTGATGCCGGAGGTGATTCCCTGGGCCGTCCCGCGCAACAGGGTCGGAAAGAACTCCTGCGACCACACCCGGTAGATCCCCTCGCCGGCGAACGCGCCGCCGATGCCGAAGCCGGTGCCCAGCAGGAACAACGACACCGAGGTGAACCCCATGACCAGTGGTGCCGCACAGGCGACGATCTGGACCACCGAGCCGAAGACGAAGAGCGCCCGGCGGGCCCGGGAGTCCGCGACCTTGAGGAAGACGAACGCGCTCACGAGGGTGAAGGGCACGGACACCAGCCCCAGCAGCGACGCCTGGCTGAGGGAGACATGCGCGACGTTGACGTAGAGGAAGCCCAGAAAGGCACCGACGGTGTTCGCAGTGAAGCTCCAGAAGGCGCAGTACAGGGCGGTGACCAGCAGCGGCACCAGCAGCCTCGGGTGCAGCAGGGCACGCATCGAACGCTCGTCACCGAGCGCCCCCGCCTTTCCGGGGGTGCGTGCCGCCTGCCACTCGGTGGACTCGTGCAGCGAACGGCGCAGGAACCAGGTGACGATCGCCACCACGAGGACGTGTGCGTAGAGGATCCGGGCGCCGGTCACTCCGTACGGCGCCACGACTCCGGCCAGCAGGGAGACCACCACGACGCCGCCCAGCCACAGCAGCGAGGTGACACTCACCATGCGGCCCTTGAGTCCGTCGGGCGAGTTCTCGGCGATCAGCGCGAGTGATGTCGGCAGGTCGGCGCCCATGGCGAGGCCTGCGACGATGACTCCGACGTACAGCATGGGCGTGTTGACCGCGCTGAAAAGCACCGCGACGCCGGCGGTGAACACCAGCAGATCGAGCGTGTAGACCCGCTTGCGACCGACGAGGTCGCCGAGCCGGCCGCCGATCGCGGCACCGATCGCGATGGTCACGGTCAGCAGTCCGGAGAGGATGCCGATCGTCAGCGGAGTGAGCCCGAACGCGAACTGGAACAGGACGAGGGAAACCGCCGTCGAGACGATCGTGGCAGCGTCCAGATAGGAAGCGAGACCGCCGAGTACGGCGATCTTGTACGGGCCTGGGGAGCGGTCCGCTCTGGCGGGTGTGGCTGGAATCAGCGGCTGGTGCGGCATGGGAACACCTCTCGAAGCACCTTTGCTACGGGGATACCGGGCGGTGAACGACATGTTTCCGCCATCGGGTGGGCATAGTAGAACACAAGCTCCCAACTAGTTGGTAGGTATCGGAGTGAAGTGATTTCGCGACCACCATCAGCACCGACTCACCCGCGTGGGCGCTGGACGATCAAGGCAAGATCGCATCCATGCCGATTAATCAGAGGTTGAATTCGGCATTTACATGAGAATCTGCGGCCTCCTGGCGGGCCGACATGCCTGGCGAATGAGCTGCCGGCCCTGCGGGTGGGAGCGCCGAGGAGGCCGGGCGGCGACGCGCGAAAACCACTTCGGAGGCACCCCGGGCGGGGCGGACCGTCATGCCACCGACGGAAGAGCGGCCGGCACGGAGGCGGGCCGCCTCGCCGCCGCGCCGGCCGGTACACAACCAGGTCGGCGCGACGACCCGGACGAGCCCGACCGAGCGGGTGCGGCCACCTCCGGTCGGCACGGGCCTGGGTGCCGAGGCAGGTGACGCGAGTCATGACTCGCTCGATCGCGACCACTTCCGGGGAAGCGGGGCCGGAAGGGAGCGGCGAGGGGGCGCGGGATCCCCTCAGCATCTTGTTGCCTGACTCAAGTAAATTCATCGGACTCGCGGTGGCCGAAACGACAGAGACTCGGTAACGTCGGCCATCGATTGACAGGATTCCTGATTATTGTTCTCCTCAATCAAGGTGCGCTTCCGGTGGTGATCGAGCGCCCTCGGATCGAACGGAGACTCCCGTGCCCCTTCTCGCCCGTCCGGCGGTAGCCGCCTTTGTGGCCAAGGCCATGCAACGTGTCGCAGTGTTGGCGAACAGCCGTGCAAGCGGGCGGGGTTCACAGGCCTCGTGGTTCGCCCGTCTGCCCGAGTACACGTGCACCAAGCGTGAGCTGACCATCCCGACCGAGGTCGGGCCCGCTCGCGCCGTGCTGTACCTGCCCGCTGGGGCCGAGGGCGCCCCTTCCCCGCCGGTCCACGTCAACTTCCACGGCGGCGGGTACGTCCTGCCGCAGATCGAGCTGGACGACGCGCTGTGCCGGTGCATAGTCGTCGAGGCGGGTGTGGCCGTGCTCAACGTGGACTATGTGGTCGCTCCGCAGCACCCGTTCCCGGCGCCGCCCCGGCAGGCGTTCGAGGTCGTCCGGTGGGTCGCAGGGCACGGGGGCGAGCACGGCTGGGACAGCGGGCGGCTCTCCGTGGGCGGCCAGAGCGCGGGCGGCGCTCTCGCGGCGGCGGTGGCCCGCCAGGCGCTGGAGGAGGGCGGTCCGTCAATCGCCCTCCAGGTCCTGCACTATCCGCCGCTCGACCTCGCCACCGCCGGCCGCGACAAGCGGGCCGTGATCGCCAAGCCGGCACTGCGCCCGTGGATGGCGGACGTCTTCGACAGCGCGTACGTCCCGGACCCGAAGCAGCGGAGCGACCGTCTTATCTCGCCCGCGCATCCCTCGGACACCGCCGACTTGAAGGGCATCGCGCCGGCCTTCGTCATCACCGCCGAGCACGACCTCCTCAGGGCCGAGGGCGTGGCCTACGCCGACCGCCTCCGCACGGCCGGATCTCTGATCGGCCATCACGACGTAGCGGGCGCCGACCACGGTTACGACACCCAGGACGAGGCCAGGGCCCGCGAGGTGTACCCGCTGATCGCGGAGCAGGTGCGGCGGGCGTTCGGGGAGGAGACCTCGTAGGCAGACGCTGGGTAGCCGTTCAGGAGGGTCATCGATCTTGGCGACAATTGAGCCGCGTCCGGTCCGCAGCATGACCCCTCAGCCGACCGGCGTTGTGCCGTGCGCGTGGTGTGGAACGACCCGATGATCTTCAGACCCCACGCCCAGCCCTTCGCGCGCTCCGCCTGGGTCCAGGTGACGAGCGGCCAGTCGGCTGCGAGGACGAACCGGGTGAGCGGATTGCACAGCTCGACGCGCTTGCCCTCATGCTTCCCTCCCCCCTCACCTGCCCTACAGTGACTGCTTCGCCTGGGCGGGGTGAATGCTGGCGGAGCCGTTTTCGTCGGCGAATGTGACACGTGCTCCCGAAACGGACGACGGCTTCGGGGGCAGACCTGGCTGGTCGGCGGGCGGGACAATGAGCTCGTCGAAGCGTTGCACCGACATGCCGCGGCGGTGCGTGTGGTGCTGGATAGGCGCTGGGCTGCATGCTGACGGTCGAGCCGAATCTGGTGCACGTGCCCGGGTCTTCCTCCCGGGGCGCGGCTGGGGCAGGTGGTTGGCGCGGTGCGCTCGGCCGCCGCGGAGGCCGAGATCCCGGTGACCCAGTCACAGCCTGAGCTGCGTGCGCTGGTCGCCGGGTTGAGGACGCTGTGCGAGCGCGGAGTGCCGAGTGAACTCGAGGGCCGCGTCGATGATCTGAAAGACGGTGCGCACGATCTGCCGATACTGCTGAAGATCCACCATGCCCGCCTGCTGCAGCTGTTGCCGCGCAGTGTGCCGCTGGAAGAAGAGTGGCAATGGGCGTGGTCCGGGGCAGGATCCCGAGGGCTGGCTGCGCTCACTGCACCGGCCCGGCGACGAGGCGGTGCGGGTGGTCGGCATGCTCGCCGACCGGGCTGTGGTCCACGTCTGCGACCTGGACGAGGCGGAGCGGCAGTGGTTCAGCACCCGTCTCGCCCGCGAAGGGGCCCACGTGGCCGAGACGTTGGGGCTGCACCTGGAGCACCAGCTGAAAGACGCCAGCCTGGTGGTGCCCGAAGGCATCAGCGACGCCCGGGTGCTGGGCTCATTCCACTTTCCCCACCGGGAGCAAAGCGGTTCGGGCACCGTCCGGCACGCTGTCTTACTTCTCATCGACTACCTGAGCGGCGAAGGCGAGCGGGGCAGACCGACGGCTCCCGGCGAGGGCTGGTGCGGCGCCGCCGCGTCCGCAAGAGAGTGCTGGCAGCGGCTTGAGCGACTGGCCGGTCAGATCCGGACGCTGCTCGAACGGGCCGATCTGCTGCGCGTGGCCACGGGTTATGAGGACTTGTGGTGGCTGTCCCTCTCGATAGCGCAGGAACAGAGGTGCGATGAACCGGTTGAGCATCCCTGCCCGGTGGGCCGGCCGGTGGTGTCTGGCCGGTGCGGGGGTGGAGAACGTCGCGAGCCTCGCAGGCAAAAGGAGGCGCAGTGAAGCACGACGGAGGGCAATCTGCCTTACTGTATCCGCCGCTCGCCTACAGTGCGGGGGTGTCCACGCGGATCATGGTCTGTTGACCGGTCGCGACGAGCTTGGCCTGCCCGTCGCGTATTCCGAACACTTCCAGTCGGCACACGGTGAGCGTGCGTCCTGACTTCAAGACCGTGCCCACTGCTTCGATCTGATCGCCAAGGGCGGGCGATAGGAGGTTGAGCTTGTACTCGACCGTGAGGCCTTCGCTGTTCTCGGGGAACAGGGTGAGTGCGGCATAGCCGCCGGCACTGTCCGCAATGGCGCTGGTGGCGCCGGCGTGGATATAGCCATGCTGCTGGGTCACTTCGGGTCGGCTCGGCAAGACGATACGGACACGGCCCGGGGCAATTTCGGTGATCACAGCACCGAGGTGGCGCATTAGGCCCTGGCGGGCGAAGCTGTCCCGGACGCGCGCCTGGATCTGAGGGCTCGCTTCTTGCTGTTCCTGCACGGGGTGCTCTCGCATCATTCTCCTTCGTGGTGTCGCTACGCGGCTGGGATCACCAGCCAGCCAGACTCGGCGCGGGTCATGGGATGGGTGAGATTAACGTTCCAGGAACCGCTTACCCGCCTCGTTGCGCCTGCCGCCTGCTCCCGAGGTGAGGTTGTCGAGCTGCTCGGGGCTCAGTTCGACGCCGTCGGTGGCGGTGTTCTCCTCGACGCGCTTGGTGCCGGGGATAGGGGCAATGTCGTCGCCCTGAGCCAGCAGCCACGCCAGGGCAACCTGGGCCGGGGTAGCGCCGGCCTCATCGGCGACGCGACGGCCGTGACCTCGTCGGCGACGCGCAGGTTGCGCTGGAAGTCCTCGCCCATGAAACGCGGGTTGGTCTTGCGCCAGTCGTTGTCCGCGAAGTCGTCCATCGAGCGGATCCGGCCGGTGAGGGCGCCGGCCCCCGGCGTGGCACCGGCGTCCGGAGTCGGCGCGGTCAGGCGCCGGCAAGCTCTCTCGTCCGTTCACGGTGCGCTGTACCGCGTGTTTCCTCATTCCCCGAGTAGTCGGCCCAGCCATCGCAGTCGTGCCGCCTGGGTCGCCCGGGACACCTCGGCGTGCGGTGCCATCATGTCGTAGCCGTGGAAACCGCCGGGCCACACGTGGAGTTCGGCGACCCCACCCGCCTGCCAGATCCGCGAGGCGTACGCAACGGTCTCATCCCGGAAGGTCTCCGCGGAGCCGATGTCCAGGAAGGCCGGAGGCAGCCCGGACAGGTCTTCGGCCCGGGCCGGGGCGGCGTAAGCGGGCACGTTCGGGCCGCCGCACCGGTCGCCGAGCAGCGCGGACCAGCCCATCTCGTTGGAGGCGCGATCCCATACACCCAGGCCCGCCATCTGGCGGCTGGACACCGTGTCATTGCGGTCGTCCAGCATCGGGCACATCAACAGCTGGCCGATCGGCCGCGGACCCTTGCGGTCCCGGGCCAGCAGGGCCAGCGCCGCGGTCAGGCCGCCGCCCGCACTGGCACCCACGATGACGATCCGCTCTGGGTCTCCGCCGATCTCCTTCGCGTGCTCCGCCGTCCACACCAGACCGGCGTAGACGTCCTCGATCGCAGCCGGGTACGGGTTCTCGGGCGCCAGGCGGTACTCCACGGACACCACCACCGCGTCCAGCTCCCGCGCCCAGCCGAGCACCATGTCGACCCCGGTCCGGTTGTCGCCGAGGACCATTCCACCGCCGTGGACGTGGTAGAAGACCGGGCGAACACCGGCGGACGCGGCCGGGCGGCCGATCAGCAGCGAGATGTCGGGCGCACCCTCGGGGCCCGGCACGATCCGGTCTTCCACCTCGAAGAACCCGTCCTGGTTCAGTGCCTCCGGACCTGGCCTGGCCGCCGCTATGCCCTGGCGTACCGCGGCCACCATGTCGATCGTGAAAGTCGAAGGAAGCGTCTCGGCGACAACCTCCAGAACGGCGGCGAGTTCGGGGTCGAACGGGGGCGGCACCAGGCTCATGGTTTCTCCTCATACATACGGGCACTTGCGGACCGGCCGATAGTTGATGGTCGTCGGGGAGACGGCGGACGAGGGCCGGGGCACAGGAAGGGCGCTGTGCCCAGGTCTTCCGAGTCAGGAACCCAGAGTGAGACGGCCGCCGCGGATGGCCGCGACGACACCGCCGTCCACGAGCAGGTCGTTGCCGGTGATGAAGGTGGCGCCGGGGCCGAGCAGGAAGGAGGCAGCCTCGGCGATGTCGTCGGGAGTGCCCAGGCGGCCGGTTCCGGACGCGGAGATCATGGCGCGCATGATCCGGCCGTTGTCCCCGTCGAGCTCCTGCTGTCCCATGGGGGTCGCGATCACGCCGGGGCTGATGGAGTTGATCCGGGCTCCCCGCGCGCCCCAGGTGGTGCTGGCGGCCTGGACCCGTAGCTGGTTGCCGTACTTGGCCAGTCCATAGGCACCCTGTCCCACGACCTGCGGATCGGTGAAGGGCAAGTCCAGCAGATCGTCGGCGGGCGTGTGGGCGAGAGCCTGTTCCTGCTCCGTACTCAGGGGGACGGGCAGCATGTGTCCGGCGATGCTGGAGATCACCAGGCCGGCTCCGCCGGGCGCGACGACCCGCCCGAACTCCTCCAGGACCAACGCCGTGCCGAGCAGGTCCACCTTGAGGACAGCGGCGGCGGGGGCCTGGACGGGAGAGAGCCCCGCAGTGTGCACGACCTGGACGACGGGGCCGAGCCCAGCCGCGGTGTCCGCGAGAGCGGCGACCGAAGTACGTGAGGAGACGTCCACCGACTGCGTGACGATGTCGTGCCCCTGCCCGCGCAGCAGATTCGCAACGGAGGCGAGTGTCTCCTCGTTGAAGTCGGCGAGCAGCACCTTGTTGCCCGCGCCCTGGCGCCGGGCGATGGCCTCTCCCATTCCGCCCACACCGATGACGACGACCACGTTCATGCCCACAAGCACCTCCCAATAACGTTACGATACGTTTCGTAACGGGACAGTACACCTCTCGTAGGATGGGCCGCTATGGATGAGGTACGACGGCCCGGGCGGCCCCGAGACGCGGGCAGGGACGAGGCCATCCTCGACGCGGCGCGGGAGGCCCTCCTGCGCGACGGTTACGCCGGTCTGTCGATGGAGAAGGTCGCCGCCGCGGCCGGGGTCGGCAAACCCACGCTCTACCGCCGGTGGTCCTCCAAAGCAGCCCTCGTCGGCGACGCCGTCCTGCACAGCTTCCTCACTGCCGCACCGGGCATCCGCCTGCCCGGCCGGCACATCACCGAAGGCGCCGCCCAGCAGCTGAC
The DNA here is from genome assembly GCF_020010925.1 of Streptomyces griseiscabiei. Taxonomy (NCBI): domain Bacteria; kingdom Bacillati; phylum Actinomycetota; class Actinomycetes; order Kitasatosporales; family Streptomycetaceae; genus Streptomyces; species Streptomyces griseiscabiei. Next base: position 2,385,724 of record NZ_JAGJBZ010000002.1, on the reverse strand, counting down.
CTCCTGGTTCCGCGCCTACGCCACATCGGTCGGCGACCCGCGCCACGCGGCCATGATCCTGGCGTTGACCGCTGCCGCCGCCGAGAGCCCGCACGACGCCGAAAGCCTGTACCGGCATCACACCCGCGCACAGCACGAGGCCGTCGTGAGCTGCCTGCGCGAGGGAGTGACGAGCGGCGATTTCCGCGCCGACGTCGACGTGGAAGCGGTCGCCGACGCCCTCATCGGCTCCGTCCTCTACCAGCTCCTCACCCACACAACCGACGCCTCACTCCAACGAACCGAACACCTACTCGTCATTCTGCTGGCCGGACTGCGCGCCACTGATCACTGACCGCAGCGTGAATACCGTCATCGTGGGGCAGGGCAGACCCCGGCGCCGGGGTGGCAGCCGCGTTCACATCTTCCGGGTGAGTGCCGCAGCGGTCCTGCCGACTGGGAAGTACGCTACGGCGAACCGCGCGCGCCGCGCAGACCAGCACCTCCCGCGCGGAGCAGGCGGCGGACGGTCCGCCCAGCCGTGCCACCACACGCTGTACACCTTCTCGTTCAAGCCGGGCAACGACTGCGGTCACCCTCCGGCTGAGGATGTTCTGGGGTCCCCCGCCCCGAGCAGCCGCGGCCCGGCGGACGCTTCTCCTCATCGAGGGCCATCACCGTCCAACGAGCGTTCCAACCCAGGGAAGATTTCAAAGAGTTGGGCGCGCAGGCGGTTAATCTGGCGAGTCCGGTCGCAGATCAGATCGGTGCGGCGGGTAACCAACGTGCGCAGGTCGACCGATATATCGTCGCCGGGCCGCAGGACACCGAGGTCGGTGCGCATACGAGCCTGGTCGGCGATGACGAAGGCGTCCTTGAACCTGGCCCGGGGCCAAACGCCATCCAAGAATCACACATTTACACGACCGGGATGCCGCGTGCGTGGGCCCAGGAGGTGACGGCGTCGCGCAGTTCAATGTGCCAGGCAGAGGCGCGGATATCACCGGCCTGGGCATGGGGGTGCCCCCGAATGCCGAAGGTGTGGAGAGCTGGTTGGCGAGCGGTGACGAGGCCTGGAGGAGTCCGACCTGTGCGTCGGCGCGATCGTCGATGAGGGCAGTGACAGTCGCCTGAGCGTAGACAGCACCGCGCGTACCCTGTGGAAGGGTGCGGGGACGCCACGTTCATCAGGTAGGCGTCCCATCTGATGACCTCCGGGCCACTGCCACCGCCGCAGCCGTCAACGCCATGGCTGGTCGGCTGACATTGAGTCAGGATGGATGGACAGGCCACCGCCGACATACCGCCCGCCTGGCACCGTGCAAAGGATCACGGACGGCCGACAGCAGCCGCGAGTCACAGTGGGCGGCCTGGGCGCCGAGCTCGAACGTCAGTGCCCAGGGCGGTCGGAGCCGTCCCGGGCACTGACGTGGAGGTGGCTGGTGCCTCAGCCGGGCAGGCGTGAGGCGGTGGCGTCACCCGCGTCTACGGCGTCACCTTCCCGATCTCGACAGTGCCCTTGCCCACGAAGGTCCCGCGGTCGTTGAGCAGGTGCACCTCGCCGAAGAGCCTGCGGCGCTCCGGTGCCGCGGCCGCGGCCGTGACGTGTGCGGAAACGGTCGCCGAGGCGCCCGTGCCGAGCAGCACCGGCCCGGCATCGTCCGGGGTAAGCGAGCCAAGGGCGGTGGAGAAGAACAGGTCGCGGTAGTCGTAGGCGGTGGAACCGGATTCGATGTCGAAGCCCACCACCTCGATCGTGTAGGTGCCGACGGGCGGACGAGACACGGAGACCGACTCCTCGGCGTCGCTGTCAGCGTCCATGCCGACGAGGTCACCGTCGGCGTTGTACACCCTCAGGTCCAGGTCGGTGGCCTTGTCCGAGGGGTTGCCGATGGCGACGTCCAGTGACGTGGTGCCCTCGGGCACCTCGACCGTGGTGGTCTGTGTGTCGCCGGTGGCGATGGTGGGACGTGTGGTCCGCGACGAGCCGAGCGGGCCGCCCTTGACGGTGCCGTTCACCGGTGCGTACTTGTTCTCGGCCGTCCAGGAAACGGCGGCCGGAGTGCCCGCCTTGGCCTCCGGCACGGTCGCGGGCTCCGGGTCGAAGGAGGTGCGGTACACGGTGACGTCCAGGTCGTACGGATTGTCGAGCAGCTTCGAGGCGTAGGACGACTGGACCGCTATCTCCCAAACACCGGCCTGCGGGTCCGGGTACGCGGCCACCTCGGGCGTGGCGGGGTCGTCGTCCTTGACGGGCAGGCCGTACGGCTGGATCGCGCTCGCCACCGTCCGGCTACCGCCCTTCAGGCCGCCGAGCCTGATCTCCAGGCTGTTGGCGCCTTCGGGGACGGTCACGAAGTAGGTTTTCGTGCTGTTGCGCTGCACCGATCCCGAGGCGGAGTAGGTGTACTCGGCCGGTGTGGAGACCACTACGGTCGTCAGAACCTGCTTGTCGACGCCCACTGTCGTCGGGTCATCGATCTCCAGACGGGCGCTCTTGATGCCCTCGGATGTCGGCGCGGCCTGGACCTTCACGGTCACCGGATGGTTCAGCGGCAGTGCCACCGTCTGCGAGCCGAGGAGAGAGAAGGTGCGGGACTTGTTGTTCTTCAGCCGCAGTGTGTGCGGGACCGGGCCTTCGGGGCCGGAGGTACGCGTCAGGGTGACGTCGTACGTCTTCTTCTGGCCGACCTTGAGACCGCCCTCGCGGTCGTAGATCCCGGTACCGAAGCCGGGCGTCTTCAGTGCCTGGTCGAGTGCGGTGTCGACCGGGGCCTGCACGGTGTACTCGTGGGCGTTCGCTCCCTCCTGGATCTCCTTCCAGGCAGCCTGGATGTCGATCAGGCCCGCGCCCTCCTCGTACGCCTGAAGTCCTTTGACGTGGCGGGCGGTCGAGGTGAGCGCCGTGCGCAGTTCCACAGGGGTGAGGTCGGTGCCCTGCTGCTCGGCAGCGGACAGCAGCAACGCGCTCGCGCCCGCCGTCTGCGGGGACGCCATGGACGTGCCCTGGTACATGGTGTAGCCGGCAGGCAGGCTCCAGCCCGTGTACTGCTTGAAGAGCTGGCTGCCGGGCATCCAGGACGGGCGGGAGGAGACCGCCGAGCCGGGCGCTACCAGGGTCGGTGCGAACCCGCCGTCCTCGCGGGGGCCGCGGGCGGAGAAGGTGAACAGGCCATACTTCTTCTCCACTTCGGAACCATAGTTGGCGGCCCAGGTCCCCTTGGAGACGCCGGCGCCGACCGAGATCACCTTGTCGGCCAGGCCCGGGTCATCGATCGTGTTGGCGCCGGGGCCGGAGTTACCGGCGGCGATCACGAGTTGGACGCCGTAAGTGTCGATGAGGCGCGTGTACAACTCGGCGCGTGCATTGTTGCCATCGTTGAGCGCGGGCAGGCCGCCGATGGACATGTTGACGATGTCGACGCCGCGGTTGACGACCAGGTCGATCATGCCCTCGACCAACGCGACGTTGGTGCAGCCGGCCCCGAAGATGCAGGCGCGGGACGACACGATCTTCGCCCCCGGCGCGGCGCCGTTCATTTTGCCACCGAACAGGCCGTTGGCCGCGGCGATACCGGCGACATGGGTGCCGTGATATTTGCTGACGACGCCGATGTTGACGAAGTCGGACTTCTTGCCGACCCAGTCGCCGCCGAGCGGGTCCATGGGTACGTCCTGGCGGATCTCCACGACGAACGGCTGCCGCTCGGCGATGTCAGTCTCGGGGTCGTCAGTGCCGAACCAGCCGATCTGATGAGCGTCCTTGTACGGCTTCATCGGCTCGTCGTCGGTGAAGTCGTGGTTATTGTTCAGGTCGACGGTGACCGTACCGGCCGCCGGACGGTACAGCACGCCCCAGCTGTCCGTGGTGTCACCGTCGCGGTTCGCGTCGCCGTCGGTCAGGCCGTCCTCGACCCTGCCGCCCCTGGTGACGGACTCACGGAAGACGTTGACGCGGTACGAGCCCGAAGGGGCCTTCCAGCTCTGGCCGCCGTAGGTGAAGGCCGGCCCGGACACGTCGGTCGTCATCGCGCGCCAGGTGCCGTCACCGTCGACGATCGGGTCAGTGGCTGTCACCCAGTCGACGATCTTCCGCTCGCCGGTGGTGGTCTTCTGCAGCGCCGGGCTCGCGAGGTCCACTCCGGTGTCGAGGACACCGATGGTGACACCGCGGCCGTCCGTCTTCGGGTGCTTCCTCACGAAGTCGACGGCGCCCGTCTCGAAGGACGGGTTGTACGGGTTCGCCGCCGGGGTGTCCTTGCCGGGACCGGGATAGGTGTCCGAAGTCGCCTTCACGGCAGCGCCATTGACCCTGTGGGCAGCAGGCAACGGATCTTCCAGCTGTATCTCGTCGCGCAGGTCGATGGCGTGCACCGAGGACAGCTTGACGGCGGCGTCTATGGCCGCGTCCGCCCTGCCGGTCGGTACGGTGGCCCTGACGTAGCCGAGCTTGTCGTAAGTGCGGCCGACGGAGCCGCCCTTGACCGCGTCCAGCTCCTTGGCGACCTGCTCGGTCTTCCCCGGAGCGGTGGCGATCATCATCGTGACGTTCTTCTCGCCGGTGGCCTCCGCCTCGGCGAGCAGCTCGGCGTCCGCCGAACCGAGCTTGTCATGCGCGGACTTGGATCTCTCGGCAGCGGAGTGGCCCTCGGCGGCGAAAGCCAGGGGTATCAGCCCGGTCGTGGTGAGTACGGCCGTCAGTCCGGCGGCCACGGCTATGCGGGTTAAGCGTCTCGCAGCCGGTATCGGGTAGACGTGGGGGGTGGTGGGGGGCACGCGATTCCTTTCCCTCGGGGCGGTTCGTCCGCCACGGGGTGACGGTGACCGGCAGGGGAGTTCGGCCGACCGTCGCGGTTCTGTCGCCGTACTCCACCAGGCCGTCCGGCTGTCATGATCAGGCGGCCCGACCAAGGATTCTCGCCACGTCGGTCGACGGGATAGAGGCAAATATCCTCAACTGCGGTCCCGCGCCCGTGTCTTGTCTCACGCTTTGGCGCTCCGCCAGCCAACCTGCCCTGAAGCCGTGTTCGAGCGAGAGTCGCTGCAGCGACCGGACACGCTCGGTGCGGCGTAGGTGACTTCAGCGCCGTCAGTCACCGGGTAAGGGATTCGATCCGCGACAGCGTCGCCGAACAGATCGCGGGGCTGACCACCCCGCACAGTTGCTATAGCCCGCTGCTGCGTGCGGTGTTAACGCGGGTCGGGCTGGCGCTGGCCGGCAGGACAGGAGTCCGACTCGCGGCCGCGGCCGGTATCACCGTGGACAAGGACACGCTGCTGCGGCTGGTCAGAGCTCTGCCCGACCGGAGATCGGCGAGGTGGAGATACTCGGTGTCGACGACTTCGCCGTCCGTAAAGGCAGCCACTACGGCACTGTGGCTCATCGACATGGCCACCCACGGTCCACTGCACCTCTCCGGCGGACGTGAGGGAGAGGACCTGGCTGCCTGGCTCCGTGGTCACCCTGAGGTAAAGGTCATCTGTCGTGACCGTTCCGGCGGCTACGCGGAAGGTGCACGGGTCGGGGCACCGCAGGCCGAGCAGGTCGCTATCGCCTCTGGGCCAACCTCGGAGAGGCGGTCGAGAAGTCGGTGAACGCCCATCGTTCCCGCCTGACCGAACCAGTTCCCGGAACTGACGGTAATGCCGATGCCCTGGAGGCGGAGCCCGAGGAGGTCCAGCCATCGGCGGAGCTGAAGATTGTGACTCGATTGCGTGAGCAGCATGCCTCCGCCCACGAACTGTGGGAGAAGGGCATGTCCAAGGCGGCGATCGGCCGGAGACTCGGGCTGCACCAGGCCACCGTCCGCAAGCTGGTCAACGCCCGCTCCGCGGACGAAGTCGTCACCAAGAGCCTGCAACGGGCGCATATCGTCGATCCGTACGTCGGCCACTTGCACCGGCGCTGGGACGAAGGTGTCAGAAACGCCGCCCAGCTCTACCGCGAGATCCAGCAACTGGGCTATCCCGGTGGCGAGTTGGCCGTCCAGCGTCATCTGCGGCGCTATCGAACCGGGCGCGGACATGCACCCGTCTCCGGCCCCAAGCCGCCATCTGTCCGCGAGGTCACCTCCTGGATTCAAGGACCTCCCGAGATCCCGCAGGGAGGACGACTCATTGGCCGCTGTCAGCCGAGCGTGACCTTGCGCTTGAGACTGTTGCCTTTGCTCCAGTCGTAAACCCGGTCATGTTGGAGGCGCCCAACGACGATCCCCGGTGCGATGCCTGCGCTACGGGCGAAGGCTTCGATGGCTGCTAGCGAGAGGTAGCGGGTGGCAGCCAGTCGTCGATATGCCGCGGCGTACTCGGGCGGCACGAGGACGCTGGCTGCGAACGCGTTCGCCTCGTCTTCACTGGTGTCTTCGTGACGCTTGTCGGGCGAGAGGTTGTGGCGATCGTCCATGAAGGTCAGCCGCTTTCCGTGCAGCAGGACGTGCGCGAGCTCGTGGAAGAGACTGAACCAGAACTGGTCGTCCGTCTTGAACCGGTCGCTCAGGGCCACCATGACCTTGTCGGACGTAAGCCAGCGCGTCGCGCCGGAGATGTTGGTTTTGGCAAGTGCCGGGACGAACACCAGCGCCACCCCCACCTGGGCGCAGAGCCGCGGCAGTTCCTCCGACCAGATGTCCTGCTCCTGCAGCGTCAGTTCGCGAAGGCGGGGCAGGAGGGCGGTGAGCGCCGCCCGGTCGTACGGCTCGCAGTGTGGTTTGCGTGCTTCGCGCTCAGCCAGTCGCAGCCAGGCCGCTGTCGCATATTCGTTCGGGCTGAGCACGGAGGAGCGACGGAACGCGGCCTGGTAGCCGCGCCACACATTGTGGGCGACTTCGGGGGTGGCCACACCGAAGAAATCGAGCAGACACCGCAGGTTCCTCACGTTTTTGGACCCGTCGGGCAGGATGTCTCGGCTGGCCAACTCGCGCAGGGGGAAGTGGTCGAGCCAGCCGAGATGTTCAGACAGTGCTCTCTCTTCCTCTTCACGGGCGAGCTGGGTGCGCCAGGCGGCCTCCCGCGCGTTCCACAGTCCAGCGGGCACGCCAGTGGCGCGCTCCAGCAGCAGGGCGGTGTCGGGGCTCAGCGCAGCGGTGCCCTGAATGACCTGGTTGATGTGCTTGGTGGACAGTCCGGTTCGGCGAGCAAGGTCGGCTTGCGGGATCCCCAGAACCTCCAGGGTCTCCTTCAGGGTCTCCCCGGGCGAAGGGACGGTCTGGGGCGCGTACGCGGTCGGGTCAGCGCCGGGGGTCATCACGGTGCCTCTCTTCGGGCATGGAGGGGTGCGGGGCGGGAGTCGAACTCGGCGGGTTCGGGCTGGACATCCGTGACGATCACGGCTCGGACGCCCGCGTAGTCGAGTCTTCCGTCGGCGAGCCGAGGAAGGGGATCGGCGCGCGGACGCAGATGCAGATCCGCATGCGGCCCCAGAGAGACGAGCAGCAGACCAGGCCCGCGCGGACAAGGGCGCAGCCTGGCCGCCGGCAGGCATGCCAGGGCGGCCAGATGGGCCGCGGCGTCGATCTCTGCCAGCCGCCGCCGCAGTACCGCGGCCAGAGCCGCGCCGTAGCGGCGTTCACGAAGGGCGTCGTCGTTGCAGGACCGGGCCAGCTCTACGTCGAGGTAGGAGAGCTCCACCAGCCGCCTCACGAATCATTTGCGTTTACAAGCTTGGTGCATGCTAACATCAGCCCCAAGATCGATGATTTGCATGCACCAACTTGGTGCATGCAAATTGTGCGCTTGGTCATTGCGCCTGCTCACGGGACCCAGGTCTCGCGCGGGCCGTGTCCCGCTTGACCCGGCATCGCCGGGAGAAGAGGAGGTCTCGCCATGGCTATGGCAGACGCCGCCCCCAAGACCGTCACCATCACCGTGGACCGCGAGCCGGTCTCCGGGGTACCCCGCCACACCACGCCGAACGAGATCCTGCGGCTGGCCGGAATCGACCCCGCCAGCCACTACCTCGTCAAGATCACTGGCCGTCACCAGGAGTCCTTCGAGGGACGGGGCGAGGAGCCGATCACCGTGCACGAGCACGAGAAGTTCGTGTCGCTGTCCACGGGGCCGACGCCCACCTCATGACCACGACCGAGCCGCTCTGGGGGCCTGCCGCACTGCAGGCAGGCCTCCAGGCAGTCGGTTACGCACCGCGGGAGCAGAACGGCTTCATCGTCTTCGACTACACGGTCGAGGCCGGCCCGTACGCCGGGCAGACCGTCAAGATCGGACTGCCGACCGCTGCGGACTTTCCCACGACTCCGCCCAGCGGCCCGCACGTGAGTCCGCGCCTCGGACACCCTCATGGGGCCGTCCACCCCTCCGGACTGGGAACGGAGTGGGAGTACTGGAGCCGTCCGGCCGCCAACTGGGCCGCCGACCGCAGCGTCCAGGGCTACCTACGCCACCTGCGCACCCTGTTCGCGCAGCTCGACGAGCGAGCAGCGGCATGATCACCCGGTTCAGCGCGGCCGTGCCCTCGGCCCTCGCCGGACGGCTCGGCGAGCATCTTCGCCGTACCGACGGGCAGGAGGACTGCTGTTTCGTCCTGTGGCGCCCGGCCACCGGCGCCCGCCGTACCACCGCGGTGCTGGCCGATGTCGTGCTGCCCCTGGAGGGCGAGCGCATCGTGCACGGCACCGTCGATTTCACCAGTGCCTACTTCCTGCGTTCGGCAGCCCTGGCCGCAGAACGAGGCTGCGGTGTCGGCCTGATCCACTCCCACCCCCAGGGACGCGGCTGGCAGCGTCTGAACCAGGTTGACCATGACGCCGAAGCCTCCTTCGCAGCGCAGGCCCTCGCGCTCACCGGCCACCCCCTGCTCGGGATGACCTGCGCCGGAGGGGACGGCGGGCACAGTGCCCGGATCTGGCAGGCACACGGAGCCCGGCGTTACCGGCCGCTTCACGCCGAAAGCGTCCGCGTCGTCGGCGAAGGATTCACCGTCACCTTCAACAGCCTTCTGGTCCACGCACCGACCGTCACGAGCGCGCAGCAACGCAGTCTCTCCGCATGGGGGCAACAGACCCAGGACACCCTGGCCCGTCTCCATGTCGGTGTGGTCGGAACCGGCTCGGTCGGCATGCTGGTCGTCGAGGCGCTCGCGCGCACCGGCATCGGCCGCCTCACCCTCTTCGATTTCGACACCGTGGAGACCGTCAACCTCGACCGCCTCCTGCACGCCACATCACGCGACGCCCGTGTGAAGCGGCCCAAGGTCCGCCTCGCCGCACGAGAAGCTCGTCGAGCCGCCACCGCCCCGGCCTTCCAGGTCACCGCGCTGGAAGCGAGTATCACCGAACCGGACGGCTTCGCGGCGGCCGCCGACTGCGATGTGCTCTTCTCCTGCGTCGACCGCCCTTGGCCGCGCCACGTCCTCAACCAGCTGGCGTACGCGCACCTCATCCCCGTCGTCGACGGCGGGGTCAGCGTCGACGCCCGCGGCGGCAGTCTCCAAGGTGCCGAATGGCGCGCCCACATCGCCGCCCCCAGCCGCGCCTGCCTCGAATGCCTCGGCCAGTACGACTCCGCGTACGTCCCCATGGAACGCGACGGCTTGCTGGAAGACCCCTCCTACATCACGGGCCTGCCAGCCGACCATCCACTGCGCCGCAAGGAGAACGTCTTCATCTTCTCCACCGCGGCGGCGGCCGCCGAACTGGCCCAGTTCATCACCATGGTGGCCGCACCTGCCGGAATCAGCGACAACGGGGCCCACCTGTACCACCTGGCCACCGGCACCCTCGACCGCCGTACCGAAGGGTGCGCCCCCGGATGCCCATACGACACCACCCTGCTTGCCCTGGGCGACGCCGCACCCGCCGTCACCGGACGACACATCGTGGCGGAGCACGCCCGCGCCGGACGCAACACCTTTCGCTCCCGCTTCACCAGGCTCACGCATCGATGGCGCGAGCCCAGGTCGTGACACCTGGGCCGTCTCGGCCGGCCAACGCCCATGCAGCGTCTACCGATTGCCCCCTGGCAGATGGAGAGGTACCGATGGTCCGCAAAGAGTCTCTTGCGCAGCTCCTCGACGAAGGGCGCCGCAAGATCCAGGTAACCGACAAGGAACTCGCCGAGGCCAAGCGCCGCCGCCAGCTTCTGGCCACGTCCGTACGCCGGGCCTTCCCCGGCTCCACCACCTACTTCAACGGGAGCGTCGCGCACGGCGACGCCAACACACCCCTGACCGACGTCGACCTCGGCGTCGTCCTCACGAAGAAGGACGCCCAGCCGTACGGCCCCGGCAAGAAGAGTGCCCGGCCCTTGATGGAAATCGCCCGCGACGCGATCCGCGAGGACCTCAAGGACGAATTCCCCAACCTCACCGTCGAAGTCGAAGGCCGCCGCCGCACCGTCCTCGTACGCTTCGGCGACCCGGTCACCCCAGGGCAAGCCGACTTCACGGCGGACGTCATGACCGCGCTCCCGCACCCCTCCGGCCACGGGCTGTACATCCCGAACACCAAGATCGCCGATCAGTGGGACCGCGCGGACCCAATCACCCACACGCGGATGGTCCTCAAAGCCATCGACGACACGAAGGTCGTCTTCGCACGCACAGTCCGGCTGCTGAAGCACTGGAACGGCACCCACAGCAAGCCCATGTGCTCCTGGAACATCAAGGCCCTGTCTCTCGGCTGTCTCGACGGGCCCATGCCGCTGATCAACGCGCTGCAGGTCTTCTTCACCTACGCGGCGATCGAGATCGACAAGGGCCCGACGCCCGACCCGGCCAAGGTGGCCGGCCCGATCCCGCTCAACATGCCGCGAAGCGAGGTACATAAGCGGCTCTGCACCGCGCGGAAGTACATCGATCTGGCGATCGAGCACGAGAAGGCCGGGCGGCCACTCAGCGCCCAGAACGCGCTGCACCAGGTGCTCCCGGAACTCGTTCCGGACGTGGATGCCACGGAGGAGGAAGCAGACCGCCTGGCGGGGACCGTTCGCTCGGGCGGCACGGCCCTCTCCGGGCTGGGGCTCGCCACCGGGCTGACCACTCCGACCTGGCCCCGGGCGTGGGGCGAGTGACGCCGTGCCGACCTGGTACGGGGCCCAGCCAGCCTGGTGGGCCCCACTCGAACGGGACGCCCGGCGGCATTTCGGCGACGCTCTCCACCACACGTACCACCGCGACTCACTGACGTACGAGCTCACCGGGCTCGAAGTCATAGGCGAGCCTGACCCCGTCGACGTCCGGATCCGCTTCTACACGGACCCTCCCTACCTGATGTACGGCCAACGGCCCGAGGATTTCCCGCGCGTCCACGCCAAGCCCGGGGCCCGATCGAAGCACCGGCACTCATTCGACGATGCCCTCTGCCTCTGGTTTCCGCTCGATCCGGACGAGCGTCGATGGACGAGTTCCAGAGGGCTTCTGGACCTCATCGAGATTGTCCGCACACACTTGTTCCTCGAACACTACTGGCGGCTCACCGGCGGTGAGTCCGGCGGCCAGTGGCTGATAGAGGACGCTCCTCACGGCATGCCGGAGAGTGGTGTGTGGCGGTCATCGCGGCGGCACAAACGACGAACAGTGGCTGGACCTGGGCCGAGACGACCGCACTGATCGTCCCGTTCATGGCCCTCTTCGGCGCCTTCCTTTCGTACGTGCTCAACCAGCGGGCCGTACGAAAGGAGCGCCGGGCGAAGACCTTCGCCGAAGCGCTGACGGTTGTCGAGGAGTACCTGGAGATACCGTACCGCATACGCCGCCGCCCCGAGTCCTCCTCCGCCGTACGACAACAACTGACCGACGAGGTCAGCGGCCTACTCGCTCGCATGGCTTTCCATCAGGCATGGCTTCAGATCGAGGCATCGGCCGTCGCGGCCCCCTACGCGACCCTCGTGGCAACGGCACGAGCCGAGTCCGGCGCACAGATGACTCTCGCCTGGCAGCAGCCACCGATCACCACCGACAGTGGAATGAACCTGGGCGCTCCATACCCACGCGATCGATCGACCGCAGCCCGGGCCACCTGTATCGACGTGATGCGCCGCCAGCTCTGAAAACAGGGACGATCACGGCGGTAACCTTTGGAGGTCGCCTCTACTCGATAAGGCCTGGTCAGACCCACTCTCATTTACAAGTCCACAAACCCAAGCTACTTCGATGACCGTGAAAGTGATAGTGCGCAGGTCAGAGGCCTTGTCAACTCTCATTTCCAGCGTCGGCCCTCACGAAGCCTGCAAACAGTTCCGTTTCGGTCGTATCCGACTGGGGTCGGGGCGAGCCTTCAAGGCGTTTTGCGTGGAGTGAAGGGCCAGGTCGCAGGGCAGGTGGCGGGCGCTTACGGGGATGTGTCTAGTGGTCGGCCCCGGGTTTCACGCCGAATACACCTTCAGGTCATCTCTCGTCGATAGCCCTGTTTGTCATCCGATCATGCTGCATCGTGTGTGCGTGCACCTTCGTACTGTGATGTTCGGTATGAGGTGAGAGTGTGGTTCGCGCCGTAATACCGGGTTTGGTGTCGCTCGATGGGTGAGGTTGGGACGTCTCTGCCGGTCAGGCGTTCGGGGTTCGCTTGGGTGGCGGGATGAGTGGTCGCAATCCGTACCCGAGTGATCTCACGGACGAGCAGTGGCAGTTGATCGAGCCCGTGATCAGCGCCTGGAAGGCCGAGCACCCCTCGGCCACCGGCCATCAGGGGAAGTACGCGATGCGGGAGATCGTCAACACGATCCTCTACCAGAACCGCACCGGCCGTCGGTGGGAGTACCTGCCGCACGATCTGCCGCCGAAGAGCGCGACGTACTACTACTTCGCCGCCTGGCGTGACGACGGCACCGACCAGACCGTTCACGACCTCCTGCGCTGGCAGCTACGCGAGAGCCGGAAGCGATTAGCCGACCCGAGCCTGGTGGTCCTGGACACCCAGAGCATCCACGCGGCCGTCGGCGTCCCGGCGGACACGACGGGCAAGGACGCTTCGAAAAAGGTGCCGGGCAGGAAGAGGTGCCTGGCCGTGGACGTGTTGGGCCTGTACGCGAGCAGCGCTACGCCAGCAGCCTTGGCGGCCTCGATGACGACCTTGTGCGGCTGGACCCGGCCCTTGGCGAACTCGTTGCCGGAGATGAGCAGCACCTTGTCGCCGGCGGCGAACAGGCCGTCGAACGAGTCGGGAGCGTTGTAGTCGGCGAGCGCGATCTTCACGCCGCGGGCGGCGAAGTCGGCAGCCTTCTCCACGGTGCGGGCGACCGCGGTGATCTTGTCGGCCGGAACCTTCTCCAGCAGCTGCTCAACGACGTGGCGGCCCAGGTGGCCGGTGGCCCCGGTGACGACGATGCTCATGATCAGAACTCCTTGTGGGGTGCGATGTCGCCAACCGACGGCAAGCGCTAACTCCAGGAAAGTACCCACCTTTGAGTAAGGTACCTACATCTATGTAAGTGCAGTGGGTGTGCGTCGGTCTTGGCCTCGCCCGGATAGAGGTGGCGATTCGGCGCATCGCCAGGCCGGGCAGGTGGGCGACCTTGCAGCCCGCATCCCGGGCGACGGTCAGGGGGCTCCGATGAGGCGGGCTGGTCCACGCTCACCAGGACGTGGCCGTGGTGAGCGCCCTTGCCGACATCCAGGCCGGGGAGCACGCCCACGCGCCACGGGTCTGTCCAGCCAGTTTTACAGTCCCTCACTCCGAAACGGATGAGCGGTTTTCGATCCATGCCAGTCCGCCGAGGTCGAGTCGGCTGCGGGCGCGGGTGACCGCGACGTAGGCGAGGCGGGCGTCGGTGGCGTTCACAGGTTCCGGAATCGGGCGGCCTTCGTTGTCATGCTGGTCCGTGTCCTTCGGCTCCGGGAAGTCTTCTGCAATCTTCACGGCGTGCCATTCGCGTCCCTTCGCCTTGTGAGCAGTCGAGACGGTGACGTCGGCGGTCGTCTCGTCTGTGAGTTCCTCAACAGCGGCGAGGATCGCGTCAGGCCCGTGGGTGTCGACGAGATCGACGAAGGGCTGGAGGTCACGGCCGGCCGGGTCGTATGCGGCGTAGTCCTGCAGTTCGCCCCAGGAGGCGAACAGCACCAGCTCCGGGTGGTTCGTACGGCGGCCGTCCTTCAGATCGCGGGCTGCGATGGCCAGCGCAGCCAACTGTTGCCCTCCCCGGGTGAGGGCGACGCGCCTACCGTCAGCGAGCAGGCGCATGACTTCCGCCATGGCGCCGATGTTGGTGCGGCACAACACCGCGTCCGGGCTGCGGACGTCGCCGATTTCGGCGGGGATGGTGTCCGTGCCGGTCAGCCGGATGGGAGCGTCGGCAAGGGCGAGCCACCGGTTGGCCTGGTCGGCGATCCCGGGGCCGAAGCGGAAGGAGCGTGTCAGGGTCAGCTGCGCCGCGTCGAAGCGGCTCATCACGTCGCAGGCGCCGCGCCAGCCATAGATGGCTTGGGCGGAGTCGCCGACCATGACCAACTGGGCGTGGTCACGCTGGGCGGCGAAGACCTGTTCCAGGACGGGGTTCGTGTCCTGGGCCTCGTCGAGGAAGAGGAAGTCTGCTTCGATCTTCGGTGCGGTCAGGGCCCACATCTTCAGGTAATGGTCGTGTTCGAAGCGGACCACGCCCTGCTCGTGGTTCTGTAGATCTGCCCAGGCTTTCACGGCGAACGGCACGACCACATCTACCACTTGGGCGTGCTCACCGGGCGCGTCCAGGCCGCGCAAGCGTGGTACATGATGACAGGCCGGGGCGCGGTCGGCGGAGTAGCAAAAGCGCGTCACGGTACGCACGACGGCGTGTGAAAGCGTCCGCTGGGTGATGTTGTGATCCCCGATGCGGACGGAGCGGTTGATGCCGAGGGCCTGGCCGGTTTTCCATGCGGGCTGCCGCGGACTGTTGAGGCGGCGGGCAAAACGATGGCCGAGCGCGGCGTAAGCAGTGGCATGGGCGGTTTTACACATCACGGATCGCGGGAAGCGTCCTGAGGCGTCGCGTGCGATGTCCTTGTTGAAGGCGAGGTAGCGCCCTCGGCGCTTGGTGCTGGAGGCGAGCAGGCTCAGCGTGCTGGTCTTTCCAGTGCCGGCGCCGGCCTGTAGCACGAGGTGATGGCCATCTTGGAAGGCTTTGACGGCATGAGCCTGTTCGTCGGTGGGCGTGTACAACGTGGCCTCCACGGAGGAAAGGACTAGGGGTTCGTGTGGCCTCGCCGATCGCGGTCGGCTGCGTATGAGTCAGATGCGGCCGAGCTACGACGGCGGAGCAGGATTCGGGCTGTGCAGGCCAGTAGGTCCTCGGAGGAATGGCGAGCCAGTAGGTCTTCGAGTTGCGCCGTCAGTTGCCGAGAGCGTTCCCTCTCGTTCCGATCGAGGGCTGCGGTCACACTCCGGCCGACGAAGTCTCCGGGCCGCTGTCCACTGGCAGTCGCGGCCCGGTGAATCGCCGCTCGCGCGGTACGGCTGAGTTCAAGGTTGAGGAGGACCTGCCCGTGCTGGTCGGGGTAGTGGGTGGTCAGCACGTCGATGGGCAGAAGGTGTTGCAGTCGTCTGCGCAGTGATTGCAGCGCGCGGCTGGGCGTCTTGGCCGGGTGGACGGCCATCAGCCGGGTGCGGTCCCTGCTCGCTGCAAGCGGCACCGTACGACGCACTCGATCGAGCTCACCGTCTGTGGCTGGCCTGGTCAGCAGGATTTCAATGGCGTGGTGCGACGTCACGGCGTGCCCGTTCCGTGCTCGTGATGGGTCTGGCGTGGACGACGGACGTGATCCGGCAGGCGGTTGCGGACGTGCGCGTGATGGAGCATGGGGTCGAAGGGTTCCCAGTCAGCCAACGCGAGGTCCGCTGCTGACGGGATTGCGGCGTGAGCGGAACAGCGCTGCATGCGCCAGCGCAGCTGCTCGGCGTAGGGCAGGGCCGTGAGGTCATATAGCGCCATGACCTCGCAGGGCAGAGCAAGTTGTCCCCTTGCGGCCGTGGCTGGTACCAGCGTCCAGACGCCCACCTGGGTTTCCCCCGGGCGGAGGAGCCTCTGCGTACAACGGTCGCGGCGCCGTGTCTGTGCCACGCACTGGATTTCGTCCACGGGGTGCGCAGCAAGGTAGCGGACGTACAGGAGCTGCACGACGGGCCTGGCGGGTCGACAGACGTCTGGTTGTGCCGTTGGTCGGCTCGGAGGAGCGCCGGGGGTGAACGCGCCGCTGTCGATCCGACGGCGCGTGTTCAGAGCCAGCACGCGCCGCAGCCCATCCAACGCGGATGTTTCGGGCACAGCTTCACGAGCGGGGCAGACATGGCCATGCGCCAGGCGGCACCACGCACTGCCGTCGCCAGCCGGATGCGCAACACCGGAGCTGACGTGCCAGCGGTGGGCTGCGGGCACCTTCACCGCGGGCACCTCCCGAGGGTGCAGGCAAACGGGCCGCGCAAAGCTGCGCTCGTACCACTCGACCAGGTTGCCGCACTGTCGGCACCGATCTCGCTGAGCACAGCGCAGGAGTCGACTGGGGCTGTCGTGCTGGACACGCAGTGAGCGTCGGGAGTGGGAGACAGCGGGGCTGCCGTCCCAGTGCCACGGTGTGGATGAACAACGCATGAGCGTGAAGGTGCCAGGCAACACGCCGCATCGGTGGCGTCGGGGCCGGAAGGTACCTCGAACAGCCCCATCTCATGAAACACACATGCGAGATACCGATCAGAGGTTCGCGTCGCGTCACCGGTCCGGGTGATTGGCGCAGGGCCTGCCAGTCAGAGGCCAACGTCGGTCGACCCTGGAGGCTCGTGCCCCTTACACAGCGTTCCGAAGAGTTCGTCCAGCGGAGTGTTCAGCGCATGGGCGAGTGCGTGCCAGGTCTTGAGAGTGCCGAGGGTTCGTCCCTGCTCAATCTCAATGAGGGTCCTTCTGGCCAGGCCGCTTCGAGCAGCGAGCTCGTCATAGCTCCAGCCCTGCGCCGCCCGCAGCCGCGCAAGCTCCAGACGCAGCGCCTCGAAATCGGGGTCGGGCGGGAAGATCGTCACCCGACAATCCGACGGTGCAGACTACTGCCCTGTCAGTGCAGACCTCTGCCCTATTTCCGCTGATAGTGACACCGGAGGGAGGGCAGAGGTCTGCACTACCGTGTGCGAGCCACCCCACTCCTCTGCGGGTCCGGCGCAGATATGACGGGAGGAACACGCCCCCCATGAGGCTTTGCACGGCACGACCCGGCGTCGGGCGCGCCTGGACCGTGGAACTGCGCCCGGAGCCCGGCGGACCGATCCTCGTATGCCAGCAGTGCTCCCACAGTGGGCGACTCCTCGGCAGCACTTCCGCTCGGTCGGAGCTTCTGGCCCACCTGGCAGGACACGCTCGCCGCGATCTCCTCCCCGCGCACCTTCGGACTTGCCAGTGCCACGAACGCGGCTGCAGTTGGCACCCACGCCATCGAGGCTGTGGTGGACCCATCCGGCTTGTGGTAGCGCGCGAGCGAGGCGGACGACTCTGGCGCCTGGCTGACATGTGCACAGCCTGTGCCGCCGCCACGTCTCAAGCGGCCGTCGTTCCGGACACATTGATCAACGCACCGGCAGCACCATCAGCGCATGTGGGCGTCCGTCGAAAACGCCGCAGCCCCAGAGGCCCGGATGCCCAAACCCGGGTCCGGGAGATGCTCAGCTACCTCTCCTCTGCCCTGCCGGCCGAGACCGGAGCCGCCGCCCGTCTGATCGCCCTGCAATGCGCCCTGCGCATGAACGACTCAGCTCAAGTCCGCTTGCCACTCGGAGTATTGCGCAGCCTTCGTCTGGAACCTGCGAGGGATTCTTGGCGGGAGCTACACCAGGCCCGCTGGCTGTATGCACCTCCGCCTGCGTCGCGCGCCAAAGCAGGCGCTGTGGTTGTCCAACTCCTCGACGTAGGGCTCTTCGCCCAATGCCCGGCCCGCCCTGACCGGCTCGTCGCCGCGGACTGGGCGCTGCGCGCCGCCTGCCGCGTCCGTAGGGACTGCGCCCCGCTTCCTCGTCTGATCACCATGTGCCTCACGGCTCATACCACCCCGGAGAGCATCCACGGAATAATGGAAGTGGATCGGATGGCACGGGAGTGTGGGCTGGCCACAACGGAGTTCGTGAATGCGCTTGACCGATTGGCGGTCGCAGGACAAATCAGCTCGTGGAGTGTCCACTCGGTGTCGGGAGATCTGCACTGGACACTGGCAGAACACAGCAAGCATGGGTTCGGAGGCGCGGCCCGCCGGTGACCGACAGGCATTGACGACTCACGAGGCTCAACGCTGATATCGCGAGAAAGGCGTCGGGGCATCATCCTCGCTGTCAGCGGTGAACCAGGGACCTGACGGACTAACGTTGTATCCCCATCGACCGCTCCTGAAGCGTCCGTTGGGCGATTTCCTGAGCGCTTGAAGCGTTCATGCGCCAGGCCGAGAATTGTGAGCTGACGTCGAGATATTCCGCCACCTGTTCATCGGTCCTGCTCGACGGCCGCGCCGATCGCCGCCGTCATGGGAATGAGTAATTCCCAGAGAGAGCCGTGTCCTGCTTCTCCTTGAGCACCACCTCCGGACCGAGGTCGCGGCGCTCATCATTAGCGAACAGGATGCCCACGAATTCGCGCTCCAGGAGCGGATGTCACATCCATGGCGTCGCGAAGTGAAACAGTCCAATGACTCGGTCGGACATCCACTATCGACGAGGTCACGAGACACATACGCTGGGAGGCCGTACACACCCGTCAGCCGCAGGAGGTCGAGCCCGACGTGCGGTCCGGCAGCAATCTCACAGCGGAGCTCAAGGGCGCGGTTATGCAGAGCCTTCTTCTCCGTCCACCGCTGGCCGCGTGTCACCTAGAACGGGCTTGCCGATTGGAGGAGAACCGGCGCATTGCCGAGAACCGACCGCCCGACTGGCTACCGAGCAGCCACATCATGGAGATGATCAAAGATCGCATGCCTGACGAGGAACGAGGCGAGGAAGACGCGAGTGAGGGCTACCTCCGACGAAACGTCCCGATGCGCCTCCCAGGTTCTACGGCTGGCATCCGGACATGTCCGCGCCCGCATAAGCCGAGTTCAACAAGAACGTGCTGAACGTGGTCGACCGGGAGCTGGGGGCGGACTTCGACCCCGACGCGTTCGAGCATGTCGCCCTCTGGAACGTGGAGTGCGAGTGGATCGAGATGCGGTTGCGGTCCCTCGTGGCGCAGACCGTGAAGATCCCCGCGCTGGGCCTCGCGGTCGAGTTCGAGGCCGGGGAGGAGGTGCGGACCGAGGTGTCCGCGAAGTTCAGGAGGGAGGGGGTGCGGGCCGAACTCGCCTCCGCCGGGCTGGGGTTGACCCACTGGTGGACGGACGAGGGCGGTCGTTTCGCGCTGTCCTTGAGCCGGGCCGGGTAGGGAGGTCGGGGCTGGGCTGAGGGGTACGTCGTCGGGTGCGGCCCGGTGGGGCTTCTCGCGCAGTTCCCCGCGCCCCTGAAAAGCAGGGGCTGCCCGACCAGCCCCCACCGGACCCGCACCCGACGACGCACCCCCACCCACCCCGGCCCCCTCGCGAACCGGCGGAGCCTGAGGCACCGTGGATGGATGTGGCCCACCGGCCACCGACGGAGCACGCGACAAGGAGAACCCGTATGACCGACCACGTGTACCGGGTCACCGAGATCGTCGGCAGTTCGGACGAGAGCGTGGACCAGGCGATCCGCAACGGCGTCGCCCGCGCCGCCCAGACCCTGCGCAACCTGGACTGGTTCGAGGTGACGCAGGTGAGGGGGCACATCGAGAACGGGCAGATCGCGCACTACCAGGTCGGCCTCAAGGTCGGCTTCCGCCTGGACGACGAGACCGGCTGACCGGACCGCCGCGGCGGACGCTCAGGTCCGCCCCTCCCGCTCCTGCGCCGCCTTCAGCGCGGCGGAGGCGGCGGCCCAGCGCGCCCGGACGACCGTGAAGCCCGCCCGCTCCGCGTCCTCGCAGACCAGTTCGTCGTCGTCCACGAGGACGCGGATCTCCCGGGTCCGCGACAGTTCGCGGAGGATCTCCAGTTTGGTGCGGCGGGCGGGCCTGCGGTCGTTGTTCCGGCGCATCCAGATCCGCCCCTCGGGCAGTCCGTGCGCGGCCAGCCAGTCGACGGTGTCGCGGCGGCAGCGCTCGGGCCGCCCGGTCAGATACACGACCTCGCACTCCTCGGCGCTCTCGCGCGCCAGCGCGACCCCCTCCGCCAGCGGCGGATCCTGCGGGGCGGCGGCGAAGAACGCGGCCCAGTCGCGCCGCGCGCCCTCCAGGAACCGCTGCCGGTGCGCGGTGTCGGCGAGGGTGTTGTCCAGGTCGAATACGGCGAGAGGCCGGTCGTTGTCGGTCACGGCCCCAGCCTAGGCAGAGCACGGGCGGCCGATGACTCGTGTCGTCCGTCGTCGCTTCACACAACACACACGAGCCCCGCCCGCAGCTTTAAGTTTCAAACGTTACGCTCGTCATCTCTCCCCCCACACCGCACAGGAGAACTGGCGTGCTCGACGGCGAAGTAATCGTGATCGGCGGCGGATACGGGGGCATCCGCCTCGCCAAGCAGCTGGACGAGGTCGCACGGGTCACCCTCGTGGACCGCAAGGAGGTCTTCTTCCACCGCATCGCCGCACTGCGCGCGGGCGTGCACGAGGCATGGACGTGGACGCCCTTCGTCCCCTACGACCGACTGCTGCGCAACGGCCGTGTCGTGGTGGGCAAGGCGATCGACATCGACACGGGCGAGCGGCAGGTGCGGCTCGCCACGGGTGAGCGGCTGCCGTACGACGTGGTGGTGATCGCGACGGGTGCGGACTATCCGGAGCCGGCCCGTTTCCTGGGCACCACCGTGGAGGAGGCGGGCAAGACGTTCGCCGCGCACCAGGAGAGCGTGGCCGCCGCCGGGCATGTCCTGATCGTCGGCGGCGGGCCGGGCGGGGTGGAACTCGCCGCCGAGGTGCGGCTCGCCCGGCCGGAGGCGCGGGTCACCCTCGCGCACGCCGGGTCCGAACTGCTCAACTCCACCGGCAGCAGGCGGGCCGGGCGGCGGGCCCTGGCCTGGCTGGAGTCGCACGACGTGGACGTACGGCTCGACTCGTTCGTCTCCCCGGGCCCCGACTTCGGCACCTATCGGGACGGGCGGGGGAACCTCGTCGAGGCCGACCTGTCCTTCTGGGCCAACGGCACCACGCCGAACACGCTCTGGCTGCGGCTGGCCGGGCACGGGGCGTGGCTGAACGAGGCCGGGCAGGTCAAGGTCGACGACATGCTGCGGGTCGACGGGCAGCTGGACGTGTTCGCGGTAGGCGATGTGAACGATGTCAGCGAGCTGAAGATCTCCCCCGTCGCCTTCGCCCAGGCGGACATCGCCGCCCACAACATCCGTTCGCACCTGACGGGTTCGGGGCGGCACCGCAAGCAGCCTCGTCCGTACCGGCCGGTCCGGCGGACGCCGCTGATCGTGCCGCTGGGGCCGGCCGACGGGATCACGCTGCTGCCGGTGCCGGGTGGGGAGACGGCGGTGCTGGGGGCGCGTACGTCCACGCTCGCGAAGGCGCGGACACTGATGACGCCGTATGTCCGCAGGCAGCTCGGGTACTGACGGTCGTGTGCGGAGTGCGGGCCGGTGGGGCTGGTCGCGCAGTTCCCCGCGCCCCTGAAGAGCCGGGGCTACGCCCCGTGCTCTTCGACAAGGTCGTTCGCGTGGGTCAGGAAGTCGTCGACCATGCGGTGGAAGAGCCCCGCGAGCTGCTGGAGTTCCTCGGGGGACCACTCGGAGAGTGCCATCTGCATGCCGCGGACGCCGGCCTCGCGGATACGCCCTATCGCCTGCCGGCCGACCGGGGTCAGTTCGATGCGCTGGGCGCGGCGGTCGTCCGGGTCGGGGACGCGGGTGACGTAGCCGGTCTTCTGGAGCTGCTGGACCTGGCGGGTGACATGGGATGCCTCGACGCCGAGGCGGTTGGCCAGCTCCCCCGGCCGCAGCGGCTCGGAGTCGGCGATCTGCCGCAGCAGGGCGACGGCGGCACGGTCCAGCGGCACACCGGCCAGGCTCATCAGACGCTCGTGCGCCCGGGCCCGGGTGCTGAGGTAGGTGATGCGGGTGAGGGCTCGCTCGATCTCGACCACTTCCGGGGAGGCGGGGTCGGAGGATGGCGGTGATGGGGACATGGGCTCCACTTTACCATCTTGTTGCCTGACTCAAGTAAGTTCATCGCGGAGTCCGTCGGTCGGCCGGCGGAGTGCCGTGCGTATGGAAGGACTCGATGGTCTTCAGGCCCCACGCCTGGCCCTTGGCCCGCTCCGCCTGGGTCCAGGTGACGAGCGGCCAGTCGGGGGCGAGAACGAGCCGGGTGAGGGGGTTGCACAGCTCGATCCGGTTGCCGCCCGGCTCGTAGACATAGAGGAAGAACGTCTGCTGGATGGCGTGCTTGTGCGGGCCGGTCTCGATGAACACGCCCTGGTCCAGGCAGAGATCGGCGGCCCGCAGGATGTCCTCGCGGGTGTCGGTGGCGAACGCGATGTGGTGCAGCCGGCCGTGCGAGCCGGTCCAGTCCTCCGTGTGGACGACGTCGTACGACTTGTTGGTGAAGGTCAGCCACTGGGCGGCGACCCTGCCGGTGTCGAGGACGATCTGTTCGGTGGGGCGGGCGCCGAGCGCCTCGCGGGTGAAGGCGGCGTCGGCGCCGACGTCGGCGGCGAGGAAGTTGACGTGGTCGAGGCGGCGGACCCCGACGCCGTGGCCGGGTTTGGCCTGGGGCTGGTTCTTCAGGCCCGGCCTGAGGTCGGCCGGCGCCTCGTACCACTCGGTCTCCCAGTACAGGGCGATCTCGTGGCCGTCGGGGGCGGTGGTCACGTAGAGCGGGCCGATCCCCGGTTCGTCCTCGACCCAGCGGCCCGCGCGGCCGGTGTCCTCCAGGGCCTTCACCCGGCGTCGCAGTGCCTCCTCGCCGGAGGCCCGCAGGGCGGTGCGGCGGACGCCGGACGTGGAGTGGGCGGTGAGGGTGAGGCTGTGGTGTTCGTAGTCGTCCCAGGTCCGCAGGTAGACCGAGCCGCCGGAGCGGCCGTTCTCGGTGAGGCCCAGGATCTCGGTGAAGAACCAGAGGCTGCGGTCGAGGTCGGGGGTGAGCAGTTCGACATGGCCGAGGTGGGCGATGTCGCCGAGCGGCGGGGTCATCGGGGACTCCTTGGATACGGGGAGCGGGTCAGGGGCGGCGGGAGGGGACGGGCGGCCGGGGGAAGACCGTGCCGTCGAAGATCCTGCGGGCGGTGCGTACGACGGCGGTGCGGCTCACCGAGGGGCTCCCGTCGGGGCCGTACGTCACCCGGGTCTCGATGTCGAGGAAGCCGGTGGGGTGTTCGAGGCGTACACGGTCTCCGGTGGCGGGGAGCCGGGCGATGCCTTCGCCCACTCCCCCGGTGACGCGCAGTCCGGCGGCCACGCTCGCGGCGCCCAGGACGCCGATGGAGGTGTGGCAGCGCACCGGGACGAAGGTGCGGGTGGCGACCGCGCCGCCGTCCCGGGGCGGGGCGAGGAGGCTGAGCTTGGGCACGGTGGTGTGCTCGACGTCGCCGAGGCCCATCAGCGGGCCGGCGGTCAGCCTGATCTCGCGCAACCGGGCGGCGAGCGCGAGATCCTTCTCCAGCTCCTCGGGGGTCTCGTGACCGGTGACGCCGAGGGCGGTCGCGGGGATCAGGACGGTCGGCATGCCGGTGTCCACGCAGGTCACCTCGGTGCCGGCGACGACGTCCCGGGCGTTCCCGGTGGGCAGCAGAGGGCCGCCGCCGGGCGGGAACCCGATCACCACCGGCGCGCCCGTCCCCGGCACTCCGGAGATCTCCGCGTCCCCGGTGACCGCGATCCGGCCGCCGGGGGTGGGGAAGGTGGCGACGGCGAGGTCACCGGAGTTGAGCATGCGGATGCGTACGGACGTCTCGCGCTCGCCCGCGCTCAGCAGTCCGCGCTCGACGGCGAACGGGCCCACCCCGGCGAGGAGGTTGCCGCAGTTCTGACGGTCACTCACCTCCGGTGTGTCCACGCCTACTTGGAGGAACAGATAGTCGACGTCGGCCCCGGGGCCGGCCGACGCGGACACCACGGCCACCTTGCTGGTCAGGGGGTGGGCACCGCCCAGGCCGTCGATCTGGCGCGGGTCGGGGCTGCCCATGACCCGCAGCAGCAGGTCGTCGCGGTCGGCCGGGTCGGTGGGCAGGTCGTCGGCGAGGAAGTAGGCGCCCTTGGAGGTGCCGCCGCGCATCAGCGTGCAGCGGACTCCCCCGGACCACCCGGTCACCGCGCGGGCTCCTCGCCCGCGTACTCGTCGTACGACCGGTACGTCACCCCGAGCCCTACGAGGGTCTCGCGCAACCCGTAGCGGTCCAGGCCTAGTTGGCCGTCGAGGAAGGCGGCGCGGGAGGCGGCCTCCTTGCGTTCGCGGGCCTCGGCGGCCTCGGCCGTGCGGCGGGCCCGGGCGCGGGGGACGACGACCACGCCGTCGTCGTCGGCGAGGATCACGTCGCCGGGGTGGACGACCTGGCCGCCGACGGCCACGGGGACGTTGACGGAGCCGCCGGTGGCCTTGACCGTGCCCTGGGCGCTGACGGCGGCGGCCCAGGCGGGGAAGCCCATCGCGCGCAGTGCGGCGGTGTCGCGGATGCCCGCGTCGATGACCAGGCCGCGTACGCCCCGCCGCTGGAGGGCGGTGGCGAAGAGTTCGCCGAACATGCCGTCGGTGGACGGGGAGGTGGTGGTGACGACGAGGATGTCGCCCTCGCCGCACTGCTCGACAGCCGCGTGGATCATGAGGTTGTCGCCGGGCCAGGACAGGACCGTGACGGCGGTGCCGGCGATCCGGGTGTCCCGCTGGTTGGGGCGGAGGCGGGTGCCGAGCAGACCGGTGCGGCCCATCGCCTCGTGGACGGTGGCGACGCCGTACCGGCCGATCGCCTCGACGTCCTTCGCGTCCGCCTTCGGCGGGTCGGTGACGATCACGCCGCCCATCAGTCGAGCACCCCCGTGACCTGCGGGTAGGGACGCATGTACGCCTCGGCCATGGTCCGGTGCGCGAGGCCCAGGTTGGGGCCCGCGTTGCGCTTGAGCTGGACTCCCCGGCGTACGGCGAGGTCGGTGTAGTAGTCCCACAGGTGCCGCTGGGCGCCCAGGCACTCCATGGCCTCGCGCTTGGTCTCCCACACCTCGGTGATGTCCAGGAGCACCTCGGGCCGGAAGCCGCACATCTCGGGCTGGTGGGGCTCGAAGAAGAAGACGGGCGGGGCGCCGATGATCTCGCCCTCGGCGGGGTAGCCGATGGCCTGCGCGAGGACCCGGGCGTCGAGGGCCATGCGGGCGGCGGCCGGGTGGTCGCCGTTGTAGGGGTCCTCCAGGGGGTGGGTGAGGACGACGTCCGGCTGGGCCCGCCGGTAGACGGCCACCAGGCGGTCGGTCAACTCCGGTGCGGGGATCAGGGGATAGTCGCCGGCGTCGAAGAAGACGATCGCGGCGCCGAGCGTGGCGGCGGCCCTCTCGGCCTCCTCCCGCCGCATCGCCTTGATCTCGTCCAGCGTCCGGCCCTCGCGCCAGGCCTTCGCGGACTCGCCGCGCTCACCGAAGGTGAGGCAGGCGATGGTGACCCGCTCCCCGCGCGAGGCCGCCAGGGCCAGGGCGCCGCCGGCTCGCCACACGAAGTCGCCCGCGTGGGCGGTGACGACGAGGGTCGATCGTGGTGTCGACCGCGGTGTGGATCGTGGTGGGGCGGCGGCGGGCGCCGTGCTGTCGGTCATGGGTCAGCTCTCCTCGGTGGACAGGCAGTTCCGCCCACCCCGGAGCGTCAGGCGCGACGCGGCTCTTCGCGCAGCGCGGTGATCACGCTCATGAGGTGGGCGCGGACGGCCTCCTCGGCGGCCCGCGGGTCCCTCGCCGTGATCGCCTCGATCATGGCCAGGTGTTCACCCAGGGATTGCTGGGGACGCCCCGGCCGCAGCGCGAGCTGGAAGCGGTGGCGCACCAGCTGGGCGTTGAGCCGCTCCAGCAGTTCCACGGCCACCCGCTGGCCGGAGATCTCCCGGATGCGGGTGTGCAGCCGCTGGTTCAGCTCGGAGTACGTCACCGGTTCGCCGTCGGCCACGGCCTTGGTCATCGCCGTGCCGATGTCGGCCAGTTCGGCGAGCTGGTCCTCGGTGGCCAGGGTCGCCGCCTTCGCCGCGCAGAGCCCTTCCAGGACCATGCGGCACTCGCTGATGGCGACCGCTTCCTCCACGCTCACCACCCGCACCCGTGAGCCCCGGTTACGGATCCGCTCGACCAGTCCTTCGGCCTCCAGATCGATCAGCGCCGCACGGATGCTGGCCCGTGTCACACCGAACTGCTCGGCGAGTTCGTTCTCGACCAGCCGTTGGGCCGGTGCCATCTCGCCGTGCGCGATCGCCTGCCGCAGCTTCGCCAGCGCGAGCCGCTTGGCCTGCTCCCCGGTGCCCGGACGGGCTTCCTCCCGCATCGTGCCCTCCCTGAGCGAGTGCCTGTCGAACGTAAATCCAGGCCAACAAAATTGTCAACAATTTTGTCATCACAGGGTCGCACGGCCGGGGCTCAGCGGCGCGGCACCAGCATGCAGAGCGCGTTCGCCGCGACGACCGCGCCGATCGCCGCCCACTCGACCCCGCCCAGATCCTGCCCGAGCATGATCCAGCCCGCGAGCGCGGCGAGGACCGGGTTGACGCTCATGAAGAGCCCGAACACCTGGGCGGGTACGCGGCGCAGGGTGAACACGTCCGCGAGATACGGCACGGCCGACGCGAGGACCCCGGCGGCGATCGCGTACCCGACGGCGCCGACGGTGGGCGGGTTCCGTACGACCACGACGGCACCGACCGGCAGGAAGGCCAGGGCGGAGAGGCCCGCGGCGGCCGCGGAGCCCTGCGCGCCCGGGATACGGCGGCCGACCGTGCGGTTGAGGAGGATGTACGACGCCCAGCAGACGGCGGCCAGGAGACCGAGGCCCATGCCGAGGTAGTCGGCGGAGGGCTGGGGGCGCATCAGGGTGACCACGCCCAGACCGGCGATCAGCGCGCAGCAGGCGTCCACCCGGCGGCGCGACCCCGCCAGGGCGATGGCGAGCGGGCCCAGGAACTCCAGGGTCACCGCGAGCCCCAGGCCGATGCGGTCGATGGCGGTGTACAGCGACAGGTTCATCGTCCCGAACACCAGCGCGAGCAGCACCACCGGCCACCACTGACGCGCGGTGAAGGACCTCCACCGCGGCCGGCCGACGGCCACCAGGACGAGGGCGGCGACGTACTGCCGTATCGCGACCACCCCGGCGGGCCCCAGCACGGGGAAGGCCAGTGAACCCAGCGCGGCCCCGACCTGGTTGGACGCGCCGCAGCCGAGCATGGTGAGGACGGCGGCCGGCCGCGCGCCACCCGGCGCGGGGGCGGCGGCCGGAACGGGGCCCGTACCGGCCGGGGCGAGGGCGGTGGCGGGAGCGGCGGCGGTGTCCATGCGCCGATGGTGCGCCCGGTCCATCGTTGCGCAAAATGCATCCACCGGAGGATCTATACGCTGGAGTCATGGATGACACGGGCCAGGCCGTCAGGGATGTGGAGCTGCGGCAGCTGCGCTGTCTGATGGCGATCGTCGACGAGGGCACCTTCACCGACGCGGCGATCGCGCTCGACGTCTCCCAGGCGGCCGTGTCCCGCACCCTGGCCTCGCTCGAACGGGCCCTGGGCGTACGGCTGTTGCGCCGGACCTCGCGTGAGGTGACGCCCACGCCGACCGGGCTCAGGGTGGTGTCGCACGCGCGGCGGGTGCTCGGCGAGGTGGACGACCTCGTGCGGGAGGTGGCCTCGGGCCAGGTGCGGCTGCGGATCGGCTACGCCTGGTCGGCGCTGGGCCGGCACACATTGACGTTCCAGCGCCGCTGGGGCGCCGCGCACCCGGAGACGGATCTGCAGTTCGTGCGGACCAACTCCCCCACGGCCGGGCTGGCGGAGGGTTCCTGCGATCTCGCCGTGGTCCGGCGGGCGGTGGACGACCGGCGGTTCGACTCGGCGATCGTCGGGCTGGAGCGGCGGATGTGCGCGATGGCGAGCGACGATCCGCTGGCCCGCCGCCGGTCGGTGCGGCTGGCCGATCTCAGCGGGCACATCCTGCTGGTGGACCGCCGCACCGGGACGACCACCCCCGATCTGTGGCCGCCCGGCTCCCGGCCCGCGACCGAGAAGACGCACGACGTCGACGAATGGCTCACCACCATCGCCACGGGCCGGGCCGTCGGGGTGACCCCGGAGTCGACGGCCAACCAGTACCGGCGGCCCGGTGTCGTCTACCGGCCGGTGCGCGACGCCGAGCCGATCGCCGTGCGGCTGGCCTGGTGGCGGGACGACCCGCATCCCGCCACCCCGGCCGCCATCGAACTGCTCTCGGACCTCTACCGCTCCGGCTGAACCCCCGCCTCCGCCCCTGCCCCGGCCCCTTCTCCCGACCCCGCCTTCGGCGTGAGCCGCAGTACCGTGCCCTCGCCGTTGGCCGACAGCAGGAGGGTCCCGTCCAGGTCCGCGGCGAGACCGGCGAAGCGGCGGGCCATCCCGGGCAGGCCACCGGCGAACAGCGCCGGTTCCTCCCGGGGGACGACACCCGGAGGCGGTCCGACCGGAAGGTCCTCGGCGTCGGTGCGCCGCTCCCCCGTGACCAGGCAGACCGCGTGCAGCCTGCGCGGTCCGGTCTCCACCACGAACAGCTCCTCGCCCAGGACCGCCAGCCCCTGCGGCGCGCCGAGACCGTCCGCGACCACGGTGGTCCCGCCGCCGTCCGTCTCGATCCGCAGGACGGTCCCGAGCCGTTCCTCGCTGACGTAGAGGCGGCCCGCCGCGTCGAAGGCCACGTCCGTGGGCCGGTCGAGCCCTTCGGCGAGGACGGTCACCGTGGCCGCGTCCGCGACAACGTCGGCGGTGTCCGACGCGGGGGTGGTGACCGCCACGACCCGGCCCGCGCCCGCCTCGGCCACCACCAGGGAACCGTCCGGCCCCACCGCGATCCCGATGGGCCGGTCGAGACCGCGCGCCCGCTCCCGGACGGCACCGGAGCCGGGGTCGTAGGTCAGTACGGCACCGAACTGCGAGGTGTAGTGCAGCAGTTCGCCGTCGGCGGTGATGCCGTGCGCGAAGGGCAGCAGCAGCTGTGTGTCCACCTCGTCGGGCGCCGGGGTCGCCAGCCGGTAGTGGTCGGCCGCGTACACCCTCCCGCCGAGGTCGACCGTGATGCCGTAGGGCCCGTCGAAGCCGCGGGGCACGAGGTCGCGGGTACGGCCGTCGGGGTGCAGCTCGCTGACGCCGCCGGCGGCGTAGCTGGAGACGAACATCCGGTTCTCCGCGTCGAACGCCGCGTTGTCCAGGCCCTTCAGCCCGCTGGTGACGAGCGTGCGGGTGCCGCCTCCGTGCAGGTCGATCCGGGTGACGATGCCCTGGACGCCGCGTGAGACGACGTGCAGGACGCCACCCCGGTCGAAGCGGACCGCGACCGGCTCGTGCACGTCCTCGGCGACCACCTCGGGCGTTCCGCCGTCCGGTGGGATGCGCCAGACCTGCCCGGTGATCATGTGCGGGTAGTAGAGGTGCCCGTCCGGGCCGCGCTGCATCGCGTTGCCGAGGGCCAGGCCCTCGGTGAGCACCACCGGGTCGCCGCCGTCGGGGAACAGCTCCAGCAGCCGGCCGTCGAACTTCATCTCGTTGACGAAGAGCCGGTCCCCGATACAGGTGATGCCGTTGGGGTTGGTGATGTCGTCGGTGACGAGGCTGTACTCCCCCGCCGGGCTCCGCCGCCACACCCGGCCCGGCACCAGGTCGGCTATGTACATGGAGCCGTCCGCGCCGAAGGCGAGGTCGTCCGGCGACTGCACCGGGCTGTCCATCGGCACGACCACCTCGACGTCCCCGGTGGCCGGGTCGACGGCGCTGATCTGCCCGGCGAGGAACTGCGCCACGTACAGCCGCCCGTCGGGGCCGAACGCGACCCCGTTGGAACCCCACAGCGGACTGGGCGGGTTGAGCCGCCGCGCCTCCCAACGGGCGCTGGTGGTACGGAGATCGCCGGACGCGTCGTACCGGTTGGGTCGCTCGCCCATGCCGTCCACCGTCGTCTCCCCGGGCCTCACTCGGCACCCACGAGGACGTCGTCCATGCCGCCGTCCGCGCGCCAGCGGCGCAGCAGTTCGTGGAAGGCGACCGGTCCGTCGCCGTACGACTCGCTGCGCGCCCGGGGCCGGCCCTCGTTGTTGTAGTAGCCGGGGGTGCACTCGGCGTGGAACCTGTACAGGTCGGCGGCCTTCTCGCGGATGGTGGCGACCCAGGCGTCCTGGGCCTCGGCGGTCGGCTCGACGTACCGGGCGCGGCGCCTGCGGGCCTCGGCGACGACCTCGCCGACGTGGCGGGACTGCTGGTCGAGGATGTGGACGTAGTTGACGGCGCTGGCGTTCTGCATGGGGCCGAGCTGGAAGAGGTTGGGGAAGCCATGGCTGTAGAAGCCGTGCAGGGTCTTCGGGCCGGCCGTCCTCCAGGTCTCCAGCAGGCCGACGCCGTCCCGGCCGTACGCGGGGAGGCGGCCGGAGAGCAGGCCGGAGACGCCGACCTCGAAGCCGGTGGCGAAGATGACGCAGTCGACCTCGTACTCGACCCCGCCGACCACGACGGCCTTGTCGGTGATGCGCTCGACGCCGTGGGTGTCGGCCGTGTCGACGAGGGTGACGTTGGGCCGGTTGAAGGTCTGGAGGTAGTGGTCGCTGAAGGTGGGCCGCTTGCACATGTAGCGGTACCAGGGCTTGAGCTTCTCGGCGGTCTCCGGGTCCTCGACGATGCTCGCCACGCGGTCGCGCAGCTCGTTCATCTTCTGGAAGTCGGCGATCTCGTAGGCGCGTTCACGCTCGTCCGCCGGGACGTCCGCGTACGCGGCGGTCGGGATCAGCTTCTCCTGGAGGCGGGCGCTGCTGGTCCAGGCGTCGTCGATCAGGTCCTTCTCGACCCGGACGCCGGTGACGGTCCTCAGGAAGTTGTCCATGCGCTCGCCCTGCCAGCCGGGGGCGAGCGTCTTGGCCCACTCCTGGTCGGTGGGGCCGTTGCCGCGTACGTCGACCGTCGAGGGGGTGCGCTGGAAGACGTACACGTGGGCGGCGTCGGCCCCGAGGTGCGGGACGACCTGGATGGCGGTGGCGCCGGTGCCGATGACGGCGACCCGCTTGTCGGCGAGCCCGGTGAGGCCGCCGCTCGCGTCGCCGCCCGTGTAGGCGTAGTCCCAGCGGCTGGTGTGGAAGGTGTGGCCCTTGAAGGTCTCGATACCGGGGATGCCGGGCAGCTTCGGCTGGCTGAGCGTGCCGCTGGAGACGACGACATAGCGGGCCCGGATCCGGTCGCCGCGGTCGGTGGCGACGATCCACTCCAACTCGGTGTCGTCCCAGCGCAGTTCGGTGGCGACGGTCCGGAAGCAGGCGTCGCGGTAGAGGTCGAAGTGCCGGCCGATGGCCCGGGTGTGCTGCCGGATCTCCTCGCCCGGGGCGTACCTCCACTTCGGAACGTAGCCCAGTTCTTCGAGGAGCGGGAGGTAGATGTACGACTCGATGTCGCAGTGGATGCCGGGGTAGCGGTTCCAGTACCAGGTGCCGCCGAAGTCGCCGCCCTTCTCGATCACCCGGATCGACTCGACGCCCGACTGCCGCAGCCGGGCTCCGGCGAGCAGCCCGCCGAAGCCGCCGCCGACGACGACCGCCTCGACCCGGTCGGTCAGCGGCTCCCGGGCCGACTCCCCTTCGGCGTAGGGGTCGTCGTCGTAGTGCCCGAACTCACCGGCGATCCGCTGGTACTGCGCGCCGCCGTCCGGGCGGATCCGGCGTTCGCGCTCGGCCCGGTACCGCTCGCGCAGGGCGTCCGGGTCGAAGCCCAGTTCCCGCGGGTCGGGGGACGTGGGGCCGGACGGAGTGTGGGGGGTGGACATCGGGGTCCTCTCTGCGGTCCTTGGACGTCTGTGTGGTGCTGTGGAGTTGTGCGGTGCGTGCGCCGCGTGCGCCCGAGGGCGTCAGGACGGCCGGTGGTGCCGGAGCCAGGCGGCCTGACCGCCGTCGACGAGCAGGTCCGTGCCCGTGATGTAACGCGCTTCGGGGCCGATGAGGAATGCCACGGCGTCGGCTATCTCGGCCGGGGTGCCGGTGCGGCCCGCGCCGCTGGCCTCCAGCATCGCCAGCATGTGCGCGCCGCTCGGGCCCTCGGCCTCCGCCTTCGCCATGGCGGTGGCGATGACACCCGGGCTGACGCTGTTGACGCGGGCCCCGCGCCGGCTCCAGGCGAGCGCGGCGGCCTGCACACGCAGCTGGTTGGCCCGCTTGGAGACGATGTACGCGCTCGTCGCGCTGTCCCCGACGGCGACGACACCGCCGATGCCGAGCAGTGCGTCCGCCGGGGCCGTGGCGAGGGCCCGCTCGTCGTCCCCGCCGAGCGAGGCGACATGCCCGGCCATGCTGGAGACGCAGACCAGGGCGGTTCCCGGCCCGGCCACGCCCTCGAAGGCGTCGATGACATGGGCGGTGCCCAGGAGATTGACCTCCAGGATCGTCCTCGCCGCGCCCTGCGCGGCGGAGACCCCGGCGGTGTGCACGACGGCGGCCACCCGGCCCTCGCCGGCCGCCTCCGCCGCGAGCCTGTCGACGGAGCCGCGCTCGGACACATCCGTCGGGACGCCCTGGACCGCGTAGCCCTCGTCGCTCAACGCGCCGACGGATCGGTCGAGTTGACGCTGCGAGGCGTCCGCGAGCAGGACCGTACGGCCGTTGCCGATACGACGTGCGATCGCCACACCCATCCCGCCGGCCCCGGTGACCACGACCACGTCACGGGTCGTCTCACGCGACCGGCCGGGCTGCTGTTCCACCATGGTCGACCTCCTCCTGTGGTGCCGGAGTGCCCGGCGGGAACGTCTCGCGCCATCCGGCGCCGGACGCGATGGCCTGCCGCCACCGCCGGATCGCCTTCGGCGGCATTCCGACCGCGAGGGCGCCGGTGACCCGGTCGCCGGTGCGGTAGACGGCGACGAAACGGCGTCCGGCCAGGTCCCCGTCGACGACGGACACCTCCTCGTGGCCGCGCAGGAAGCCGTACGCCTGCACCTTCATGTCGTACTGGTCGGACCAGAAGTACGGCACCGGCGCGAACACCTTGCGCGCCCCCGGGTCGGCGGCCAGCAGATTGCGGGCCACCGCCATGCCCTGCTCGGCGGCGTTCGTCCGGTGCTCGATCCGCATCGGGACGCCGAACAGCGGGTTGTACCAGCGGGCGACGTCCCCGGCGGCGTACACGTCCTTCGCGGCCTCGCAGTACGCGTCGCACAGCACGCCGTCGCCGAGGCCGAGGCCGCTGTCCGCCAGCCACTCGGTGTTGGGCAGCGAACCGACGGCGACCAGCACCTCGTCGGCCTCGATCACCTCGCCGTCCGCGAGCCGTACGCCGTCCTCGGTCACCTCGGTGACGGTGACTCCGGTGCGCAGGTCCACGCCGTGGTCGAGATGGGCCCGGGACAGCACCGCGCCGACCTCCGCGCCGACCGCGTGCGCCAACGGCACCGGGGCCGGTTCCAGCAGGGTGACCTTCGCGCCGAGCCGCCAGGCGACGGCGGCGGCCTCCGCGCCGAGGAACCCGGCGCCGACCACCACCAGCCGCGTCCCCGGTGTCAGCCGCTCCCGCAGCGTCAGCGCGTCGTCCAGGGTGCGCAGCACATGCGCGCCCTCACCGGGCAGCCTGCGCGGGCGTACGCCGGTCGCGACGACCAGTGCGTCGTACGGCACCTCGTCGCCGTCGGCGAGCCGTACGCGGCGTCCGGTCAGGTCGAGGCCGGTCGCGGCGGTCCCGAGGCGCAGGTCCAGGCCGAGGCCGTCGAGGTGGGCCGGGGCGCGCAGGGTCAGCCGGTCGGTGTCCCACTCGGCGGAGAGGAGCTGCTTGGACAGCGGGGGCCGGTCGTACGGGGCGTGGGGTTCGTCGCCGACGAGGGTGAGCGTGCCGTCGTAGCCCTCGCGGCGCAGCGTCTCGGCCGCCGCCAGTCCGGCGGCCGAGGCGCCCACGACCACGATCCGCCTCACCGGTCGACCAGGCGGATCGCGGCGGCGGGGCAGATCGCGACGGCCTCCTGCACCCCGTCCATGAGGTCGTCGCCGGGGTGTTCCTCCAGCAGGATCGCGACGCCGTCCTCGTCACGCTGGTCGAAGACCTCCGGGGAGGCCATCACGCACTGGCCGGAGGCCACGCACTTGGGTTCGTCGAGTTCCACACGCATGGGTGCTCCTTGATTCGCGCGTAGTCGTGGGGGGGGGTGGGGGGGGTGGTCAGGCCGTCACCAGGCGACGGGCAGGCACTTCACGCCGTAGGTGGTGCCGGTGTGGTTGAAGGCCAGCTGGTCGATGGGGGCGGCCGGGCGGAGGGTGGGGACGCGGCGGTAGAGGGTGCTGTAGACGACCTGGAGTTCGAGGCGGGCCAGGTTCTGGCCGAGGCACTGGTGGGGGCCGTAGCCGAACGCGTTGTGCTGGCGGGCGGGGCGGCTCAGGTCGAGGCGCTCGGCCTCCGGGAAGGCGTCCGGGTCCCAGTTGGCCGTCTGGAGGTCGAAGAGCAGGCCGTCGCCCTTGCGGATGACCTGGCCGTCGATCTCGATGTCGTCCTTGGCGACCCGGCGCAGGCCCGAGTGGACGATGGAGAGATAGCGCAGCAGTTCGTCGACGGCGCCGGCCACCACCTTCGGGTCCTCGGTGTCGCGCAGCACGGCCAGCTGGTCGGGGTGTTCGAACAGGGCGAGCGTGCCGAGGCTGATCATCGTGGCGGTGGTCTCGTGCCCGGCGATCAGCATGGCCACGCCCATGCTGACGGCCTCCTCGTGGGCCATCTCGCCGGCCTTGACGCGGGCGCCCATCTCGGAGAGCACGTCGTCGCCCGGTTCGACGAGCCTCTCCCGCAGAAGGGTGTCCAGGTATCCGCCCAGCGCCCGGCCGGCCCGGCCCGCCTCCTCCGCCGAGACGGAGCTGTCGAGGACGCGGTTGCTGTTCTCCTGGAAGAAGTGGTGGTCCTTGTACGGCACGCCGAGCAGTTCGGCGATGACGAGCGAGGGCACGGGCAGGGCGAGGGCGGTGAGCAGGTCGGCCGGGTTGGGGCCGGCCAGCATGGCGTCGATCAGATCGTCGACGATCTTCTGCACGGCCGGGCGCATCGCCTCGATCCGCTTCACCAGGAACGGCGCGTTGACCGAGCGGCGCAGCCGGGTGTGTTCCGGCGCGTCCGTGTTGGTGATCAGCTTCGGGGTGTGCGGGGCGATGGCCGCGCGGTGGGCGTTGACGTGGGGGAAGTCCGGCTCGTGGTCGTCGTTGCTGACGCGCGGGTCGGTGAGCAGGGTGCGCTGGTCGGCGTGGCGGGTGATCAGCCACGGGGTGCTGCCGTTCCAGATCCGGACCTTGGTGATCGGCTGCTCGCCGCGGAGTTCGGCGGCGGCCGGGGGTGGGGCCAGCGGGCAGCCCGCCGCCCTGGGCATCGGGTACTCCGGGCACTGGCCGCTCGTGTCGGAGGCGGTGTCGGTCAGGGTGTCGGCCATGGTCTCTCCTCGGTGGTGGGGGCTCCGGTGGGGCGGAGCGCCGGGGGATGCGTCGAGGCCTCGATGAACGTATGCAAACAGAGTGGTCTGACGGGTCGCGGTCAGTTGGCTGACAGGAAGCTGACGTGAGCCGGATCACATCGCGGGTGGGTGGAGTGTCGGGGGGAGGGGTGGTCTTTCGGCCACAACTTGCTTGTGGCTTTGGGTGGTTGATGTTCGCGGGAGAGGGAGGGAGAAGGGTGTGTTTCGTGGCGTGGCGTTCTTCGTCCGGGCCTCGTGGGGCGCCATCACGTGGGTTCAGGGCGAATTTGCTTCGCTTCGCTCGGCGGCCGTGCCGAGCCGGTAGCCGAAGCCGCGGCGGGTGTGGATGAGGGGCGGGCCCTCGCGGTCCACCTTGCGGCGGAGGCGGGAGACGAGTTGTTCGATCGCGTTGTCGCCGTGGAAGTCGCCCCAGACGTAGCGGCCGATCTGCTCCTTCGACAGCACCTTGTGGGCGTTGACGAGGAGATAGCGCAGCAGGCGGTACTCGGCCGGGGTCAGGTTCAACGCCCGGCCCGCGCGCAGGGCCTGGCAGGCGGGGTCGTCCAGGACCAGGTCGCAGTAGGACAGTTCGCCGTCGCGGCGGACGGGTTTTCGGCCCCGCAGGAGGACCTGGGCGCGGGCCAGGACCTCGGCGACACGGAAGGGTTTGGTGACGTAGTCCTGCTCCCCCAGGCCGAGTTCGGGGAGGAGCTTGCCGAGGGAGTCGTACTGGGTGAGGAAGAGGACGGGTGGGCGGTGGGCCACGGGGTGGCGCTCCCGGCCGAGGTCCTCCAGGTCGGGGAGGGCGAGGTCGAGGACGACCAGGTCGAAGCGGTGGTCCGTGAGGCGGGCGACGGCTTCTCGGCCGGTGGGGGTGGTGTGGGGGTGGTAGCCCGCCAGTTCCAGGGTGGTGGAGAGGAGTTCGGCGGTGGAGGGGTCGTCTGCTGCGATGAGGACGTGTTGGCCTGTGCCGCGTGGGAGTGGGGGCTTGTCGGGGGTGGGGTCGGTGTTTGTCGCTAAGGGCATGGGGGTGCCTTCTCGGGTGTGTTCTTCGGGTGCGGGTGCGTGGGGGTTGTTCGCGCAGTTCCCCGCGCCCCTGTGGGGGCGCGGGCGGCTGGCGGGTGGGGCGGGGCCGCGCCGGTGCGCAGAGCCCGTCGCGGGTGGACGTACTGCCCGGGGGTGGAACAGGGAGCCGTTCGCTGGGCCGCTGTAAGCGACGGGCTGCTACGCACCGGCACGGCCCCTTCCGTCGCCTTGCGGCCGACCCGCTGTGGGGGTACCGCGCCTGCGGACTCGAGGATCACCCTACCCTTCTCGTTGCCTAACTCAAGCAATCCCTGGATGGTTCGATTGATTGACTCAAGTAAGTCGCATATGCTTGCCTAACTCAAGCAATACGGCGGGGTCGGACGAACGGCTCCGCAAGCCGACGGAAGAGGGACACCGCATGAGCAGCATCGGTCTCGAGGGCCGCAGCGTCGTCGTCACGGGCGCCGGTTCCGGCATCGGCCGGGCCGCGGCCCTGAAGTTCGCCGCGGCGGGCGCGAAGGTGGTGGTGGCGGACCTGAACAAGGAGGCCGCCGAGGAGACCCTCCGGGCGATCGAGACGGACGGCGGCACCGCGCTGGCGGTCGTCGGCGATCTCAGCGAGCAGACGGTGGTGGACGAGGTCGTCGCGCGAGCCGTGGAGGCCTTCGGCGGGCTGGACGTCTTGGTGAACAACGCCGGGATCATGGACCGGATGTCCGCCCTCGCGGATGTCGACGACGCCGAGTGGGAGCGGGTCATCCGGGTCAATCTGACGGCGCCGTTCCTGCTCACCCGGGCCGCCCTGCCGCACATGCTGAAGGCGGAGCGGGGCTCGATCGTGTTCACCGCCTCCGAGGCGGGCCTGCGCGGCAGCGCCGCCGGTGCCGCGTACACCGCGTCGAAGCACGGGATCGTCGGCCTGGTGAAGAGCCTGTCGGTGATGTACCGCAAGCAGGGCGTCCGGGCCAACGCGATAGCCCCCGGCCCCACGGTGACCAACATCCAGGTCGACGCCGACCAGCAGGCGCACGGTCCCGCGGTCATCGGCGGACTGATCGGCGCCACCATCGGCCGGTTCGGCACGGCCGAGGAGCAGGCCGACGCGATCCTGTTCCTCGCCTCCGACGCCGCCGCCTTCGTCAACGGCGTGGTGCTGCCGGTCGACGACGCCTGGGCCGCCGTCTGACCTGCCCCGATCCAGGGTCTCCTCCGTCCTGCGCCGCCCGCGTGGCGGTGCCCCTCCCCCGGTTCCCCCAGAAAGCGAGTCACCCATGGCGACGATGAAGTCCGTCCGGACCGCCGGTGTCGGCAAGGTCGAGACCGTGGACGTCGAACGTCCCGTACCCGGCCCCAAGGACGTGCTCGTCCGCGTCCGCGCCTGCGGCATCTGCGGCACCGACGTCACCTTCCTTCACATGGGAGGCATGCCCTCCCGCGCCCATCTGGGCGGCGAGCTGGTCCCGGTGGCCCTCGGTCACGAACCGGCCGGTGAGATCGTCGAGGTCGGTGCCGAGGTCGCCGGACTCGCGGTCGGGGACCGGGTGGTGGTCAACCCGCAGGACGCGCCGACGGGCATCATCGGCTGCGGCGGGACGTACGGCGGGATGAGCGAGTATCTGCTGATCGAGAACGCCGAGGCCGGCAAGGGCGTGGCGGTCTTTCCCGACACCGTGCCCTTCGACGTCGCCTCGCTCAACGAGCCGATGGCCGTGGCCCGGCACTGCGTCAACCGCTCCGAGGCCGGGCCCGACGACAAGGTCGTGGTGTTCGGGGCGGGGCCCATCGGTCTCGGTGCGGCGATCTGGCTGAAGCTGCGCGGGGTGAAGCACGTGGTCGTCGCGGATGTCATCCCCTCCCGGCTGGAGAAGGCGCTGGCCGTGGGTGCGGACGCCGTCGTCGACTCGGGCAGGGAGGATGTCGCCGCGCGGCTCACCGAGTTGCACGGGCAGGCCGCCAACGCGCTCGGGCAGCCGAGGCCCGGTACCGACATCTTCATCGACGCGGCCGGGGCGCCCGCCGTGTTCAACACCGTGGTGGGCGCCGCCAAGTGGGGCGCGAAGCTGGTCATGGTCGCCGTGCAGAAGAAGGGTTCGGAGATCGACCTCGGCGGCATGCTCCGCAGCGAGTTGACCCTGATCGCCTCGCAGGGCTACCCCACCGAGATCTTCGAGGTCACCCCCGAGATCGTCGAACACCACGAGCGCTTCGCCCGGTTGATCAGCCACCGGGTGCCGGCCGACGAGGCCGAGCGGGCCTTCGAGCTGGCGCTGACGCCGGGGGCAGCGGAGAAGGTCGTGGTGACGTTCGAGGCGTAGGGGACGAACTGAGGGGGGCCTGCCGCCGGTTGCCACCGGAGGCGGGCCCCCTGGTCCGTAATGCGCACTCATGAGGGGTTATTCGCATGGAGGATGCTACGAATCTGAGAATTCGCTGAGCATTTGGCGCTCACGTACGTATGTGAGGACGCGCTTGACCCGTGCCGGTTGTCCCACCGGCTCCGGAGTTGTCCTTGAGAGGCCTGATGAGACGCAACACGCGAAAGAGATCGAACACCGCCCGCCGAGCGGTGGGCGCCGCAGCCGCTGTGGCCATCGGTGCCGGCGGTCTGGTGGCGGTCAATTACTACGCCTCCGCCGGCGAGACCGGCGCGTCGAAGGGTCCCGCACAGAACCAGGTGCTCGCGGCCGGCACGTCCACCATCGACTGCCCCGACGTGGGTCAGAAGCTGACGGCGGTACCGGCCCAGGCCAAGGCTCAGGTCGACAGGGAGCTGGCTCTTCTCGACAAGCAGATCTCCGAGGCGTACCAGCGGCTGTCCACCTCGCAGCGGGCGATCGCACAGGATCCCAACTTCGCGCAGAACGCGATCGTGGGTCCCCTGAAGGACAAGCGGAAGGCCACGATCGACCGGATCGCCACCGCGATCGGCCGGGTTGCCGCCAAGCCGCAGGGCCTCGACGCCCTGGCGCCCTGCACCCTGCGTGCCACCGGCAACCAGCCCGCCCCCGCGCCGAGCGGCGGCAACCAGGGCGGCAACAACACCAACGCCGGGGTGGCCGGCAACGGTCCCGTCGCCGCCGACTTCGTGGACATCACCAAGGTGAAGCCCAACGTGCGGACGCCCGCCCGGTCGTCGAAGGCCTCGAAGGGCACCTTCGCCACCCAGTGCGGTGTGAACGCCAACAAGCTGTACAACAGCGACAACGTCATCGTGGCGCCCGGTGTCACCAACGGCGCGCACCACATGCACGACTACGTCGGCAACCAGGACAACGACGCCTTCTCCAGCGACCAGGACCTCGCCAAGGCGGGAACCAGCTGCCGGAACAAGGGTGACAGGTCGTCGTACTTCTGGCCGGTGCTGCGTCTCCAGGACGGCACCAAGGAGTTCGACGCCACCCAGCAGGGCGGCGGCGCCGAGGGCAACTCGGGCCGGATCCTGACGGCGAAGAAGGCCACCCTGAACTTCGTGGGCAGCCCCCGCGGCAAGGTGGTGGCGATGCCCAGGCTGCTGCGCATCATCACCGGTGACGCCAAGGCGTTCGTCAACGGCCCGGGCAACGCCAACGCGTCCTGGAGCTGCACCGGCTTCGAGAACAAGGTGCAGCTGAAGGACAAGTACCCGCTCTGCCCCCGGGGCAGCGACGTGGTGCGCACCTTCAAGTTCCAGAGCTGCTGGGACGGCAAGAACATCGACAGCGCCAACCACCGTACGCATGTGGCCTTCGCCGACGCGAACGGGAACTGCGCGGCCGGGTTCAAGGCCATCCCGCAGCTGGTGCAGCGTCTGGTGTACGACGTGGACGCGCCCAGCGTGAAGGACAACGGCAAGAGCCGTCCGTTCTACTCGCTCGACAGCTTCCCCGAGCAGCAGCACAAGCCGGTCACCGACCACGGCGACTTCATCAACGTCTTCGACCAGAAGCTGATGAACAAGGCGGTCCAGTGCATCAACACCGGACGTAAGTGCAGCTGAGTCCGGACAGCTGAGTGGGGGCGCCGTCGTTCTGACGGCGCCCCCCTCTTGTCGTCCGTCGCTACGTGTTGTTCAGATACGCCAGCACGGCCAGCACCCTGCGGTGGCCGCTGTCGCCGGTCGGCAGGCCGAGCTTGAGGAAGACGTTGCCGATGTGCTTGCTGACGGCGCGTTCGGTGACGACGAGGGTCCGGGCGATGGTGGCGTTGTCGTGTCCCTCGGCCATCAGTGCCAGTACCTCGCGTTCGCGCGGGGTGAGCGAGTCCAGCGGTGAGTCCTTGCGGCGGGTGAGCAGTTCGGTCACCACCTCCGGGTCGAGGGCGGTGCCGCCGGCCGCGACCCGGTCGAGCGCGTCCAGGAACTCGTCCACCCGGCCGACCCGGTCCTTGAGCAGATAGCCGACCCCGCCCGCTCCCCCGCCGAGCAGTTCGGCGGCGTACGACTCCTCCACGTACTGCGAGAGGACCAGCACCGGCAGGCCGGGGATCCTCCGGCGGGCCTCCAGGGCGGCGCGCAGGCCCTCGTCGCGGAAGCCGGGCGGCATCCGGACGTCCAGGACGGCGACGTCCGGGTGGTGCTCCAGCAGGGCGGGGAGGACCTCGGGTCCGGTGCCGGCGACGGCCGCCACCTCGTGTCCGGCCGAGGTCAGCAGCAGGACGAGGCCCTCCCGCAGCAGGACGTTGTCCTCGGCGATCACCACACGCACGGCAGTCCCACCTCTGTCCCGGAGCGGTCGACGGTTCCGTTCCGCCTGCCGCTCACCATACGCAGGGAAGCTGCACGTCGATCACGGTGGGACCCCCGACCGGGCTGGTCACAGCCGTGCTCCCGTCGAGGGCGGCGACCCGCCGCCGCATCCCGAGGAGTCCGGACCCGTCCGTCGCGGCGGCCTCGGCGCCGCCGCGGCCGTCGTCGCGCACCCGGATCCGGATGCCCCGGGCCGTGCGGGCGAGGTGGACCTCGGCGTGGTCGCAGCCGCTGTGCTTGGCGGCGTTGGTGAGGGCCTCGGCGACGACGAAGTACGCGGCGGCCTCCACGGCCGCGGGCGGGCGCGGCCCGTCGTCGTCCTCCAGTCCCCGTACGTCGACGGTCGCGTCGAGGCCGCTGCTCGCCGCCAGCGCCCGTACGGCTCCGGCCAGGCCCCGGTCGGTGAGGATCGGGGGATGGATGCCGCGGACGACGTGGCGGAGTTCGGTGAGCGCGGCCTCGGCCTGGTCCTGGGCGTCGGCGAGGAACGCGCGGGCGGCGTCCGGGTCGCGGTCGTACGCGCGCCGGGCGAGGCCGATCCGCAGGGAGAGCGAGACCAGACGGGCCTGGGCACCGTCGTGCAGGTCGCGTTCGATACGGCGCAGTTCGGCGCCGTGGGCCGCGATCGCGTCGGCCCGGGTCGCCGCCAGCTCCCGCACCCGCTCGGCCAGGCGGGCCTTGGGGGACGGCTTGAGCAGGGTCTCGGACCAGTGGGCGTCGAGGTCGGCGAGACGGCCGATCC
This sequence comes from Streptomyces griseiscabiei, assembly GCF_020010925.1. Classification (NCBI taxonomy): domain Bacteria; kingdom Bacillati; phylum Actinomycetota; class Actinomycetes; order Kitasatosporales; family Streptomycetaceae; genus Streptomyces; species Streptomyces griseiscabiei. Next base: position 2,343,721 of record NZ_JAGJBZ010000002.1, on the reverse strand, counting down.
ACGGGAGGACCACGGGGTCGCGGCGCGCCAGCCCGCACCACACGCCGTCGACGAGCAGGCCCAGCGGCCACAGGGGGACGGCGAGGAGGAAAAGCGCGCCGTAGACGTAGTACGCGAGCATCCAGCGGACGTCGGTGCGGGTGCCGGGGTCGCGGACCGCGATCCGCAGGCGCTCGCGCAGGGTGCCCTCGATGGGCCGGTAGGCCTCGGGGACGGTCCGGCCGGTCCACGCCGCCGTGAAGTGGCGTTTCGCCCCGGCGATGCGGCGGATCAGCGCCACGGTCTCGGGCAGCATCCAGGCGCCCACGACGGCGAGCGTGGCGATCGTGGTGATCAGCAGCACCGTGACGAAGAGGTACAGCCCGAAGGCCATCGCCGCGGCGACACCCAGATGAGACGTGGCCCGCGCGGCCCGCCGCACCGTCTTGCCCATGCGCATCAGCCTAGGTGGTGTCCGCGGAGTCCCGCCCGTCCCAGCCGATCCCGTCCCGTGGCAGCCGGACCGTGAACGTCGTCGTGCCCGGCTCACTGGTCACGGTGATGGTGCCGCCGTGGGCGCGGACCAGGGAGCGGGCGACGGCGAGGCCGAGGCCACTGCCGCCGCGGTCGCGGCTGCGGGCCTTGTCCACGCGGTAGAACCGGTCGAAGACCCGCTCCTGGTCGTCGGCCGGGATGCCGGGCCCGGAGTCGGTGATCCGTACGTCCACCGTGCCGGAGCCGGCTCCGCCCGGTTCGGCGCCACCCGGCTCGACCGCGACCTCCAGGCGGACCTTCGTGCCCGGCGGGGTGTGCACGGCCGCGTTGGTGAGGAGGTTGTCGAGGACCTGGCGCAGGCGGAGGGGGTCGAGGCGCAGGGGGAGCGGGTCCGGGCCGGTGGTCACGGTCAGCGGGTGGCCGGGGTGACCCGCGCGGAACGCGTCCCCCGCCTGCTGGGCGAGCACCACCAGGTCGGCGTCCTCCAGCCGCAGCGGGGTCTCCACATCCGCGGCGTCGAGGCGGGCGAGCATCAGCAGGTCGTCCAGCAGGTACCCCATACGGGCGGCCTCGGCGCGCAGCCGGGCCAGATGCTTGTCGCGTTCCTCGGGGCTGTGCGCGGCGGCGTACTGGAAGAGGTCGGCGTAACCGCGTACCGACATCAGCGGCGTACGCAGTTCGTGCGAGGCGTCGGCGACGAAGCGGCGCAGCCGCTGCTCGGCCTCGGTGCGGACGGCGAACGCGTCGTCGATGTGCTCCAGCATCGTGTTGAAGGCGGTGCGCAGTTCCTCGACCTCGGGGCCGCCGTCGCGGTTGTCGTGGCGGACCGGCAGCCGCGCCGAGTCCGTCAGATCGTGCGAGGTGATGCCGCGGGCGGTGTGCGCCATGTCGCTCAGGGGTTTGAGGCCGCGCCGCAGCATGGCCCGGCCGAAGACGACGAGCGCCATGAGGGCGAGCGCGAAGGTGACGACCTGGACCGTGATCAGCCGGGTCACGGTGTCGTCGATGTCCTCCATCGGCGCGGCGCTGACGAGGACCAGGCCGGGCTCGACCTCGCAGCCCCGCAGCCGGTACTGGCCCGCGCCCTTGAGGTACTCGGTGCGGGTGACCTCCGTCTCCTCGGCGGTCAGCGCCTTGGCCACGAGGGCGAACTCCTCGATGTCCTTGGGCACGTCGGCGGGGTCCTCGGGCGTACGGAGCACCGGGGTGCCGCCGGAGGTGTCGTACACCGCGTAGTACCAGCCCCAGTACTTCTTGCCCTTGAGCGTGCCGTCGTCCGCGATGCTCTTGGACTGGGCGACCTGCGCGATCCTCAGCTGTTCGGTGAGCTGGGCGGAGAGGTAGTCGCGCATGTACATGGTCAGCGCGTTGCCGACGACGGCGAACACGACGAGCGCCAGGGCACCGAGGCCGAGGGCCAGCCGGGTGCCGAGGCGCAGGGAGCGGTAGCTCTGCCGGAGCCGGGCGATCACTCGGTGGCCTGGCGCAGGACGTAGCCGAAGCCCCGGACGGTGTGGATCAGCGGTTCCCCGGTGTCGTCGAGCTTGCGGCGCAGCCGGCTGACGACCAGCTCGACGACGTTGGAGCGGCCGCCGAAGCCGTACTCCCAGACGTGGTCGAGGATCTGTGCCTTGGTGAGGACGGTCGGGGACTTGCGCATCAGGTAGCGCAGGACCTCGTACTCGGTGGGGGTGAGCGTGAGCAGCTTGTCGCCGCGGCGGACCTCGCGGGTGTCCTCGTCCATCGACAGGTCGGCGACCTGGAGCACGGACCGCTGGAAGGCGGGCCCGGCGCTGCGGCGCAGCACGGTGCGCAGCCGGGCCATCAGCTCCTCCACGGCGAACGGTTTGACGAGGTAGTCGTCGCCGCCCCGGGTGAGACCGGCGACACGGTCGGCGACGCCGTCGCGGGCGGTCAGGAACACCACGGGCACCATCGTGCCGGACTGCCGCAGCCGGTCGAGCACGCCGAAGCCGTCCACGCCCGGCAGCATCAGGTCCAGGACCACGATGTCGGGACGGAACTCGGCGGCCTGCCTGAGCGCCTCCTCGCCGGAGTGCGCGGTCACCGCGTCCCAGCCTTCGTAACGGGCGACGGTCGCCACCAGGTCCGCGATCGGCGGGTCGTCGTCCACCACGAGCAGTCGCACTTTTTCCACATCCTCATACTGCGCTACCGATCGCGTCGCACCATAGCCGCTCACAGCTTGGCAGCGGATCGATAAAAACTTGAAAGTTGTCCGACAGGAAAACGACAGCACTCACCGGAGAAGCTCGTATCCCCACCTGATCAAGGAGCTCTCCCCGTGACCACTGTCCAACAACCCCCCACGGCGGTCAGCCGCCCGGGAGCGCGTCCCAAAGTGGTCGCCCGCACCGGCCTGTACGCGGTACTGGCGGCGAACGTCGCCGCGGTGACCTTCTTCTTCGTCCAGGCGGGCTTCGCCTCCAACGCCCTCATCGTGCTGGGCCGCCTCACCGGCCTGTTCGGCGCGCTCCTCATGGCCTTCCAGCTGGTGCTGGTGGCCCGGCTGCCCTGGTTCGACCGGCGCATCGGCATGGACCGGCTGACCTCCTGGCACCGCTGGACCGGCTTCTCGGTGCTGTGGCTGCTGGTCGCGCACGGCGTCTTCATCGCCTTCGGCTACGCCCAGTCCTCGGATCTGGACCCGGTCAGCCAGGTCGTCGACCTCGCCGAGACCGTCGAGGGCGTGCTCCGCGCGATCGTCGCGCTCGGCATCATCATGGTGATCGGTGTCGTCTCGGCCCGCTTCGCCCGCCGCAGGCTGGCCTACGAGACCTGGCACTTCATCCACCTCTACACCTACGTCGCCGTGGTGCTGGCCTTCACGCACCAGGTCACCGCCGGGACGTCGTTCGCCTCCTCCGAGACCGCGACGGCCTACTGGTACGTGCTGTGGGGCGCGGCCCTGGCCTCGGTGTTCGCGGGCCGGCTGGTGCTCCCGCTGTGGCGCAACTGGCGGCACCAGCTCCGCGTCACCGCCGTCGTCCCCGAGGCCGACAACGTCGTCTCGATCTATATGACCGGCCGTGACCTGGACCGGATGCCCGCCCGGGCCGGCCAGTTCTTCCTGTGGCGCTTCCTGACCCGGGACCGCTGGTGGCAGGCCAACCCGTTCTCGCTGTCGGCCGCGCCCGACGGCAGGCAGCTGCGGCTGACCGCGAAGGCGGCCGGCGAGGGCTCCGCCGCCCTGCGGCACGTCAAGGTCGGCACCCGGGTCTTCGCCGAGGGCCCGTACGGCGCCTTCACCGCGATGCACCGCACCCGGCCGGAGTCCGTGCTCATCGCGGGCGGCGTCGGTGTCACCCCGATCCGCGCCCTGCTGGAGGACATCGAGGGCCATGCCGTGGTCATCTACCGGGTGGCCACGAAGCAGGACGCGGTCCTCTACAACGAGTTGCAGCAGCTCGCCTTCGACAAGGGCGCCGAACTGCACCTGCTCTCCGGCCCCGTCAGCCCCGACCTGCTGGCGCCGCGCGAACTGCAGCGCATGGTGCCGGACATCACCGACCGGGACGTGTTCCTGTGCGGGCCGCCGCCGATGATGAACGCGGTCCTGGGCAGCCTGCGCGAACTGGACGTGCCCAAGCAGCAGATCCACTTCGAACGCTTCAGCCTGGCTGGCTGAGGACACCGGGACACGAGGACAGCACTGTGAAACGAGCCATACCCGCCCTGGTCCTGAGCGCCGCCGCGCTGGTGCCCGTCTGGCGCTACGCCCCCTCGACCGACACGACGTCCACGACGACGACCGCCGAACCCGCCCCGTCGGCCTCCGCGTCCACGTCGTCGGGCTCCACCGTGGTCACGGGCCCGACGGTCGACACCGAGAAGGGACCCGTCCAGGTCCAGGCGACCTTCAGGGGCGACAAGATCACCGCCGTGAAGTTCCTGCAGCAGCCGGACCATCCGCAGACCGAGGCCGCGGTGCCGGTGCTGATCGAGGAGACCCTGACGGCGCAGAGCGCCGACATCGACACCGTCTCCGGCGCCACCATCACCAGCGACGCCTATCGGGAGTCCCTCCAGGCCGCGATCGACGAGAACGGCAAGGCGGCGGCCTCGTCCGACTCCGCGTCGGGCTCCGGCTCGGCTTCGGAGGACTCGGCGGAGAGCGCGGCCCGGACCGTCGCGGGCCCGACCGTCGGCACCTCCAAGGGTGACGTCCAGGTCCAGGTGACCTTCGAGGGCGAGAAGATCACCACGGTGGAGATGCTGAAGCAGCCGGACCACCCGCAGACCGAGGCGGCCGTCCCGGTGCTGATCAAGGAGACGCTGGCGGCGCAGAGCGCCGACATCGACACCGTCTCCGGCGCCACCATCACCAGCGACGGCTACCGGGAGTCCCTCCAGGCCGCCATCGACGCGAAGGCCTGATCCGGTGCGCCGCGTCGAACACATCATGGGCTTCCCGATCTCCCTGCTGATCGAGGACGAGGACGCCACGGCCGAGGCCGCGGAACCGGCGTTCGCCTGGCTGCGCGAGGTCGACGCGCGGTTCAGCCCGTTCCGCGCCGACAGCGAGGTGTCCCGGCTGGACCGGGGCGAGCTGGCACCGGAGGAGGTCAGCCGGGACCTGGCCGAGGTGCTGGCCCTCTGCGAGGAGTACCGGGTGGCCACGGGCGGCGCGTTCGACGTACGGCTGCCGGGGCGCGGGCTCGATCCCTGCGCCATGGTGAAGGGCTGGGCGGTGCAGCGGGCGGCGGAGCTGCTGACGGGGCTGGGCGCGAGGCGGCTGTGCCTCAACGCGGGTGGCGACGTGGCGGCGACCGGGGGTCCGTGGCGGGTGGGCGTACGCCATCCCGAGCGGGCCGACCGGCTCTGCGTGGTCCTGTCGGTCACGGACGGCGCGGTGGCGACGTCCGCGCGCTACGAGCGCGGCGACCACATCCTCGACGGGCGCACCGGCCGCCCGGCGACGGGTCTGCTCAGCCTCACGGTCGTGGCCCCGTCCCTCACGGAGGCCGACGCGACGGCGACGGCGGCGTTCGCGATGGGCGCCGAGGGTGTGGAGTGGGCCGCGTCGCGGGAGGGGTGCGAGGTGTTCGCGGTCGACGCGAACCAGAGGGTCTTCCGGACGCCGGGGTTGCCGGTGGCGGCGTAAGGCTCGGGGCGCCTGACGGCTCGGGGGTGCGGTGAGGGTGCGCCTGACAGCTCGGGAGTGCGGGTCGTTCGGCGGCCGAGGGCAGTACGTGGCTGATCGCGCAGTTCCCCGCGCCCCTCGGGGTGGCCCCGCTGCCACGGTCCCGCCCCGAAATCCCGTTGCGCCCCCAACCCCGGCCCCCCGACAGTGGCCCCATGACCACGACGCACCCCACCCCCCTCCCGCCCGGCCTGACCGTGCGCCCGGCCACCCTCGCCGACGCGGAGGCGGTGTGCGCGCTGCTCAACGAGATCGACGTGCTGGAGGTCGGCCGTGCCGAGACCGAACTGGGCGAGGTGCAGGCCGATCTGAAGCACCCCGAGGCGGACCTGGAGCGGGACTCCTGGCTGCTGTTCGACGGGGACCGCCTGGTGGCGTACGGCCTGGTCTGGGACGAGTCCGGCGGCGAGCGCGTCGACATGGACCACTACGCGCTGCCGGACCAACCCCTCGGCGCCCTGCACCTGTTCGACCTGATGGAGGCACGGGCGGCGGAGCGCGCGGCGGCCAACGGCGCGGACCGCGCCGTCGTGCACCTGCATCTCAACACCGCGCCCACGACGGACCTGGACGCGCTGCGCGGACGCGGCTGGCGCACGGTCCGCCGCTACCACGTGCTGGCCCTCCCCCTCTCCCCCGCCGAGCAGCAGCCGCCGACGCCCCCGCCCGGTGTCACCCTGCGCGCCTGTACCGGTGGCGAGGCGGACCGCAGGACGGCCCACGCCCTGCTGCAGACGGCCTTCGCCGACCACTTCGACCACCAGCCGCGCACGTACGAGCAGTGGCTGGACGACATCGACGCCGAGAACGTCGACTGGTCGCTGGTCTGGATCGCGCACGTGGACGGGCTCGGTGACATGGCGGCGCTGCGGTCCCGCAACGACCGTTCCGCGATGGCCTGGATCGCCAGTATCGGTGTGCTGCGCGAGGCCCGGGGCCGCGGGCTGGGCAGCCTGCTGCTCCGCCACACCTTCGCCCACTACGCGGCGCTCGGCCGCGACCGTATCGGCCTCGGCGTCGACACCGACAACAGCACCGGGGCCCTCGCGCTCTACGAACGGCACGGTATGAAGCTGGACTTCGCGGTCGACACCTGGGAACTGGTACGCCCCGTGAAGTAGGCATGTCACGGCACGGCACCGAAACCCCCGACTCCCGCAGGGAACGGGGGTTTCGTGCGTTTCCGCCCGTTCGACCCATCGGACATTGTTCGAAACCTCTTGACGCCCCACCGCACGCCGATTGACACTCTCGCAACACGACGTCACAAGGCCGAAACAAGCGGGATCCCGGGGCGAGGGTTCCCGGCCGCCTTCCGCCCTTGCTTCCGACCCTTCCCGATGCGTCTCCGACGCCTTCCCCTTGCCTTCGCCACCCCTTCATCAGCCGTGCTCTCAGCAGGGATACTCGACATGACGTACAGAGAACGTCTGCGCGGCCGCGCGAGACGCTGGGCGGGTCCGCTCGCCGGACTGACCGCCGCGTCACTGCTCCTCGGCCTTGCCGGGCCCGCCGCCCCGGCCGCCGCGGACGACGCCGACCTCACCGACGGCCTGGCCCTGTGGTACAAACTCGACGCCACCTCCGGCACCACGGCCACCGACGCCTCCGGCAACGGCCGGAACGGCACGGTCAACGGCACCGCCGGCTGGACGGGCAACGGCCAGGGCCTGGCCTTCAACGGTTCGGACACCTACATCAAGGTCCCGAACGACGTCATGAAGGGCATGAACTCGATCAGCGTCTCCATGGACGTGCTGATGGAGGAGTCGCAGGTCGGCCCGTACTTCATCTACGGCTTCGGCAACACCACCAGCGGCGCGGGCAACGGCTATCTCTTCGCCACCGGCAACTCGCTGCGCACCGCCATAGCCTCCGGCAACTGGTCGACCGAGCAGAACACCCGGCCCTCCGACTCGCACAACCTGACCCGCTCGGTGTGGAAGCAGCTCACCTACACCCAGACCGGCACCACGGGCGTGCTGTACGAGGACGGCGTGGAGGTCGGCCGCAACACCTCGGTGACCACCACCCCGGGGTCGATCGGCTCGGGCACGACCACCGCCAACTACATCGGCAAGTCGGTCTACACCAGCGACAAGCTCTTCAAGGGCAAGATCCGTGACTTCCGGGTCTACGACCGCGCGCTGGCCGGCTCCGAGGTCGAGCAGCTCTCGCTCCCCATCGCCGAGGAGGGTCTCGCCGCCGACAAGGCCGCCCTCACCCTGGGCGACACCAGCGCGGTGACCGCCGATCTGGACCTGCCGAAGACCGGCACGGCCGGCGGCTCGACCATCAGCTGGTCGAGCGACAACACGGACGTCGTCTCGAACTCCGGCGCGGTGACCCGTCCCGCCGCCGGTGAGCCGGACGGTCACGCCACGCTGACGGCGACCCTGAAGAAGGGCCCGGCCAGCGCCACCAAGACCTTCGAGGTCACGGTCCTGCCCGCCTTCGACGACACCACCGCCGTCCGGCAGGCCGCCGAAGCGCTCACCGTGCACAACGCGGACGACGCCCGGGGCAACCTCACGCTCCCGACCACCGGCACCTTCGGCACCGAGGTCTCCTGGTCCTCCGCGAACCCGGACGTGGTCTCCGCCGAGGGCGTGGTGAAGCGTCCCGCGCACGGCGACGGCGCCACCACCGCCGAGCTGACCGCGACCGTCACCAAGGGCACCGCGAAGAAGACCCGCGTCTTCGCGGTGAAGGTGCCGGAGCTGCCGAAGAAGGAAGCCCTCAAGGGCTATATGTTCAGCTACTTCACCGGCGAGGGAACCTCGGACGGCGAGCAGCTCTACGCGGCTCTCAGCAAGGGCAACGACCCGCTGAAGTGGCGGGAACTGAACGACGGCAAGCCCGTCCTGACGTCCACGCTCGGGGAGAAGGGTCTGCGCGACCCGTTCATCATCCGCTCCCCCGAGGGCGACAAGTTCTACCAGATCGCCACCGACCTGAAGATCTACGGCAACGGCGACTGGGACGCCTCCCAGCGCACCGGCAGCAAGTCCATCATGGTCTGGGAGTCCACCGACCTGGTGAACTGGACGAACCAGCGCCTGGTGAAGGTCTCCCCCGACTCGGCCGGCAACACCTGGGCCCCCGAGGCGTACTACGACGAGAAGCTCGGCGAGTACGTGGTGTTCTGGGCGTCGAAGCTGTACGACAACGAGGCCCACTCCGGCGACACGTACAACCGCATGATGTACGCGACGACCCGTGACTTCTACACCTTCAGCGAGCCCAAGGTCTGGGTCGACCGCGGCTACTCCGTCATCGACTCCACGGTCATCCAGCACGGCGGCGAGTACTACCGCCTCTCCAAGGACGAGCGGAACAACTCCTCTTCCACGCCCAACAGCAAGTTCATCTTCGAGGAGAAGAGCGACTCGCTGAAGAACCTGTCCTGGACCGCGGTCTCCGAGGGCATCGGCAAGGGCGCGATGAGTGCCGCCGAGGGTCCGCTGGTGTTCAAGTCGAACACCGAGGAGAAGTGGTACGCGTTCCTCGACGAGTTCGGCGGGCGCGGCTACATCCCCTTCGAGACGACCGACCTGGCCTCGGGCGTCTGGACCCCGTCCACGGGCTACGACCTGCCGTCCAAGCCCCGGCACGGCACGGTGCTCCCGGTCACCCAGGCCGAGTACGACCGGCTGCTGAAGACGTACCAGCCGGACCAGATCATCACGGGCGTCGAGGACGTCAAGGTCAAGACGCGTATCGGTGACGCCCCGGTCCTGCCCGCCACCGTCATCGCCGAGACCGGCGGCGGCGTGAAGCGGCCCATCGCCGTCACCTGGGCGGACGTGGACGCGTCGCAGTACGCGCAGGCCGGCACCTTCACCGTGAAGGGCGACATCGCCGGCGACTCGGCGATCGAGGCCACCGCGGAGGTCACGGTCTCCGCAGACGGCCCGGACGTCCCGGCCGACCTGCTCCTGCGCTACGACTTCGACGAGACCGGCGGCAGCATCGCCCGCGACTCCAGCGGCCACGGCTACCACGGCACCTACGTCCGTACGCCCGACTTCGGGACCGGCGTCGAGGGCGGCTCGTTCAAGATGTCCGGCGGCAACAGCGGCTCCAGCTCGCCGTACGTCAAGATCCCGAACGGCGTCCTGAAGGACACCACCAGCGTCACCGTCTCCACGTACGTCAAGTGGAAGGGCGGCGACAACTTCCAGTGGCTGTTCGGCCTCGGCCCGGACAGCAACAAGTACCTGTTCGCCTCCCCGTCCAACGGCAGCGGCAAGCTGTTCTCCGCGATCACCAAGGCCACCTGGTCCGGTGAGAAGCAGATGATCGGCGACTCCAAGCTCACCGCGGGCGAGTGGAAGCACCTCACGGTCACGCTGAACGGCGCGACCGAGACGGCGGTCCTCTACGTCGACGGCGCCGAGGTCTCCCGGGTCGGCGGGGTCACCATCAAGCCGTCGGACCTGTACGACTCGGCGAAGGACTACTCCGGCTACATCGGCAAGTCCCTCTACTCCCCCGACCCGTACTTCGGCGGCGAGGTCGACGACTTCCGGATCTACAACCGGGCCCTGACGCCCGCCGAGGTCCTGGAGCTGGGCGGCAACACCACCGGGATCGCCGCGGCGACCCACCCGGCGCTGAAGACCGACGCGATCATCACCGACAAGGACAGCAAGATCGTCCTGCCGCTCACCCCGGGCAGTGATGTCAAGGCCCTGGCACCGGAGTTCACCCTGGCCCACGGCGCGACCATCAGCCCGGCCTCCGGCACCCTGCGCGACTTCACCAAGCCGCGGACGTACGAGGTCACGGGCTCGGACGGCAAGAAGCGCACCTGGACGGTGTCGGCCGTGCAGATGAAGAGCCCGGTGCTGCCGGGCCTGAACGCGGACCCGAACGTCGTCCGCTTCGGTGACACCTTCTACATCTACCCGACCACCGACGGCTTCGAGGGCTGGAGCGGTACGCAGTTCAAGGCGTACTCCTCCAAGGACCTGGTCAACTGGAAGGACCACGGCGTCATCCTGGACCTCGGTCCGGACGTCTCCTGGGCGGACAGCAGGGCCTGGGCACCGGCGATGGAGGAGAGGAACGGCAAGTACTACTTCTACTTCTGCGCCGACGCGAACATCGGTGTCGCGGTCTCCGACTCGCCCACCGGCCCGTTCAAGGACGCGCTCGGCAAGCCGCTGCTGAAGGCCGGTGACTACCGGGGCCAGATGATCGACCCGGCGGTCTTCACCGACGACGACGGCACGCCGTACCTCTACTGGGGCAACGGCCGCGCCTACGCGGTCCCGCTCAACGACGACATGGTCTCCTTCGACGCCTCGAAGGTCACCGACATGACGCCGAGCAACTACAACGAGGGCACCTTCGTCATCAAGCGCAAGGGCACCTACTACTTCATGTGGTCGGAGAACGACACACGTGACGAGAACTACCAGGTCGCCTACGCCACCGGCTCCTCGCCCACCGGCCCTTGGACCAAGCAGGGCCTGATCCTGGAGAAGGACCTCTCGCTCGGCGTCAAGGGCCCCGGCCACCACTCGGTGGTCCATGTCCCGAACACCGACGACTGGTACATCGTCTACCACCGCTTCGCCATCCCCGGCGGAGACGGCACACACCGCGAAACCACCATCGACAAGCTGGAGTTCGGCGCCGACGGCCTGCTGAAGAAGGTCGTCCCCACCCTGGAGAGCATCGACCCGGTCACCATCGCCCGGGCCGGCGCGGACGCCTCCGGCAAGGAAGGCGACAAGATCCAGCTGAACGGCACGGTCTCCGGCGCGGGTACCGCCCAGTGGACGATCGGCAACAACGTGCCCTGTGTCTTCGCCGACGCCAAGTCCGCGAAGACCACGGTCACCTGCGCCGACAACGGCACCTACACGGTCACCCTGACCGGCGGTCGCAGCAGCGACACGGCCACCGTGACGGTCACCAACGCGGCACCGAAGATCACCTCGGTGAGCAGCCCCAAGACCGTGGTGACCGGCAAGGACGCCAGGATCAGGGTCAAGTTCACCGACCCGGGCACCCTCGACAAGCAGAGCTGCGCGATCGACTGGAAGGACGGCGGCAAGCCGACCGCCGGCAAGGTCACCGCCGGCAGTTGCAAGGCCGAGCACAGCTACCGCACGGCCGGAATCTTCGCCCCGGTGATCACCGTCACCGACGACGACGGCTCCTCGGCGAGCACCACGGTCCCCGAGCTGATCGTCTACGACCGGAACGCCGGTTCGGCGACCGGTGACGGCAGCTTCACCTCACCCGCCGGGGCGTTCCCGGCCCAGCCGAAGCTGACGGGCAAGGCGGAGTTCTCCTTCACCGCCAAGTACGGCAAGAACGACACCACGCCGTCCGGGAAGGCCTCGCTCGACTTCGCCGGGGCCAAGCTGAAGTTCCGCTCCACCAGCTCCACCTGGCTCGTGGTCACCGGCTCCAAGGCCGTCTACCAGGGCTACGGCACGGTCAACGGCAAGGGCGGCTACCTCTTCCGCGTGACCGCCACCGACGACCCGGACACCTTCCGGATCAAGATCTGGCAGAAGTCCACGGACGCGGTCGTCTACGACAACACCACGGCCGCGAAGACGAAGGGAATCACGATCGGCCGCAAGTGACGCCCCTCTCTCTTGGCCCCCTACCCCGAGCAGCATGGGGTAGGGGGCCATCCCCTTGAGGGCCTCCGGTTCTTTCGGGCCGAAAAGCAAGGGGCGCAGCCCCCGCTTTTCAGGGGCTCGGGGAACTGCGCGAGAACCCCCACCGGGCCCGCACCCCGCGACGCGGGGAATCCCCCCACCCCCAGAACGTTGAACCCCATATGACCTCGGCCCTCTCCACAACCCGCCTCTCCGTCCTCGACCGCTCCCGCACCCGCGAGCACCACCCCACCCCCGAGGCCCTACGGGACACCGTGCACCTGGCCCGGCACGCGGAGCGCCTCGGCTACCACCGCTTCTGGGTCGCGGAGCACCACGGCGTCCCCGGAGTGGCCGGCTCCGCCCCCACCGTCCTCGCGGCAGCCATCGCCGCGGCCACGCACACCATCCGCGTCGGCACCGGCGGCGTCATGCTCCCCAACCACCGCCCCCTGATCGTCGCGGAGCAGTTCGGCGTCCTGGAGTCCCTGTTCCCGGGCCGCGTCGACATGGGCCTCGGCCGCTCCGTCGGCTTCACGGACGGCGTCCGCAAGGCGTTGGGCAAGGACAAGGACGACGCCGAGGACTTCGAGTGCCAGCTCGACGAGCTGCTCGGCTGGTTCCGGGGCACCTCCCCGACGGGGGTGCGCGCCCGCCCGGCGGAGGGGCTCGCCGTGCCCCCGTTCGTGCTGGCGATGGGTGAGGGCGCCGACATCGCCGCGCGGGCGGGTCTGCCGATGGTGATCGGCGACCTCCGCGACCGCGAGCGGATGCGGCGCGGCATCGACCGCTACCGCGCCGCTTTCCGCCCGTCCGCGTGGGCGGAGGAGCCGTACGTCGTCGTGTCGGGCACGGTCGCCGTCGCCGCCACGCCGGAGGAGGCGCGCCGCATCCTCCTCCCCGAGGCCTGGGCGATGGCCCACTCCCGGACCCACGGCACGTTCCCGCCGCTCGCCCCGGCGGAGGAGGTCGAGGGACGCACGATGACGGCCAGGGAGCGGGGCTTCTACGAGTCCGGGCTGACCGGCCAGGTGTACGGCACCGAGGAGCAGGTCGCGCACGAGCTGGAGTCGGTGATCAAGGAGACGGGCGCCCAGGAGATCCTGGTGACGACGAGTACGTACGACCGCGCGGCACTGCTGGACTCGTACACGCGACTGGCCCGGATCGCGGGTCTCGGCCGACGCTGACCCCCGACCGCGTACCCGAGCCCGTCTCCGCCCTCGCCCCCTCCCGCCTCCTGAGCCCCCGCACGGAAGCCGGACGTACGCCCCGGCGGCCACCGCCCGCGTCGGGCAGGTGCTCGGCCATGGCCGCCACGTCGGTCACCGCCGTCTGCGCGGCCCCCGCGAGGGCCCGCCGGTCGAGATGGGCGGCCGGGGCGATGACGGGCCGTACGTCCACCTCGGCGACGACGTCCGTCGCGGACACCACCCGCCACACCGAGCTGAGCAGCGAGTCGTCGCCGACGTAGGCCGGCGCGGTGCTCGCCCCGCCCCCGGTGGACCGGTAGCGGACGCGCACGGGCTGCACGGGCACGTCCGCGTCCAGGGCCGCCTGGAAGACGGCCCGCCGGAAGCGGCCCTGGGCGCGCCCGCACCAGGTGCTGCCCTCGGGGAAGGCGACGACGGCCGCGCCGGCGCGCAGGGCGTCGGCGACGCGCGCGACCGTCTCCGGCAGCGCCCGGATCCGGTCCCGCTCGATGAACAGCACGCCGCCGCGCGCGACGAGCGGGCCCGCCACCGGCCAGGCCCGGATGTCGGACTTGGCGAGCATCCGCGCCGGGCGCACCGCGCCGAGCAGCGGGATGTCCAGCCAGGAGACATGGTTGGCGACGAGCAGCAGTCCGCCGGTGGCCGGGGCGGTGCCGGTGATCCGTACCCGGACCCCGGAGGCCCGTACGGTCCACCGGCACCAGCACCGCACCACGCCGGCCGGCGGCCGCAGCCCGACGACGCTCACCAGCACCCCGAGGAGGACCAGCGCCACGACCGCCGTGAACCGCGCGCCGGCCCGGGGCAGGGCGGCGGCCGCGCTGCCCGCCTCCACACACGCCTGCGGGCTGCAGGGCGCGCTGGGCAGCCATACGCTCATCGGGTCACGCCGCCGGGGCGAGGGAGAGGAAGTGGCGCAGGTAGCGGGCGTTGACCCGGCGCATCGACAGCAGCACGTACAGGTCGGCGACCCCGAAGTCCGGGTCGTGCGCGGGCTCGCCGCAGACCCAGGCGCCGAGCCGCAGATAGCCGCGCAGCAGCGGCGGCAGCTCGGTGTGGCCCTGCGGGGCCTCGCCCTTGGGGACCCAGGGCAGCAGCGGTCGTACCCGGTACTCCTCCGGCGCCAGGTTCCTGGCCCGCACCCGGTCCCAGGTGCCCGCCGCGAGCGCCCCGCCGTCGGCGAGCGGGACGGAGCAGCAGCCGGCCAGCCACTCGTGGCCGCCCCGGACCATGTAGCGGGCGATCCCGGCCCAGATCAGGCTGATCACGGCGCCGTCGCGGTGGTCGGGGTGGACGCAGGAGCGGCCGACCTCCACCATCGAGGGGCGGATCCCGTCGAGCCGGCCGAGGTCGAACTCGCCCTCGGAGTACAGCCGTCCGGCGACCGCGGCCCGCTCGGGCGGCAGCAGCCGGTAGGTGCCGACGACCTGTCCGGTGCGGGTGTCCCGGACGAGCAGGTGGTCGCAGTAGGCGTCGAAGGGGTCGACGTCCAGCCCCGGCCGCGGCGATGCCAGCAGGGCGCCCATCTCCCCGGCGAACACCTCGTGCCGCAGCCGCTGCGCGGCGCGGACGTCCTCCTCGCCGCGGGCCAGGGTGACGATGTAGCGGGTGGGGGCCGCGGACTGGGGCGGGCTGTCGAGGGTGGAGGCGGTCATGGCATCTCCTGGTCACGGGCCGACTCGGCGGCGTCAGGGGCGGACCTGGGGACGTGCGGTCCGCCGCCCCAGTTCTTCCGACGCCGGCTGACACTGGCGTGACCGGTTGCGGGAGCCCGGATGTGCGCTTGCTGAACGGAACGGTCCCGGTGGCCGTCATCTGGCCGGGACGCAACCCCCGAGCCACGTGCGGGTTTCATCGGTGTCGAGGACCCGTTCCAGGACGAGATCGCCCGTCATCGAGGGGAGGAACCGTCCGGCGGACCAGCTCCGCTCGTACGGCGGCGGATCGAGCACCAGCAGCCGTACGCCGTCGACCACGGGGAGATCTCTGGGCGTGCCCTCGTTCCACACCCACTCCCCGCCGGGCGTCACGAGGTTGAACGACCCGGTGGTCGGCGTCCGGCCCGGCGCGTCCCGGCAGACGGCGACCTCCCGCTCGGACGGCGCCCGTCCGTCGACGTGCCCGCCGCCGACGAGCACCCCGGCGAGCAGGGTGTGCAGCTGGAAGTTGTCCGCGACGCCGCTCATGCGCATCGCGTACCCGGTGCCGCTGGGGCGGTGCAGCACGATCAACGGCTCGTCGTCGAGCACCAGCAGGGCGTACGTGAGGCGCTTGAAGTCGTGCCCGGACGCCTCCTCCACGCCCCGCAGCGCCCGGAGCAGCCGGGTGCGCCGCCCGGCGTCGAGTCCGGCCCGTACGGCGCGCCGGCCGAGCAGCGCGACGGACGCCATCTCCCAGCGCGGCAGCAGCCACCAGCCGAGGGCGGCTGCCATGCCGACCCGTGCGACGACGTCGGGGGCGGGGTCGGCGTTGTCGGGCTCCGGGAACTCCCCGCCGCCGGTCGCGGACCAGCGTTCGCAGAACTCCCCGGCGGCGCCGAGCGCCCAGTCGAGCCCCCGCAGGATCGGCGGCGCGCAGTCGGCGGGGTCGGCGCCCCGCTCGACACAGGCGCCGATCACGATGGCGACCATGGTGTCCGGCCCGGCGGGCAGTTCGGGCAGCAGCGCGGCCAGCCGGGGTGCCGCCTGGACGATCTCGTGCCGCCCGGCTCCCTCGAACCGCCGGTGCATCTCCTGGTAGGCGCGCTGGATCCGGGCCTCGTCCCGCTGCCGTACCGCGGCGTCGAAACCGGCGACGGCCTCCAGGAACCGCTGCCGCGCCCTCCGCCCGAACCTCATGCGCGCAGCCTATCCACACAGAAAATCCAGACGGGGCCGGGGATGAGCACCACTCCCGGCCCCGCCCGTCCGCACCTTTCGGCGAACGTTCACTTGTGACCACGGTCTGCTGCGGCGCCCTGAAGGGGCGCGGGGACCTGCGCGACCAGCCACGGACCACGCGCACCCCGAGGACGACAGGCCCCCTGCGGCGCTACCGCTTCCCACTCCTGCGAGCAGCCCGCAGCCACTCCTTGTTCATCGTGGTGATGGACATCAACGGAATCCCCTTGGGACAAGCCGTCGCGCACTCCCCGGCGAGCGTGCACCCCCCGAACCCCTCCTCGTCCATCCGCGCGACCATGTCCAGGACGCGCGACTCCCGCTCGGGCGCCCCCTGCGGCAGCACGTTCAGATGGTTGACCTTGGCCGAGGTGAACAGCATCGCCGCCCCGTTGGGACACGCGGCCACACACGCCCCGCACCCGATGCACTCCGCGTGCTCGAACGCGAAGTCGGCGTCCGGTTTCGGCACAGCCGTGGCGTGCGCCTCCGGCGCGGCCCCGGTCGGCGCCGTGATGTACCCGCCGGCCTGGATGATCCGGTCGAACGCGGACCGGTCCACGACCAGGTCCTTGACCACCGGGAACGCGGACGCACGCCACGGCTCGACGTCGATCGTGTCGCCGTCCGAGAAGGACCGCATGTGCAGCTGGCAGGTCGTCGTCCGCTCCGGCCCGTGCGCGTCCCCGTTGATGACGAGCGAGCACGCCCCGCAGATCCCCTCCCGGCAGTCGTGGTCGAAGGCCACGGGGTCGTCGCCGCGCAGGATGAGTTCCTCGTTGAGCGTGTCGAGCATCTCCAGGAAGGACATGTCGGGCGAGATGCCGTCGACCTCGTACGTGGACATGGCGCCGTCGGCGTCGGCGGCCCGCTGCCGCCAGACGCGCAGGGTGAGCTTCATGCGTAGCTCCGCTGGGTGGGGTGGACGTACTCGAAGACCAGGTCTTCCTTGTGCAGCACGGGGGCCGTACCGGTGCCCGTGAACTCCCAGGCGGCGGCGTACGAGAACTCCTCGTCGCGGCGTTCCGCCTCACCGTCGGCCGTCTGGGACTCCTCGCGGAAGTGACCGCCGCAGGACTCGGCGCGGTGCAGCGCGTCGAGGCACATCAGCTCGGCCAGCTCCAGATAGTCGATGATCCGGTTGGCCTTCTCCAGGGACTGGTTGAACTCCTCGCCCGTCCCCGGGACCTTGATCCGCCGCCAGAACTCCTCCCGGATCTGCGGGATCCGCTCCAGCGCCTTGCGCAGTCCGCTGTCGGTGCGGGCCATGCCGCAGAACTCCCACATCAGTTCGCCGAGTTCACGGTGGAAGGAGTCGGGCGTACGGTCGCCGTCGACGGCCAGCAGCAGGTTCAGCCGGTCCTCGGTCTCGGCCAGCGCCTCCTGGACTGCGGGGTGTTCGGGCCCGATCCCGTCCTGCTGGGGATGCCGGGCGAGATAGTCGTTGATGGTGGCCGGCAGCACGAAGTACCCGTCGGCGAGGCCCTGCATCAGCGCGGAGGCGCCGAGCCGGTTGGCGCCGTGGTCGGAGAAGTTGGCCTCCCCGATCGCGAACAGTCCGGGCACGGTGGTCTGGAGGTCGTAGTCGACCCAGAGTCCGCCCATCGTGTAGTGCACGGCCGGGTAGATCCGCATCGGCACCCGGTACGGATCCTCGTCGGTGATCCGCTGGTACATGTCGAAGAGGTTGCCGTACCTGGCCTCCACCGCTTTCCGCCCCATCCGCGCGATGGCGTCGGCGAAGTCGAGATAGACGCCCTGCCCGCCCGGCCCCACGCCCCGCCCCTCGTCGCAGACGTTCTTCGCGGCGCGGGAGGCGATGTCACGGGGGACGAGGTTGCCGAAGGAGGGGTAGATCCGCTCCAGGTAGTAGTCGCGCTCGTCCTCGGGGATCTGGTGCGCCGGCCGCTGGTCGCCACGCGCCTTGGGCACCCAGATCCGGCCGTCGTTGCGCAGCGACTCGCTCATCAGCGTCAGCTTGGACTGGTGGTCGCCGGTGCGCGGGATGCACGTCGGATGGATCTGTGTGAAGCAGGGGTTCGCGAACAGCGCGCCCCGCCGGTGCGCCCGCCACACGGCGGTGGCGTTGGAGTTCATGGCGTTGGTCGACAGATAGAAGACGTTCCCGTATCCGCCGCTCGCCAGCACCACGGCGTCCGCGAAGTAGGTGTCGATCCTCCCCGTGATCAGGTCCCGGGCCACGATCCCGCGCGCCCGCCCGTCGACCACGATCAGGTCGAGCATCTCGGTGCGCGGGTGCATCTCGACGTTCCCGGCCGCGATCTGCCTGCTCAACGCCTGGTAGGCGCCCAGCAGCAGTTGCTGCCCCGTCTGCCCCCGCGCGTAGAACGTCCGCGACACCTGGACGCCGCCGAAGGAGCGGGTGTCGAGCAGCCCCCCGTACTCCCGGGCGAAGGGCACGCCCTGGGCCACGCACTGGTCGATGATCTCGACGGAGATCTGCGCGAGCCGGTGGACGTTCGACTCCCGTGCCCGGAAGTCGCCGCCCTTGACGGTGTCGTAGAACAGCCGGTGCACCGAGTCGCCGTCGTTGCGGTAGTTCTTCGCGGCGTTGATGCCGCCCTGCGCGGCGATCGAGTGGGCGCGGCGCGGGGAGTCCTGGTAGCAGAACTGGACGACGTGGTAGCCCTGTTCGGCGAGCGTGGCGCCGGCGGAACCGCCCGCGAGACCCGTGCCGACGACGATCACCGTGTGCTTGCGGCGGTTGGCGGGGTTGACGAGCTTTGCCTCGAACCGGCGCCGGTCCCAGCGCTCGGCGACCGGGCCCTCGGGGGCCTTGCCGTCGACGACCGGCACACCGGTGACGTAGTCCGCGTATGTGGAGGAGGTACTCATGGTCAGCTCACCACTCCGGTCATGACGGCGACGGGGACGGAGACGAAGCCCACGGTCAGCACCAGGGCGAGGACGTTGGCCGTGGTCTTCAGGGCCCGGTCACGGGTGCGGCTGCCGGCGCCGAGGGTCTGGGCGGCGCTCCAGAAGCCGTGCCGGATGTGCAGGCCGAGCGCGAGCACCGCGACGATGTAGACGACGTTGCCGTACCAGGTGGAGAAGGTGTCGATCACGTTCTGGTACGGGTGTCCGGCCTGGAAGCCGCCGGGGTGGACGGTGCCGGTCGTCAGGTCGAGGATGTGCCAGACGATGAACAGGGCGAGGATGACACCGCCCCAGCGCATGGTGCGGGTCGCGTAGCTCGCCCGGCGCTTCCTGTGGACGTACTTGCTCGGCCGGGCCCTCAGGTCACGGCGGCTGAGCTGGTAGGCGGCGGTGGCGTGGGCGACGACCGCGGCGACGAGCACCACGCGGACGATCCACAGGGCCCACTCGTAGTGCAGGAAGGGCTCGCCGAGGGTGCGCAGCCAGTGCGCGTAGCCGTTGAACTCGTCCGAGCCGAAAAAGATCTTGAGGTTGCCGAGCATATGGACGACCAGATACGCCAGCATGATCAGTCCGCTGACGGCCATCACCGTCTTCTTGCCGAGGGAGCTGTCCCACGCCGAGCGCGCGAAGGACGGTTTTCGTTCCGCCCGGTCCGCCTGTTCCGCCCGGTCCGTCCGCGTTGCCAGAGCCATGCCCATGACGCTAGAACCGTGCCACCCCATCGGTCCAAGACATGAAACAGCTCGTTTCGATAGTCATCTCCTATCGTCCCGTATCGTTGAGGGATGCAGTTCCAGCAGCTCCAGTACTTCGTGGCGGTAGCCGAGACCAGGCATTTCACCCGGGCCGCCGAGCTGGTCCATGTGGCGCAGCCGTCGCTGTCGCAGCAGATCAAGGCGCTGGAGCGGGAGTTGGGGGCGGACCTCTTCCAGCGGGCGCGCGGCAACATCACGCTGACCGACGCCGGTGAGGCGCTGCTGCCGCTGGCCCGCCGGATCCTCGCCGACACGGACACCGCCCGGCACGAGGTGCAGGAGCTGGTCCAGCTGCGGCGCGGCCGGGTCCGGCTCGGCGCGACCCCGAGCCTGTGCACGGGTCTGCTCCCGGACGTGCTGCGCGCCTTCCACGACCGCTATCCGGGCATCCGGCTGCTGATCGAGGAGGGCGGCTCGCACGACCTCGTACGGCAGCTGGCGCGCGGCGCGCTGGACCTGGCCCTCGTCGTCCTCCCGCTGCCCACGCCCTCCCCCGCGCTGACCACGGTGGAGCTGCTGCGCGAGGATCTGGTGGTGGTCTCCTCCCCGGACGCGCCCAGGCCGGGCGACGGCCGGCGCCAGGTCCGGGTCCCGGACCTGGAGGGCGAACGCCTTGTGATGTTCCGCCACGGCTACGACCTGCGGGAACTCACCGTCGCCGCGTGCCGCTCCGCGGGGTTCGAGCCGGATTTCGCGGTGGAGGGCGGTGAGATGGACGCGGTTCTGGGGTTCGTGCGGGCGGGACTGGGTGTGGCCGTCGTCCCGCGGATGGTCGCCACGCGCTCCGGGCGGGGCCTGCGGGTGACCCCGCTGGCCCGGCCCGGCCTGCATCGGACGATCGCCCTCGCCCACCGCAGCGATGTGGCTCCGCCTCGGGCCGCGCGGGAGTTGCAGCGGATGTTGGTGGAGCGGTGAGCCGGGGTCTTGGCGTGGGTCCCGGTCTCGCCGTTGGTGGTGAGCCTCCGTTGGGGTCTGCGGGTTCGTCGTGGCTGGTCGCGCAGTTCCCCGCGCCCCTGGAGGGGCGCGCTGCGCGCCCCCAGAAAGAGCCCGGCGGTTGAGAAGGTCCCCCTATCCCGTCGCGTCCACCAATGCCAGCTCGTGGAGGCGGTCCGGGGGCCCCGGGCGGGCGTAGTACCAGCCCTGGGCCGTGTCGCAGCCGAGTATGCGCAGTTGTTCGGCCTGGGCTCCGGTCTCCACGCCCTCGACGGTGACCGCGAGGTCGAGGCTGTGGGCGAGGGAGACGATGCCCTCGACGATCTTCAGATCGACGGGGTCGGCCGGGAACTGCTGCATGCTCTGGGTGAAGGAACGGTCCAACTTCAGGACACGGACCGGCAGCCGGCGGAGGTTGGCGAGGTTGGAGTAGCCGGTGCCGAAGTCGTCGAGGGCGATGTCGACGCCCATCTCGGAGAGCCTGCGCAGCGGTTTGAGCAGGTCGTCGTCGGCGCCGATGAGCGCGGACTCGGTGACCTCCAGGCAGAGCGCGTCGGGTTCGAGGCCGGCGCGCTCCAGGATGTCGACCGTGTCCTGGACGAGTCCGGGGTGGGTCAGCTGGCACGGCGACAGATTGACGTTGACGCGCAGCGGCCCGGTGGCGCCCGTGCCCCCCTGCCGCTCCTGCCACTCCCGTGCCTGGCGCACCGACTGCTCCAGCACCCAGCGGCCGAGCGGCACGATCAGCCCGGTGCGTTCGGCGAGCGGGATGAACCGGTCGGGGCCGAGGACGCCGTGCTGCGGATGCAGCCAGCGGACCAGGGCCTCCGCGCCGCGTACCGTGCCGTCGCCGAGGTGGACCAGCGGCTGGTACTCGATGAAGAACTCGCCCCGGTCCAGGGCGGCGGGCAGCGCCGTGGTGAGTCCGTGCCGGGTGATGGCGCGGGCGTCGGCCTCCGCGTCGGCCATCTCGTAGCGGTTGCCGCCCGCCGACTTGGCCCGGTACATCGTGATGTCGGCGCTGCGCAGCACCTCGGCCGGGCCGCGCTCCCCCGCCGGTCCCTCGACGATGCCGATGCTGCCGCGCACCAGCAGCTCCCGGCCGTCGATACGGACGGGGGTGACCAGCGCGCTCATGATGCGGTCGGCGAGTTCGTCGACCTCGCGCTCGGTGTCGGTGCCGGTGGTCAGCGCCACGAACTCGTCGCCGCCGAGCCGGGCGACCATCTCGCCGGGCGCGGTCGCGCAGGACTGCAGCCGGTCGGCGACCTCGACGAGCAGCCGGTCGCCGGCGGCGTGCCCGAGGCTGTCGTTGATGGTCTTGAAGCCGTCGAGGTCGAGGTAGCACAGGCCGAAGCGCTGGCCGTCGCCCGCCGAGAGGGCCTTCTCCAGGCGCTCGAAGAACAGGGTGCGGTTGGGCAGCCCGGTGAGCGCGTCATGGGTGGCCTCGTAGCGGAGGCGGAGGTTGAGCAGCCGCCGCTCGGTGGTGTCCTCCATGAGGGCCAGCTGGTACTGGGGCCGGCCGTCCGCGTCGCGCAGCAGGGAGACCGTCAGATTGGTCCACAGGACCGTTCCGTCGGGCCGGGAGAACGCCTTTTCGGTGTGGTAGTGCTCGCGGTCGCCGCGGACCAGCTCGTCGTAGAGGCGCCAGACCTGGGGCGCGTCGTCGGGGTGCCGCCACTCGGGGACCACCCGCCCGCGCATCGCCTGCTCGGTGACCCCGAACATCCGTAGCAGCGCGCCGTTGACCTGGAGGATGTTGCCGTCGAGGTCGGCGATGCCGATGCCTATGGCAGCGCCCTCGAACACCGCGCGGAAGCGGGCCTCGGTCGCGTGCAGGGCCCGGGCGACCGCGCCCTGGGCCTCCAGCGCCGCGCGGGCGATCGCCTCCTGCTCGGCCAGCGTCCGCTGCCGCAGCGCCTCCGCGTAACCGGCGGCCATCGCGGACTGCAGCCGCGCGGCACGGGCCCGCAGATCCTCCTGGGGTCCGTCGCCGCCGCAGTAGAGCACCAGATAGGCCTCCACACAGTCCAGGGTCCGGCTGAGCGCCTCGGGTTCGGTGCAGTGCGCCCCGACGAGCGCGGCGCCGACGGCCCGGCCCTCCTCGGCGTCGTACGTCCTGGCCCGCAGCGCCTCGCTGAGCCTGCGGGCCAGCGGCAGCAGTTGTTCCTCGAACTCGGGCCGGGTCAGCGACGTGGAGGTGGCGGGGAAGACCGCGCGGCTCCAGATCGTCGCGAACCTGCGGAGTCTGTCCTCCGGCCCGTCCGGCTCCGCCCTCACGCTTTGATCCCCACGCCGGCGAACTGCGCGAAGGCGTACGGATCCTCGTCCTCGGAAGCCGTGTCGGGCCGCCACTTCGCCATCGGCACCACTCCGGGTTCCACCATGTCGTACCCCTCGAAGAACCGCACGACCTCGTCGGACGAGCGCATGGTCAGCGGATTGCGAATGTTCCTGTACACGTCCACCGCGCCCGCTGTCCGCTCCTGGGGCAACGGAATTCCCTCGCGGCAGGCGTGCGAGACGACGAGCAGACTGCCGGGCGCGAGCGCGTCGCGCAGCTCGGCCACCGCTCCGTACGGGTCGTCCGTGTCCTCCACGAAGTGCAGTATGGCAACCAGGAGCAGCGCCACCGGCCGGTTCAGGTCGATCAGTTCCC
This sequence comes from Streptomyces griseiscabiei, assembly GCF_020010925.1. Taxonomy (NCBI): domain Bacteria; kingdom Bacillati; phylum Actinomycetota; class Actinomycetes; order Kitasatosporales; family Streptomycetaceae; genus Streptomyces; species Streptomyces griseiscabiei. Next base: position 2,320,116 of record NZ_JAGJBZ010000002.1, on the reverse strand, counting down.
GGACACGGGGGCTCTCGAGGATCTCCCGGGGCTTGCGGAGGTCGGCCGCGATCACGTCCGCGTCGTCGTTCCCCCGCAGAACCTCCTGGCTGTGCGCCACGGCGACGGGGTCGTGGTCGACGTAGACGACCCGGGTGCCGGGGCCGGCCTCCCGGGCGACCTCGTGCACGTTTCCGAAGGTGGGGATTCCGGATCCGATGTCCAGGAACTGGGTGACGCCCGCGTCGACGGCGTAGCGCACGGCGCGCCGCATGAAGGCGCGGTTCGCCTGCATGATCTTGGGCAGTCCGGGCACGAACTCCATGGCCCGGCGGGCCGCCTCACGGTCGACCTCGAAGTTGTGCGAACCGCCCAGGTAGTAGTCGTACATGCGCGCCACGGACGGCATCGAGATGTCGATGCTCCGCGGCGCCCAGGCGGGACGCTCCATCTGTGTTCTCCAACGCGTCGGGGGTGGCGTAGGCGATCCGGTGTTCGAGCTGAGGCTACTGACCGCCCGCCGAAGGAGCGAGCGAAAACGGAAATTGACCGTCCGTTCAACGTCGCTGCCGATGGCACATGCCCAACCGCCGCCCCGGCCATGCCTGTTCGGGCCCGAACATTCCCGAAAGCGTCAAGGCCCGCCCCGCGGACGCCTGTCACGCCGGTCCGGACACACCAAGCGGTCCGCCCCCTCCGTGCGGTGCGGAGGGGGCGGACCTGGATCGGCCGCGCTGCGGTGCGTGGGGAAGGCGCGACCTACTTGTCGGCTCCGATCGGCTCTCCGTCGCCGTTGATGGCGAACCAGGTACCGCCGACGCCCTGGCCGTTGGTGTCGCCCGGGGACTTGTCGTTGGCGAAGGTGTAGAGCGGGATGCAGTTGATGGTCTGCTGCTTGAAGCCGTCAGGACGGTCGAAGACCGTGTAGCCCTTCAGCAGGATGCCCTTGGTGTCGTTCTTGTCGACCGGGGCGACGACGGGCCACTTGTCGAGGCAGGCGCCGGTGCACTTGGTCGACATCGGCCACTGGGTGTCCTTGAGGAACCGGTACACCGTCATGCCGTTCTTGTCGACGACGATCTCGCCGAGCTTGGCGTCCTTGCGGGTGGTCAGGCCGGCCTGCTCGACCGCCTGGCCACCACCGGTGTCGCCCGTGTCGGCTCCACCGCCGCCGCCCTTGGTGGAGGCCTTCTTGCCCTTGGGGTCCGACGCGAACCAGGTGCCCTTGAGGCCCTGGCCCTTGATGTCGCCGGCCTTGGTGTCCTTCGCGAAGTAGTACAGCGGCCAGCCGCCGACCGTCAGCTGCTTGGTGCCGTCGGGACGGCTGACCTCACCGAGCAGCGCCTTGTCGACACCCGCGGCGGCGGTGGCGCCCGCGGCGGGCACCGGCGGCCAGGTGGTGGCGCACTCGCCCTCACAGGTCGTCTTCGGCGGCTCGAAGGAGTCCTTGTCGAAGCGGTACAGGGTGCGACCGGCGCTGTCCGTGAGGACCTTGCCGTACTCGTCGCTGTTCCACACGGTCAGCTGCCCCGCCGAGGCCGCCGTGGTGGACTGGGCCGAGGTTCCGGAGCCCGCCGCACCCGCGCCGGCCGTGCCGGTTCCGGTGCCCGCGATGGTTCCGGCACCGAGCGTCGGTGTGGAAGCGGCGCCCACGTTCTGCGAGGACGTCGACCCCTGTTCCTGACCGCACGCCGTCGTCAGCACCAGTACAGCCGCAGCTGTCGCTACGAGTGAGGCGCTCCGCCAGGAGGTCTTCATTCCAACTCCCCGTGTATCCGGTGGGTGTTGCAGCGCCCTACTGCGCCGCTTGCTGGCCCTAGGTACGCGTGGGAGTGGCTGATGTGTTCAACGCTGCACGAATTTCTTTCGGAAGTCTGTGCCGGAGCCCGCGGCGCGGCCTGCGCGGGAGTCGAATGAAGAGTCAGCATCGGGTGCCCGCACTCAAACATTCGGGGCCCGTTCTTCCCTCTTTTGGAGCAATCCATCCGTGCTCCCGCGTACGCGGGCGCGCGAGCACGGATGATCTCCGACGTGCAAGGACCCCAGCGGACCCGATCCGCTCTCGCCCTGCGGCTGCCGGCCCTGCTCGCACTGACCTGGCTCCTCACCGGAGCACCGAGCGGCACGGCGGTCGCCGACGCCTGCGCGTACGCCGTCGTCGGCCCGGGCGGCGGCGGCGCGGTCGCCGTGGCGATCGGAGGCACCGGCTCCTGCGAGTCGCCGCCCCCGACCACCCCGCCGCCGCCCCCTCCTCCGCCGCCCCCGCCGCCCTCTCCGACACCGTCGTGCCCACCGGAGCCGACACCGTCGCCCGACCCCAGCCCCGATCCCCCGCCGACTCCCACGCCCACCCCGGATCCGGCTCCGGACCCTCCGCCCCCTCCGAAGCCGGCACCCACACCGCCCCCGAGGCCCGCGCCACCGCCGCCCGCCCCGCCGCCGCCGGCGCCACCGCCGCCCGTCACCGAGGCGCCCCGGCCGGCGCCCGCCCCGACTCCCCCACCGAAGCCGAAGCCCTCGCCGAGTCCGCGTCCTGAGGTGTCACCGACCCCGGTGAGCTATCCGCCCTACCGGGCCCCGGCCCACTCGGCGGCCAGGCGCTCGGGCCCGTCCCTCGTCTCGCTCGCCCTGCTCGTCACCGTGCCCGCGGTCTTCGCCGCCGCCGCTCTGCGTCCGCGCTAGACCCGCGCCGATCCCTGGAGGAACCTCTTGTCGGAATGGCTTGTTCTCACCCTCGCGATGGGGGCGGCCTGTCTGGTCGTCCTCATCGTGGCCGTAGTACGGCATCACGCCGCACCCGCGGACGAGGACCCGTCCGAGACCCCGGACGTCATCGAGTACATCACCATGATGATCGGAGTGGTGTACGCGATCGTGCTGGGGCTGGCGATCGCCGGTGTCTGGGAGGCCCGCAGCGCCGCCCAGGACCAGGTCCAGGCGGAGGCGCAGGCCCTGCACGAGATCAGTGAGCGGGTGCGGGTGTACCCCGAGGACGTGCGCGACCGGATCCGCGCGGACATCGACGCCTATGTCGGCCACGTGGTGACCACCGAGTGGAAGGTCATGGCCGAGAAGGGCGAGGTGACCGAGCGCGGCACCGAGCTGTTCGAGACCGTCCGCCATGACGTCACCGACTACGAACCGGCCAGCGACTTCGAGGCACAGGCCTATCAGCCGCTGCTCGACCAGGTCGCCCAGGCCGACGCCGCACGCGGCACCCGCGCCGACTCCACCGGCGAGACGATGCCCGGGGTGGTGTGGTTCGGCCTGATCATCGGCGCCGTCGTGACGGTCGGCATGGTGTTCGCCCTGCAGATCCGCCGCACTCCGCGCGAGCTGATCCTCGCGGGACTGTTCTCCGCCCTCATCGCGTTCCTGCTGTTCCTCGTCTGGGACTTCGACGCGCCCTACAGCCGGGGCCTGTCGGCCACGGCGGACCCGTTCCTCGCCCTGTTCCCGAACGCGGGCGGGTGACGGACCCTCAACCCCGGTCCCCGGAGCCTGTTCCACGGCCGGGGGACGAGCGCCACGCCGCGCCCGTCCCCCGGCCGTACGTATGCGGGTCCCCTGGGCGGAGCACATCCGTGCCCCATTCGCGCGACTGAGATCGCGCCGCACGGCGCGCCTTCCTAGCGTTTCGGTCATCGAGGTGCATTTCCGGCGCAGGCGGAATCGGTCCGCGGCAGGCTCCTCGGGGACCCGGAGGCTCATCCATGCGCGCGATACGCGTCGCTTCGGCCGCTCTGCTGGGCGTGACCGCCCTCTCCCTCACCGCTCCCGCCGCCCACGCGGCACGCGCCGGCGACATCACGTCGTTCGGTTTCTCCGTGGTGCCCTCGACGGTCGCCCCCGGCGGGCAGGTGACGCTGCGCGTGGACGGCTGCCGGCACCGTACGACGGTGTCCTCGGGCGTGTTCGACGCCGTCGTCATCCCCCACGGCCAGTCCTCCGCCACGGCGACCGTCGACCGGGACGCCAGACCCGGCACGGTGTACGAGGTGACGTTCCAGTGCGGTGACGAGACCGGGCGCACGGATCTCACCCTCTCCTCCGGCCACCCGACGCACCACCCCACCCACCATCCCTCCCGGGGCTCCCACGCCGGGGCCGGCGGCACCGTCGCCGGCTTCGACCTCACGGAGATCGGCCTCGGAGCCGCGCTCGTCGCGGGCACGCTGGGCGTGGCCTGGCGCTGGTCGGGCCGCCGCCCGGAGGACGGCGGCCACAGCTGACCACTGTTCCCGTCGCACCGCGACAGCCCTTCACCCCGGACCGTTACGGGCTCCGGGGCGAAGGGCTGTGCCGCGTGCGATCCATGCTCCGAAGGGGCGGGCCGGATCCTGTTCTCGGGGTACCGGGTCCTCGTGGTCCCGGGGTCCCGCGCTCTCAGATCTTGTTCTCGGCGCGGCGGCGCATCCAGAAGACCCCGCCGGCGACGACCGCCGCCGTCACCAGTCCGCCGCCGATCGCGACGTCGGTCGTCGTGGCACCGGTGGACGTGCTGCCGCCGAGGCCGCCGCGCACACCGCCGATGACGGTGAAGGCACCGGTGAACGTCTTGCGCTTGCCCTCGCAGTTGGTGGTGACGCTGTACGAACCGGGGCTCGCGTCGGAGTTGACCCGCACCGAGGCCGAGGCGGTCGTGCCGCCCATGGAGGTGAGGTTGGTGGTGGGGAAGGCGTTCGAGCTGACGGTGCTGCCGGCGATCGCGCACGCGTCACCGCCGCTGACGGTGAGGACGAGCTGCCCGCCGCGGGCGATGACATTGGGGGCGGCCGTGACCTTGCTCGGCTGGTCCCAGGCGGCGGCCGTCGGCGCGGCGACGCCGACCAGGGCGACCGCGGCGGCCGAGGCCGCCAGGACACGAGAGTTACGCATGTGATCCTCCGCGGAAGACGCCCCGGGTCCCGTCCCCGGTCGATCGGCGAGAAAGCGTCTCCCGGAACGACCCTCGAACGCCGTGCGCGGGGCCGCATTTCGGCGCTGGTCCGTCCTGGTGAGTGCCGCTCGGGGACACGCCGGGGCGTCTTTCCGTGAATGGGATATCGCCGCAGGTCACGGACCGTCAGAAAATTCCTGCGGGCGGCGAACTCGGATGGCGCAGAAGCCGGCTTCACCGCCACCCGTTCGCACCTGCCCCGTCGCCGTCGACGTGCGGCACGCTTAGTTTTTGTCGTATGCGCGACGGACACGGCGACGGCCGGGTCGAGAGGGGATGGCGAATGTCTTCGTCCGGACCGGCCGAGGCCGAATGGGAGGAGCGGCGGAAGAAGCGTGCTCCGTGGGGCGTGATAGCGCTTGTTCTGCTGACCGGTCTCGCTCTGATCCGCAATGGCTCGGGGGAGTTCGACGTGGGTCCGCCGCAGCCGGCGTCCGCGGCGGCGGCCGACAGCGGCGCCACCCCGCACGGCACCTTCACCGACGTTCCCGACCCGTTGCCGTACTCCATGGTCGACCGGGTGCGGATCCCCTCGATCCGGGTGGACGCGCCGGCCATGGCCGTCGGGCTGGACGCGCAGGGCTGGGTGGACGCGCCGCCGGCCCGCGACCCGAATCTCGCGGGCTGGTTCACCGGGGCGGTCTCCCCCGGGGAGAAGGGCACGGCCGTCGTGGTCGGCCATGTCGACAACGATCAGGGGCCCGCCGTGTTCTACGGACTCGGGGCGCTGAAGAAAGGCACCGAGGTCGAGATCCGGCGCGCGGACCGGAAGACCGCCGTCTTCGAGATCTACGGCATCGAGGTCTTCGAGAAGAACAATTTCCCGGGCGACCGGGTCTACGGGAACAGCGGAATTCCCGAACTGCGGGTCATCACCTGCGGGGGCGGTTTCTCCAAGCAGAACGGCTACGACGGGAACGTCGTCGTGTTCGCCCGCCTGGTCGAGGTGCGCTGAGCGTTCCCGGCCGGGCGGGCGAGAGTCCGTGCGGGTCGCGTCAGGCGTATTTCCGCTGGGGCACGGTCACGCGGTATCCGGAGTCCAGGAGTTCGGGCAGATAGTCGCGCAGGGCCGCCACGCTCTGCGAGCGGTCGCCGCCCGCGTCGTGGGAGAGCACGACGACACCGGGGCCCGCTCCGTCCGTGACCCGCTCCGCGATGGTGTGCGCGCCGGGGGTCCGCCAGTCGAGGGTGTCCACGGTCCAGCCCAGCGGCTCCATGCCGAGTTCGGCGCCGAACCGGAACGCGGCCCGGTTCCAGGCGCCGTACGGGGCGCGGAACCACAGCGGCGGCTCGCCGTAGGCCTTCTCGATGATGTCGCTGGTGCGGGCCATCTCCTCGTGCACCCGGGACCGGGAGAGGCTGGTGAGCAGCGGATGGGACCAGGTGTGGTTGCCGACGACATGGCCGTCGTCGGCCATCTCCCGCAGCAGGTCCTTGTGCTGGACCGCCATCTCGCCGCAGACGAAGAACATCGCCCGGACGTCGTGATCGCGCAGGACGCGCAGGATGTCGGGGGTGTAGCGGGGGTCGGGGCCGTCGTCGAAGGTCAGCACCATGCTCCGGCCGCGCCCCTCCATCCGCAGGAAGGGCTCGCTGCGGACGCCGGCCGGGACCAGGGCACGGCGCCGGGCGGGCCGGCCGTAGCCGGTGAGGGGCTGGAGACGGTAGGAGGAGGGCCGGAGCGCCGGGCGGGCCCCGGGGCCGGCCGCCGGGGCGGGGGCACCGGCCGGTGCCGGAGCGGGGCCCCCGTCGCCGATGAGCAGTGCGGCGGTGCCCGCCGTGCCGGCCGCGCCCAGGAAGGCGGCGGCGCCCGTCACCACATGGCGACGCGTGAACATCTGATCCTTCGTCATGACTCATCAGTCGACCAAGGCGGGGACGGCGCACCACCACGACACCGGTGCGGCGGCACGGAAACACCCGATGGGAGTACTTCTGCGCGCCTGCGCCGGGCGCCCGGCGCACGCCGGGGCACGGGTGCTCGGATAGCCTCGCGACCGTGACCGATCAGCAAGCACACCGGTTCGAACGCGGCACCGACGGGCCGAAGGTCGTCCTCGTCGGGCTGGACGGCTCCGACACCTCCCTGCGCGCCGTGTCCTACGCGGCCGGCCTCGCCCGCCGTCAGCACGCGCTGCTCGCCATCGTGTACGTGCAGCCGTTGCTGGCGGCCGGTGCGGCGCTCGGGGTGCCGGTGGCGGGGACGACGGACGAGATCGCCGAGCATCTCGTCGCGGAGATCCGGGAGGCCGCCGAGCAGGTGAAGGGCATCTTCGAGGTGCGCTGGGAGTTCCACACCTTCCGCGGCGACCCGTTCAACGGTCTGGTGACGGCGGCGGAGCGGCTCAAGGCGGACGCGGTCGTGGTGGGCGCCTCCCAGCAGGCCGGCCACCGCATCGTCGGCTCGGTGGCACTGCGCCTGGTGAAGGCGGGCCGCTGGCCGGTGACGGTGGTGCCCTGACCCGGCCGCCCCTCCTGCCACCGCGGCGCCCATCCGGCGCCAAGAGCACAACACCGGCGCACGGTTGCGCGGTACGCCCGCCCGGCGCTCGCGCACCACCGGCAGACCGTTCGTCGCACCGTTCGTCGACAGGTTCGACCGCCCGCCGCACACCCGTGACCGGCCCCTGTCCCCGCGCGGCGCCCCGCGTTCCCATACGGCCATGACGGCCGGAACCACGATCACCTACGGGACGACCGCCGAACACGAGCTGGCCGAGCTCCAGCGCGAACACGGCCGCCCCCTCTTCGCCCTGCTGCTGCGGCTCTCCGACGGAGACCGCCACCGCGCCGAGGACCTGGTGCAGGAGACCTTCGTACGCGCCTGGCAACACCCCGAGGCGCTGCGCGCCGACGACTTCGACTCCGTACGCCCCTGGCTGCTCACCGTCGGGCGACGGCTCGCCATCGACGCGCGGCGGGCCCGGCAGGCGCGTCCCGCCGAGGTGGGGGACGCGGTGCTGGAGAACGCCCGAGTGATGGCGGATCACGCCGAACGGTCGGTGGCGACCCTCGATGTACGGGAAGCTGTGAAGACACTCACTCCCGAGCACCGGGAAGTACTGGTGCAGGTGTACTTCCAGGGGGCGAGTGTGGCGGAAGCCGCGGAAGCCCTCGGAATCCCGCCCGGTACGGTGAAGTCCCGCGCGTACTACGCGCTGCGCGCCCTTCGCAGGGTGCTTCCGGGATACGCGGCCGACCTGCACTGAAACCCATGGCCGAGTCAAACCTCCGTAAAGCGCCTTGCTGAAGACCCCGGTTGAGCAATCAGCTGTCTTCTATCCGTGTTCCGGATGGGGGCCGGGGCCTGGTCTCCAGGCCCGGGGTCGGGCGACGCGCACGCACCGGAGGAAGGCAGGAAGGGATGCTGCACAGAGGGCAGGAGAGCACGGACGGCGCCGGCAGCGGCGAACTGGCCGTCCCGATGGCGTGGTTCTACGCCGAGTACATCGCGGAGGAGCTGCTGCGGACGGGCGACCTGATGCCGCCGACGTCCTTCGAGTTCCGCGCGGGGCGCGACGCCCTGGCGCTGACCATCTTCCTCTCGGACGCGGGCGGTGAGCTCTCCGGCATCCGGGTCGTGACCCAGCTGGAGACCTGGCTGTCGCTGACCGCGTACGACCAGCCGTGGCAGGACTGGGTGTGCGAGCGCATGGCGCACTTCGCCGCCGAGGCGCTGGAGTCGGGCGACCCGTCACCGGACCTGGATCTGGCGGCCGCGGCCTGGCGCTGGCTGGAGGAGACCGAGCTGCTCGCCCCCGACCTCGACGCGGTGCCGGGCGGCGGCGCGGCGCTGGGAGAGGACGACGGGCCGAAGGTCTGGACCCCGGCCTGGCGGCTCGGCCTGCCGCTGGGGCATCTGGCGATCCACCTCTTCTAGGGCCTGTCGCAGGAGCCGTCCGACGATTGCCGTCGCCGCCCGTAAGGCGGACACCCCGTGTCCGGGCCCGGACACCCTGTGTTCAGCGGGCGGCCATCCGGCTGTCGTGCCCCGGGCGGACCATATTTTTCGGTCCCGGACCAATCCGCCCGGCGGAGGGCTCCGAATCTTTTGGTTGGCATTGGCCGTGAGGCTTGAATGATTCGCCGGTCCGGTCCGTACCGGTGGGGGCAGGAAGCAACCCCCACCGCACACCGGCCCGAGGAATTGCCATGTGGTCCCAGGATCGTCATCACGACGTCGGCGCGTACGCGCTGGGCGTGCTGGACGAGGTGGATTCGTTCCACTTCGAGGACCATGTCCGCGGCTGCCCGCAGTGCGCGGTACAGGTCACCGAGTTCCGTCCCGCCGCACGCCAGCTCATGCTGTACCGCAACGCCACGCCGCGTGCGGTGCACCCCTTCGCGGCGCCCGGCCCCCGGATGCTGGGACGGCTCCTCGACGAGGTGGCCGCCCGGCACCGGGCGAAGCGCAGGCGCTGGCTGTTCGCCCTGGCGGCCTCCGTGGTCATCGCCGTGGGCGGCCCCGCCGTGGCCGTTCTCGCAGGTCCGGGCGAGGCACCGGACACCGTCGCCGCCACCGACGCCAAGACCGGCGTCTGGGCCGAGATCAAGGCCGAGGAGCGGCTCTGGGGCAGCGACATCGAGCTGAAGGTCAAGGAGTCGAACGGCGCCCACGCCTGCCGGCTCGTGGTGATCGGCAAGGACGGCTCCGAGGAGACGGCCGCCAACTGGAAGTCCCCGGAGGGCGCCGACAAGGCCTCCGAGATGGTGGGCGGCACCGCCATGCAGCGCGAGGACATCAGCCACTTCGAGGTGCGCAGCCAGGACGGCGAGGTGCTGGCGACCCTGAAGGCCCCGGCCTGGCGCTGAGCACGGCCCGCATTGGTCCGTACCTTCAATGGTTGCGGATCATGGTCGGCCGCGGATCCGGGCCCTCCCGAGCGCCCTCGGCGCCACGGCCCCGCTACTTGAGCAACCGGGACAGGCGTCGGTCGGCGAGTGGTTTGCCGCCCGTCTGACAGGTCGGGCAGTACTGGAGCGAGGAGTCGCTGAAGGAGACCTCCCGGACGGTGTCCCCGCACACCGGGCAGGGCTCCCCGGTCCGGCCGTGCACCCGCAGCCCGCTCTTCTTCTCCGCCTTCAGCCTCCCGGCCGCCAGCCCCCGGGAGCGCTCCACGGCGTCGGTGAGCGTGGCGCGCAGCGCCTCGTACAGATACCGGACCTCCTCCGGCTTCAGCGACGAGGCCAGCTTGAAGGGCGACATCCTCGCGGCGTGCAGGATCTCGTCGCTGTACGCGTTCCCGACGCCCGCGATCAGGCTCTGGTCCCGCAGCGCGCCCTTGAGCTGCCGCCGCTCCCCCGCGAGCAGTCCGGCGAACCGGGTCACGTCGAACTCGTCGGCGAGGGGGTCCGGACCGAGGCGGGCGACGCCCGGCACCTGTGCCGGGTCCCGTACGACGTACACCGCCAGCCGCTTCTGCGTCCCGGCCTCGGTGAGGTCGAAGCCCTCGCCGGTCTCCAGGGCGACCCGCAGCGCCAGCGGGCTCTTGCCGCCCGGCTTCGGCGGGCCGTCCGGCAGCCGGTCCCGCCACTGCAGCCAGCCGGCTCTCGCCAGATGCGTCACGAGGTGCAGCTCGCCCCCGTCCGCCTCGATGTCGAGGAACTTCCCGTGCCGCCGTACGCCCGTGACCACCCGCCCCTCGAACGCGCTCACGGGCGGGTCGTACGTCTTCAGCACACTGATCGCCACGGGCAGCACGCGGACGACTTCATGACCGACGAGATGATCGACCAGGAAGTCCCGGAGCGCTTCGACTTCGGGCAATTCAGGCATAGGTCCAGGGTGCCATGAGGTGGGTGGGACGGTGCGGGTCCGGTGGGGGCTGATCGCGCAGTTCCCCGCGCCCCTAAGAGACCGGCCCCCCACGGCCCTGAAGGGCAACCGGAGGCAGGGCCTGAAAAGCATGGGGCGCAGCCCCGGCTTTTCAGGGGCGCGGGGAACTGCGCGAGAAGCCCCACGCACCCGCACCCGACAACGCACCCTGTTCGGCGGAGCCACTACGCGCCCGGCAACACGAACTCGCACCACACACACTTCCCCCCACCCCGCGCCTCCACCCCCCACACATCCGCCAGCCGGTCCACCAGCAGCAACCCCCTCCCCGACACCCCCGCCTCCCCCGCCTCCCGCCGCCGCGGCAACGCACTGGACGAGTCCTCCACCTCCACCCGCAACCGCCGATCGGACCCGGCCAGCGCCCGCAAGGTCACGATGGCGGACCCCTCCGTATGCATCAGCGCATTGGTGATCAGCTCATCCGCGACCAGTTCGATCTCGTCGGCCCGATCCCGCGCCCCCCACGTCCGCACCGCCGCCCCGATCATGTGCCGCGCCTCGGTGAGCGCCTCCGGATCACCGGGCCCGACATGCTGCTGGAGCCGCCCACCGGGCTGCTCGGCGCTCCGGTTGCGCCGCCGGAGCAGCAGCAGGGCCACGTCGTCGTCGCCGCCCCGCTCCTCCGCCACGTCGATGAGCCGGTCGGCGAGGTCGTCGACGTCGTCGGGACCCGTGGCGATCAGCGCCTTCAGCGTCCGCATGCCGTCGTCGAGGTCGGCGCCGGGCTGTTCGATGAGCCCGTCGGTGCAGAGCAGCAGCGTCTGCCCGGGGAACATCTCGACGGTGGTGACGGGGTACTCCAGACCGCCGAACTCGGCGGACAGCCCGAGCGGCAGTCCGCCCTCCACGACCACCCGGTGGCAGGTGCCGTCGGTGTGCCGCAGCAGCGGGTCGATGTGTCCGGCCCGCACCACCTGGACGACCCCGGTGGCGAGGTCGGCCTCCGCGTACAGACAGGTCGCGAAGCGGTCGGTGTCGAGTTCGTGGAGGAAGGCGGAGGCGCGGGCCATCACGGTGGCCGGGGTGTGCCCCTCGGTGGCGTAGGCCTTGAGGACGATACGGAGCTGGCCCATGACGGCCGCCGCGTGCGTGTCGTGGCCCTGGACGTCGCCGATGACCGCGCCGACCCGGCCGCCGGGCAGCGGGATGAGGTCGTACCAGTCGCCGCCGATGTCCCGGCCGAGCGAGCCCCCGAAGGACGCGGCCCGGTAGCGGACGGCGATGTCGGCGCCCGGGACGCTGGGGATCGAGCGGGGCAGCATGGCCTGCTGGAGGCCCTCGGCGAGGTCCTTCTCCCCCTCGTAGAACATGGCCCGCTGGAGACTCTGGGCGATGCTGCTGCCGAGCGCGATGAGGACGTCGCGCTCCTCGGAGGTGAAGCCCCGCCGGTCGTTGTAGAGGAGCCCCATCGCCCCGATGGGGCGGGCCTGCACGATCAGCGGCAGATAGGCGGCCGAGGTGATCTTGAGGTCGGTGATGTGCGGCCAGAGCAGCGGATACGACTCGGCGAACTCCTCCGGCGACTCGATGAAGTGCGGTACGAGATGCCGTACGACCTCGTTCATCGGGTACTTCACGTCGAGGCGGGTGATCCGGGTGCCGGGCACATAGCTGTCCTCGGGGCCGGCGGCGACCATCCGGATCCGCCCGGCCTCCACCAGGCCCATGACCAGGCTGGTCGCGCCGAGGTGGGTGAGGCCGTCGGTGTCCTCCAGGACGTCGATCACGTCCTGGACGGTCCGGGCGTGGGCCAGGGCGGCCGTGATGACCTGGACGACGTTGGGCTGTCTTCGGCGGGCCTCGTCGAGCGCGGCCCGCTCGGTGCGGGAGCGGATCTCCCGCAGCTCCCGGGTGGCGTCCCGGACGATGCCGATGACGCGGTACGGGCGGCCCGTCGCGTCGCGGCGGATGTAGCCCTGGGTGTGGGTCCAGCGCAGGATGCCCTCGCGGGTCCGGATGCGGAAGTAGGCGCCGTAGTTCTCGCTGCCGTCCTTGAGGGCCTGCGAGACGAGGGTGTCGAGTCTGCGGCCCTCCATCGGGGGCACCCGCAGCGACAGGGTCTCGGGGTTGCCGTCGTATTCGTCGGGGCGCACGTCGAAGATCTCGTGGGCCTTGGCGTCCATGTGGAACGCACCGGCGTCGAGGTCCCAGTCGAAGGTGCCCATGAGGTTGAGCGCCAGGACGGGGTCCGGGTGGGAGAGCCAGTCGTCCGGGACGTCCGATTCGCTCGCTCCCCGATCAACCATGGGGCCACTTTGACAGCATTTGCCCGAATAATCGAGTGGAGGAAACCCTCATCGATCCGCCCACTATGGTCGGTACCGTGGAGTGGTTCACCGGACCCGACTACTGGCTGAGCCGGCTGCTCTTCCAGCGGGCCCTGGCCGTCCTCTATCTGGTCGCCTTCCTGGGGGCGGCCCTGCAGTTCCGCGCGCTGCTCGGTGAGCGCGGGATGCTGCCGATCCCCCGTTTCGTCGCGCGGGTGCCGTTCCGGCGGGCGCCGAGTGTGTTCCACCGCCACTACTCGAACCGTTTCTTCGCGGGCTGGGCCTGGACGGGCTGTGCGGTGTCGGCGGCGCTGGTCGCGGGGCTGGACTCGCTGCTGCCGCTCTGGGCGGGCATGCTGCTGTGGCTCGTGCCCTGGGCGATGTACCTGTCGATCGTGAACGTCGGGCAGACCTGGTACTCCTTCGGCTGGGAGTCGCTGCTCCTGGAGGTCGGCTTCCTGGCCGTCCTCCTCGGCAACGACGAGGTCGCGCCGCCGGTGGTCGTACTGTTCCTGCTGCGCTGGGTGCTCTTCCGGGTCGAGTTCGGCGCCGGGCTGATCAAGATGCGCGGCGACGCGTGCTGGCGGAAGCTCACCTGCCTCGACCACCACCACGAGACCCAGCCGATGCCGGGCCCGCTGAGCTGGTTCTTCCACCACCTCCCGAAGCCGTTCCACCGCGTCGAGGTGGCCGCCAACCACGTCACCCAGCTCGTGGTCCCCTTCCTCCTCTTCACCCCGCAGCCGATCGCCACGGCCGCCGCCGCGCTGATGATCCTGACCCAGCTGTGGCTGGTCCTGTCGGGCAACTTCTCCTGGCTGAACTGGATCACCATCGCGCTGGCCCTGTCCGCCGTCGACTTCGGCACGACCGCCCCGGACACCCCGGACGCACCCCTCTGGTACACGGTCGTCGTGCTCGCCGTCGCCGCCCTCGTCCTCGGGCTCAGCTACCACCCGGTCCGCAACATGGTCTCCCGCCGCCAGGTCATGAACCGCTCCTTCGACCCGCTGCACCTGGTCAACACCTACGGGGCGTTCGGCAGCGTCAGCCGGGTGCGGTACGAGGTGGTGGTCGAGGGCACGGCGGACGAGGTGCCGCGCGAGGACTCCGGGTGGCGGGCGTACGAGTTCAAGGGCAAGCCGGGCGATCCGAGACGCTGGCCGCGCCAGTTCGCCCCGTACCATCTGCGGCTCGACTGGCTGATGTGGTTCGCCGGCCTCTCCCCGGCGTACGCCGACCCCTGGTTCGGGGTCCTGGTGGAACGCCTCCTGGAGAACGACCGCGACACGCTCCGTCTGCTCCGCCGCTCGCCCTTCCCCCCGGACGCCCCGCCCCGCTTCGTCCGAGCCCGCCTCTTCCGGTACCGCTACACGACCTGGCGCGAGCTGCGGGAGACCGGGGCGTGCTGGGAGCGGACGTATGTGCGGGAGTTCCTGCCGCCGACCCGGCTGGCCGGCTCGCGCACGACAGGCTCGTAGCGGGACGGCCGTCCAGGGCTCTTTCTTCCCGGCGGACTCTCGACGCGGGGGCGTCCCACACGGCACAGTGCTCCTCGTGCTCGACCACTACTCGCGGGTACGCCCTTCCGTCGCGTCCGGCACCGGCGCGCACGACACCGCCAGGGAGCGCCCGTGACCAGTTGGACCGGCCGGACCGCCGCCGAGATCGCCGCCGCCGTACGGGAGAAGCGGGTCACCCCGCGTGAGGTGGTGGCGGAGCATCTGGCCCGGATCGAGGCGCTGGACGGGCGGATCGGCGCGTTCCGCAGGGTACGGACGGAGGCGGCCCTCGCGGAGGCCGACGAGGTGGCGGGCCGGGCGGATCTCGCCGAACTTCCGCTGGCGGGTGTGCCGGTGGCGATCAAGGACAACCTGGCCGTGCGGGGCGAGGCCACCCGCAACGGGTCCGCCGCGACCCCCGAGACACCGGCCGGCGAGGACCATGTGACCGTGGCCCGGCTGCGGGCGGCGGGCGCGGTGGTCGTGGGGCTCACCAATGTGCCCGAGCTGTGTGTCTTCGGTACGACGGACGGGGTGCACGGCATCGCCCGCAACCCGTGGGACCTCTCGCGCACGACCGGCGGTTCCTCGGGCGGCAGCGCGGCCGCGGTGGCCGCCGGGATGGTGCCGCTGGCCCTCGGCAACGACGGGATGGGTTCGCTGCGGATACCGGCCGCCAACTGCGGGCTGCTCGGCCTCAAGCCGGGCTTCGGTGTCGTCCCCGCGGACATCGGGCACGGCGACTGGTTCGGCATGTCGGAGAACGGCCCGCTCGCGACGACGGTCGAGGACGCCCGGCTGATGTTCGGGATACTCGCGGGCTCGGACGACACAAGGCCGTCCGAGCCCGTCTCATCCTCGCCCTCGCCCTCGCCCTCGCCGAGCGTCGCCCTGTCCGTGCGCAGCCCTCTGCTCGGCGTCGCCGTCACGCGTCCGTACGCCGATGCCGCGCGCCGGGCCGCCGAGTTGCTGACCGGCGCCGGGCTGACCGTACGGCCGGCCGATCCCCCCTATCCCGTCTGGCTGGGCACGACCTCGCTGGCGCACTGGACGGCGGGGACGGCGGTGGACGCCGAGGATCTCGACCCCCGGCTGCTCACCCGGCGCACGCGGGTGCACGCGGCCCTGGGGCGGCGCTTCGTGAAGGGGGTGCGCGCGGGCGACCGGCGGGAGCAACTGCGCCGCAGGCTGGAGCCGTTCTTCGCCGAGCACGATGTGCTGCTCACCCCGGCGCTCGCCCGGCGCGGGCCCGCCGCCGCGAACTGGCACGAGCGGGGGTGGCTGCGCAATCTGCTGGTGAACACCAACTACTCGCCGCTGACGCCGCCGTGGAACCTCACGGGCTGGCCGGCGCTGTCGGTGCCGTTCGGCACCCTGCCGTCGGGCGCGCCCTGCGCGGTGCAGTTGGTGGGCCGCCCGGGCTCGGAGCTCGAACTCCTGGCGGTGGCGGGGCGGTTGGAGGAGCTGAGCCCGTGGCGCCGGACGGCGCCCGTCGGGTAGGCGGGCGTCAGAGCGCCTTGTACATGATGTGCAGCCCCACCAGGCCGTCCTTCGGGTGCGCGAAGGCGTCCGGGACGGTGCCGAGGACGGTGAAGCCGAGCGAGGTCCAGAGCCGTACGGCGGGGTTGGTCTCCACGACGGCGTTGAACACCATGCCCCGGTAACCCTGGTCCTCGGCTTCGGCGAGGACGTGTTCGGCGAGGGCGCGGCCGATGCCCCGGCCGCCCCGGTCGGGGTCGACCATGAAGCCCGCGTTGGCGATACGGGCGGCGGGGCCCGCGTAGTTGGGGGTGAGGAAGGCGGAGCCGGTCACCGCTCCGGTCTCGTCCTCGGCGACGTACACGCGCTTCGGGGGCGCCGTCCACAGGGTGCGGGCGGCTTCCTCGGAGGTGTCCGGGTCCCAGGTGTAGGTCTCACCGGCGGCGACGACGCGGTGCCAGAACGGCCAGATCCCGGGCCAGTCGGCGGCGGTGGCTTCTCTGATCTGCATGGGCGCGAGTCTGGCACGCCCATGCAGACGGCGATCACACGGTCCTGCCGGTCAGTCCACGCTGGGCAGGATGTGGGGCTCGGCGAGGTCGTCCTCGTAGCCCGCCAGTCGGATCGGGGCGGACCTGGCCCACACGTCCAGGCTGCCGAGTTCCTTCTTCGACCGGCCGCCCTCGGTGCGTTCCTTGGGGCGTTGATCGCCATTCGTCTTCTCTGGTGTCACCGCGCACTCCTTATGTGTCGGGTCACCCTCGGGACGTCGGGCCCAGCCTGCCGCTGTGCGCTTGACGTCCGCTCGGGTCTGAGTCGATGTCAGTACGGACGCGGTGGCGCCGGATTTTCTGGGTGCGAGAACAGACCGTGGTGACCGGCTTGTCCCGGGACGGACCGTGGGTGTGGGTGGGACCCATATAAGGCTGTCCGTCCGGTACAGAGTAACCAAATGAGCGGGTGGCCGCTCGATGGGGCTGAAAACAAGAGGTAACTGTCTTGAGTCGTTCAGCGCCCAGCAGCCCTTACGCTAGGGCAATTTGACCCATTTAGCAGGTTTTCGCATCACCCGTTCGGCTCAGTACTCGAACCCGGCACCGGTCCGACGACCCATCGGATCGCTGGCCCCGGTACGTAGTTCAGGTCCCGTTGGCCGAATAGCAAGCCGACCATGATCTGCTCATGTGCCGCAACGGCATTTCTCGTGGGCGGACTCGGGAGGACCGGCGGATGGAACTGCGCAGCGTCGACGAGCTGATGGATCTGCTGCACGCCTGCCGGGACGGCGGCACGGCGCCGGACCGCCGCCGGGGCGCTCCGGTGGATTCCCGCGAACACGCGTTGCAGACCGCCGCGCTGCTGCGCCGAGGGCGGCCGGCCGACAAGGAACTCCAGGTGGCCGGTCTGGTGCACGCCCTGGGCCGGCTGCTCCGTCCGGGTGACGACACCGGCCACGCCGACCTGGCGGCCGACACCGTACGGCCCCTGCTCGGCGAGCGGGTCGCCCGGCTCGTACGCCTGCACACGCTCGGCGCGGACGACCTCGTGCGGATGCACGCGGGCGGCTGGGCGGACGCCGGGCTCGTCGAGGACGTACTCGCGCTACGGCACGCGGCAGAGGCCGGCTGGACGCCCGGCGTGGACGCCGGGGTCCTGGAGGACTGGCGGACGGTACTGGAGTTGGTGTCGGACCGGGCCCGGTCCACTCACCACTTGCCGGGCGCGTAGTCCTTCAGGAAGACGCCGTACACGTCCTCGCCCTGCTCGCCGAGGACGACCGGGTCGTAGACGCGGGCCGCGCCGTCGACGAGGTCGAGCGGGGCGTGGAAGCCCTCGTCGGCGAGGCGGAGCTTGTCGAAGTGGGGGCGCTCGTCGGTGATCCAGCCGGTGTCGACGGAGGTCATCAGGATGCCGTCGCTCTGGAACATCTCCTGGGCGCTGGTCCGCGTGACCATGTTCATCGCGGCCTTGGCGGCGTTGGTGTTCGGGTGGCCCGCGCCCTTGTAGCCACGGCCGAAGACACCCTCCATCGCGGAGACGTTCACGACGTACGCCCGTCCGCTGGCCGCCTTGCGGGCGGCGTCGGCCATGGCCGGGCGGAGCTTGCTGATCAGGATGAAGGGGGCGGTGTAGTTGCAGAGCTGGGTCTCCAGCAGCTCCACCGGGGAGATCTGCTCGATGGTCTGCACCCAGGTGTTGGTGTCGACGACGTCGGGGACGAGACCGCCCGCGTCGATGGCGGTGCCGTCGAGGTGCCGGGCGACGCTGGCGTTGCCCGCGACCAGGGCGAGGTCGGCGACCCGCTGCGCGTCGAGGCCGCTGGTGCCGACGGGCAGCGCGGCGCTGCCGGTCAGGCCGTCCACCGCGCCGGAGTTGAAGGCGCCGATGACGTGGTACGGGGGCAGCTCCCCGGCGGGCAGCGGGGCGCTCTCGCCGTCGACCAGGGCGGCGTAGGCGGAGGGCAGCCGGCGGACGGTCTGGGTCGCGTTGTTGATGAGGATGTCGAGGGGGCCCGCCTCGGCGACCTGGTCGGCGAGGGAGACGGCCTGGGCGGGGTCGCGCAGGTCGATGCCGACGACCTCCAGGCGGTGCATCCAGTCCGCGGAGTCGTCCATCGCCTTGAAGCGGCGGATGGCGTCCTTGGGGAAGCGGGTGGTGATCGTGGTGTGCGCGCCGTCGCGCAGCAGCCGCAGGGCGATGTACATGCCGATCTTGGCGCGGCCGCCGGTGAGCAGGGCGCGCTTGCCGGTGAGGTCGGCGCGGGCGTCGCGCTTGCCGCGGTTCAGGCGGGCGCAGTCGGCGCAGAGCTGGTGGTAGAAGTAGTCGACCTCGACGTACCGGGTCTTGCAGGTGTAGCAGGAGCGGGGGCGCTGGAGTATCCCCGCGATCTTGCCCTCCGCGGTGACGGACGACGGCAGGATGCCCTCGGTCTCGTCGTCGATGCGCTGGGCGGAGCCGGTGGCGGTGGACTCGGTGACCGCCTTGTCGTGGGCGGTCTTGGCGGCGCGGCGTTCCTGGCGGCGGCGCTGCTTGACCGTGCGGTAGACGCCGGCGGTCGCGCGGCGCACGGCGATGGCGTCCGGGTGGTCGACCTCCAGCTTGTCCAGCTCGTCCAGCACGCTGAGGCACACGGCGAGCCGCTCCGGGTCGATCCCCGGGCCGTACACGACCTCGTCCGTGGTCGCCGGGCCGTCCTCTGTCACCGTCATCGCGCTGCCGTTTCCCTGATCACGTGCGGCACGCCGGGACGCGTCCGCTGTCGAACGGGGAATTGTACGGAGCGGAGGGTGTGGTGACCAAACTTCGGGTGCGGGTCCGGTGGGGGCTGGTCGCGCAGTTCCCCGCGCCCCTGAAAAGCAGGGGCTGCGCCCCGTGCTTTTCCCCGAAAGGGCCGCAGGCATCTTTCAGGGGCGCGGGGAACTGCGCGAGAAGCCCTACCGGACCCGCACCCGACGACGCACCCCCTACGTGTCACACCTCACACGCCGCCAGAAGCTCCTCCACCTCCCGGGTGACCGCACGGGACAGCCGCTCCAGGTCCGGGACGGCCTCCGCGTCGGCGACGAGGCCGTAGTGGACGCTCCCCCGGTACGTGGAGACGGCGACGGCGAGGGACTGCCCGTGGGCGAGCGGGGCGAGGGGGTAGATCTCGGACAGCGGGCAGCCCCCGAGGCGAAGACCGAGGCTCGGCAGCGGCACGCTGGTGACGAGGATGTCGAACCAGAGGCGGGCGGCCTGGCTCACCAGTGGCCCCCCGAGGCGGTGGCCGAGCGGCAGCACATGGTCGGCGAGAAGGGCGACCGCCCCGGCCCCCCGGTTCGGCCCGGCGTCCTTGTTCCGGTCCATCGCCGCGCGGACCGTACGCAGCCGCCGCAGCGGATCCGGATCGTCCACCGGCAGTTTCATCAGATATCCGGAGAGCCGGTTGCCCTGCGGATGCGCCGTGCGCGGCCGGCGCTTGGAGACCGGGATCAGCGCCCGGGGCGCGACCCCCTCGCTGCCGTCCCCGCGCTCGTCCAGCCACCGCCGCAGCGCGCCCGCCACCACCGCGATGAGGACGTCGTTGACGGTGCCGCCTACGGTCTTGCGGATCCGGTGCACATCGTCGAGGTCCACGAGGACCCCGGCCGTACGGCGGGTCCCGCTGGCCTCGGAGGTGAGCGCGGCGGAGGACCGGGCGCCGAGGGTCGCGTCGAGCGTGGTGCGGGCGACGGACGCGCCGATGTCGAGGGCGCGCCCCAGGTCGGAGAGGGTCCCCCGGACAAGGTCGGGAAGCTTGCGCACCTCGCCGATCAGGCCGCGCGGCGGCTCGGCGCGGCGCGGCCGGGGGGCGGGCATGTCGATGGGGTCCATCACGGCGGCGGCGAGCGTCAGCGCCCGCAGTCCGTCGGCCAGCGCGTGGTGGAACTTGAACAGCACGGCGAACGAGGTGCCGTCCACCGCCGGCAGCACATGCGCCTCCCACGGCGGCCGGCCGCGCTCCAGCGGGCGTTCCATCAGCCGCCCGGCCGCCTCGTGGAAGTCGGTGGTCGGCGCGTGCAGCCGCACGTGGTCGAAGGGCTCGAAGTCGGCGACGGGCTCACGGGTCGCGCCGCCGAACGCGAGCGGCAGCCGGACGTCGGGGACCCAGACGTCCCGGATCCGCATCCGCAGCCCGGGCACGGCGGCGGCCCGGGTGGCGAGCAGCTCGGCGGCGTGGGCACCCGCGGTGGGCGAGTTCGCCGGGAAGACGCCCAGGGCGGCCAGGTGCATGGGGTGTTCGGCGGACTCGATGTTCCAGAACGCCAGGTCGAGTGGGGCGAGCAGGTCAGAAGTCAAGGGCTTGCCTCGCGTCGACGACGGGTGAGTCAGCAGTCAATCGTCATTGGCCGATTACGGTCAAGTACGATCAAGCTACGCACAGTTAACAACAGATTAAGTCCCGCCACCTGATGGAGGCGGGACTCATGGGACATCTGTGTGCACAGCGGTCACCCTGAAGGGCTATCCCCAGGCCTACGGCACCTGCTGACCCTTGCCCAACGCGATCACCCCGTCACGGGAGACGGTGTACAGCTCGGCGTCCCTCTCCGGGTTGACCCCGATGGTGGCGCCGGGGGGCACCTGGACGTTCTTGTCGATCACGGCGCCCCGGACGACCGCACCCCGTCCGATGTGGACGTTGTCGTGCAGGACCGAGCCCTGGACGACGGCGCCCGGGTCCACGACCACCCCCGGCGAGAGGACGGACCGTGTCACCTGGCCGCGGATCAGGCAGCCCGCGCTGATGATCGACTCGCTGGCCATGCCGCCCGCGTTGAACCGGGCCGGGGAGAGCTGGCCGGAACTGGTGTAGATGGGCCAGCTGCGGTTGAAGAGGTTGAAGGCGGGGCGCTCGGCGATGAGGTCCATATGGGCGTCGTAGTACGCGTCGAGCGTGCCGACGTCCCGCCAGTAGCCCTGGTCGCGGGTGGTCTCACCGGGCACGTGGTTGGCGCTGAAGTCGTACAGCTGGGCCTCGCCCCGGTCGGTGAGCTGGGGCAGGATCGAGCCGCCCATGTCGTGCACGGAGTCCTCGTCCTCCGCGTCCCGCTGGAGCGCCTCCACCAGGGCCTTGGTGGTGAAGATGTAGTTGCCCATCGAGGCGAACACGCATTCGGGGTCATCGGCCAGGCCCGGCGGGTCGGCCGGCTTCTCCAGGAAGCGTTCCACGGCCCGGCCGTCGGAGCCGGGCGTGATCACCCCGAACGACGACGACTCCGTGCGCGGCACCCGGATCCCGGCCACCGTCACCCCCGCGCCGCCCTCGATGTGCTGCGCCAGCATCTGGCGGGGGTCCATGCGGTAGACATGGTCCGCGCCGAACACCGCCACGTACTCCGGCCGTTCGTCGTGCACCAGGTTCAGGGACTGCAGGAGCGCGTCGGCGCTGCCCAGGTACCAGCGCGGGCCCAGTCGCTGCTGGGCCGGGACCGGGGTGACGTAGTTGCCCAGCAGGCTCGACATCCGCCAGGTCGTGGTGATGTGCCGGTCCAGCGAGTGCGACTTGTACTGCGTGAGCACGCAGATGCGGAGGATGTCCGCGTTGACGAGGTTGGAGAGAACGAAATCCACCAGGCGGTACGTGCCGCCGAAAGTCACCGCTGGTTTCGCACGGTCGGCGGTCAGAGGCATCAGTCTCTTGCCCTCACCGCCCGCCAGTACGATTCCCAGCACCGAAGGTCCACCGCGCCGCATGCCGCCGCCCCTCTACACCCGCTCGTGCCGAACCCTGCTCTTTGCCTGCCCCTTGACTACCCCGGTTTGAGGACTTCCTCGTAAAGCCGCACCGTCCGACGGGCGACCGCGTCCCAGCCGAACTCGCGCACCGCCCGCTCCCGCCCGGCCGCGCCCATGCGGGCGGCGGTCGCCGGGTCGGCGAGCACCGAGTCCAGGGCGCGGGCCAGCCGGCCCTCGAAGCCCTCCGCGTCGTCCTCGGTCGGCACCAGCAGGCCCGTGACACCGTCCTCCACGACCTCCGGTATGCCGCCGACCCGCGAGGCCACCACCGCCGTACCGCAGGCCATCGCCTCCAGGTTGACGATGCCGAGCGGCTCGTACACCGACGGGCAGACGAAGACGGCGGCGTGCGTGAGGAGCTGGATGACGTCCGGGCGCGGCAGCATCTGCGGGATCCAGAACAGGCCCTCGCGTGCGCGGCCCAGCTCCGCGAAGAGGTCACGGAACTCCTGGTCGATCTCCGGGGTGTCCGGTGCGCCGGCGCACAGCACGACCTGCACGCCCGGGTCGATGTCCCGGACGGCGCGCAGCAGATGGGGCACGCCCTTCTGCCGGGTGATCCGCCCGACGAACAGGACGTACGGGCGGCCGGGGTCGACGCCGATCCGGTCGAGGACGTCCGTGCCGTGGTCCGGGCGGTAGAGGGAGGTGTCGATGCCGTTGTGCACGACGTGGAGCCGCGCCGGGTCGAGCGCGGGGTAGCAGCCGAGGATGTCGTCGCGCATGGCGCCGGAGACGGCGATCACCGCGTCGGCGGACTCGACGGCGGTGCGCTCGGCCCAGCTGGACAGGGCGTACCCGCCGCCCAGTTGCTCGGCCTTCCAGGGACGCAGCGGCTCCAGCGAGTGGGCGGTCACCACATGGGGGATGCCGTGCAGCAGCTTGCCGAAGTGGCCGGCGAGATTGGCGTACCAGGTGTGCGAGTGGACCAGTTCACGGCCTTCGAGACCGGCGGCGATGGCGAGGTCCACGGAGAAGGTGCGCAGCGCGTCGTTGGCGCCGTCGAGCGCGGACCAGGGCCGGTGGCGCACGACGCCGCCGCTCGCCCCCTCGCCCCAGCAGTGCACGTCCAGGTCGATCAGGGACCGCAACTCGTGGGCGAGGAACTCGACATGGACACCCGCGCCACCGTAGACGTCGGGCGGATACTCCCGGGTCAGCAGGCCGACTCGCACCCGGAACCCCCTGTCTCAGCGGCTGGTTCCCACATGGTCACCCAGAAGGGTCGGTTGCGGAAGACCACGATGTGCGCGCGGGCGCACGCCCGATGTCAGGAGCGGGGGGCGCGGCGGGGGCGTGCGCCGGGCGGCCGGTCGAAGCAGCAGTCGCCGCACAGCCCGCCGCCGGGCAGCCGGTAGTAGAGGCAGCAGCTGCGGCGGCGGTGTGTCACCGGGTCGAGCGTGCCCGTCAGGGACGGGTGCGCGAACAGGTCGGCGGCGAGCGCACGGGCCCGACTCGCCGCCTCGCCACGGCCGTTGGCGGCGGCCCAGCGGTCGATCTGGCGCACGGCGCCCATCAGCGCGGAGGCCGCGTTCCCCCACAGCAGCCGCTCGGAGACGGGCAGTCGAGCGCGCAGCGCCGCCGCCAGCGGCAGCAGGTGGCCGTCCCGTACGACCTCGCCGATCCGCTCGGCGGGCAGGCTCCGCACCTCGGTGAGCCACAGGTCGTCCGGGGCGCTCGCGTCCGCGTCCCAGCGCAGCAGGCGGGGGTCGAGGTCCGGGACACGGCCGTACAGGGCCGCCGCGCCGAGGGCCACGGACCACAGGCGGGCGGCGAGGCCGAGGTGGGCGATGGAGGCGGCCACCCGCGGTTCCGGAGCCCGCACACTCCGGGCGACCTTGTGGACACGGAAAATTACGGGATTCGCGTAAACCTCCTCTTCCACTTCGGCACCCGGTGCCGCATAGGCCTCCGCGAGCGTGGGCGGTGTGCCGTGCGGCGGTTCTCCCGTGCGTAGTACGAAGAAACCGCCGAGGGCCGAGAGCGCGGTGAGGCCGGGGTCGTGTTCCACGAGGACGAGTAGTACCAGGGTCCGCGGGCGCGTTCACCTGGCGGTGTACACCCTGTGTCGCCCCTCTTGGGTATGACGCGGGACGGGTCGTACTCCAACGGCAGTAGGACGTATTGAGTGCTCAGGTACGACGACGTGAGCGCTTCGGCGAGGCATCGTGGTCACCATGAAAGCCGAGCGTTCACCGCGCCGGGCCGGGAGCCCCCGCGCTGCGCCGAGGAGCCGCAGATGAGTGCCCTCGCGTTGTCCGTGCTGCTGTCGTTCGTCTCCGCCGTGGCGTACGCGGGCGGGGCGATCGTCCAGGAGCGTGTCGCGGTGTCCTCCCCCGGCCAGTCCTACGCGCCGCTGCGCCGGCCGGTCTGGTGGGCCGCCGTCGGGCTGAACGGCCTCGGCGGGCTGCTGCACGTGGTGGCCCTGGCCTACGGCCCGCTGAGCCTGGTGCAGCCGCTGGGCGCGCTGACCATCGTCTTCGCGCTGCCCATGGCGGCGCTGTTCGTCGGCCGCAGGGCGGGCTCGACGGCCTGGCGGGGCGCGATCATGGCGACGGTCGGGCTGGCGGGTCTGCTCTCCCTGGTCGGCACGGCCGACGCGCAGTCGCTGGACACCGCCCAGCGGGTGCTGGTGGGCGTGGTCAGCGGGGGCGCGGTGGCCGCGCTGACGGTGGCGGGGCGCGCGGCGCACCGGCATCCGGCGGTGCGCAGCATCCTGCTGGCGGTCGCCTCCGGTGTCGCGTTCGGTATGTCCTCGGTCTTCACCAAGACGGTCGCCGTCGACTGGACGGACGGCGTCACCCTCTCCGACCTGCCGACCCTCGCGGTCATCGGCGTCTTCGCCACGGCCGGTCTGCTGCTGTCCCAGGCCGCCTACCGGGGCGGCGGCCTCGCGGCCCCGCTCGCCACGCTCACCGTGGTCAACCCGGTGGTGGCGGCCGCGGTCGGCATCACGATGTTCGGCGAGACCTTCCGCTACGGCACGACCGGCACCCTGCTCGCGCTGGGCTGCGGTGTCGTCGCCGCGGGCGGTCTGATCCTGCTGACGACCGAACGCCTCGGTGACGAGGCCGAAGCGGAGCGGGCCGGGGCGGAGCGGGCCGATGTGGCCGGCGCGGACGCCATGGCTCCGGTCACCGGCCGGGACCGGGAGTCCCTGGCCCTGGAGGAGCTGCTCGCCGGGCTTCCCCGGCAGACGGTGGGCGCCCCGGGCATCGGTGACCCGATCCCCCTCGGTCTCGACCTCGGCCTCGACAAACGGGTGGTCGTACCGGCTCCGTTCCTGGGGAGGAGCGCGGCGGGCGCGGACGACGACGCGCCGCCCGATCCGCTGCTGCGGCCCTTCCACGGCGAGCTGTATGTGCCCAGGGCACTCCTCGACCGGCATCGCGACCGCGTGAAAACCTGAGCGGGAGGCCCGGACGGGCCTCCCGCACCACGTCAGGCCACCACGTCAGATCCGAACCCCTCCCGCCCGCAGATAGGCGATCGGATCGATGTCGCTGCCGAAGCCGGGCCCCGTCCGCACCTCGAAGTGCAGATGCGGGCCCGAGCTGTTGCCGGTGGAGCCGGAGCGGCCGATGCGCTGGCCCGTGCTCACGCTCTGGCCGGCCTTCACGGAGATCGCCGACAGATGCGCGTACTGCGTGTAGCGGCCGTCCGCGTGGCGGATCACCACCTGGTAGCCGAAGGAGCCGCCCCAGCCCGAGGTGACGACCTCCCCGGCGGCCACGGACTTCACGGAGGTACCGGTCGCCACCGGGAAATCGGCCCCCGTGTGGTAGCCCTTCGACCAGGAGGAGCCCGAGGCGCGGTAGGGCGTGCCGAGGGAGGCGCTGACCGGGGCCACGAGGGACCCCGACTCCTGCCGCTTCTCGGACGCCTGCTGCTTCTGCGGCTTCCGCTCCTTCTGGACCTTCTTCTTCTCCTGCTTGCTCTCCTGCTTGCTCTCCTTCTGCCGGCCGGCCGTGTCGAGGCTCAGCCGCTGGCCCGGGATTATCACGTCCGGGTCGGAGCCGATGGCCTTGCGGTTGGCGTCGTAGAGCTTGCGCCAGCCGCCCCGCACGTCCTGGGAGTCGGCGATCTCGGAGAGCGTGTCGCCCCGGACCACCGTGTACATCTCGACCTTGCCGGCCTGCGACTGGGGTGTGGTCTGCGGCTTCACGTCCTCGACCCGGCGCGTGGGCCCGTCGCCGCCGCGGGTGAGTCCCGCGCGCTGCGAGCAGAGCGGCCAGGCCCCGGGGCCCTGTCCGTCGAGGACCTTCTCGGCTATCGCGATCTGCTGTTCCTTGGTGGCCAGGTCCGCGCGGGCGGCGTAGGCGGTACCGCCGAAGGCCTCCCAGGTGGACTGGCTGAACTGCAGACCGCCGTAGTAGCCGTTCCCGCTGTTGATGTTCCAGTCGTTGGTGGACTCACAGGCCGCGACCTTGTCCCAGGTCTCGACATCGGCCGCTTCCGCGACCCCGGTGCCGATCAGCGGGAGCGCCATCCCGGCACCGCCCGCCGTGACCGTGAGTGAGGCGCGATTGATCCTGTTCGGCTGGTACCGACGGTGCCGACCGCGTACGGCCATGGAAAAGCCCCCTCGCCTATGCCATGAGCCGCAAAAGTAAGCGCCACGAACCGGCCATGACAAGACGAAAAATCAGCCGCTCCCGTCCCGTGAGTGGCGGGTTAGCACCCTGTTCCGGCGCGTAAGTGCCGCCCCCCGGCGCGTGCGTGACAAGCGACGGCGCACAAGCACCCGGGTTGCGCTCCCCATTGAGGCAGGTAGGGCCCTTCCTGCGTACTCACCCACGGCAGGCCGCGCAGTGCGGACGGGGCCGGTGCACGTCAGGATGGCCGGAAGGACAATACTGGCGGGCAGGAACGGCACCACCGATATCAGGATCCATAGGAGCCAACCGTATGAGCACTTCAGCCCAGATCGGCGTCACCGGCCTCGCGGTCATGGGGAGCAACCTCGCCCGCAACTTCGCCCGCAACGGCTACACGGTCGCGGTCCACAACCGCTCCGCGGCGAAGACCCACGCGCTGATCGAGGAGCACGGGCACGAGGGCGACTTCATCGCGGCCGAGACCGCCAAGGACTTCGTACAGGCGCTGGAGCGCCCCCGGCGCCTGGTCGTCATGGTGAAGGCGGGCGGGCCGACGGACGCGGTGATCGAGGAGTTCGCGCCGCTCCTGGAGCCCGGCGACATGATCATCGACGGTGGCAACGCGCACTTCGCCGACACCCGCCGCCGCGAGGCCGCGCTGCGCGAGCAGGGCATCCACTTCGTCGGCGCCGGTATCTCCGGTGGCGAGGAGGGCGCGCTCAACGGCCCGAGCATCATGCCGGGCGGCCCGGTCGAGTCGTACGACTCCCTCGGCCCGATGCTGGAGAAGATCTCCGCGAAGGCCGCCGACGGCGCGCCCTGTGTCACGCACGTCGGCCCCGACGGCGCCGGGCACTTCGTGAAGATGGTCCACAACGGCATCGAGTACGCCGACATGCAGCTGATCGGCGAGGCCTACCAGCTGCTGCGCGACGTGGCCGGTTACACCCCCGCGCAGATCGCCGAGATCTTCCGCACCTGGAACACCGGGCGCCTCGACTCGTATCTGATCGAGATCACCGCCGAGGTGCTGGCGCACGTGGACGCGGCCACCGGCAAGCCGTTCGTGGACGTGGTCGTCGACCAGGCCGAGCAGAAGGGCACCGGCCGCTGGACCGTCCAGATCGCCCTGGACCTGGGCGTTCCGGTCTCCGGTATCGCCGAGGCCGTCTTCGCGCGCTCGCTGTCGGGCCACGCCGCGCTGCGCGACGCGTCCCGCTCGCTGGCCGGCCCCAAGGCCACCCCGCTGAGCGCGGCCGAGGCGGGTGCCTTCGCCGACCGGGTCGAGCAGGCGCTGTACGCCTCCAAGATCGTGTCGTACACCCAGGGCTTCCACGAAATCGACGCCGCCCGCGACGAGTACGACTGGAACATCGACCTCGGCAAGGTCGCCTCCATCTGGCGCGGCGGCTGCATCATCCGGGCGGCCTTCCTGGACCGGATCCGCGCGGCGTACGACGCCCGGCCCGACCTGCCGAGCCTGCTCTCCGACGAGACGTTCGCCCAGGAGATCGCGGCGGCGCAGGACGACTGGCGCGAGGTGCTGGTCGCCGCGACGCGGCAGGGCGTGCCGACGCCCGGTTTCGCGGCGGCGCTGGCGTACTACGACGCTCTGCGCGCCGAGCGGCTGCCCGCGGCGCTCACCCAGGGGCAGCGGGACTTCTTCGGGGCGCACACCTACCGCCGGGTGGACCGGGAGGGGTCGTTCCACACGCTGTGGGGGCAGGGTCGGGGCGAGATCGAGGCCTGAGCGCCGCGCACCTGAACCTTGGTGACGCGGCCCGGCGTGAGAAGTTCACGCCGGGCCGCGTTTCTGTTTCCGGCCCCCCGTTCCTCTGCCCACTTCCTACGACAGCGGGCCCGGCCTCGGTTCGCCCGGGACCGGGTCCGGGCCGGGAGGGCTGGGGACGGGGTCCGGGTCGGGGGTGGGCACGGGATCGGGGAACGGGGGCGGCGGGAAGGGTTCGGGGCGGTCGGGGCCCGGGCCCGGGGTGGGGCCGGGCCGCACGGGGTCCGGGTCGGGGTGTGTCATCGCGTCCTCCAGCCATGGGTACGTCCGCCATGGACTCGGGGCACGGGTACCCGCCGCCGGTGCGGGCAGTCACCCGGTCGGCGGAGCCGCCGCGAGGGGTCCGCCGCCGGGTCCCTCAGAAGCCCTCGGGGTGGGCGATCAGCCAGTCCTTCGCGGCCCGCAGCAGCTCGGGGTCGACGGCCGGGGCCGCTTCGGGGTGCCGCTCGGCCCACCTGACGACGTACGGGCACAGGGGGGCGACGACCATGCCCTCGCGGGCCGCGATGCCGTACAACTCCCGGGCCAGCGAGCCCGCGACGCCCTGTCCCTCGTGCGCGGGCTCGACGATCGTATGGACCGGAACGAGGGCGCGCCGCGGCGATTCGAGGACGAAGTACTGGATGTGACCGGCCAGTTCGTGGCCGGCGAGGGCCTCCAGACGGCCGGCCGCCCGGTCGTCGCGGATCTGTACGTCGCTCATGGCACTCCTCGCGTGCGGATCGGGGACGCCGGGCGGCCCTCGCGGAGTCAGACGGTGACGGCCTGCGGGCTGCGCCGCTGGTCCGAACCCGGCACCGGCTCGGAGGCGTCCGAGCCCAGCGCCACGATCCGGTTGCCCTGGTCCACGTGCACGACCCTGGGCTTCAGGGCGCGGGCCTCGGCGTCGGGGACCTGAGCGTAACTGATGATGATCACCAGATCTCCGGGATGGACGAGATGGGCCGCGGCCCCGTTGATCCCGATCACCCCGGAGCCCCGCTCGCCCTCGATGACGTACGTCTCCAGCCTGGCGCCGTTGGTGATGTCGACGATGTGCACGAGCTCACCCGGCAGCAGGTCCGCGGCTTCGAGCAGTTCGGCGTCGATGGTGACGGACCCGACGTAGTGCAGGTCGGCCTGGGTGACGGTGGCCCTGTGGATCTTGGATTTGAACATGGTACGCAGCATCGGCGGACTCCCATGAGTAGGCTCCCTGCCCGCGAATCTGCAGGTCAAGGGCTGTTCTCGCACCTTACAGCGGAACGCGTACGCGATGCCCCTCGCCGACCTCCGTGAGGATCGCCACAACGGGCGGGGGCTCGGCCGGGGTTCCGTCCCGTGCGGGGGCCCTGAGGGGGCCGGCCGGGACGCGGTTACTGTACGCGGATGTCGTACCGACTCGATGCCGTCGTAGGGGACTTCGACCGCCTGCGGAGCTGGGCCGAGGGTGTGCCGGGGGCGGTGGTCGCCCCGCTCGGGCATCGCATGGGGCTGCTGCCGCTGTCCGCCGCGCTCCGCTCCGACCTGGCCGGGGCGCTTCGTGACCTGTCGCTGAGGGGGCCGGTGGCGCATGTGCAGGCGGACTTCTGGGGCGGCGAGGGGGATCAGACCGCCGTCCTGTGGCGGGCCGGGGTGCGGGAATGGGGGCCGGCGCACACCTCGGACTTCAGTGGTCCCCGGGAGGACTGGCCGATCAACGCGGCGCTCGCCCGGCTCGGTGTGCCGCCGGCCGGCCCGGGCGCGCCGGACCACCGCGATCTGTTCGTGGAAGTGGGCCTCGGCCGGGGGCGGGACGAGGACGACTGGCACAGGGCCGCGTCGCGGGCCCGCGACGCGGCCGACTACGACGCGTGGCATGCGAGAGACCAGGCCGAGCGTGAGTCCGAGGCGCGTGCCGCGGCCGAGCGAGCCGTCCGTGAGCGGCTGTCCGGCGTCCCCGTGCCCCTCGACGGCAGGGACGTCATCGCCCTGCTCGGCCTGCCTCAGGGCCCGGCGATCGGGGCGGCCGTCCGCCACCTCCAGCAGCTCCACATCGACCGCGGCCCCCAGTCCCGCGAGGAAGCCGAAGCCGCACTGCGCACCTGGGCGGCAGAGCGGGGCCCGACCCCTGCCGCTCCGGGCCGGGGCGGCACGACCTGAGGCCGAGTTCGATCGCCGCCGTCCCGACGGCGATCCTCTCGATCCGTCTGGCCCGGCCCGGATCCCCGGGGACCGTCCGGCCGTCCGGCCGTCAGACCGCCGCGACCGGTGCCTCCGCCCCGGGTGCGTGGGCCGTCGGCCTCTCGAACTGGGTCCGGTACAGCTCCGCGTAACGCCCGTCCGCCGCGAGCAGTTCCTCGTGCCGGCCGCGCTCCACGATCCGGCCCGCCTCGACGACGAGGATCTGGTCGGCGGTGCGCACGGTCGACAGGCGGTGGGCGATGACCACGGCGGTCCTGCCCTCCAGCGCCTCCGCGAGGGCCTCCTGGACGGCGGCCTCCGAGGTGTTGTCGAGGTGCGCGGTGGCCTCGTCGAGGATGACGACGCGCTGGCGGGCCAGGAGCAGCCGGGCGATGGTCATGCGCTGGCGTTCGCCGCCGGAGAGGCGGTAGCCGCGCTCGCCGACGACGGTGTCGAGGGCGTCGGGCAGGGCGCGCACGAGGTCGTCGAGGCGAGCCCGGCGCAGCACCTCCCACAGGTCGTCGTCCGTCGCCTCGGGGCGCGCGAGGAGCAGGTTGGCGCGGACGGTGTCGTGGAACAGGTGGCCGTCCTGGGTGACCATGCCGAGGGTGCCGCGCAGTGACACCGCGCTGAGGTCGCGTACGTCGACGCCGCCGATCCGGACCGTGCCCGTGTCCGTGTCGTAGAGCCGGGGCAGCAGTTGGGCGACGGTGGACTTGCCGGCGCCCGAGGAGCCGACGAGGGCGACGGTCTGGCCGGGTTCGGCGCGGAAGGAGACGCCGTGCAGGACCTCGGTGCCGCCGCGGGTGTCGAGGGCGGCCACCTCCTCCAGGGAGGCGAGGGAGACCTTGTCGGCGGACGGGTAGCCGAAGCGGACGTCGTCGAACTCCACGGCCACCGGGCCCTCGGGGACCTCTCGGGCGTCCGGTTTCTCGTCGATGAGCGGTGTGAGGTCCAGTACCTCAAAGACGCGCTCGAAGCTCACCAGGGCGCTCATGATCTCCACGCGCGCCCCGGCGAGCGCCGTGAGCGGCGCGTACAGCCGGGTGAGCAGCAGGGCCAGGGACACGATCGCGCCGGCCTCCAGGGTGCCGCGCAGCGCGAACCAGCCGCCGAGGCCGTACACCAGGGCGAGCGCGAGGGCCGAGACGAGGGTGAGGGCCGTGATGAACGCCGACTGCGCCATCGCCGTACGGATGCCGATGTCCCGTACCCGGCTCGCCCGTTCGGCGAACTCGGCGGACTCGTCGTCCGGTCGTCCGAAGAGTTTGACCAGGGTGGCGCCGGGCGCCGAGAAGCGCTCGGTCATCCGGGTGCCCATGGCGGCGTTGAGGTCGGCCGCCTCCCTCTGGAGCCGGGCCATCCGCTTGCCCATGCGCCGGGCGGGGAGCACGAAGACGGGCAGCAGAACGAGGGAGAGCAGGGTGATCTGCCAGGAGAGGGTGAGCATCACGGCGAGGGTGAGCAGCAGCGTGACCACGTTGCCGACGACTCCGGACAGGGTGTTGCTGAACGCGCGTTGGGCGCCGATGACGTCGTTGTTGAGACGACTGACGAGCGCTCCCGTACGAGTACGTGTGAAGAACGCGACCGGCATGCGCTGCACATGATCGAAGACGGCGGTTCGCAGATCGAGGATGAGGCCCTCGCCGAGCGTCGCCGACAGGCGTCGGGCCACGAGGCCGAGCGCCGCCTCGGCGACGGCGATGGCGGCGATGAGCACGGCAAGGCGGACGACGACGTCCTCGTCGCCGCCCGAGACGATCACGTCCACGACGTTCCCCGCGAGCACCGGCGTCGCCACGGCGAGCAGCGCGGTCACGACGCCGATGCCGACGAACCACGCGATACGGCGACGATGTGGACGGGCGAAGACGCCGACGCGCCGTAGCGTCGTCCGGGCGAGGGGGCGGTTGTGCCGCTGGGCGGTCATCATGCCCTGCAGCTGGGTCCAGGCGGTGGTCTCCATACTCATGCGGACGACGCTAGAACCTCGACCAAGCTTGAGGTCAAACGTATTTCGGCGTACGCCGGAGCGCGGTGACGTCCGCCGCCGGTCAACCGCCGTCCGCGCACCCGCAACCCCCTGTTGGCCGGGCACGGAGAACCTCTCCCGGTGTGACAGCCACACAGCTTCCCCGACCACTCATCAGGCGCGTTCCGGTGCGGCGGATCCTCTGTCTGCTCCCGCTCGCGCTGGTCCTGGTGGTCGCGGTGCGGCACCGTTCCGTTCTCGCCGAGGGCTTCGCCCAGTTGGCGACCGCGCGGTGGCCCTGGCTGGTCGTGGCGGTCGGCGTGACCTGTCTGACCTGGGTCGCGGCGGCCGTGACCCGGCAGGGGGCGCTTGTCGAGCGGCTGCCGGTGCGGCGGTTGCTGGCCACCCAGTTCGCGGCGGGCGCGGCGAATCATCTGCTGCCGACGGGACTCGGCGCGAGCGCGGTGAACCTGCGGTTCATGATGGTGTGCGGGGTGTCGGCCGCTCGTTCGTCGGCGGCGCTCGCGCTGTATCTGCTGGCGGAGTCCGTCGCCCGCGTCGGCCTGCTGCTGGCCCTGCTGGTGGCGTTCCCCCGGGCCCTGCGGCTCGGCCCGCTCCTGCCCGCCGGCGCCTCGACTCCCCTGCTGGTCACGGCCGTCGCCGTCGGGTGCTGCGCCGTGGCCGCGGTGTTCCTGGTACGGCGGCTGCGTGCGGCCGTGTTCGGTTTCCTCCGCACCGCGTCGGGCGAGGCCAGGGCGGTGCACGCGCGACCGACGCGGGTGCTGGCGCTGTGGGGTGGTTCGCTGGCGTTCCCGGCGTTGCAGGCGGGTGTCCTGGTCACCGTGGGGCTGGCGCTGGGGCTCGACATTCCCGTGACGCACATGGCGCTCGCCTATCTCGCCGCCACGGTCGCGGTCGCCCTCGTGCCGACGCCGGGCGGCCTCGGTTCGGTGGAGGCCGCGCTCGTGGTGGCGCTGGTGGCGGCCGGTGGCCCGGCGGCCGTGGCGACCGCGGTGGTGCTGGTGTTCCGGGTCATCACGCTCTGGCTGCCGTTGCTGCCGGGGGCGTTGACGCTGGGCGCGCTGGTCCGGCTGAAGGTGATCTGAGCAGGCGGCACCGTACCGCCGAGCACATCCGGACATTCCCGGTGGCACGGGGCCTGTCGTCGGCCGATCCGCGCAGGTCCGGTGCCGATCAGCCGCGCGGATACGGCAGGATGAGCGGTCGTGCCCGACGTCGTACACGCGTCCGGGCAGGTGCTGATCGTGCATGACGGATTCGAGCAGGTGGCAAGTGACGACACATCACATACGGCCCACGGGACCTGACATACGGCTCGCCGGCCGGTCCCCGCGCCCCTCGGGAGGCGACCGATGACCCGGGCCCTCACCCTCGACGACTACCTCGTGGCCGGAATCACCCTGGTCGCGGGCCTGTTGGCCGCGTTCCTGCTGCGGCTGCTGCTGCGCTGGCTCGGCGGCCATGCGACGAAGACCCGCTGGGGCGGGGACGACGTCATCGTGGACACGCTCCGGTCGCTGGTGCCGTGGGGCACGTTCGTCGCGGGCGCGGCTGCCGCGGCGGCGGTGCTGCCGCTGACGAAGACCGTGCAGCACAACGTGAACCAGTCCCTGACGGTGCTGTTCATCCTGGTCGCCACGATCACGTCGGCCCGGGTGATCGCCGGTCTGGTGCGTACGCTCGCCCAGTCCCGGGCGGGGGTGGCGGGCTCCGTCACCATCTTCGTGAACATCACCCGGGTCACGGTCCTCGCCATCGGCTGTCTGGTGATCCTCCAGACGCTGGGCATACCGATCGCCCCGCTGGTCACCGCCCTCGGTGTCGGCGGTCTCGCGGTGGCGCTGGCCCTCCAGGACACCCTCGCCAACCTCTTCGCGGGCATCCACATCCTCGCCTCGAAGACGGTCCAGCCCGGTGACTACATCAAGCTGAGCAGCGGTGAGGAGGGCTATGTCGTCGACATCAACTGGCGGCAGACGACGATCAAGTCGCTCTCCAACAACCTGGTGATCATCCCCAACGGGCAGCTCGCCGGCACGAACATGACCAACTTCAACCAGCCCGAGCAGGACATGACGCTGCTGGTGCAGGTGGGGGTCGGCTACGACAGCGATCTGGAGCATGTGGAGCGGGTGACCAACGAGGTGATCGGCGAGACGATGAAGGAGGTGGAGGGGGCGGTTCCCGATCATGAGCCGGCCGTGCGGTTCCACACCTTCGGTGACTCGCGGATCGGGATGACCGTGATCCTCGGGGTCGGGGAGTTCAGCGACCAGTACCGGATCAAGCACGAGTTCATCAAGCGGCTGCACAAGCGGTACCGGGCCGAGGGGATCAGTGTGCCGGTGCCTCGGCGGGCGATCACGTTGCAGACGGGTGGGGGGAGTGTGGAGATCCCGCATCAACGAGGGAGCGCCGTCGACGTGGCGCCGTAGGGGACGGTTGTCGGGCGCGGGCCCGGTGGGGCTTCTCGCGCGGTTCCCCGCGCCCCTGCAAGGCCTACGGCGCATTTCAGGGGCGAAAAGCACGGGGCGCAGCCCCTGCTTTTCAGGGGCGCGGGGAACTGCGCGAGAAGCCCCACCCACCCGCACCCGACAACGCACTCGCCCGTGGCGCGCCCCACACACCGACCCCTGTCGAGTCCCTCCCCCGCACGAGATATCTTGATGTCGAGCAATGTTGCAGACGTGGAGCGGAGCACCCGGTGACTGACTCGACCATCATCTATACGCACACTGACGAGGCGCCCGCCCTGGCGACCCACTCGTTCCTGCCCGTGATCAAGGCGTACGCCTCGCAGGCCGGTGTCTCCGTCGAGACCCGTGACATCTCGCTGGCCGGACGCATCATCGCCGTGTTCCCGGAGTACCTGGAGGAGGGCCAGCGCATCGCGGACGCCCTCTCCGAGCTGGGCGAGCTGGCCAAGACCCCCGCGGCGAACATCATCAAGCTGCCGAACATCTCGGCGTCGATCCCGCAGCTCAAGGCCGCCGTCGCCGAGCTGCAGGGCCAGGGCTACGCGCTGCCGGACTACCCGGACGACCCGAAGTCCGACGAGGAGCGCGAGATCCGCGCCCGCTACGACAAGATCAAGGGTTCCGCCGTGAACCCGGTCCTGCGTGAGGGCAACTCCGACCGCCGCGCCCCCGCCTCGGTCAAGAACTACGCCAAGACCCACCCGCACCGCATGGGCGCCTGGTCCTCGGACTCGAAGACCGACGTGGCGACCATGGGCGAGAACGACTTCCGCTCCACCGAGAAGTCCGCGGTGATCTCCGAGGCCGGTTCACTGAAGATCGAGCTGGTCGGCGACGACGGCTCCACCACCGTGCTGCGCGAGTCCGTACCCGTCCTCGCGGGCGAGGTCGTCGACGCCTCCGTGATGCGTGTCGCCGCGCTGCGCGAGTTCCTGACCGCGCAGGTCGCCAGGGCCAAGGCCGAGGGCGTGCTGTTCTCCGTGCACCTCAAGGCCACGATGATGAAGGTCTCCGACCCGATCGTCTTCGGTCATGTCGTGCGCGCGTTCTTCCCGAAGACGTTCGCCCAGTACGGCGAGACGCTGGCCGCGGCCGGTCTGTCCCCGAACGACGGTCTGGGCGGCATCTTCAAGGGTCTGGAGGCCCTGCCGGAGGGCGCCGAGATCAAGGCCGCCTTCGACGCCGAACTGGCCGAGGGCCCGGCGCTGGCGATGGTCGACTCCGACAAGGGCATCACCAACCTGCATGTGCCGTCCGACGTCATCGTGGACGCCTCGATGCCGGCCATGATCCGCACCTCCGGCCACATGTGGGGCCCGGACGGCGCCGAGGCCGACACCCTCGCGGTCCTCCCGGACTCCTCCTACGCCGGTGTCTACCAGGTCGCGATCGACGACTGCCGCGCCAACGGCGCCTACGACCCGTCGACCATGGGCTCCGTCCCGAACGTCGGCCTCATGGCGCAGAAGGCCGAGGAGTACGGCTCCCACGACAAGACCTTCGAGATCCCCACCACGGGTACGGTCCGCCTCGTCGACCAGGCCGGGAACGTGGTCATCGAGCAGGCGGTCTCCGCCGGTGACATCTTCCGCGCCTGCCAGACCAAGGACGACCCGATCCGTGACTGGGTGAAGCTGGCCGTCACCCGCGCCCGCGCCACCGGTGACCCGGCGGTGTTCTGGCTGGACGAGACCCGCGCGCACGACGCCAACCTGATCGCCAAGGTCGACGCCTACCTGCCGGAGCACGACACCGAGGGCCTGGACATCCGGATCCTCGCCCCCGTCGAGGCCACCAAGCTGTCGGTGGAGCGCATCCGCCGCGGCGAGAACACCATCTCGGTCACCGGCAACGTCCTGCGCGACTACCTCACGGACCTCTTCCCCATCCTGGAGCTGGGCACCAGCGCCAAGATGCTGTCGGTCGTCCCGCTGATGGCGGGCGGCGGCCTCTTCGAGACGGGCGCCGGCGGCTCCGCCCCGAAGCACGTCCAGCAGCTGGTCAAGGAGGACTACCTGCGCTGGGACTCCCTCGGTGAGTTCTTCGCGCTGGTCCCGTCCCTGGAGCAGTACGCGACGGCCACCGGCAACACCAAGGCCAAGGTCCTCGCCGACACCCTCGACCGCGCCACGGCGACCTTCCTCAACGAGGACAAGTCCCCCTCGCGTCGCGTCGGCGGCATCGACAACCGCGGCAGCCACTTCTTCCTGTCCCTGTACTGGGCCCAGGAGCTGGCCGCGCAGACCGACGACGCCGACCTGGCCAAGGCCTTCGCGCCGCTCGCCGAGATCCTCACGGCGAACGAGCAGAAGATCGTGGACGAGCTGATCGCCGTCCAGGGCAAGCCCGCCGACATCGGCGGCTACTACCAGCCCGACCCGGCCAAGGCCGCCGCCGTCATGCGCCCCTCGGCCACGTGGAACGAGGCGCTGGCGAACTTCGCCTGACCCGTCCTCTGCGCATGACCCACCCCTGCGCATGGCTCACCCCCTGCGCATGACGCCGACCCCGGCCGGGATCACTCCCGGCCGGGGTCGGCCGCTTTCCCGGTCCTGCCGTCAGCCGGTCCTGATGTCAGCCGGTCCCGAGGGCCGTCCGCAGGGTCGCGACCGCCTGGCCGATGGCGGCCTCGGCGGCGTGCGTCCCGCGCAGCGCGTCGAGCATCACGAAGTCGTGGATGATCCCCTGGTAGCGCACGGCGGTCACCGGCACCCCGGCCTCGCGCAGCTTGTTCGCGTACGCCTCGCCCTCGTCGCGCAGGACGTCGGCCTCGGCGGTGACGACGAGGGCCGGAGGCAGCCCCGTGAGCTGCTCGGGGGTGGCGCGCAGCGGTGAGGCGGTGATCTCGGCGCGCTCCCGCTCGCTGGTCGTGTACTGGTCCCAGAACCACCGCATCGCGTCGCGCCGCAGGAAGTAGCCCTCGGCGAACCGGTGGTACGAGCCGGTGTCGAAGGCGGCGTCGGTGACCGGGTAGAACAGCACCTGCTGGACCAGGGGGACATCGCCGCGTTCCTTGGCCATCAGGGTCAGCGCGGCGGTCATGTTGCCGCCGACGGAGTCACCGGCCACGGCGATACGGCCGGCGTCCAGCGAGTGGCCGGCGCCCTCGGCGACGATCCAGCGGGCCACCGCGTAGTTCTGCTCGACGGCCACCGGATAGCGGGCCTCGGGCGAGAGGTCGTACTCGGGGAAGACCACGGCGGCCCGCGCGCCGACGGCCAGTTCGCGCACCAGGCGGTCGTGCGTGTGGGCGTTGCCGAAGACCCAGCCCGCGCCGTGGATGTAGAGGATCACCGGGAGGACGCCCCGGGCACCCTCCGGGCGGACGATCCGGGCCCTGACCTCGCCGGTCGGTCCGCCCGGCACGGTCACCCACTCCTCGTCCACGGCGGGCTTCTCGACGCCGTCCCCCGACTGCACCTCGTCGACCGTCTTGCGGCCCTCCACCGGGCCGAGATCGAAGAGGTACGGAGGGTTGGCGGTCGCCTCCGCGAAGGCCGCGGCGGCGGGCTCCAGCACGGGGCGGGGACCGGTGGCGATGTCGGGGGTGGTTTCGGACATGGCGCTCTCCTCGGACAAGGTGCCACGGGCAGGCCCGGCCGACGGGGGTTCGCCGGGCGGCGGCACCCCATGAAAGTAGCGCACGATTAAGTCGTGCACAACTAAGTAGCTCTCGCCATAACTGGAAACCTGACGGTAGGGTTGGAGATCGTCATGCGGAGCACAGGGCGGAGGAGCGACACCGTGAGCACAGTCGGTGAGAGCGTGAGCACGACCGGGACGACCCGGGACCCGGCATCGGCATCGGCATCGGCATCGGCATCGGCATCGGCATCGGGGCCCAGCCTGCTCCTCGACGACCAGCTCTGCTTCGCCCTGTACGCCGCCTCGCGCGCGGTCACGGCCCGCTACCGGCCACTGCTCGACGGGCTGGGGCTGACCTATCCGCAGTACCTGGTCATGCTCGTGCTCTGGGAGCAGGACTCGATCTCCGTACGCGACCTGGGTGCCGCGCTGCAGCTGGAGTCCAGCACGCTGTCCCCGCTCCTCAAACGGCTGGAGGCCGGCGGGCTGCTGCGCCGTGAGCGCCGTACGGACGACGAGCGTTCCGTCGCCATCCGGCTCACCGAGTCCGGTGCCCGGCTGGAGGAGCGGGCCCGGACCGTCCCCGTGGACATCGGCGCGGCCATGGGCCTGACCCCCGAACAGCACACCATGGCCAAGCAGTTGCTCCGGCTGCTCACGGCGAACGTCGGCCGGAACTGAACCCGGGCACGCCCCCTCCCGACATCACACCTAGTGCGCGGCGCCCAACCGGACCCGCTGATCCTCCGTCAGCTCCAGCTCCAACGCGCCCAGGTTCTCCTCCAGTTGGGCGAGTGACGACACCCCGGCCAGGGGCACGATCGGGAACCGCCCGCCCAACTGCCAGGCCAGTACGACCTGGTTGACCGTGGCCCCGGTCTCCCGCGCCACCTCGCCCAGTACCTTCAGCCGGGCGGGGGTGCCGGGGTGGTCGTAGTCCGGCGGCAGGGCGCCGGGCCGTACGTAACCGCCCTTGAGCAGGGGCGAGTAGGCGACCAGGGTGAGGCCGGGCTCGGCCTCCAGATAGCTCAGCAGTTCGGCGGTGGCCGCGCCGAGGGTGCCGTCCGGCCAGAGGTCGCCCGGGACGTCGGTGCGCGGGCGCAGCAGGCTGTGGTGGTACTGGAGCACCTCGTAGCCGGGCAGCCCGGCCGCGGCGGCGAGGGCGCGGGCCCGCTCCACCCGCCACACGGCGTGGTTGCTCGCGCCGAGCAGGCCGACCGTGCCCTCGGCGACGAGTTCCGCGAACCCCTCGACGGTCTCCCGCGCCGGCACCGTACGGTCCTCGATGTGGGCGTAGAGCAGGTCCAGCCGCTCCACGCCGAGCCGTTCCCGGCTGCGTTCGGCCGACTCGCGGATCACCTTCGCCGACAGGCCTTCCGCGTTGTCCACATAACCGGTGCCGGGCGCCAGGGGCCGGGCGCCGAGCTTGGTGGCGATGACGATCTCGTCGCCGACGCCCCGGCTGCGCCGCCAGCGGCCGAGGAGTTCCTCGCTCTGGCCGCCCTGTCCGCCGTCGGTCCAGAACGCGTAGTTGTCGGACGTGTCGATGAAGTTCCCGCCCGCCTCGACATAGCGGTCGAGCAGGGCGAAGGAGGTCTTCTCGTCCGTCCGCGAGCCGAACAGCATCGCGCCGAGCGCGAGCACGCTCACCTCGCGGCGGGTCGCAGGATCACTGCCCATCGTGCGGTACTTCATGCCGTCGCCTCCCGTTCGGCCCGGCTCTCGGGCCCGAGGGGGAGTCTTCAACTTGAAGCGCACGCGAAGTCAACGCCCTTCGCCGGACGATCTCCGGTCACTATCCTTCGACCGTGACCGAAACCGAGCCCATACACCTCGCGGACCTGCGGCTTCCCGGCATGCCGCTGCACGATCCGTTCGTCGTCGCCGACGCCGAGACCCGCACCTATCACCTCTACACGTCCAACGATCCGGCCGTCTCGGGCGTGGACGGCACCGGCACGATGGTCTACCGCAGCGCCGACCTGCGGGACTGGACGCGGCCCGTCGTGGTGTTCCGGACGGCCGATCAGCAGGGGATCTGGGCGACGGACGGGGCATGGGCGCCGGAAGTGCACGCGTGGAACGGCAGGTACTACCTGTTCACCACGCTGCACGACGAGGGGAAGCCGCTGGAGGTGCCAGCGGCCGGCCGGTACGGCACGCCCTTCCGACTCCCGAACCACATGCGCGGCACGGTCACCGCCGTATCCGACTCGCTGCTGGGCCCGTTCACCGTCGTGGACCCCGCGCGGCCCACCCCTCCCGAGCACCTGATGACCCTCGACGGCACCCTGTACGTCGACCCGGCCGGGCAGCCCTGGATGGTGTACGCGCACGAGTG
Source organism: Streptomyces griseiscabiei (assembly GCF_020010925.1). Taxonomy (NCBI): domain Bacteria; kingdom Bacillati; phylum Actinomycetota; class Actinomycetes; order Kitasatosporales; family Streptomycetaceae; genus Streptomyces; species Streptomyces griseiscabiei. Next base: position 2,278,925 of record NZ_JAGJBZ010000002.1, on the reverse strand, counting down.
GCTGCAGACCGTCGACGGGACCATGGAGGCGATCCGGCTGGCCCCGGATCTGACCCGCACCCTCGGGGACCCGGTCTTCCTGTTCAAGGCCTCGGACGCGTCCTGGCTCACCGAGCAGATCCCCGCCGGGATGCCGCACCAGCTCGCGCCGTACATCACCGACGGGCCCCAGCTGTACCGGACACCCGACGGGTCCCTGCTGATGCTGTGGTCGACGTACGAGAAGAACGTGGCCGGTGACGACGGCACCGTCAGCGGCGGCTATGCGCAGACCTACGCCGTCTCCGGATCCGGGGAGATCGAGGGGCCGTGGACCCAGCATCGGCCCCTGGTACGGGAGGACAGCGGCCACGGCATGCTGTTCCACACCTTCGACGGCCGGTTGATGATGATCCTCCACCGCCCCTTCGAGAACGCCCGCGGCAAGCTCTACGAGATGCGGCTCGACGGCCATGAGCTGAGCGTGCTGCGCCGCCGTGACGATCTCGACGGGGGCGGCTGAACCCGACCGCGACACCCCCCTGGCCGCGGTCGGGCTCCGTCAGCCGCGCAGGGGGATCAGGTGCAGGTCAGGTAGTTGTAGCCGGCGAGCCGGGTGTTGCCGTCGCCGTCGGGGAAGGTGTAGTTGCCGTCCGCGTTGCGGCTGAGGGTGAAGTCGCGCACGATGCCGTCGTAGCGCAGGTTCGCGGTGTAGCCGTCGGCGGTGCTGCCGGAGACGAAGTACAGCCACTGGTCCATGTGTCCGAAGGTCTCCTGACCGACCGAGCCGTCGACACCCAGGTTGAAGTAGTCCTGGAGGTCCTCGGTCGCGGCCTTGGTCTGCGAGCCGAACTTCCCGTCGATGTCCGAGGCGGAGTCGAGGAAGCCGTCCGCCCAGAGGATCTTCTGCCAGAGGCAGGTGGCGTTGGAGTTGGTGTTGGTGCCGGTCGACAGGATGCCCTCGTTGCCCCAGTCGTCGATGTAGGTGTCGGCACCGTAGACGTACGCGAGCCCGCTGTACGTCCCGCTCGCGGCGGCCGGCGTGGTCCCGAGCGCGAGGGTGGCCGCGGCCACGGCGCCGACGACGCAGACGGCCGGCTTGAATCGCGTGCGCAAGCTCATGGGAGTCCTCTCTTCGAGCCACCGGGCCGGTGCCCGGTGAGCACCGCAGACACTGACGACGAAGATCCGGCCCGGCAAGGAAAACCGCAGGTCACGGGAGAGTGAGACGCCGTCCCGTCAACTGCCTGCGGGTTTGCGGGAGTTGTGGGACGCCGATGAGACATCGGGGTGGTGTACACGGAACACGCACTCCGTGAACACGGGATGCGCACGGGATGGAAATGGTCTAGGGTCCCGGTCTCCGACCGACCGATTACTAGGGGTAACCTGTGACAGCCACCGCCGATCCTGAGAGATCGGAGGGACCGGAGAGATTCGCTGCGCTCCTGCGGTCGCTGAAGGAGCGGTCGGGCCTCAGTTACGAGGCGCTCGCCCAGCGCACGGGCAGCAGCAGGTCCACCCTCCACCGCTACTGCTCCGGTTCCTACGTCCCGCCGGACTACGGCCCCGTGCACCGCTTCGCCCTGATCTGCGGAGCCTCCCCCAACGAGTTACGGGAACTGCACCGGCTCTGGGCGGTGGCCGACATGAGCCGGATCGGGGACAGCGGGAATGCCGGGGACACAAGGGACACCCGGGATGGTGGGGACATCGGGGACATCGGGGACGAGGAGGAGGCACCGGAGACGGTCGCCGACGGCCTCCCACCGGTGAACGCGCCGACGGGTACCCGCTGGCGCCGCCGCGCCCTGCCCGTCCTCGGCGTGTGCTTCCTGCTGTTGGTGGCCGGCGGTACCTGGATGACGCTGGCGACACGTCAGCGGGCGGCGGCCGAGGGCAAGGACGACGGGCGGCTGCTCTTCTCCGCCGCGTGCGCGGAACCGGTCGGTATGGGGCAGCACGACTCCTGTGTCGAGGAGGTGCAGCGCCTGCTCGCCGCGGCAGGCGCCGACATCGACGTGGACAGTTCCTTCGGTCCGCAGACGCTGCGCCGCGTCACCGCGTTCCAGGTGCTGCACGGCCTCGACGCGGACGGTGTGGTCGGCGCCGAGACCAAGGAGGCGCTCTACGCCCCGAGGACACGGATACGGAGCTGGTCACCGGAGAAGGTGCGCAAACGCATCCGCCAGGTCTTCGCCGAGGAACCCGACCACGCGGTCGCCATCGCCGACTGCCAGTCCTTCCTCGACCCCCTCCACATCCTTCCGAACACCAACGGCACCCGGAACTGGGGCGTCTTCCAGATCTCCGACGCCCGCCTGCCCAAGCTCGGCGGGACCCCGCGCAAGGCCCTGGACCCCGAGTGGAACATCGAGGCGGCCCACCGCCTGTGGCAGCGCGCGGGGAACTTCGACGACTGGCCGTACTGCGAGCGGGCGTACGACGACTCCCGTTGATCCCGCCGACGTGCCAGGCCCCGTCGGCCTAGAAGTGCCGCAGACGCAGCAGGAACTGGCAGCCGCCGGAGCGTCCGTCGGCGTCGATCTTCACCGTGACCGGGGTGCCGACGAAGGCCGAGCGGTACTGGCCCGCGGGCGAGGCGTCCGGGCACTGGCCCGCGTCGCCGTCGGGGTAGAACTGGACGTCGAGGACGATGTTGCCCGTCACGGTGAGGGTGAGGTTGCACCAGCCGGGCCGGCTGTCGGTGTCGACCCTGACGGCCTGTCCGAACACCGGGATGGGCAGGATCGGCACCGCGTACGTGCCCTGGTTGCTCCCGCACTGACCGGCGTCACCGCCGGCGCTGGGCCGCAGGGAGTAGCTGATCGAGGAGCCCGCCAGGGCGCCGTCGGGGTCGTGGACGCCGAACGCCAACTGGCAGCCGCCGCCGCGGTTGTCGGTGTCGAAGCGGATGGCCTGCGTCCAGTCCGGCGAGGCGGTCCACTGCTCCCCCGTCCTCCCGCCGCACTGACCGGCGTCGCCGTCGGCGTTGAACTGGATGCCGAGCTGCGGAGCGGCGCCGAGCGGGGCCGCTTCCGTCGCGTACGCCGCAGTACCGGACAGACCGGCGGCCATGAACGCGCCCGCCGCCACGATGCCGACCAGCGATCTCAGACGTCCGGTCACCCGTAATCCACTCATACGACGGTCTCCTGGGGTCGTGTGCCGACCGGCCGGAAGGTCCGACTGGTCCAGACCGCAGTATTGGGCGTCGGCACCCCGTCCGTATCGCCATGAACACGCCAATCTTCGGGCCGGGGCCGGGGGACTAACCCGGTCCTGCGCTCCAACACTCCCCCACCCGACTTCATGAGGGCCTCGGCACCGGAATTCAGACTTCGGTTGCCGGCCCGGGACAGGGAGCCCGGAGTCCTCCGGAACATCGTCACCCCTCTGCTGAGAGCTGTCGAGGAAGCCCGGGATGCCGGCTTCTGATGAATTCGGGCACGCGGCATGCCTCGAGGGTCGGGGCTCGTTCGGTCGGGGCGCCTTCCCGGTCTCCCAGGGGCGTGCGCGCCCCGTCCGTCCCCTCACCACTGCGCGTCAGTTCCGGATTCGCACCGGATTCTCTGGCCTCGGATGTGGCTCGGCCGACCCGATCAGGCCGTCCGGATCGCCGTCTCGTCAGAGGGAATGGGGTACGGGGGCGCGCGGGCATCCATCCCTGGCTCAGAGCACTGCGGACACGGGCCCGGACCACTGCCGGCACGATCGGGGACATCGAGTGCCATGGCGCCACCACAAGAACAGAGCCCTGGGATCGACAACCTCCCTGTTCCCCGCCAGGCCCCGCCTGGTCCCCAAGAACGATCAAGGGCCGGTCTCGGATGCCTCCGAAACCGGCCCTGAACTGCGACTGTCTCCAGTCGGGACGACAGGATTTGAACCTGCGACCCCTTGACCCCCAGTCAAGTGCGCTACCAAGCTGCGCCACGTCCCGTCGCGTTGTGCACGATGTCTCGTGTGAACGCGCAGGTAAACCCTACCCTACGTACCCCTGGGGTCGAGTTCGGGAAGGCCCCGCCACGCCCCGCTGAGATCGGCTCGCAGCCGGTCGCGGATGTGCAGGATCAGCGCGGCGAGGTCGGCGCAGTAGACGGACGGGTTGCGGAAGCCGCTCGTGGAGGCGTACCGGTGGGCGAAGAGGCCGCCTCCGCAGACGGCGAGCAGGGGGCAGCGCGCGCAGGTCGGCCCCAACTCGGCTGCTCCGGACTGTCGTTGGCGGATGAGCGGCTGGTCGAGGACGTCGTCGAGGGTGTGGCGGAAGACGTCGAGCCCGGTCTCCGGCGCTCCTTCGTAGGCGACTTTGAGGGAGTCGGACTGCTCGATGGAGCCGTCGGTCTCGATGACGACGAGCGTCGCCGGGGCCAGCCCGACGGACTCGGTGCGGATCGAGCCGCCGAGCACGCCCGCCATCAGTTCCTCGAAGAGCCGGACACCGGTCTCCCGTACGGGGGCGTCGTACCAGCGGTCGAACACCAGCCGCAGCCAGTCGGCGTACGGTGTCTCCCCTGGGTGGGCCGTCGCGCCCCGGGCGGCCAAGGGCGGCGCGGCGGGTGTCCGGTCGCGGCGGTCCGTGAGGCCGGGGGGCGGTGTGTCCCAAGTGCCGTGCGGCAGCAGGAGATCGATGCGAGGAGGGTGAGCGGCGAGCAGGGCCTCATAGGTGTCGACAGGGTCGTTGGCCAGGTCGACCGTGCAGAGGAGGCCCGCGTACAGGAAGCGGTGCTCGGCGGACCTCAGCCGCTCCAGCCCCGCCGTCACCAGCCGGTGGCTCCCCTCGCCCTTCGGGAAGCGCCGGTGCCGGTCGTGGCCGGCCCGGGTGCCGTCGAGGCTGACGCTGACGCCCACCCGGTAGCGGTGCAGCACGTCCAGGATGTCGGGGGTGAGCAGCACCCCGTTGGTCTGCATCGAGAACCGGACGGGAACTCCCGCCCGCGTCGGCCCGGTCCCGAGAATCCCCAGCAACTCCCCCAGCCGGTCCGCCCCGAGCAGCAGCGGCTCCCCGCCGTGCAGCACGATCCGGACGTCGGGCAGCCGATGCGTCATGGCGTGCTCGGCGATCCGCCGGGACACCTGTTCCGCGACCGCCGGTTCCATGACCCGGGGCTTGGCACGCCAGCTGGTGTCGGCGGAGTGGTAGACGTAGCAGTAGTCGCAGTCCAGGTTGCAGCGGCTGTGCACCTTGAGCACGAACTGCCGTAAGGACACGGGACGCGGGGACACGGGAGCCGACGGGACCGACGGGGACGTCACCCCATCGACGCTTCCGCTTCGCAGGGGAGCGAGGACTCGAACTCGGCGAGGTACGAGACCTCCGGATGCACGGCCTCCCGGGCGAGACGACGCAGTACGTGACCGAGGGCGCTGTTCTCGGCGACGGTGGCGGGGCGGTCCTCGGCAGGCCTGACCGGACCCGCGCCGGCAGGGGCGCGTCCCGCAGACCCGTTCGGCGAGGACAAGAAGGGTGACACCGCACTCCTAGGGGCCATGCTGACACGGGGCGTCCGCCGGGCGGACGGCGCCCATGGCGGTGAGCGGAGAATAGCAGCGAAGCAAAGGAAAACGGCAGGAATCAACACAAAGCGCCGTAAAGAAGACCTCACCCTTCCGGATGGGACTCACACCGCTCTCCGGGACACGGAATCAGAAGGTGAAGGGTGGCTCGATGTCCGCGTCCAGTCGCACCCCGCTGTCCACCGCCTCGTAGGTCGGGTGGTCCACTCCCAAGGTCTGGGCGGCGAGTTGCAGGGCCTCACTGTAGTGCTCCTCGGACTCCTGAGTCACACCAGCCCCCGCGAGGTCGACCGCGAGGTTGGAGCGCAGGGTGACGACGTCGTAGTGGTCTGCGCCCAGGGTCTCCAACACCCCTGCGAGCGCCTCGCGTTCGAGGGCGATCGCGGCCTCCGTCTCACCGGTGTCGACCAGGCAGTTGGCGTAGTTGATCATCGCGTCCAGGGTGTAGGGATGACGTTCCCCGAGGGTGTCGGTCAGGGCCCGCAGGGCGCGTTCGGAGGTGGCGCGGGCGGCTGCCGCGTGGCCGCCGAGCCGCAGATAGATCGCCAGGTTGTTCTGGCAGCCGAGGGTGTAGGGGTGCGACTCCCCCAGGGTCTGCCGCTGGCGGGTCAGGATGTGATCGGCGTGGTCGCGGGCGCTGTCGACGTCGCCCAGGGCCGCGAGCACATTGGCCAGATCGGCGCGGGCGGCCAGAGTGTCCGGGTGGTCACGGCCCCGGTCCTCCGCGTAGATCAGATGGACGGAGGCGACGAGATCACGGGCCTCCTCGTACCGTCCTGACCGGCGCAGCGCCACCGCGTGGTTCCGCTGCGTGGACAGGGTCTGTGCGTGACGCGGGCCGAGCCGCTCCCACAGCAACTGGCAGGTCTCCTCCAGGAGTACGAGGGCGGCCCGCAGGTCACCGGTCTCGCGCAGGTCGCGGGCGTAGTTGGAGGCCGCGCTGAGGGTGTAGATGTCCGTGGGGCCCTTGAGGTCGAGCCGGTCGCGGTAGACCCGGCGGTGGATCTCCAGTGCCGCGCGCCGGTCCCCGCACAGGTACTCGGACACGCCGAGATTGCTGGCGTGCATGGACAGCCGCAGATCGTCGGGGGGCCAGGCCGCCTTGCTGGCCTCGTAGGTGGCGCGGTCCCACTCCCGGGCCTCGGCATAGCGACCCAGGGCGTTGAGGTCGGCGGCCACGTTGGCGGCGGCGATCAGCGTACGGCGGCGGTCGGGGCCGACGAGGGCCGCGAGCCGTCGGTGGACGTCGAGGTCGTTGCGCCAGGCGTCGCGCGAAGCGCCCTGGGAGCGCAGGATGTTGCCGAGCTGGGTGCGCAGGGCCAGGACCTGGGTGTCGTCGGGGCCCCGGCGTCCGGTCCACTCGACGAGGACGCGTTCGGCGGTGTCCCGTCCGGATCCCAGCAGGTTGCGGCGCCACAGACAGCGGACCGTCTCGATGATCCACTGCTGTACCTCGGGGTCGTCGCTGCGCACCGCCCGGCTGGGCCACAGATGTGGCAGCAGCTGCGCGTAGCGCGGCCAACTCTCCGGCGCGCCGGGGGACTTGGGGTTCCCCGCGGCCAGCACGGAGTGCACGACCGCGCGCAGTTGCAGACGTCGCTCCAGGGGCATCGAGTGGCGGATCTCGGCCTGCACCAGGCGGTGGACGACGACGGTGCCCTCCTCCTGGTCCGCCTGGGCGAGCCCGAACCGGTTGATCTCCTGGAAGACCTCGCTGATGGTCACCTCGTCCCGGGGTTCGTCCTCGTCGAGGGTGAGGGCGTCCATCAGGGAGCGGGTGTAGAGCAGGTCCATGGGGATGGGGTCGGCGCCGAAGAAGGCGCAGATCTCCAACAGGTCGGCCGCCGCCGGGCTGTTGGCGCGGATCTCCTCCAACGACACCAGCCAGCCCGCCATTTCCAGCGAGCGTTTCTCCGTGCGCTTGAGCAGCTCGGTCGCGTGGGTGCGCAGCAGTTGCAGATACCGGTCGACGGGCATGGCCGTGGCGCTCAGCCACAGGGCTGCCTGGTGGACGGCGAGCGGGAGGTCACCGAGTTCGTGGGCGATCTGCCGGCTGCCGTCCGGGGCGAGGCCCGGGTTGTGCCGCGCGAGGAGGGCCACGCTCTCGGAGCGGGTGAACACCTCGACCGGCAGGACGCTTCCGGCCTCTTCCCAGGTTCGGTCGCGGGAGGTGACGAGCACATGCCCGCCGCGCGGCGTCCCGGCGGGAAGCCATTCGGCCGTCTCCTCCGGTGAACCCGCGCTGTCGAAGACGATCAACCACCTGCGGTACGGGGTCCCGCCGGACAGCGCTCTGAGCACCCGTTGGGCGGTGAGCGCGGTGTCCTCCCCTTGCTCGATGCCGAGTTGGGGTGCGAGGCGGGCCAACTCACTGGCGATGACCGTGGGTTCGGCGGCCGGGACCCACCAGACCACGTCGTAGGAGCCGCGGAAGCGGTAGGTGTACTCCAGCGCCGTCTGGGTCTTGCCGACTCCGCCGAGGCCCACGAGCACCTGGGGCGTGGTGGAGTCCTCCGCGGCGGTGAGGCGGTCCCGCAGCTCGTGCAGCAACGCGTTCCGGCCGGTGAAGCCGGTGTTCCTCGGGGGCAGCGACTCGACGGGCGGATTCGTGCCGGGGTAGCGCGGTGGTTCCGGCGCCAGCAGGGCGGGGGTGCCGCGTGCCGGGCCCGGCACCGAGGGCGGCGGGCCGACGCTCTGCCGCAGCCGCCGTACCGCGTTCACCGCCGTGAGGTGGGCGATGCTCGGGGCCGCGGCGAGGTCGAAGGGCGGTTCCAGGGCGCGTTCGCCGCCGTGCACACGGACGGCGATCAGTTCCGGTGCCAGCGCTCGCTCCCTGCCGGTCAGGGCCCGCCAGAGCGCGGCGGACTGGGGCACCTCGGCGTACCCCTCGGACAGCAGCGCGAGGACCCTGCCCTCCTCCGCCAGGGCGCGCACCACCTCCGGGGCGGTCTCACCGGGCCGGGTGGCCGTGATGTCGTGCAGGGTGACCCGGAAGCCGGCGGATTCCAGGTGCCAGGCCGTCCACTCCGCCCAGACCCGGTCCTCGGGGGCGTAGCTGACGAAGAGACAGGCGCTGATGGCCCGGCTCTTGTTCATGTACGCCGTCAGCAGACGCTGCCGGTCGTCGTCCGGCAGGGGGACGCCCCGCCGGACCTCACCGTCGGTGAGCCAGTCGGTGAGCCGTTCGCAGGCCTTGAGCACGGTGCCCTCCTGCAACGGGCGGTCACCGACGGGCGCGACGATCTCCTCGTAGGCGTAGAACGTCTTGTACGGGATCTCCACGTCCCCCCAGTACCGTTCGACGCTGCTCTCCTCCAGCCACGACAGATGGCCGCCGAAGACCTCCCGGGCACGGTCGCGGCTGATCTCCAGGCGCTCCCGCTCCGCGTCCTCGACACGCATGGGCACCGGCAGCAGACGTATCGGCCGCCGGGAGCCCTTCGTCACGGCGCGGGCCACGTGCGCGGAGCCGCGCATGTTCTGCACGTTGTAGACGAAGCCCAGGACGAGGGTGTCGGGGAGGAGCACCGTGCAGATGCCCGAGCTGTCGGTGACCCCGGTGCGGCTGTCGATCAGGACGTAGTCGTAGCGGGCGGCCATCTCCTCGCGCAGCTCCAGCAGGAACGATCCGCCGCCGAGCCGTTCGTAGAAGGCGTGCCAGTCGAAGGAGGTCACCGAGTCCGAGTAGGCCGCGTTCTGCCGCCCGGCGGGCAGAAAGTCCAGCCGCCCGCCGCTCGCGAACTTGAGGTCGAGGCCGACGACGTACGGCGTGAGGTCCAGCGTCCGGCGGAACCAGTCGTCGTCGCGCGGGGCCTCCTCCCGGCCGGGCAGGAGCACGGCCTGCTGGTAGGCGCGCAGCAGGTCGATCAGCCCGTCGGTGTCGCGCAGTTCGGGGTCGGTGAGCAGCGGGTGGAAGTAGCTGTGCAGCCCAGGCGCTTCCAGGTCCCAGTCGACGGCGAGCACGCGTTTGCCCCGACTGGCCAGGATCCAGGCCACGTTGGCCAGGGTCATGGTGCGGCCGACGCCGCCCTTGAACGAGTAGAAGGTGACGATCTGGCCTCGGCCGTCCGGGGCTCTGGCGGGGCTCATCCGGTCTCCTGGGCGGTCGTGGTCCTCGGGGCGGTCGTGGTCCTCGGGGCGGTGGTCGGCTGGGGCGGGCGGTCAGAGGCGGGGCATCGACGGCGGCGGCCCGCCCGGCGGCAGGCGCCGGACATGGCCGCTGGCGGCGATCCGGTTCTGGGTCACGGTCACCGCCCGGGCCAGCATGTCGTCGAACTCGTGCTGGTCGACGGGGGCCCAGAACACCGGGTCATGGGGGTCGTTGCGCCGCATCCAGTTCCGCTCGAAGACCCTTCTGACCGCGTCCCACAGCGCCTCGTTCTCCGTGCCCGACTCCCTGTCGTGCTCGTGGCAGGGCACCAGGACGGCGGTCGTCGGGTGGTACAGCTCGTCGTATCTCACGAGCGCTCCCCGGTACGGTGCCTCGCGCGCCGACCAGGCGTCGACGAGCAGGACACACGCCTGGTTGAGGTGGCGGGCCCGGTTGAGATGGCGGATCAGCTGGGGGCTCACGGCCTCGACGCTCGTGGTGTGCCCGTCACCGGTGATGACCCGCTCGGCCCGCTCCACGACGGTCGGCACCCGTGGCGGGCTGTAGGGCGCCCACATCCACGGCGCCTCCCCGTAGTAGGCGGTGTGCGAACGGCCCACCGGAGGCTGCTCCTTGGTGCAGGCCGCGACGAATATCCGGACGTGCCCTCCGAGTTCCGGCCGCTCGTTGACGGGGAAACAGCCACGGACCTCCGAGAGGTCGAAGGCGGGAGGCGCGTCGACGGGCAGGTTGAAGGGGTCCGCCGCCGCGCGTACCCGGCGGGCGATCTCCTCGACGACGTGCGTGTACGCGGGTCCGCCCGGTTCCGACTGCATCAGTTGCAGCAGCCCATGTCTGAGGTACTCCTCCCCCAGCCCCGGTTCGGTGTACTGCACGGCCCGGACCTCGGCGGGCATCCTGCGCTGCGGCACCGGCTCCCAGAGCACCGGGACCAGTGCGCGCGGCGGCACGGAGGTCATGTCCTGGTAGCGCTTCACCCGTGCGGCGAAGTGGGTCCACTCCTTGCCGCAGTATTCGCTGCGGAAGTACGCCGGCGAGTAGAGCGCGACCATGGAGCGGCAGGAGCCGACGGCCCTGCTCAGTTCCAGCAGCCAGTCGTCGCCGAGCATGATGTTCACGACGTCACGGAAGGTGGGCTGCCGGTCCGACACCGAGCCCGGGAGGTCGAGGGCGTCCAGCAGGTCCTCGTAGAACCGCCCCACATACGCCGCCCGGTCGTCCCGCCTGGCGTAACTGAGAAAGAAGTACGGCTGATCCAAGGCGCCCCCCAGCATGCCCCACCGCATCGACGGCATCGAAGGTCCTACCCTGCCACCGCCGACCTCAGACATACGGACGACTGTCGAGTGCACGCCCGGCGACCGGGACCGGGCCCCGCGGGCAGGATCGCCCGCGGGGCCCGGTCTCCGGTCCTCGTGCTCTGTCCGAGCCGTCGGCCGTCAGGTGACCGGCGGCTCGATGTCCGCGTCGATCGGCTGCCAACGGGTGACCGCCCGGGTCATCGGGTGGTCGCCGCCGAGTTCCCGGCTCTCGCGGGCCCGCCGTTCCGCCTCGTCGTGGAGTCGGCCGGCCTCCACGTGCAGCAGCTCGGCCTCGTCCGAGGTGTCCCGCCGCAGCAGGGCCGCCAGGTTCGAGACGCCCGCGATGGCGAGGTAGTGATCGGGGCCGAGGATCTCGGTGAGCCCCTCGTGCGCCTCACGGCCCGCCTTCACGGCGCGTGTGTGCTCGCCGTTCTCGGACAGATCCGTCGCGTGGTTCAGCCGGCAGGTGAGGGTGTAGGGGTGGCGTGGGCCGAGGAGGCGGCGGAAGCGGTCGACGGTACGGGTCGACAGCTCCAGGGCGGCCTCCGGCTCACCGGTCAGCCGTTGCAGTACCGCCAGGTCGGTGGCGCAGGCGAGGGTGAAGACGTGGTCGGGACCGAACCGGCGCTCGTAGCGGTCGAGGGTCTCCTTGGCCAGCTCGCGGCCCCGCACGGACTCCCCCCGGTCGTACAGGTCCGCGCTCAGGTTCGTCGCGACGGCGAGGGTGTCGGGGTGGTCGGGGCCCAGTTGCTTGAGGGCCTGTTCGAACGTCTCGCTCGTCGCGGTGTACGCCTTCTCGTACTCGCCCTGCCTCCGGTACAGGATGGCGGCGCCGAGGGAGGCCCGGAAGGTGATCAGGTGGTCGGGTCCCAGCGCGCGCCGGCTGCGCTTCAGGGTGTCCTCGATGAGCTTCAGCGCCTCCCGGAACGCGCCGGCGGCACGCAGGTCCCGTGCGTAGTTGATGGCGGAGTTGAGCGTGGAGCGCTGGTCGGAGCCGAAGATCTCGCGGCGCTGTTTGAGGATGTCCCGGTTGGTCTCGCGGGCGGCCTGCCGGTTGCCGGACAGGAACTCGGACACGGCGAGGTTGTTGGCCGCCTGGAGGGTCCGCTGATGGCTGTCGCCGAAGATCCGCCGGGTCCGCCGCAGGGTCTCCCGGTCGCTCTCCATGGCGTCGGCGTACCGGCCGACACCGCGCAGGTCGGCGCCGAGGCTCATCGCGGCGCCGAGGGTGTAGGGGTGGTCCCCGCCGAGGATCGTGCTGCCTCGCTCGTAGACATCACGCGTCACTTCGTACGCCTCGGGCAGGCGGCCCTGGTCGCGCAGCGCGTTGCCGAGTTCGGTGCGCAGCCGCAGGACGAGCGCGTCGTCCTCGCCGAAGCGGGGCAGCCAGCTGGCGAGGACCCGTTCGGCGGTGCTGTTGGCGGTGTCGGCATCGCCGCTGCGCCAGAGGTAGCGGACGGAGTCGCAGATCCACTGCCGGACGGGGAGGTTGTCGCTCTCCTTGGCCTGGGTGGGCCACAGATGCGGGAGCAGCGTGGCGTACCGCCGCCAGGTGTCGGACTCGTCGGGGTCCTTGGGGTTGGCCTGGCCCAGGACGGCCTGGGCCCGCTCCCGCATGGCGGTCTGCTCGTCGGGGGTGAGCTGGTCCCGCAGGACGCGCTGGATCAGCCGGTGCAGGGTCAGCGTGTCGGTCCGCTGGTCGACCTGGGCGAGGCCGTTGCGGACGATCTCGCCGTAGAGCCTGCTCATCAGCAGCGGGTCGGAGAGGCTGGGGTCGTGGCGTTCGAGCAGTTCGAGGGCGGGCCGACCGCTGAGCATGTCCCGGGGGATCGGGTCCGGCCCGAAGAACGCGCACAGTTGGAGCAGTGCGGCTGCGGCCGGCGTGCGGGACTTCAGCCGATCGAGTGACCAGCTGGCCGCTGCCGAGGTCGGGTAGTCGGGGGCAGACTGGCTGCGCAGGATGTCGGTCATCTGGGTACGGAGCATCTCCACATAGGTGTCCACGGGCATCGCCGATTCCTGGAGCGAGGCGGCGGCGAGGCTCACGGCCAGCGGGAAGTCCCCGAGTTCCTCGGCCACTCGAGCCGCTTCGGCGGGTTCGAGTGCCTGGTTGTAGCGGCGCAACAGCGCGACGCTCTCCTCACGGGTGAAGAGGTCCACCTCGATGCGCGCGGCGCGTTCGGCCCAGGCCGGGTTCCGCGAGGTGATGAGGATGTGGTGACCGGGCCCACTGACCGGAACCAGACCGTCCAGGTCGGCCGGCTTCTCGGCGTTGTCGTACACGAGCAACCAACGCGCGTGGGGGGTGCCGCGACGCAGCTTGTCCAGAACCTCGTTGCATACGGCCGTCAAGTCCTTGCCACCAAGGGGCACACCGAGATGCCCGGCCAGCGTGTTCAGGTCCTGGCGGATCTGCGTCGGCTCCGCGGCGTTGATCCACCAGACGAGATCGTAGTCCGACTCGAAGCGGTACGCGTACTCGAGCGCAAGTTGCGTCTTGCCCACTCCGCCGAGTCCGTAGAGTGCCTGCGGCAGCACGGCGGTGGTGCCGGAGAGCAGGCTGTCGCGCAGTCGTTCGATGAGTGTCCGACGGCCGGTGAAGACGGCGTTGCGCTGTGGGCGGCCCCCGATGACCTGCGGTGGAGTACCCGGGAGCCGGGCCGCCGCGGCCAGTCCGATGGCTGCGGGACGAGACCCCGGCTCGACCGAACCGGCGCGGTCGACGGTGGTCAGGAGGCGGGCCACCGCCTCCTCGGCGGTGACACCCGCAAGGCTGACGGCCGAAAGGGGCGCGAACTCGGCCGGGGGCGGGGTGTCGTCGACCCGCAGGGGGACGATCATGCCGATCTGGCCGGACGGGTCCCTGCGGCTGGTCCGCTGCCAGATCTCCCGCGCGTGCGGCAGCGCGGTGTACTGCGGGGAGAGCAGCACGACCATGCGCCCCTCGCCGGCCAGCGTACGGTCGAGGCCGGTCGGGGTGACGGGTCCGGCCGTGACGTCGTCGACCTCGATCGGGGTGAGCGTCGCCTCGTAGCCGGCCGCCCGGAGCACGGTGACGGTCCAGTCGGCCCACAGCCGGTCGGTCGCGGCGTAGCTGACGTAGAAGTCCTTGCGCATGATCGGGGAGGTCCGCTCGTACTCCGCGCGCAGCGTCTGGCGGTACGGCTCCGGCATGTTGCTCAGGCGGGTCACCCGGTTGTCGGTGAGCCTTGCGGTCAGTCGTTCGAACGCGGCCAGCAGGGTGCCGTCCTGGCGGCGCTCCCCCACCGTCGCGGGGATCTCCTCGTACGCGTAGCTGGGTTTGTACGGGATCTCGACGCTGCTCCAATACTGGTCCTGCTCCTCGGGCGGCACCCAGTCCAGGAAGGGGGCGAACAGGCTGCGCGCCTGATAACGGCCCGCTTCCAGGCGGTCGCGGCCGGCGTCCTCGACACGCATGGGGACGGGGACGATACGGATGTCGCGCTGGGTGTGGGAGACACGGCGGATCGAACGCGCGACGTGGGCGGCGCCGTTGACGCCCTGACGGCTGAGGGTGAAGCAGTCCACGACGATGTCCGGCATGACGACCGTGCAGATGCTCGCGGTGTCACTGAGGCCGGTACGGCTGTCGATCAGTACGTAGTCGTAGCGCGCGGTCATGTCGTCGCGCAGCGCGGTGAGGAAGTCGGCGCCGCCCATGCGGTAGAAGGTGCCCCAGTCGAAGGTGCTGACCTTGACCGCGTAGGTGTCGGGGTCCTGGACGCCGGCGGGCAGCAGGTCCAGTTTTCCGCCCGGCGGCAGCCGTAGCTCCGTGCCGACGGCGTACCGGTCGACGCGGGCCCGCTCCCGGTGGTCGGGTTCCTCTGGCAGGCCTCCCCCGTTGGGCCGGGGTGGTCCGGCCGCGCCCCCGCCGTCGACGCCGGAGCCCACCCGTGGGGTGACCGCGTGCCGGGCGAAGTCGCTGACCATCTCTATGACGCCCGCGCTCTCGGTGAGTTCGGGGTCGGCGAGCAGGGGCTGGAGGTAGGTGTGCAGTCCTGGGGCCTCCAGATCCCAGTCCACGACGAGGACGCGCAGGCCGTTGCTGGCAAGGATCCAGGCGGTGTTGACCAGCGCCATGGTGCGGCCCGTACCGCCCTTGAAGGAGTAGAAGGTGATGATGGTGCCCCGGCCGCGGTCGTCATGGGTCATCTTCCTGCTCCTTCTCAAAGGGCTGCGGTGTGGAGGAGGCGCGGGCAGTGATCGGGGGTGCCAGCCCGGTACGGCTGCGCGGGGTGGCCACGGTGGTCAGCACAGGGAGCGCGGCGGACGTGATCCGGGACATCTCCAGAGGGGTGAACTTGAGAGTCTCGAGGAACGAGACGAGATGGTTCTGCGCCTTCGCGACCACGGCGTGCAGCGCCCCGTCGAAATCGTCCGACCCTATCCCCGACTGCAGGAGCGGCAGGGGGTCCCCTGCTCCCTTCGCCCAGTTGAACGGAAGGGCGCCCCGGACCGCCTCCCAGTAGGCCTTGCTCCGGGGTCCGTCACCCGCCTCGTCGGGCGCGCACGGGACTATGGCCGCGCTGCCCGGATGGTTGCTCCGGTCGTAGGCGCGGAGGGCTCGTCCGAACGGCTCGTCCGCGGCGGCCGAGGCCTCCACCAGGAGGACCGCGACCTGCCCCTGCCCCCGAGCCTCGTCCAGGGTGGCGCCGAGCACGTCCGAGACGATCTCGGTCCGTACCGTGAAGCCACGCTCCCTCAGCAGGAGGCTCGCTCTTTCGGCCAGCGGTTCCGGGAATTCGGCGTGGTAAGGGTTCCAGTCCGTCGGGCTCTCCCCGTGGCAGCCCGGGTCCGTCGCCTTCCGGTGGGCGTTCGCCGAGGTCCGGGCGGCCACGAACAGCAGTGCCTGGCTGCCCGGTTCGGCGCGTTCGGTGGCGGACGGGAAGGGGCCCGCGGAGTCCGGGCCGCTGATGTCCAGGCCGTTGACGGGCCGGATGCGGAAGTGTTCGGCGGCGATGAGGATCTGGTGCGCGATGAGGTTGACGATGCGGCGGTACTCCTCGCCGCCCGGGTCCGCGACCAGGATGCGGCGCAGGCCCCATTGCGCGTAGTTCTCGCCGAGATCGAGGTTGTCGTACTGGATATGGGCCGCGCCCGGGGGGATGTTCTGCACCGGCTCCCAGAGAACGGGGATGAGTGCCTTCGCGTCCACTCCCGTCACTTCTCTGTGGCTGCGCTGCCGGTCCTCGAACGCCTTCCACTCGCGGCCGCAGAAGTCGCTTCTGAAGTAGTCGGGGGTGTAGAGGGCGAGCATCGTGCGGCAGTGTCCGAGGGCTTCGCCGAGGGCCGCGTTCCAGTCCTGTCCGACTTGAATGGACTGCACATCGAGGAATGGGCGGTCGAAGGGCACGGCATTGCCGTTGTGTAATCGCCGTAATTCTTGGCGTAATTCCGCGCACAGGTCGTCGTAAAAACGCTTGACGAGGACCTTGGGTCCACGCCTGCGCGCATAGCTCAGGAAGAAGTACGGTTCCAAGGAGCCCCCGAGGTGACGCGTCCGCGGGGTCCCTATCGTGGGGTGGATGGATTCTCTCGCCTCGGAAGGGGCCCGACACCGGCGGAAGTGCACGCGGTTCGGTCGCCTCCCACACCTCCTCACCCCCCAACCGGTACCCCTCAGCCTTGGCCTTGGTTGAGTCGTGCCGAGACAGAGAACGATACCCCTGTCCGGCCGGACAGGCCCCTTTTCGGCAGGACCCGAATCCATGCTTCCCCCGATCTCCGCATCCAACTCGCGTTCACCGTGTGCTTGTTCACGGAATGCGGCACGACCGTTGCGCGTGCGCCCTGAGTCGCGCTCCGGCTCAGGAGAGGGCAGACGGGCGTTCCGGTGGAGCCTCCGCGAACTGTGCCGTCGCCGCGCGAATGCGGGAGCCGACGTGAGTGATGAGAGCGGCGAGGTCGAAGCAGTAGACGGACGGGCCGGCGAAGCCGGTCGGCGAGTGACGGTGGGCGTACAGGCCCCCGCCGCACGTCTCGACCAGCGCGCACCGGCGGCAGACGGGGCCGAGACCGAGAAGTCCGGCCTGTCTGCCGCGCATCGTCTCCGTCGCGAGGACGTCGGAGAAGGAGTGCCGGAAGACGTCGAGGCCGGTCTCGGGTGCCCCCTCGGCGACGACCTTGAGCGAGTCGGAGTGCTCCAGGCTCCCGTCGGCCTCCACGACCACGAGGTCCACCGGCGCGAGCCCGAGCCCCTCGGTGTTGACGGTGCCGCCCAGCACCCCGGACAGGAGCTCCTCGAACATCCGGACCCGGGTCTCCTTCCGGGGGGCGTCGAACCAGCGGTCGAAGGCGACGGAGAGCCAGCGGCCGTACGGTGTCGGCTCGTCCGGCGGTGCGAGGAGCGGGGGCCGGGCCGGGGGTACCTCGCGGTGTTCGAGGCCGGGCGGTGGATGGTCCCACGTCCCGTGCGGCAGAAGGAAATCGATGCGGGGCGGGGCGAAGTCGAGCAGCGCCTCGTACGTGTCGACAGGGTCGTTGGCGAGGTCCACCGTGCACAACAATCCCCGGAACAGGCCCCTGTTCCGCGGGCCGTTCAGCAGACGCAGGGCCGCGGCGACCCGGACGTGGCTGGGGCGGCCGTTCGCGTACCGCCGGTGCCGGTCGTGTGCCGTGCGGGAACCGTCGAGGCTGACCGCCACGCCCACGCGGTGGCGGCGCAGCAGAGCGAGGAACTCCTCGTCGAGGAGGATGCCGTTCGACTGCATCGAGCAGCGCACCTCCACCCTGGTGGCGAGCCGCTCCTCGATGACGCCGAGCACGTCTTCGAGGTGCGTCTTGCCGACGAGCAGGGGTTCTCCGCCGTGGAGGATGATCCGCACCGCGGGAAGCCGGTGCTCACGGACGTGTTCGGCGATCCGGTCCACGGCCTGTCGCACGGTGTCGAGGGACATCGACGTGGGCCGGCGGCGCCAACTCTGGTCGGCGGCGAAATATACGTAGCAGTAGTCGCAGGACAAATTGCATAAGCTGTGTATTTTCAGCAGGAACTGCCGGAGAGGGACCACGGGTAAACCCCCGGACCCGGTTTCCTCCCGCATCACAGGGCGCTGTCGAAGACGATGTCGGACGTCCTCGTCCCACCCTCGCGTTCCTCCAGGTGACGTCGGACGGTGTGACCCAGCACCGTGTCCTTCCGGGCCTCCACCTTCAGCCGACCGGTCGGCACCGTGGAGATGTCGACCAGTCGTGTGCTGTTGTGGCTGTTCCGAGGCGCGTCCATGCCTTGCTGCCTCCCTGAGAGCCGCTGAGTGCGGAGAAGGTGCCCCGCCCGGATGTATTCCCTGTCCATGCTCTGTCAGTGCACTTCGCACGTCCACAAGGCAGAAGACGTCAGCTGGCCTCTACACGCATCGGCGGTCCGGGCTATTCCGGCGGAGTGGGCGTGTCATGGGTGCGGTACATCGCCTGGACGTCCAGCTCCAGTTGGACGGTGGGGCCGACGACCGCGATGCCGCGGGCGAGCATGGAGCGCCAGTTGAGGGTGTAGTCCTCGCGGTGGAGTTCGGCCTTGGCGAGGGCGGCGCAGCGGAGTTCCTCGCCGTAGCCGCCGTTGACGGTGCCGAGGTAGGTGGTGTCCAGGGAGACGGAGCGGCTGACGCCGTGCATGGTGAGGCTGCCCTGGAGGGTCCACTTGCTGCCGCCGCGATAGGCGAAGCGGGTGCTGGCGAAGTCGATGTACGGGAAGCGTTCGACGTCGAGGAAGTCGGCGGAACGCAGGTGTGTGTCACGGGTGTTGTTGCCCGTGGTGATGCTGGACGCGTCGATCCGGACGTGCACGCGGGACTGGCTCATGTCCTGGGCTATCGCGAGGCCGCCCTCGAAACGTTCGAAACGGCCGTGCACATGGGCCATCCCGACGTGCTTGGCGATGAAGCGGATCGCGGTGTGCGGCGGGTCGAAGAGCCAGGTGCCGGGGGCCGGGAGTTCGAGCGCCCTCGCCGACTGGAGCCACACCCGCTCCCGTGAGACACCGGCGTCCGGCAGGACCTCGACCGTCTCGCGGTGCGGTTCCAGGCCCTCGGCCATGATCAGCATGCTGTAGGTGCCCGGGGGCAGTACGGCCGTGAAGAAGCCGTACGGGTCCGTCGCACCGCGAGCGGCGACGCGGTGGCTGCGCAGTTCCGTGACCGTCACATCGGCCGCGCCCATGGGCTGGTTCACCGGGTCCAGTACCTCGCGCAGGACGACACCCGCGCCGTCCGGCACCGGGAACATGGCGCCCGCGGCGCCTCCGGGGGCATTCCTGAAGCGCCGCCGGAGCAGTCCGAGGGCCATGGTGATCACCTTTCGGTTCTTGATTCTGTTCGGTCTGTGCTCTGTGGTGGTCGGTGGCCCGTCGGCGTCGGCCCGTCCGTCCCTCGGCCACTCGGCGGGTGTCAGGACCAGGCCGGTGGGCGGTCGCCTCCGTGCGCGGCTCTCAGGACCTCCAGGGCGTCCGCCGTGGTGACCTCGCGCGGGTTGGGGTACGCCTGGGCGGTCGCCAGAGCCGCGGCTTTCGCCAAGTCGGCCTCGCGCAGGCCCAGTTCGGCCAGGGAGCGAGGGGCGCCGAGGCTGCCCGACAGGGTCCACAGGGCCATGGGGGCGTCGTCGGCGGTCAGGGCGCGGCCCAGTGCCGTCATGGCCGCCGGCGCGGCCGGGGCGTTGTAGGCGAGGACGTACGGGAGGACGACGGTGTGGGTCTCGGCGTGCGGGAGGCCGAACGTGCCGCCGAGGACGTGGCACAGCTTGTGGTGCAGGCCCATGGTGGTCGCGCCGAGCACGGTGCCGCAGAGCCAGGCGCCGTAGAGGGCCCGGCCGCGCGCCTCCAGGTCACCGGGGTCGGCCGCCACCTCGGGGAGCGCGCCCGCCATGGCCCGCGCGCCCTCCTCTGCGGTCAGCGACACCAGCGGCGAGGCGTCCGGCGCGTACAGGGCCTCGGCGGCGTGGGCGACCGCGTTGAGACCGCTGGTGACGGAGAGGGGGACCGGGAGGGAGAGGGTGAGTTCGGGGTCGTAGACGACACTGCGGGGCAGGACCGAAGGGTCGCGGCCGGTGCGTTTGGCGCCGTGCTCGGTCAGGCCCCAGACCGGGGTCATCTCGGAGCCGGAGTAGGTGGACGGCACGGCGATCAGCGGCAGTCCGGTGCGCAGGGCGATCGCCTTGCCCAGGCCGATCGCCGAGCCGCCGCCGACGGCCGCACAGCCGTCCGCGTCCACGGCCCGCGCCATCCGCTCCGCCTCGTCGGCCACGTCCACCGGCACATGCTGGCGCGCCCGCGTGAACAGTCCGGCGCACGTGTCGCCGAGCGGGTCCGCGACGGCCCGGGCCGTCTCCTCGCCCCTCGGGCCGGACACCACCAACAGCCTTCGCAGGCCCAGCCGTTCGGCCTCCCCCGCGACCGCCGTCACCGCCGCGCCCGCGCGCATGACGACCCGCATGGGCCGGGCCTCGTGCACGAATTCCATCACGCACGCTCCGCGTCGCCGGCGCCGGGCGCGGTGGGCCGGGGGTTCAGGACGAGGTCGAAGCGGGCGTGGCGGAACGGGTTCGGCATGCCGAACTCCTGTGCCAGGGACGGATCGTCGGTCTCCGTGAAGTCCTGGACGAGGCTCTCCTTGACCGCGAAGACCGCGTCCGAGTCGAGGTGGTCGCCGCCGGCCACGAAGATGTGCGTGGTGACCGGGGCGTGCCCCTCGGCCGAGGCGATGAAGTGGATGTGGGCCGGGCGGTACGGGTGCCGGGCGGTCGCCCGGAGGAGGTCGCCGACGGGGCCGTCCGTGGGGATGGGGTACGGGCTCGGCACACAGGTGCGGAACCAGAAGCGGCCGTCGGTGTCCGCCGTGAACAGTCCACGGCCGTTGCCCGCCGGCTGGGTGTCGGGCTGCTGGACGTCGTAGTAGCCGTCGGCGCTGGCCTGCCAGACGTCGAGGACCGCGCCGGGCAGCGGCGTGCCGTCCCGGGACAGCACGCGCCCGCTGATCACACACGGTTCGCCGCGGCCGAGCAGGTCGATGTCCGCGCCGAGTTCCCGGACCGGTGACTCGGTCATGTGGAACGGGCCGAGGACGGTCGACTCGGTCACACCGCCGGGCCCCTCGCTCCTGTGCTCGTCATCCTCGCTCTGGTGCTCGTCGCCCTCGCCGCTGTTGATCGTCTCGACGAGCATCGAGACGCCGAGGACGTCCGAGAGGAGGACGAACTCCTGGCGGGTGTCCGTGCAGGCCTGGCCGGTCGCCGTGAGGAAGGCGATCGCCCGCTCCCACTCCGCCGTCGTCGGCTCGGTCTCGCGGACGAAGGCGTGGAGGTGGCGGGTGAGGGCGGCGAGCAGTTCCCGCAGCCGAGGGTCGGCCGTGCCGTCGAGACTGTCGACGACCGCCTCGGTGATCCGGGTGGTGAATTCGGTGGTCATGCCCCACTCCTACGACTGTTCCTGCGCCCGCGCCACGGCTGGGCGCGATGCCGTTCCGTTCCTTTCAGGCAAACCGTGGTCACCCCCTTTGGGGTACGCCACGGCCGCCCCTTTTCAGGCACGGCCGAGAATCCGCCGCACCGCCTCCGTCAGCAGCCGCTCGGCGTCCGCCGGGGACGCGGCCGGCGACGCGTGGCGGAACGCGACGTAACCGTCCGGTCGTACGAGGAGGGCTCCCCCGTCGGCGGTCTCGCGGAGCCGGGCCCAGTCGCCGTACGGGTCCTCGTACTCCTGGCCGGGGCCGATGACGGCGGTGGCGATGTCCAGGGGCTGGGCCTGGGCGGCCCGGATCCAGTCGGCGCCGCCGATGCCGGTGAGCAGGGTGAAGCGGCCCCGGCCGACGGTGTCGAGGGTGGAGAGCGTGCGGGTGCCGGAGGTGATCCAGGCGTGCGGGAGTTTGGCGCCGGGGCGGGAGCTGGGCTGGTGGTACAGCTCGGGGTCGCGGTCGAAGCCGGGGTCGGGCGTGCCGTCGGGCACGACCGCCGCGGAACTCCCGGCGGAGTAGCGCTGGTTGAGGTCGACGCCGTGCGCGTTGAACTCGTACACCTTGAACGCGATCGCCTCGCGGAGCCTCGCCCGCTGCTTCTCGGCGGCCTCGGTGGCGTCCTTGCGGGCGGCGATGTTGGCCCAGAGCTGTTCGGGGGTCTGTGGGGAGAGCCCGTCGAGGGCCTCGAAGACGGGGGCGGTCTCGCCGATGGACTTGTTGGCGCGGGTGACGATCTGCCTGCCGATCGGGGCACGTTCGGCGGTGTACGTGTCGAGGAGCGTCGGGGACGCGGTGCCGTCGAGGACGAGCTTGAGCTTCCAGGCCAGGTTGTAGGCGTCCTGGATGGAGGTGTTGGAGCCGAGGCCGTTGGACGGTGGGTGGCGGTGCGTGGCGTCGCCGGCGCAGAAGACCCGCCCGTTCGCGTAGGTCTCCGCGTACATCTCGTTGACGGTCCAGGCCGCCGACGACTTGATGGTCACCGGGATCTCGTCGTCGCCGACCAGTCTGCGGACGATCGACTCGGCGTACTCGGTGGTCAGGTCGGGGGCGCCCGCGGTGACGTCGTAGCCCCAGACGATCAGCCACTCGTTCCACGGCCGTACGCACCGCACGAGGCCCGCGCCGATGCCGCCGACGGTGGCGCCGGGGGCCAGCACCCAGTAGAGCGTGGACGGGCGGTGCGCGGTGTACTTCGACAGGTCCATGTCGAAGACGATGTTGATGCTGCCGGCCACGCCCATCTGGCCGCCCATGGGCAGCCCGGCGTCCTCGGCGACCTGGGAACGGCCGCCGTCCGCGCCGATCAGGTACTTGGCGCGGATGGTGTACTCGTCACCGCGCAGCCGGTCCTCGACGGTGACCGTGACGCCGTCGTCGTCCTGGACGAAGGACTTGTAGACCGTGCTGAAGCGCAGGCGCGTGCCGCGCGCCACGGCCGCGTCGACGAGCACCGGTTCCATGAGGTGCTGCGGCATGTCGCACATCCGGGTGGGGCTGGCCAGTTCGTGCGCGGCCTGTACGAGCGGGTCGTTGCCCCAGGAGCGGACCCGGCCCAGTTCCTCCCCCGCGAGGCTGGTGCAGAAGGTCGTGTCGCCCATGAGGTGCTGCGGGGTGGCCTTGGCGATCACCTCGTCCTCGACGCCGAGGTCGCGCAGCACCTCCATGGTGCGCTGGTTGGTGATGTGCGCGCGGGGCGTGTCCGCGAGGCTCGCGTAGCGGGTGACCACGATGTTCGGGACGCCGTACGTGCTCAGGGCGAGCGCGGCGGACGCGCCCGCCGGGCCGCTGCCCACGATCAGTACGTCGGTCACGACATCCGGCTCGACTTGCGGCTCGGCGACCGGCTCTGCGAACGGCTCGACGGTGTGCACGGGAACGCTCCTGAAAATGAGAACAAGCACCGACCGTTCAAGATCATGGACGGTGGTGCGGGAGCGTGGGTGTCTCAATAAGAGACAGTGGGCGCGGTTTGCCGGGCCTTGGACGGGGAGGGATACGGAAGCCGGGCCGTGGCCGTTCAGGGGGCGCGTGCACTGGTCGTCGCGCGCGCTCGCGCGCTCGCTCGCCGGCGGATTCGGGCCGGTTGTCGCCTCTTCAACTTCGCCGGGTACGGTGAGTGCCGTCGTGACCACCGCAGAGCGTCTTCCCGTCCACCCTGCCCTGGCGGCGCTGCGCAGGGCCCGTGAGTTGTTCCTCGAAGGACACCGGCTGCCGGACGGGGTGCCGGAGGAGGTCGTCGCCGCCTGGCGGCGGGCCCGGTTCTTCGGCGTACGCCACGATGTGCCGGGCACCGCGGCGGGCCCGCCCCGCGATCCCGTACGGCCGGACGAGTCCGCCCTGTTGGCGGCGGCGCGGCCGGTGCTGGAACGGCTCGGCCCCGCCGTCGGCACCGGGCGGACGGCGCTCGTGCTGACCGACGAGCGGCTGCGGGTGCTGTGGGCGACCGGGTGCGCGCCGGGTGATCCCTGTTGCGAGGACCTCTCCGAGCAGGTGGTCGGCCACAACAGCGCGGCGCTCGCGCTGCGCACCCGCCGACGCTCCGAGGTGCACGGGCCGGAGCACTTCCTCGATCTGTGGCAGGACGTGTCCGCGGTCAGTGTGCCCGTGCTCGCCCCGGAGACCGGTCGGACCCTCGGCACGGTGACGGTCACCTCCGGGCTCTGTGCCGAGTGCGTTCCCCATCCGTGGGCCTCCCTCGCCGAGGCCGCCGCCGGTGCCGTCGAGGCGGAGCTGCTGGCGCGGTCCCAGCCGGCCGAGCGGGTCCTCCTCGACGCGTATCTGCGGGCCACGCGGGACCGGGACCGGGCCGTCGTCGCCCTCGACGGCCGCAACCGCCTGGTGAACGAGGCCGCGGGGCGCCTGCTGTCACCGGAGTCCCTGGACGCGCTGGAACGAAGCGTCACCTCGCTGCTGCGGGACGCGAACGGGGAGCGGAGGGCGGGAGGTGAGAGGGATGACGGGGATGAAGGGGGAGAGGACGTGGCGGGTGCGACCGTGCGCTCTGCCGGGGCTACGCCGACGGCGGTGGCCGCCACGGCGCAGACCGCTGCGGCGCACACCGGTGCGGCACATGCAGGTGCGACCCCTACAGGTGCGGCACATACCGGTACGGCGCAGTCCGGTACGGCGCAGTCCGCTGCGACAGCGAGCGACATGTCCCCCGGTGCTCACCGGATCCGGCTTCCGGACGGGGTGCCGGGTTTCGCGACGGTCGCGGCCGTGTCGCATCGCGGGGCGGTCATCGGCGCGGTGGCTGTGCTGGAGGCCCTGGAGGAGGGGGGTGCCGTGGGGGCCGCGCGGGGTGCCGGTGCCGTGGGGCTGGCCGGGCACTCGGTGCCGTGGCGGCACGCGGTGGGGCGCGCGACGGAGCTGGCGCGGTCGTCCGAGCCACTGCTGCTCGTGGGTGAGCGTGGCACCGGGAAGACGGCGCTCGCCCGCGAACTGACCCCCGGGCTACGGACGGTCGACGCGGCGGAAGGTGAACCAGGCTCCCTGACCGACGCGTTGACGGGCGGCCACGCACTCCTGGTCCGCCATGTCGAGCGACTCCCGCAACCCGACACCGCGGCCCTCAACTCCTTCCTCGACACCCACCCAGGCGCCCCGCTGCTGGTCACCTACACCCCCGGAACCCCGCCGGGTCCCTGCCTCCAACGGCTCCTGGACACCCTGGCCGCCCGCTCGGTCACCCTCCCCGCGCTGCGTGAACGGCCGGAGGACATCCGGGAGTTGCTGACGGCCCTCGCCCCGAAGCCGGCGCCCGGACAGCCCCCGCTCACCTGGACCCTCGACGCCCTGCGCGCCCTGGAACAGCATCCGTGGCCCGGCAATGTCACCGAACTCGTCCATGTCGTCCGGGCGTTGGCCGAACAGCGGCGGGCGACGGGGCCCGTCCGGCGCGCCGAGCTGCCGGACGCCGTCCGTGAGGGCCCCGCCGCGCGGCGGCTCAGCCCCATGGAGCACGCCGAACGCTCCGCCATCCTGGAGGCCCTCCGCCGCAACGGAGGCAACAAGGCCCGCGCGGCGGCGTCCCTGGGCATCGCCCGCGCCACGCTGTACCGGAAACTGCGCGGCTATCGGGGCCACCGGGACTGACCCGTCCTGTGGCGATCAACGGACGGCCGCACGACCATGGGAGTGCCAGTCCCCAGGGGTCCCGCACGGCCGGTTCACCCTCGCGGCCCGTGCGTCAGGAAGGTGGTAACCGATGTGCCGGTGGCTCGCCTACTCGGGAACGCCCATCCTGCTCGACACGATCCTCTACCGGCCGGCGCACTCCCTGATCGACCAGAGTCTGCACTCCCGGCTGGGCGTCGAGACCACCAACGGTGACGGATTCGGCATCGGCTGGTACTCGCCGGACCTGGAGACACCCGCGGTCTTCCGTGACATCGGCCCGGCGTGGAGCAACCGCAATCTGCGGGAGATCGCCGACCACGTCCGCTCCCCGCTGTTCTTCGCCCACATCCGGGCCTCGACCGGTACGGCGGTGCAGCAGACCAACAGCCATCCGTTCCGGCACGGCCGCTGGATGTGGATGCACAACGGCGCGATCGCCGACTTCCACCTGGTCCGGCGGGACCTCTCCCTCGCCGTCGCCCCGGAGCTCTTCGCCTCCGTCGAGGGTTCGACGGACTCCGAGCTGATGTTCTACCTGGCGCTCACCCTCGGTCTGGAGGAGGATCCGCCGGGCGCCGTCGCGCGGATGGCGGGTCTGGTGGAGCGGACCGGCCATGAGCACGGGATCGAGTTCCCGTTGCAGATGACGGTCGCGGTGACGGACGGAGAGTCGCTGTGGACCTTCCGCTACTCCAGCCAGAAGACGTCCCGCTCGCTCTTCTACAGCACCCGGGTGGAGACCCTGCGCTCCCTCCACCCCGATCTGGCCTTCCTGCGGGAGGTCTCCGACGAGACCCGGCTGATCGTCTCCGAGCCCCTCGGTGACATGCCCGGCGCCTGGAACGAAGTTCCCGAGAGCAGCTACGGCGTCGTCCGGCCCGGAGCGGACGCCATGCACTCGTTCGTCCCGCAGGCCGCGTAGCGGCCCCTCAGCCGAAGCGCAGGACTCGTGGGGCGAAGGTGCCCTCCGGCCCGTCGGCGCGGCCGACCGACCAGACCGACGCCGTACCCGGCACGGGTGCCAGCCGCAGCGCCGACGAGCCGCCCTCCCCGGTCACCACCGGTTCGTCGTACGCCGTGAACGCCTGCCCGTCCCAGGCGAGGAAGGCGGGCCCGGGCACGAACGGCGGGACGCTGCCCGGCGGGCCCCACTTCTGGGAGCGGGCCACCGCGACCCAGCCCAGGGTGCCGGACGGGGTGGGTGCCAGTGAGGCGATCGCGCCGAAGTCGGTGGGCACGGTCACCCGGTTCCAGGTCTGTCCGTCTAAGCGGGCCAGCAGGGGCGGGATCGGCCGGCCCGGCGGGCCGCCGACGAACCCGGCGGTGCCGCCCGCCCACACCTCCGTCGGCGAGACCGCCAGCACGCTGCTCACGGCCGACCTCGGGAACCCGTCCACGATCGTCTGCCGCCACTCCCGCCCGTCCCAGTGCGACACGGCCGCGCCCGCGTCGGTGGCGCCTGCGGCCCAGACGTCGTCGGCGGCCAGGACGTGCAGGCCGTACACCGTGCCCGGCGGCACCGGCATGTCCTGCCAGCCGCGCCCGTCCCGGCGCAGCAGGGCCTGCGCGCCGTCCCGCGTACCGGTCAGCCAGGTCTCACCGCCGCCGGCGACGGCCTTGGTGAGGAGGACTCCGCGCGGCGGCCGGCTCTCGGACCAGGCGCCGCCGTCGTTGCGGAGCAGACGGGTACCGCCGGCGGCGTCGCGGCCGACCGCCCAGACCTCGGACGGTGAGGTCGCGGCGATGGACAACAGCTCTCCCTGCCAGCCGGTCCCGGGCAGGTTCCGGCGCTGCCACGCGGTACCGTCCCAGCGCAGCACCAGCGGGAAGCCCGGCGCCTCACGGCCCACGGCGTCGGTACCCACCGCCCACGCCCGGTCCGGCCCGAACGCCACGGCCTCGTTCAGCGCGGCCTGCGGGCGCGCCTGCGCCGGGACCGGCAGGTGCCGCCAGGCCGGGGTGTCCGCCGTGGCCGATCGCGGGGTGTCCGCCGCGGCCGACCCCATGGGGCCCATGACGGTCAGGAGAGCGCAGGTGAGGGCGGTGGCGAGCGGCGCGACGAGTGGTCCACGTGCCATGGTCAGCCTCCCAGCCGCTCGCTCATGAGGTTCGGTTTCGCGCCGTAGATCTCGACGGTCCCGAAGGACAGCAGTGAGCCTCCGCCGCGCGCCAGGGCGCGCGGTCTGACGTCGATGGCGTTCGTGCGCTCGGGTCCGTAGGAGAAGGTGGTGCGGGCGCCGTCCACGCGGGCGTACTTCGACTGGAACGCGCGGTCGCTGCGTACCGGCAGCCACAGGGCGCCGTCCGGGCCGCGTACGACGGCCGAGGCGTCGGTGTCGCCGAGCCGTGGGTAACTGGTGTGCCAGGTACGGCCGTCGAAGGTCATCAGATAGGTGCGGGCGGCGCCGTCGACGTACTGGCTGCCGCCGATGGTGGCCCGGCCGGACGGTTCGAGCAGGATCGTGTGGATGTTGGCGTCGGGCGGCAGCGGCACCCGCGCGTCCCGCCACGCCGTGCCGTCCCAGCGCAGGACAGTGGTCCCGGTGCCGGTGTCCGCCCAGGCCCAGGCGTCGTCGGCGGCCCGGGCGGTGACGCCCATCAGGTACAGCACATCGTCCGGGGTGGGCTGTACGGTCCAGCCGGAACCGTCGTGGTGCAGCACCTTCAGTCCGGTGGAGTCCTC
Organism: Streptomyces griseiscabiei; assembly: GCF_020010925.1. Lineage (NCBI taxonomy): Bacteria > Bacillati > Actinomycetota > Actinomycetes > Kitasatosporales > Streptomycetaceae > Streptomyces > Streptomyces griseiscabiei. Next base: position 2,250,755 of record NZ_JAGJBZ010000002.1, on the reverse strand, counting down.
GCCGACCACCCACGCCGCACCGGGTACGGCGGCGAAGTCCTGGTACGTCCACAGGGTTCCGGGCAGCGGGAGGGCACTCCAGCCGGCCGCCGACCGGCGCAGGATCTCCCCCTCCCCCGCGCGGACATGAAGGGTCCACATCTCCTCACCCACGAACCGCACCTCGCGGAGCGTCCCCGGCTCGTCGGCGCCGGGGAAGGTGGTGTCCCGGCTCCAGGCCGTGCCGTCCCACCGGTACAGCACCGGCCGCGGGCCGTCGGCGGTCTGCTCGGACGCGGTCGCCCACGCCTCGCGCGGCCCGCGGGCGGCGAGACCGGACACGGTCACCGGCGGGGCCGCGGCCGGCACGGGCAGCGCCGACCAGCCCGGCTTCGCCGCCGCGCCGGGCACGGCGGCGCGGGCCGCTGTGCCGGCGGCGGTCGGCGTCACCGCCCCGGCCGGTGACGCGACCGCCGTACCCGCGATCAGCAGGCAGACGACGAGCGTACGGAGACGGTTCACGAGACCCCCCAGGACGCGAAGGCCGCACAAGTTACTGGCGTTGGCCCACTCGTGCACAGACCGCATCCGGCCGATCACGGCTCGCTCCGGGGCCCACGGCGACAGCGGTCCCGGATCGGCTCCGGTGGATCAGGCAGCGTCCGTCGGGGCTTTGCGGGCGAGCAGTTGGACCTCCCGGAACTGGCGTCGGTCGGTGGGCTGGGGCTCACGGACCATGCGCGCCACCTCGTCCAGCCCGGTGTCGCGCAGCAGTGCGGCCAGGTGATCGGGCCACCATCGGTAGGCGGGTGCCACCGCGTGGTCGTAGACCTGGGTCGGATGCGACGCGTCCTCGCTCGCCGAGAAGCCGATCAGCAGATGACCGCCGGGGGCCAGCACCCGGTGGAACTCCGCGAGCACAGCGGGGAGTTCGGGCGGCGGAAGGTGGATGACGGACCAGCGGGAGAGGACGCCGTCCAGTTCACCGTCGGCGATGTCGAGCGCCTGCATCGAGCCCACGTCGAACCGCAGGCCGGGGCAGGCCTCCCGGGCCAGTTCGATCATCGCGGGCGAGGCATCGACGCCGAACACCGCCAGGCCCAGCCCGGCCAGATGGGCGGTGACATAACCGGGCCCGCACCCCAGGTCCGCGACCCGGCGCTCCTCGTTCCTCCCGCTCTCCTCGCTCCCTCCGTCCCCTCCGTCCCCTCCTGTCTCCCGTACGGCTTCGGCGAAGACGCCCAATATCGCGCGGTCCAGGGGCCGGTCGCGCAGGGTTTCGCGAAACGTCTCGGCGTAGAGGGAGGCAACGGCGTCGTACGCGTCGCGGGTGACCTGGTGGGCAGCGGGTTCGACCATGCGGGCGACAGTAGCGGAGGGATCCGCGGTCCACGGGGACCGCGGATGTCGGTTCACCGGCCGGCGCGGCCCTCCGGGCGGCCGGGGCGCGTCAGAACGGGTAGTGGGCGTGCCGGGTGGCGATGGTGACCCAGCGGGTGCTGGAGAAGGCCTCGATGCCCCAGCGTCCGCCGAAGCGCCCGTAGCCGGAGGCCTTCACCCCGCCGAAGGGGGCCATGGGCTCGTCGGCCACCGACTGGTCGTTGACGTGCACGATGCCGGTGCGGATCCGGCGGGCGACGGCGAGTCCGTGGGTGGCGTTCTCGGTGATGACGCCGCAGGTCAGCCCGTGGTCGGTGTCGTTGGCGACGGCCACCGCGCGGTCGTCGTCGGTGAAGGTCTCCAGCACGCACACCGGCCCGAACGCCTCGCCGTGGTACAGGTCGGCGTCCTTCGGTACGTCGGTGAGCACCGTGGCCGGGTGCACGGCACCCTCCGGTGCTCCGCCGCCGAGGAGGACCGTCGCGCCCTTGGCCACGGCGTCCCGTACCAGCCCGGCCACCCGCTGGGCGGCGTCGGAGCTGACCAGCGGCCCGACGACGGTGTGCGGGTGGGCGGGGTCGCCGGCCTGGAGCGCGGCGACCTTCGCGGTGAACTTCCGGGTGAACTCCCCGGCCAGCGACTCGTGGACGAGGATCCGGTCGCCGGACATGCAGATCTGGCCGGAGTTCATGAAGACGCTGAAGGTCGCGGCGTCGACCGCGTAGTCGACGTCGGCGTCGTCGAGCACGATGACGGAGTTCTTGCCGCCCAACTCCAGTACGGCGGGCTTGAGGTGACGGGCCGCCAGTTCGCCGATGACGCGGCCGACTCCGGTGGAGCCGGTGAAGTTCACCGCGCGCACCCTCGGGTCGCCGATCAGTGTCCCGGCGATCAGCGCGGCGTCCGCGCGGTCGTTGGTCACGACGTTGAGCACGCCGTCGGGGAGGCCGGCCTCCCGCAGCACGTCCCCCACCAGCAGCGCGCAGGCGATCGGCGCGTCCTCGCTGGCCTTGACGACCACGGTGTTGCCCGCCGCCAGCGGCGCCGCGACGGCTCGTACGCCGAGGATGACCGGGGCGTTCCAGGGGGCGAACGCGGCCACCACACCCAGGGGTTCGCGCACCGCGAGGCTCAGGGCGCCCTCCTTCTGGGTGCCGAGGACCTCGCCGCGCGGTGCGGTGATCGCGGCGGCGGCCTCGCGCAGGATGTTCGCGGCGAGGGCCACGTTGAAGTGGGCCCAGGGCCGGATGCCGCCCGCTTCCTGTGCCATCAGGTCGGCGACCTGGTCGCCGCGCCCCTCCAGCAGGTCGGCCGCCCTGAGGAGGACGGCGCGGCGGGCGAAGGGGGCCAGCGCCGCCCACGCCTCGAACGCGGCGTCCGCCGCGTCCACCGCCCGCTCGACGTCCTCGGGCCCGGCGGCGGCCACGGTCGCGTACACCTCGCCGGTGTACGGGTTGACGTCGTCGGTGGTGCGTCCGGAGGCGGCGGGTACGTCCTTGCCGCCGATCAGCAGTTCTCTGGTGATGGTCATGGGAGCGGCTCTCCTCGGAAGGGTGGGGTGCTTGTGGTGCGCCGGCGGGTCAGGAGGGCTGGGTGAGCGGGACGGCCGGCAGGTCGGCCATGGACGCCTCGACGCGGACGGCCGCCTCGCCCATGCCGTCCAGTTCGGCGGCGGGCAGGTCCCAGCGCTCGATGTGCCGGATGCCCTGCGGTCCCAGCCGGACCGGCACGGTGAGGCTGACGCCGTGGACGCCGTACTCGCCCTCCAGGACGACCGAGGCGGGCACCACCGTGTCGGAACCGGTGGCCATGGCCTCGATGAGGCGGGCGGTGCCGAGCCCCGTCGTCCAGGTGGAGGTGCGGCCGGAGTCGAGGGACACGTGCCGGGTGTACCAGGTGTCGGCGTACTCCTCGGCCTGCCGCCGCTGCTCCTCGGTGAGCTGTACGGGTTCGCCGCCGACGGTGATACGGCTGTACAGCGGTACCTGGCCCTCGCCGTGCTCGCCGAGCATCCAGGCGTCGACGTCCTTGACGGGGACGCCGAGGGCGAGACCGATGCCGGTGCGCAGCCGGAGGCTGTCGTTGAGGGTGTAGCCGATCAGCCGGTGCCGGGGCAGCCAGCCCTGGCGGTGGGTCCAGGTCAGCAGCGGGTCGACGGGGTTGGTGAGCATGAGCACCACTCCGCCGAAGGCGTCGCCGGCCTCGCGCAGCGGGCGCAGGCAGTCGGCGACGATCCGGGCGTTGTCGCCGAGGAAGACGGAGCGCGAGGAGTTCAGCCGCAGCGGGACGGCCGCGCTGAGCACCACGACGTCGGCGTCGAGGGCGTCCTCGGGGGTGCCGCCACGCACCACGTCGGCGGTGGTGCCGAGTCCGAGGGCGTTCTCCAGGTCCATGGTGTGGCTGGTGATCATGTTCGGCCGGGTGTCGACGAGGACGATCTCGTACGTTCCCTGTGCCGACAGCAGGTTGAACGCGGCGGAGGAGCCGATACCGCCGGCGCCTCCGATGATGACGACCTTCACGCGGGGTTCCCTTTCACAAGTGCCGGAGAGTCACGGGCGGGTTCAGGAGTGGTACGTGGAGTCGGCCTCGACGGCCACCTCCAGGACGAGCGGCTCCCGCCGGTCCGCCAGTCCGGGGACGACCTTGTCCAGAACGGACAGCAGGGTCGCGTGGTCCTCGATCCGCTCGGCCGGGCAGCCGAGGCCCCGGGCGAGCGTCCCCACGCTCAGCTCGGTGAAGGCGGGCCAGGCCGGAGCGGCGGCCCCCTCGCGTTCGGAGAGCCGGTCCATGATCGCGTAGCGGCCGTTGGCGAGGACGACGAACAGCACGCCGACGCCGTAGTGGGCGGCGCTCCACAGGGCCTGGATCGAGTAGAGGGAGGAGCCGTCGCCGATGACGGTGACGACGGGGCGGTCCGGGGCGGCCTTGCGGACGCCGATGGCCGCGGGCATCGCGAAGCCGAGTCCGCCCATGGCGGCGCTGAGGAAGCCGAGGGAGGTGCGGGCGGGCAGCAGCCGGTGCAGATCGGGGCGGCTGGAGGGGCTCTCCTCCACGACGACCGTGTCGGGGGCGAGGCGCTCGGCGAGCGCCGTGAGCACATCGGCAGCGCGCAGCGGCTCGCCGTCCCGGGGCGGCCGGGGTGCCTCGGCCGGGGGCGTCGCCCCGGCGCGGGGGCGGGCGGCGACCATCGGGGTCAAGCGGCGTACGGTGTCGGCCGGTTGGGCCAGCAGGACCAGTTCGGCGGGGCTGCGGTGGGCTTCCTCCGGGTCGTCGGAGACGACGGCGACCCGGGTGCCGGGCTCGGTGAAGTCGCCGGGCTCGTACGTGTACTGGCGGAAGGCGGCGGCTCCGACGACGAGGACGCTGTCGTACGGGGCCAGTGCCGCGCGCAGCCGGGAGCGGACGGCGGGGAGGTGTCCGGCGAAGAGCGGATGGTCCTGGGGGAAGCCCGCGCGGGCCCCGAACGCCTCCTGGAAGACCGGGCATTGAAGGCGCTCGGCCAGTTCGGTGAGGGCGTGCCAGCCTTCCGGCGAGTCGTTCCCGGCGCCCGCGACGAGGCAGGGCGCGGTGGCCGCGCCGAGGAACGCGGCGAGGTCCCGGAGCGCGCTGTCGGGGACGGTCCGGCCGCCTTCCAGCACGGCCGGGGCGGCGAGCGGCACGCTCTCGTCGGCGGGTTCGAACCAGTCGTCCATGGGGACCACGACCACGGCCGGACCCCGGCCCTCCCGGGCCTCGTGCCAGGCACGGGCGAGGGCTCCGGGCACGTCCTGGGGGCGGGCCGGGGTGTGCTGCCACACCGGGTACTCCCCCGCGAGCCCGTCCAGCCGGCCGGCCAGGAACGGCTCGTGGGCCAGATGCCTGCGGTCCTGCTGGCCGACGATCACGACCAGGGGCGCCCGGTTGGCGCGCGCGGTGGCCAGGGCGCTCACCGCGTTGCCGTAGCCGGCGGTGGTGTGCAGCAGCACGAGGGCCGGGTCGCCGGCGGCGAGGGCGTGTCCCGCCGCCATCGCGACGACGGAGCCCTCGTGCAGGCCGAGGACGAACTCGAAGTCGGCGGGCAGGTCGGCGAGGAAGCCGACCTCGGTGGATCCGGGGTTGCTGAACAGGGTGGTGAGTCCATACAGGCGAAGGACGTCGAAGGTCTGTTCCTTGACGGTCTTCGCCGTCGCACCTGTGGTCATCGCGGCTTCCCTTCCTGGCAGTAGGGGGACGCTAGAGGCCACTGCCGGCCGTGGACACCCGCACGTTCTCAATGCGAAACACGGTCCGCCGACGGGAGGCCCGAGGAGGCCACGACCGTCCTGACGGGGCGTCAGTCCAGGCCGGGCAGCACGGCGCCGGTGGACAGTTCCGTGCGCAGTCGTCCGGTGATCACGCGGGCGGTGTCGAGGACCGCCGCGATCTGCTGCGGTCCCGGGCGCTCCACGGTGAAGAGGATGGAGACCGCGGCCACCGCCTGCCCCGGTGCGGACACCACGGGTGCGGAGACGGTGGCGAGGCCGGGCACGACCTCGTTGCGGGTGGTGGCGTATCCACATGCCCGGGCCCGGGCCACCTCGGGACGTTCGCCGGGCCGCGGGGTCTCGGCGGCGAGCATCGCGATGCCCGGGGAGCCCAGGGTCAGCGGATGCCGGTCGCCGGGGCTGTACACGGTGCGCAGCCGGGCGCTCTCGACCTCGACGGAGACGAGCGTGACCGCTTCCTCGGCGTCCCGGACGACGAAGAAGGAGGTCAGGCCGACACGTGCGGTGAGCTTGGCGATCTCCGGTTTGGCGATCCGCTGGAGCATGGGCAGGGTACGGCGGCCCAGTGACTGGGCGCGGGTGCCGATGACGTACCCGCGCGGGGTGTGGGCGACCAGCTGGTGGTCCTGGAGCGTGCGCAGCAGGCGGTAGACGATCGAGCGGTGCAGCCGCATCTGCTGGCTCAGTTCCGGCAGCGTCAGCGGGACGTCCGACATCGCGATCACCTCCAGCAGGCGCAGTCCCCGGTCGAGTGTCTGGACGGAGGGCTTGGCGGCTGCCGGAGAGTCTTCGGCGGGCTCGGTCATCGTCGGGTCACCTCGTGGCACGTGGGGGTATCAGGCGGCGCCGCCCTCGGTGGTCTCGCCCTCCAGCGGAGGGAAGTCCGTCTCGGCCGGGCCGTCCGCGCCGTCCGCGACCACCGGCGTGCGCCGCGCGCGGCGGTGCACGAGGTAGGCGGCGTCCGCCCGACTGTAGTGGCCGGCCGGGTCGTAGGCGTTCTTGGCGATGTCGATGAGGTCGAGATCGATGTCGGCGTACACCAGTCCCTCCTCGTCCTCGGCGAGTTCCTTGCTGATCGTGCGGCCGTCGGGGCCGAAGACGCGGGAGCAGCCGCCGCCCGCGGTGAGCAGGCGCCGCTGCTCGGGTGTGGTCGCGAACAGGTCGATGCCGGCCGGGCTGATGACCTGCGTCGCCATCAGGACGAAGGCGCCGCCCTCGATGGCGTACACCTGGGTCGCCGCGATGTTGGCCTCGGCGCTGAGCTGGAAGGCGAGGTCGCGGTAGAGGCCGAAGCAGGGCCAGCTGGCCACGTGCACCTGCTCGTGCTGTGCGTACAGGGCGTACTTGCTCAGCGGCTGTACGTGTTCCGCGCAGCTCAGCGCGCCGATCCGGCCGAGCGGGGAGTCCACGACCTTGAGGTCGCTGCCGTCGCCCTCGCCGAACAGGGAGCGCTCGACGTGGGTCGGCTTCAGCTTGCGCCGGTGCAGCAGGACGCTGCCGTCGGAGGCGATCACGGTCTGGCTGATGTAGAGGGTGCCGTGGTCCTTCTCGCTGTGGCCGAGGACGACGGTGATGTCGTGGCGGCGGGCCGCGTGGCGGATCGTCGTCATGCCCGGGCTGTCGGGGGCGAGCGAGTTGGCGTGGTAGCGGGCGATGTGCGGGATCTGGTCGGCGACCGCGCCCAGCCACAGGAAGTGCGGGTAGCCGGGGATCCACACCTCGGGGAAGGCGATGAGCCGGGCACCGCCACGTGCCGCCTCGGCGATGAGGTCGACGGTCTTGGCCACTCCCGCCTCGACGTCCGTCCAGGCGGGCTCCGCCTGGACGGCGGCGGCTCGGAACGTGCGTACGGACTCGGTCATGTCGGTCTCCTTCTCTTCATGCTCCCTCGATGAGGAGCTGTTCGACCAGCAGGGCGATGCCCAGGAGCCGACGGTCGGCGTACGGGGCCCCGTCGAGGGCCAGCCCGACCGGCAGTCCCGGGTCCGCCGACGGGGCGGGCACGGTGACACCGGGAAGACCGGCGACGCTGCCGGGTCCGGTGTTGCGGATGTAGGTGTGAAAGGCCGGCCTGGGTCTTCCGTGCAGTTCGACCTGCTCGGACTCCGTCGTGATCAGTCCGGCGGGCAGCGGTGTCGTGGGGAAGAGCACGGCGTCCGCGGTGCGGAAGATCCGGGCGTAGCCGTCGACGAGGACCCGGTCGCGGTTGCGCAGGGCCCCTCGGTACTCCATGTCGGTCACGGCCCTCGGAGCGTCGTCGAGAACGAACTCGGCCAGCGCCGTGCGCACGTCCGGGTCCGCGACCCGTGACAGACAGTTCGCCGGTTCTTCCCCGGTGGCACCCCGCAGGTAGGGCGGCAGCAGTTGGCCGGCCTCGTACAGGGTGACCGGGAAGCCGATCAGTTCCTCGGCCGACTCCACGTCCGGCAGCCGTACGGGCGCCAGCGTGACCCCGGCGCGGGCGAGGGTGTCCAGGCTCCGCTCCCAGACGGCTGCGGTACGCGGGTGCAGGAGTTCGGTGAAGTGGTGCTGCGGGACGGCGAGGACGATGTCCGCCGGTCGTGGGCGGCCCACCGGTGCCGGGTCGGCCGCCAGGACGGTGTCGAGCACCACCAGATCGGCGACGGTCGGGGCCATCGGTCCGACGGTGTCACGTGTCCAGGACAGCGGGGTGACTCCGGAGCCCGGGTAGCGGCCGGTGGTGGGCCGCAGGCCCGCGATGCCGGTGAGCGCGGCGGGGACGCGGACCGAGCCGCCGGTGTCGGTGCCGAGCCCCGCGGGCGCGGCGCCGGAGGCGACGGCGGTGGCCGTTCCGCCGCTGCTGCCGCCCGCGAACCGGGCCGGGTCGGCGGGGTTGCGCGCGGGACCGAAGGAACCCCGGGTGCCGGTCGCCCCGAAGGCGAACTCGTGCATGTTCGCCTTGCCCAGGACGATCGCCCCGGCCTTCCGCAGCCGGGTCACCACGGGCGCGTCCCGCGCGGGGACGAAACCGGCCAGGGCCCGGCTGCCGGCCGTGTTGGGGAGGCCCGCGACGTGGATGTTGTCCTTGACGGCGAGCGGCAGCCCGTGCAGCGGCCCGCGCCGGGGGTCGCGGTCCGCGGACCGGGCCGCGTCCAGCGCGCCGTCGGCGTCGAGGGTGATGAAGGCGCCGAGGTCACGGGTCTCCTCCGCTCGCGCGAGGAGTTCCTGCGTGAGCCGGACGCTGGTGACCTCTCCGGCGGCGAGGCGGGCGAGGGCGGTCTGCATGTGCGGACCTTAGAGGGGGTGCTCAAGGGCGCGAACAGGGTGGTTTCGCAATGCGAGACCACGGTAGCGCTCACCGGGCCGGTGGCCGTGCTCCGGTCACCTCGGCGTCCGGCGCCGTTTCGCAACGGTTTGCGTAGCCGTCTCTCATATCGAATCCATGTCCTGCCCAGACGGGGACGGCGCCCCTACCTTCGCGCCACGTTCTCCATCCGCCGCAGCACACCTCGGTCCCTGCGGCTGAAGGCACTCAGGAGCCCGCCATGGAACACCCCGCGAACCAGCCCACTCGTCGTGCCGTCCTCAGGGGCCTCGGGCTCGGCGCAGCCGCCATGGGCGCCGTGCCGCTGCTCTCGGCCTGCGGCTCCGGCCTCAAAGGCTCGGGAAGCTCGTCCGGCAGCACCATCAAGATCGGCTATGTCAGTCCCCGTACCGGCGCCTACGCCGCGTTCGCCGAGTCCGACGCCTACCTTCTCAAGCAGGCCCGGGACTTCTTCGCCAAGGGGATCACCCACAACGGCAAGAAGTACGAGGTGGAGATCCTGGACCGGGACACCGGTTCCGACCCGCAGCAGGCGTCGACCGTCGCGGACGAGCTGATCTCACAGGAGCGGGTCGACCTGATCCTGGTCACCGCCACTCCGGAGACCGTCCACCCGGTGGCCGACAAGTGCGAGAGCGAGGGCGTGCCCTGCGTCTCCACGATCGAGCCCTGGCAGGCGTACTTCTTCGGGCGGGGCGGTTCGGCGAAGAAGACCTTCACGTACACGTTCCACTTCTTCGACGGCATCGAGCACCTGGCGACGGTCGAGAGCGACATGTGGCGACTGTTCGACACCAACAAGAAGGTCGGTGTCCTGTGGCCGAACGACTCGGACGGCAACGCCTTCCGTGACAAGGCGACCGGTTACCGCGCCCAGGCGGCGACCAAGGGGTTCACCTTCGTCGATCCCGGCTCCTACGAGGGCGGCACCAAGGACTTCTCGTCGGTCATCGCGACGTTCAAGAAGGAGGGCGTGGAGATCCTCGCCGGGGTGCCGACGCCGCCGGACTTCGCGACGTTCTGGACCCAGGCCGCGCAGCAGGGGTTCAGGCCGAAGGTGGCAACGATCTCCAAGGCCATCCTGTTCGAGTCCTCCGTGGCATCGCTGCCGAACGGGCTGGGCGACGGGCTGTGCACCGCGAGCTGGTGGGTGCCCCAGTTCCCCTTCACGTCCACCCTCACCGGGCAGACGGCGACACAGCTCGCCGCCGACTACGAGAAGTCCCCGCTGTCGAAGGGGCGTTCGTGGAACCAGGGCCTCGGCCCCAACCACGCGCTGTTCGAGGTGGCGAACCACGTCCTGCGCAACGCCGACCCGAAGAACCGGGAGGCCGTCGCCGCGCAGATCGGCAGGACCACCCTGGACACGGTGCTCGGCCACCTCTCCTGGACCGGTGGCGGCAAGGGCAACCCCGTCAAGAACGTCGCGACGATCCCCATGGTCGGCACCCAGTGGGTCAAGGGCGGCGGCAAGACGTACGACCTCGATGTCGTCAGCAACACGCTGCTGCCCCAGGTCAAGCTCGACGGCAAGGCGAAGGCCCTGTGACCGCCCCCCTGCTGGAGGTCGAGCATCTGGCTGTCAGCTTCGGCGAGTTGCGGGTACTGGAGGACGTTCAGCTGACCGTCCCCCGGGGCCAGGCCGTCGGCATCGTCGGCCCGAACGGCGCGGGCAAGTCCACCCTGCTGAGCGCGATCTCGGGGGTCGAGCGGGCGACCGGCGGCAGTGTGCGGCTGGCGGGGCGGGACGTGACCCGGACCTCGACCGCCGAGCGCTGCCGGCTCGGCATCGGACGGTCGTTCCAGATCCCCCGCCCGTTCGGCGACCTGACCGTGTTCGAGAACGCCCTGGTCGGCGCCGAGCGCGGCGCGGGCCTGCGGGGCGGCGCCGCCCGTGAGCTGGCGCTGCGCTCGCTGGAGACCACGGGTCTGCTCCCCCTGGCCAACAAGCCCGCCGGCTCACTGCCGCTGCTGGGCCGCAAGCGCCTGGAGCTGGCCCGGGCGCTGGCCACCGCGCCCGACCTGCTTCTCCTGGACGAGATCGCGGGCGGGCTCACCGAGGGCGAGGCCACCGAACTGGTCGCCACCGTCCTGTCGTTGAAGGAGTCGGGCCTGACGATCCTGTGGATCGAGCACGTGGTGAAGGCCCTGGTCCAGGTCGTCGACCGGCTGGTGTGTCTGGCCTTCGGCCGGATCCACGCCGACGGCGACCCGCACGAGGTGCTGGCCAGTGACGAGGTCGCCCAGGTCTACCTCGGAGGTACGGCGGCATGAGCGCGGCACTGCTGAGTGTGGAGTCCGTGGACGCGGGATACGGCGACTTCCAGGCCCTGTTCGGCATCGACCTGGCGGTGGCGGAGGGCGAGCTGCTGGCCCTGGTGGGTGCCAACGGGGCCGGCAAGTCGACGTTGCTGAGGACCATCGCCGGTTCGCTCAGGCCGTTTCGCGGCACGGTGCGCTACGCGGGCGAGGACGTCACCGGAGCGTCGGACGTGCAGCGGGCCCGCCAGGGCATCGGCCTGGTACCCGAGGGCCGGCGCCTCTTCCCGTCCCTCACCGTCGAGGAGAACCTCCAGGTGGGCGCCGCCACCGGGCGGAAGGGGCCCTGGGACCTGGCCAAGGTGTACGAGACGCTGCCGCTCGTCGCCGACCGCCGGACCCGCAAGGCGGCCCGACTCTCCGGCGGCGAGCAGCAGGCCGTAGCGATCGGCCGCGCGCTGATGGGCAACCCCCGGCTGCTGCTGCTCGACGAGGTCTCCCTCGGTCTGGCCCCGCTCGTCGTCGACCAGTTGTACACCGCGCTGCCCGGCATTCGCGCGACGGGGGCGACGGTCGTCCTCGTCGAACAGGACCTGCACCGCACGTTCGCGGTGGCCGACCGGATCGCCTGCGTCCTGGAGGGCCGCGTCGTACTGACCGGTCCGGCCGCCGACCTCACCCGTGACCAGGTCACCGCTGCCTACTTCGGCACCGGTGCCCACCCGGAGGTGACCACCCCATGACCTGGATCAACACCATCGTGCAGGGCATGCTGCTCGGCGGCATCTTCGCCATGGCGGCGGCCGGCCTGTCCCTCGTGTTCGGGGTGATGCGGGTCGCCAACCTCGCCCACGGCGACCTGATGATCCTCGGCGGCTACGTCGCCTCGGTGACCGCCAGTCACTACGGGGTGCCCGTCCCGCTCAGCATCGTCGTGTCGATGGTCGCGGTCGGCGCGCTCGGCTACCTCGTCCAGCGGTCGATGCTGGACCGGGCGATGGGGATCGGCGAACTCGCCCCGATGCTGGTGACGTTCGGCATCTCCGTGATCATTCCGAACGTCCTGGTGCAGGTGTTCAGCAACGACTCCCAGCCCCTGTCCATCGGCTCCCTCGGTACGGCGAGCATCCATCTCGGCGGCGATCTGTCGATCGGCTGGTTCCCGCTGATCACCCTGGTGGCGGCGGTCGCGGTGCTGGTGGCGCTGCAGTTCTTCCTGCACCGCACCCAGTCCGGCCGGATCGTCCGGGCCACGGCCGACGACCGCTCGGTGGTCCGGCTGATGGGCGTCGACAACCGCCGTGTGTACGCCCTGACCTCGGTCATCGCCTTCGGCACCGTCGCCCTGGCCGGTGTCCTGTACACCATGCGCCAGGGTGGTGTGACCCCGTACGAGGGTCAGCTCACCGTGCTGTTCGCGTTCGAGACCGTCATCATCGGCGGCCTGGGCTCCCTGTGGGGCACGCTCGCCGGCGGCATGGTGCTCGGGGTGGCGCAGTCCGTCGGTGCCCAGATCTCCCCCGACCTGCCCCTGCTCGCGGGCCATCTGGTCTTCCTCCTCGTTCTGGTGTTCCGCCCGCAGGGCCTGTTCGGCAGGAGTGTGCCCGCATGACCGTCCAGACAGCCCCCGCCACCACGGCGACCACGCTGCCGACCGTCCACCGCGGCGGTCGCGCGACGGTTCTCGGCCTGACCGGCACTGCCGTCGTCCTGCTGACCATGGCGGCCCTGCCCTACCTCGTCGACTCCGGCGTCACGGCCCAACTGGTCAAACTCTGCTATCTGGTGGCGCTGGCCTCGATGTGGAACCTGCTCGCGGGCTACGCGGGCATGATGTCGATGGGCCAGCAGGCGTTCATCGGCCTGGGTGCCTATCTGCTCTTCGTCGTCAACGACCACGGGGTGAACGTCTACGCGGGCACACTCGTCGTCGCCGCGCTCGTCGCGCTCGTCGCCTGGCCGCTGTCGTATCTCGCCTTCCGGCTGCGCGGCGGCTACTTCGCCGTCGGGACCTGGGTGATCGCCGAAGTGGTCCGTCTGATCGTGGTCCGCTTCGACTCGCTGGGCGCGGCGAGCGGACGCAGCCTGTCCGACGTCACCGCCGACCCCGTGCTGCGGCGGGCGTTCACCTACTGGTTGGCGCTCGCCGTGATGGCGGCGGCGGTGCTCGGCACGTACGCGGTGCTGCGCAGCCGTCTCGGTCTGGGCCTCCAGTCGATCCGGGACGACGACACGGCGGCCGGCTCGCTCGGCGTCGACGTCACCCGGGGCAAGCGGATCGTCTACATCACGGCGGCGGCGGGCTGCGCGGCGGCGGGCGCGGTGATCTGCGTGAACAGCCTGGGCGTCGCCTCCCCCACACAGATCTTCGGTGTGCAGTACTCCGCCCTGATGGTCTTCATGGTGATCATCGGCGGCATCGGCACCGTCGAGGGCCCGGTCATCGGCGCCCTCGCGTACTTCCTGCTCGACAAGTACTTCGCGCAGAGCGGTGTCTGGTACCTCGTCGTGGTCGGTGCGGTGGCCATCGTGGTCTCGCTGTATCTGCCGCGAGGGTTGTGGGGAACGCTCGCGCACCGAGCGGGGTGGGCGGTGTTCCCGGTGCGCCACACGGTCGGCCGTTGACCCCGCCGGACCGCCGTCACCCGTCGGGCAGCGTCTGCTCGCACCAGATCGTCTTGCCCGTGGGGTGCTGACGGCTGCCCCAGCGGTCGGTGAGCTGGGCCACGAGCAGCAGGCCCCGGCCGCCCTCGTCGAAGACCCGGGCCCGGCGCAGGTGCGGGGCGGTGCTGCTGCCGTCGGAGACCTCGCAGATCAGGGTGCGGTCCCGGATGAGCCGCAGCCGGACGGGGTCGGCCCCGTAGCGGAGGGCGTTGGTGACCAGTTCGCTGACGACGAGTTCGGTGACGAAGGCGACGTCCGCCAGGTCCCAGGCCTCCAGTTGCCGGACCGCGTCCGCGCGGGCCCGCGCCACGGCGGCCGGATCGGCGGGGATGTCCCAGGAGACGATCCTGGCGGCGTCGAGCAGGCGCGGCCGGACCAGCAGCACAGCCGCGTCGTCGTCGGGATGCTCCGGGAGCAGGTCCCGTACGACGTGGTCGCAGAGTTCGGCCAGCGAGCCCGCCGGACGGGTCAGCGCGCGGCCCAGCGCGTCCAGCCCGGCGTCGATGGAGCGGCTGCGGGACTCGACCAGGCCGTCCGTGTGGAGGGCGAGCAGGCTCCCTTCGGGCAGATCCACCTCGACGGTCTCGAACGGCAGCCCGCCCAGCCCCAGTGGGGGTCCGGCCGGGATGTCCAGGACCCGGGGCCCGTCGTCCGGGAGGACCAGGACGGGAGCGGGGTGGCCGGCGCGGGCGAGGGTGCAGCGGCCGGACACCGGGTCGTAGACGGCGTACAGGCAGGTGGCCCCGGTCACCCCGGTTCCGCCGGGATCCTCGGACCCGTCGGTCCCCTCGGACCCGTCCGAGAGCCTGATGACCAGGTCGTCGAGCTGGGTGAGCAGTTCGTCGGGGGTGAGGTCCACGTCGGCCAGGGTCCGGACGGCGGTGCGCAGCCGGCCCATCGCGGCGGCGGCCTCGATGCCGTGGCCCACCACGTCGCCGACCACCAGGGCGACCCGGGCACCGGAGAGCGGGATCACGTCGAACCAGTCCCCGCCGACCCCCAGACCGGGCTGTGCGGGCAGGTAGCGCGACGCGGCCTCCACGGCGGACAGCTCCGGCAGCCTCCGGGGCAGCAGACTGCGTTGCAGCGCGAGGGCCGCCGTCCGTTCACGGGTGAAGCGCCGGGCGTTGTCGAGACAGACGGCCGCCCGCGCGACCAGTTCCTCGGCGAGCGTGAGGTCGTCCTCCTCGAAGGGCTCGTCGCGCCGCCAGCGCACGAAGAGCGCCACCCCCATGATCCTGCCCCGGGCGGTGATCGGCACATGAAGCCAGGAGTGGATACCGAAGGCGCTGGTCCTGAGGGCGCGTACCGGGTCCTCCGCCAGCCAGCGTCCGACGGCCGAGTCCATCCTCCTGCTCAGGACGGACCGTCCGGTGGCCAGACAGCGCCCGGGCGGCGAGGTCTCGGGGTAGACGTCGACCTCGCCCACCGCGACCACCGCCTCGGGGGTCCCGGCGAGCACGGACCGGTGGGCGACCCTGCGCAGCACCGCGGAACCGGTCGCGGGCGCCGGGGTGGGCTCCTCGCCGCTCAGCAGGCTCTCCGACAGATCGACGCTGGCGAAGTCGGCGAGCCGCGGAACCGCCAGTTCGAGCAGTTCCTGCGCCGTGCGCGTCACATCGAGTGTGCTGCCGATGTACGTGCTGGCCCGGTTCAGCAGGTCCAGCCGTTCCCGGCTCCGGTGCTGCTCGGTGATGTCCATGACCGTCGTGCACACCCCCAGGACCCGCCCGTCATGGCGGCGGACGGGCGACATCGAGGTCGAGAACACATGGTCGTGGTCGGTGTCCGCGGGGGTACGTCCTCGGATCAGGAAGTCGACCTCCGGCCGGCCCGTCTCCAGCACCCTGCGCATCCGCTCCTCGAAAGCGGCCACATCGCGACCGGTCAGCACCGCGCCCAGTCCCTTGCCGATCCGATCCTCCTCGGACACTCCCGTCACCCGCCGCATCGCGGCGTTCTGACGTACGCAGCGCAGGTCACGGTCGTAGACGGTCACGGCCACCGGAGACCGGTGGAGCACCCAGTCGACCAGGGCCTGGTCCTCGATGTCGGCGGACAGCGGCACGCTCTCTCCGGCGTGCACCCCCGCCTTCCCTTCTGCGTTCCCCTCTGCGTTCAGCAGCCACTCGTGGGCGCCCGAGCCTCCGTGCCCGCTCTCCGCGGCATGGACGGCTTGGACGGCACGGACGGTCACGGAAAGGTCCAGACGTCGGCCGTCCCGGTGTCTCAGCGGCAGCGTCCCGTGCCAGTCCCGCCCTCCCGGCGGGCGCGGCATCGTCGTCGTCCCCAGCACGTCGGAGGCGTCACGCCCCACCGCCTCGGCGGCGGTGTGACCGAGCAGGCGCTCGGCCCCGTCGCCCCACTCCTCGACGTGTCCCCACGCGTCCACCCGGATGAGCGCCGTGGGCGGCCCCTCCGCCGGATGATCGGCCGGTTCGCGGGAAGCCGGGTCATACGCATCCATACCGCTCAGCGTGATACCCGGCGTTCCCATGTTCAACTGGGGCTTCCGCCCGGGCGCCCCGGCCGCGGTCCTGGGTCCCCCACGGGTCCCCAGAAAATGATCGAGGGCTGGTTTCGAATGCTTCTGAAACCAGCCCTGACCTACGACTCTCACGAGTCGGGACGACAGGATTTGAACCTGCGACCCCTTGACCCCCAGTCAAGTGCGCTACCAAGCTGCGCCACGTCCCGGTGCGCTGTCCGCGGTGAAACCGCGTGATCGCGCAGTGAGCACTTTACCGTACGTCTGCCACTGCCCCGCAGCCGGTGAGGGCGGGGGAGAATCGAGGGATGAGCGGTACAGCGGAGGACGGGACGGCGCGGGGACGGGACCGGGACGAGGAGGGGCGGGCGCGGAGCGCGCGGCCCCGGGACGGGCTCGGGCGCCCGCTGCCGTACGGGGCGTCGGGGGTCGAGCGGCAGCCCGAGGGGGTGGTGCGGGCACCCGAGGCCACGGTCGTGGAGGCGCAGGCGCTGCTGGACGCGGGGAAGCCGTTCCACGCGCACGAGGTCTTCGAGGACGCGTGGAAGTCCGGACCGGACGAGGAGCGCGCGCTGTGGCGGGGCCTCGCCCAGCTCGCGGTGGGTCTCACGCACTCGGCACGCGGGAATGTGAAGGGCGGGGCGCTGTTGCTGCGGCGCGGGGCGGGTGCGGTGGGGGAATGGGGGGCGGACAGCGGGCGGCTGCGCCCGTACGGCATCGATCTGGTGGGGGTCGGTGTGTGGGCCCGGGGGCTCGCCGATGTCGTGGAGGGGGAGGGGCGGGCGGTCGACGCGGGGGTGTGGGCGCCGCGGTTGCGGGGCGACTAGGCGGAGGGGTGTCTGGGGTGCGTTGTCGAGTGCGGGTGGGTGGGGGCTGGTCGCGCAGTTCCCCGCGCCCCTGAAAAGCAGGGGCTGCGCCCCGTGCTTTTCCCCCGCCCGATATAGGGGCGCGGGGAACTGCGCGAGAAGCCCCACGCACCCGCACCCGCCGGCGCACCCCGGACACCCCACCCCGAAGGCACCCCGACGCACCCCCCAGCACCACTCCGCGTGCAGGCTCGGAACGCAGGTGTGATCGTGACCCTGTGACGACCACCCAAGACGCCGCCACACCCGCCACGCCCGCCGCGCAGGCGCCCGTGCTGGGCAAGCGGCAGCGGAACGTCGTGTTCGTGACGATCATGCTGGGGATGCTGCTCGCGGCCCTCGACCAGACGATCGTGGGGACGGCGCTGCCGACGATCGTGTCGGACCTCGGCGGTGCGGAGCACATGTCGTGGGTCGTGACGGCGTATCTGCTGGCGGAGACGGTGTCCACGGCGCTGGTGGGCAAGTTCGGCGACCTGTTCGGCCGGAAGGTCGTCTTCCAGGTGTCGGCGGTCGTGTTCATCACGGGCTCGTTCCTGTGCGGCCTGGCCTCGAACATGACGCTGCTGATCGTGTGGCGGGGTCTGCAGGGCGTCGGCGCGGGCGGGCTCATGGTGACGGCGATGGCGCTGATCGCGGATGTGATCCCGCTGCGGGAGCGCGGGAAGTACCAGGGCGCGATCGGCGCGGTGTTCGGGGTGGCGACGGTGATCGGGCCGTTGCTCGGCGGGCTGTTCACCGACCATCTGACCTGGCGCTGGTGCTTCTATGTGAACGTGCCGATCGCGATCCTCGTGGTCGTGGCCGCCGCCCGCACGATCCCGGTGGTGAAGTCGGCGTCCCGTCCCGTCATCGACTACCTGGGCATCGGCTTCGTCGCGGCCGGCGCGAGCGCGCTGATCCTGGCGACGAGCTGGGGCGGCAACGAGTACGCGTGGGGCTCGGGTGTCATCATCGGCTTGTTCGCGGGCGGCGCGGTCGCGCTCGGGCTGTTCTGCTGGGCGGAGACGCGCGCGGCCGAACCGATGCTGCCGATGCGGCTGTTCCGTAACCCGGTCTTCACGGTCTGCTCGATCCTCAGCTTCGTCGTGGGCTTCGCGATGCTCGGCGCGATGACGTATCTGCCGACGTATCTCCAGTACGTGGACGGCGACTCGGCCACCGTGTCCGGCGTCCGTACGCTGCCCATGGTCATCGGGCTGCTCATCGCGTCCGTGGCCAGCGGCAACGTGGTCAGCAAGACCGGGCACTACCGGACCTTCCCGATCGTCGGCTCGTTCGTCATGGGGGTCGGGCTGTTCCTGCTGTCGCTCATGGAGCCGGGCACGAACAGCTGGCTGGAGTCGCTGTACATGTTCGTGCTCGGCACCGGCATCGGGCTGTGCATGCAGGTACTGACGATCGCCGTGCAGAACACCGTCGACTACGCCGACCTGGGCACGGCGACCTCGGGCGTCACCTTCTTCCGTACGCTGGGCAGTTCGTTCGGCACGGCCGTGTTCGGCACGATCTACGCCAACACGCTCGCCCCGAAGCTGTCCGCCGCCGTCGAGGAGGCGGCGCGGACGGGCGCGGCGGATCCGGCGGTGATCGCGCGGGCGGCACAGAGCCCCGAGGGACTGCACGAGTTGCCCGCGCGGGCCGCCGAGCCGATCGTGCGGGCGTACTCGGACACCCTGCACACCGTGTTCCTGTGGACCGTGCCGGTCGCGGCCGTCGGGTTCGTGGTGGGGCTCTTCCTCAAACAGGTGCGGTTGCGGGACAGCGCGCGGGCGGGTTCGTCGGACATGGGCGAGGGGTTCGCGAGGCCGCCGGCCGGAGACTCGCGGCGGCTCCTGGAGTCGGCCGTCGGAAAGATCATCGGCGGTACGGAGCTGGAGACCGCCCGCCGGATCGTCCTCGACTCCGACACCCGGCTGGACATCGCAGGCGCCTGGGCGGTGATGCAGGTGGAGTTGTTCACCCGGATGGTCGGGCACGCCAGTCTGACGCTGATCGCGGCCCGTCGGCATGTGCCGGCCGAGGTTCTCGTGCCCGTGTTCCAGCGCATGGTCGAGGAGGGCTATCTCACCCGGTCCGACACCCTCTTCACCCACACCGAGGCCGGGGCCCGTGAGGCGCGGGTGATCAGCGCGGCGTGGGGCGACTGGCTGCGGCAGCGGCTGGAGAAGGACTACGGCCGGCCCGCCGACGCGGATCTGCGGGCCGCGGTCGACACCATCGCCAAGCGGCTGCTGCGGGAGGACCTGTCCCATGGACTGCCCACGCGGGACCCGGAGTCGGCGCCGTCCGTAGCGGGGGCTACGGCGGAGCGGTAGCCCCCGGGGGCGTGGGCGTTCCCGGGTTCAGCGGAGCAGCAGCTGCAGGCCGCCGATGATCGTCGCCGCGATCACGAGCTGCTCGAACACCTTCTGGTTGATGCGGTTCACCGCCCACTTGCCGAGGACGGCGCCCGGTACGACGAACAGGGCCAGTGCGGCGTCCAGCAGCAGGGAGTGTCTGTCGATCAGGCCGAGGCCCACGCTGAAGGGGACCTTGGAGACGTTGACGATGAGGAAGAAGAACGCCGAGGTGCCCAGGAAGCCGAGCTTCCGGAAGCCCGCCGAGAGCAGATACATGGACATCACGGGGCCGCCCGCGTTGGCGACCATGGTGGTGAAGCCGCCGAGGACGCCGTACGAACGGGCCTTGGCGCGGCCGGCGCGGGTGGTGATCGCGTCGGGTTCGTCGTCCTTGTCGACCGTGCGCCGGCGCCAGAGCGTGACGGCCGTCATCAGCAGCAGGATCGCGCCGATCGACGTGCGGACGATCTGGTCGTCGGCCCAGACAAGGAAGAGCGTGCCGAGGACGACGCCGGCGCCGACCGCCGGGAAGAGCTTCCACAGGGTGGGCCAGTGGGCGTGGCGGCGGTAGGTGAGGACGGCGAGGACGTCCCCGACGATGAGGATCGGCAGGAGGACGCCCGTCGAGGCGCGGGCCGGCAGGACGGCCGCGAAGATCGCGAGGCTGACCGTGTTGGCACCGCTCACGGCGGTCTTGGAGAAGCCGACGAGCAGGGCGGCGAAGGCGAGGGCCGCGAACTCGGCGGTGGACAGCTGCCAGAGAGTCATCGTGTTCATGCGGAGACCGATGCTAGGCGCACCTATCGGCGCGCGACAGGACCGTCTCGCCAGTTGACCCTGCCACGGCCCCCCACCCATGCCCTCGTCGGCGCCCCTGACGCCGCCAGGTGCGGGCGCCACCCGGAGGGTCGATCTCTCGCTCACAGGTTCGGGCTTTCGCCCGGGACGGCCCATGGACCATCGTCCGACGGGCTGGCAAGATCCCCCGGGTACCTTCCCCGACGTGGTTGGAGGAGTCATGGCCGACTCGCGCGAGCACAGCTTCGCCGGTACGCGGGGCGGTGTCACCGCACGGGAATGGCCGTGCGAGGGGGCGCGGTACGTGGTGCTCCTGGTGCACGGCTACGGGGAGCACATCGGCCGGTACGAGCATGTGGCCGATGCCCTGGTGCGGCACGGCGCGGCGGTGTTCGGCCCCGATCACATGGGGCACGGCAGGTCGGCGGGCGAGCGGGTGCTGATCGAGGACTTCGAGGCCGTGGTCACCGACGTGCACGCCGTGGAGGTGCTGGCGCGGGCCGCGTATCCGGGGCTGCCTGTGGTGCTGATCGGCCACTCGATGGGCGGTCTGATCGGGGCGCGCTACGCCCAGCGGTACGGCGCCGGGCTCGCCGCGGTGGTGCTGTCCGGGCCGCTGATCGGGATCTGGGCGCCGTTGCGGGTCCTGCTCGCGTCGCCGGAGGTGCCCGAGGTGCCGCTCGATCCGAAGCTGCTCTCGCGGGACATGGCGGTCGGCGCCACGTACGCGAACGATCCGCTGGTGTGGCACGGCCCGTTCAAGCGGCCGACGCTGGAGGCCATCGACCACTCCCTGGAGACGATCTCCAAGAGCGGGTCGGTCGGTCCGCTCCCGCTGCTGTGGCTGCACGGCGACGACGACCGGATCGTGCCGCTGCCCGGCAGCCGTACGGGGATCGAGGAGTTCCGGGGCGCCGAGTGGACCGAGCGGATCTACGCGGGCGCTCGGCACGAGGTGTTCAACGAGACGAACAAGGGCGAAGTGCTCGCGGACGTCAAGGAGTTCGTGGACGGCGTACTGGCTCGCTGAGCTCACCCGCCGTACCGGGACCGCCCGGCCCGGACGCCGCGTTTTGCCCCATGCGTCCTGGGCACCCGGCCCCGCATGGAGTGGTTGCTGAAAGCGGCCTGCGTGGGAGAGGACCCCGAACTGTTCTTCCCCGTGGGCACCACGGGACCGGCGCTCGACGACGTCGCCGCCGCCAAACGCGTCTGCGCCCGCTGCCCGGTGCGCCGCGAGTGCCTCGACTGGGCGCTCGACAGCGGGCAGACGGCCGGCGTGTGGGGCGGCATGGGCGAGGAGGAGCGCACCGACCTGCTCCGGAGGGCCGGGAGCGCCGACGCCGCCCGGCACGCGGCGCGCGCCCGTACGGAGCGACAGGAGACTACGGCTGTGAGGAGTTACGCCTGATGACGACAGTGAGGAGCACCCTTCCCGAGCCCGCCCGCCGGATCGCGGGCGACGCGCTGCAGGAGAGCCTGGTGGATCTGCTGGGACTCTCGCTGATCGGGAAGCAGGCCCACTGGAACATCGTGGGACCGAGGTTCCGTTCGATCCATCTCCAGCTCGACGAGGTGGTGTCCACGGCACGGTCGTACGCCGACCAGGTCGCCGAACGCGCGGCGGCGCTCGGGGTCACCCCCGACGGACGGCCGGAGACCGTGGCGGCGCGGTGCGCGCTGCAGGGCCCGAAGGAGGGCCGGCTGCGGGACACCGAGGTCGTACGGCTGCTGGTCGAGGCGCTGGAGACGGCGATCGGGCGGCTGCGTGGGCGGATCGACGCCACGGAGGAGGCCGACAAGGTCACCCAGGATCTGCTGATCTCGGTCACCTACGAACTGGAGAAGCAGCACTGGATGTTCGAGGCCGAGAACTGGCCGCGTGAGGACACCTGACGGTGCGGGGGCCGCTCGGGGTCAGCGCAGGAGCCAGCCTCCGTCGATGTTCAGGCCGATCCCGTTGACCGAGCGGTTGCGGAGGAGGAAGTCCACGGCGTCGACCACGTCCCCCATGGTCGCGAGGCGGCCCGTCGGTGTCCTGTCGATCAGGGCGCCGAGGGGTTTGTCCGACCAGAAGGGGCTGTCGCCGACGACTCCCGGGTGGACGGCGTTGACGCGGACGGGCGCGAGTTCGGTGGCGAGGGTGTGGACCAGGCCGGTGACGCCCGCGTTGACGGTGGCGACGGTGGTCGCCCCGGGGTAGGGGCGTTCCTTGGCCTGGCCGCCGAAGACGACGACGGCGCTGTCGTCGTCCAGCCGGGTCCGCAGGGCGTGGACGACCTCGGTGTAGCCGACGAGTTTGAGGGTGACGAGGTGGAGGGCGGCGTCGATGTCGTAGTCGTCGACCCGGTTGTGGTCGCGGGAGACACCGGCGAGGACCAGGTGGTCGACGGGGCCGACGTCCGTCAGGGCTCCGGCGATCCCGTGCGGCCGGGACAGGTCGAGGGCGAGGCCGCGGGCCGCGCCGACCTCCTTGGCGACGGCGGCGGCACGGTCCGGGTCCCGGCCGGTGAGGATCACCTCGTCGCCGCGTTCCGCGCGGTGCCGGGCGAACTCCCGGCCGATCCCGGACGTGCCGCCGACGACGACCACACCGCTCATGGCCGCTCCCCCTCTCCGAGGATCCGATCCAGGTACTCCCAGTCACGGGTGAAGCGGTACGAGTGGCGTGACGGCGGCTGCGGTGCCTGGGTCTCCAGCCAACGCACCGGTGTGTCACCGGCGTTGGCGAATCCGTGCACACAACCGGCGCCCGCCCAGGCGACATCGCCCACGCCGAGCCGGTAACTCCGTCCGTCGAACGTCGCGTCGACGACCCCTTCGAGAATCAGATACGTCTCCTCGAAGGGGTGGTCGTGGGTGCCGGCGACCCCTTCGGGGGTGTATCCGACCATGAACATGGTCGAGGCGACCGCCCCGAGGTCGGTGTCCACCATCATCTTCACGGTGATCCCGCTGTAGACGAGCAGCGCGGTCCGCATGCTCGCCGACAGGGCGAGGAGGTCCTGCGACTGCTTCCCGGGGTCCATCTGCGCGGCCTCGAAGTGCCCGAAGGAGCGGGTGCGCGGGTCCCGTACGTCGATGCGGACGGGCTCGCGTTCCGGCAGCGCGGGCACCGGCTGGGTGTCGTGGCCGTAGCGGGCGCGGGGCACGGGGGCGAGCATGTCGGCCCAGCGGGCGACGGCGTCCCCGGCGCCGCGCCAGGCGTGCGGGACGCCGGCCGGGAGGAGGCCGTAGTCGCCCTCTTCGAGGAGGTACGAGCCCTCGGGGGTGTCGAGGACCGCCGTGCCGGAGAGGAGGTGGAAGCTCTCCTCGTAGGAGTGGACGTGGGCGCCGACCGTGCCGTCGGGCCGCAGTTCGCAGATGCCGAAGCCGGTGTGCACGGCGCCGTCCGTCTCGCCGATGAGCGCCTGCCGCCGGAACCCCCCGCTGTCGTAAGGCAGTTGGGGGATCTCGGCGGCCCGGCGTATCACGTGGTGGGTCATGCGTCGGGCTTCCGTGCCGCCACGGCCGCGAGCAGGCGGTCACGTGACTCCTCGACCAGGCGGCGGGCCCGGCCGGTGTCCGCGAGCAGCCGGCCGTCGCGCTTGTGGACCACGCCGTCGACGATGACGGTGTCCACGTTGGAGACGTCGGCGCTGAGGGTCACGGCGGCCACCGGGTCGTGCACGGGTGCCATGTTGAGGGCGGTGGCGTCGAGGGCGACGATGTCCGCCCGTTTGCCGGGGGTGAGGGAGCCGGTGCGGTCCTCCAGTCCGGCCACATGGGCGCCGTTGACGGTGGCGATCTCCAGCATCCGACGGGCCGTCAGCATGGTGTTCGGGACGGGCAGGTTGGCGTGCCAGCAGTCGGCGTTGACCCGGCCGCGTTCCGCGCCGAAGGCGGCCCTGATCTGGGTGAACATGTCGCCGGGGACGGTGGTGACGACGTCGATGCTCAGGGACGGCCGCAGCCCGTGCTCGATCGCCTGCATCACGGGCGGCCAGCCGTGGCCCATCTGGGTCTCCACCTGGGCGGCGATGGACACCGTGCCGCCGCTGTCGGCCACCATGCGCCACTCGTCCTCACTGAGGTGACAGCAGTGGACGTAGGTCGTGTCGGGGCCGAGCAGTCCCAGATCGCGCAGCTGTCTGACCATGCCGAAGCGTCCGGCGAGGCGGCCCATGGCGACATGGACGGTGATCGGGATGCCCAGTTCACGGGCGAGGGCCCACTCCTGGGTGACCACGTCGTTCGTGCAGAAGCCGGGGCCCCGGGTGGCCAGCCCCATGGTCAGCAGACCGTCGTCGGAGGTGAAGTGCTCGGCACGGATCCGGCGTACGTCGTCGCCGGGGACCGCGATCTTGCTGTCGAACCAGTAGTCGGCGAGGGAGGTGTTGGCGCTGCCGTACGCGTACTGGGCGCGGATGCCGGTCTCCCGCAGCGCCTGGATCGCGGCGTCGGGGTGCTCGGGCGTGTTGTTGATGTGCGACCAGTCGACGAGGGTGGTGATGCCCGCGTTGAGGCACTCCAGGGTGCCGGCGAGGTTGCCCGCGTACACGTCCTCGGGGGTGTAGACGGGCGCGAAGGTGTCGAGGACGTCGACGAAGTAGTCGTCGAGGGTGGCGTCGGGGGCGCAGCCGCGGATCGGCGCCTCCCAGGTGTGGCGGTGGGTGTCGACGAAGCCGGGGATGACGATACGGCCGGTCATGTCGAGCACCTCGGCGTCCACGTCCGCGTCGATCGCGGGCGCGACGGCCGTGATCGTGCCGTCCTCGATGAGGACGTCGCCCTCGGGCAGGTCGCCGATGACCGGGTCCATCGTGACGACATGGCCCGAGCGCAGGAGCATCCGTTTGGTCATCGCCGTTCCTCCCAGAGGTGGGTCCGTATGAAAGCTGACGATCAGTCAGGGGAGTCAGTATGCGGCGAGGTCGCGGACCGTCCTCATGACCCGGCCGACGGTGGGCACGACCCGTTCCTCCAGGGTGTCGGCGAACGGCAGCGGTACGCACTCCCCCGCCACCCGCCGGACCGGCGCGTCCAGCAGGCCGAAGCCCTCGTCGGCGACGACGGAGACGAGGGTCGCGCCCCAGCCGCCCTGGTACGGGTTCTCCTCGACGGTCACCAGCCGCGAGGTCCGGGCGAGCGAGGCGAGCACGGTGGCCGTGTCCAGCGGGATCAGTCCGCGCAGGTCGATCACCTCGGCCTCGACGCCCTCCTCGGCCAGCCGCCGGGCGGCTTCGAGGGCGACGGGGACCATGGCTGCGAGCGCGACGAGGGTGATGTCGCCGCCCTCGCGGACGATGCGGGCGCGGCCCAGCTCGACCACGTGGTCCGGTGGCGGGGGCGGGCCCTTGGTGGCGAGGAGGGCCTTGTGCTCGAAGAAGACCACCGGGTCGTCGCTGCGGACGGCGGCGGCCATCATGCCGATGACGTCGGCCGGGGTCGAGGGTGCCGCGATCTTCAGGCCGGGGACGGTGAGCGCCCAGTTCTCGGTGGACTGCGAGTGCTGGGCGCCGAAGCCGAGGCCGCCGCCGTTGGCGGTGCGGACGACGAGCGGGACGGTGACCTGACCGCCCGTCATATAGCGTACTTTCGGTATCTCGTTGGCGAGGTAGTCCCAGCAACAGGCCAGGAAGTCGGAGAACATGATCTCGGCGACCGGGCGGATCCCGGTCATCGCGGCGCCCATCGCCGCGCCCACGATGGCCTGTTCGGAGATGGGCGTGTCCCACACCCGCTCCGGCCCGAACTCCTTCAGCAGCCCGACGGTCGTCTTGAACACTCCCCCGGCCTCGGCGATGTCCTCGCCCAGGCACACCACGGTCGGGTCGCGGCGCATCTCCCGGGCCAGGCCCTCGGCGACCGCCTCGCGGTAGGTGATCACGTCCGCCATACGGCACCTCCGTCGGCCCATACGTCGGTCAGCGCCTCGGCGGGGTCGGGGCCGGGCGCGCCCTTGGCCGCGTCGACGGCCTCGCTCACGGTCCGCTCCACGCGGGCGTCGGCGTCGAGGGTGGACTCGCCGAGGGCGGCGAGCCGGGCCCGCGCCAGATCGAGCGGGTCGTGCTTCAGCCAGTGCTCGACCTCGTCGGCAGGCCGGTAGGTGGCCGGGTCGGCGCGGCTGTGCCCGTAGTGCCGGTAGGTCCGCGCCTCCAGCAGACCGGGCCCGTCTCCCGCCCGGGCCCGGTCCGCGAGGCGCGCCACCGCGTCGCGCACCAGCACCACGTCGTTGCCGTCGACGACCTCGCCGTCGATGCCGTAGGCGGGCGCGCGGTCGGCGGCGGGCCGGGGCACGGCGGTGACGTCGGCGATGGGCGTGTACTCCATGTACAGGTTGTTCTCGCAGACGAAGAGCACCGGCAGCTTCCACACGGCCGCCAGGTTGAGCGCCTCGTGGAAGGCACCGATGTTGGTGGCGCCGTCGCCGAAGAAGGCCACCGCGATCTGCCCGGAGCCGCGCAGCCGGGCGGACCAGGCGGCGCCCACGGCCATGGGGAGATGGGCGCCGACGATCGCGTACGAGCCGAGCATGCCGACCGAGGCCTTCGTGAGGTGCATCGAGCCGCCCTTGCCCCGGCACAACCCCGTTGCCCTGCTCATGAGTTCGGCGAGGCACTCCTCGGGGGTCGCGCCCCGGGCGAGGGCGTGGTGGTGGCCCCGGTAGGTGGCGAAGACGTAGTCGTCGGGGCGCAGGGCGGCGCTCGCGCCGACGGCGACGGCCTCGTGTCCGGCGGCGAGATGGGTGGTGCCCTTGACGAGGCCGGAGAGGAACAGGTCGTGGGCGGCCTTCTCGGTGCGGCGGATCAGGGCCATCTGCTCGTAGAGCGCGAGGAGTTCGTCCGCGTCCACGGTGTCGTCGATGTCGGCGGTGCCCCTCGTGGCCCGTGGGTCCGCCAGGTCGTCCAGGCCGTCGGCCATCATGTGCCCCCGTTCGGGCGGGTGTTGAGGTGGGACTGGGCCTCGCGGCGGGTGTTCAGGGGGCCGTCGACCGTCCAGTAGCGGCGGCCGGCCACGAGGAGTTCCTCGGCGGGGAACTTGGTGATGACCTCGCAGCCGTCGGCGGTGACGACGATCTCCTCCTCGATGCGGGCGGCGGACCAGCCGTCGGCGGCCGGCCAGTACGTCTCCAGGGCGAACACCATGCCCTCTTCGAGGACTTCGGGGTGGTCGAGGGAGACGAGACGGCTGAAGATCGGCTTCTCCCAGATCGACAGGCCGACGCCGTGGCCGTACTGCAGCGCGAAGGCGGCCGTCTCGTCGGGGAACCCGAACTCCTGGGCGCGCGGCCAGACTTCGACGATGTCGGCGGTGGTCGCGCCGGGGCGGACCAGGGCGATGGCGGCGTCCATGTACTCGCGGCAGCGGACGTAGGCGTCGCGCTGGGCGGTCGAGGCGCTGCCGACGGCGAAGGTGCGGTAGTAGCAGGTGCGGTAGCCGAGGTGGCTGTGCAGGATGTCGAAGAAGGCGGGGTCGCCGGGGCGGATCAGTCGGTCGCTGTAGACGTGCGGGTGGGGTGAACAGCGCTCCCCCGAGATGGCGTTGACGCCCTCGACGTACTCGCTGCCCAGGTCGTAGAGGACCTTGCTGACGAGCCCCACGCACTCGTTCTCGCGTACGCCGGCGCGCAGGAAGCCGTACAGCTCCTCGTACGCGGCGTCGACCATCGAGCACGCCTGGGTGAGCAGGGAGATCTCGTCGCGGGTCTTGGTGCGGCGGGCGGCGAGGAAGACCTGCTGGCCGTCGACGACGTCGATGCCCTCGGCGCGCAGCGCGGCCAGGATCGGCATCTCGACGATGTCGACGCCCAACGGCGCGTCCGCCAGGCCGTGTTCGCGCAGTTCGGCGGCGATCTTCGCGGCCACGTCGGCGGCGATCCCGGCGTCCGGGTGGAAGGCGCCCCGGAGGGTGGAGATACCGGCGCGGGCGCCGCTCGGCGGGCCGCCCTCCTTGCCGTTCCCGTGGTCCAGCCACGGGTTGTACAGCTGGTGGTGGCGGGCGGCCGAGCCGAAGTCCCAGACGACCGGTTCACCGCCGCGGACGAGGAGGGCGAAGCGGATCAGCTTGTCCATCGCCCAGGTGCCGATATGGGTGGCGGACATATAGCGGATGTTGGCGAAGTCGAAGGTGAGGACGGCGCCGAGGGAGGAGCCGTTCAGTGCGGTGTGCAGGCGGGCCAGACGCTCCTTGCGGAGCCGGTCCAGATCGACGCGCTCTTCCCAGTCGACGGCGTTGGGTCCGAATGTGCGGATCGCCACGGCGACCACCCCCATCACTGCGGAGTGAACGACCGCGCGGGCCGGGTGTCAAGTGGTACTGAACACGAACCAGACACCGACGGCCGGTTCGTCGCCGTCGTTGCGGTAGCGGTGCGGGGTCGCCGACTCGAAGCAGACCGCGTCGCCGGGGCGCAGGGTGAACTCCTCGAAGCCGAGGGTCAGGACGAGTTCGCCCGAGGTGAGGCAGCCGTACTCGGTGCCGGTGTGCCGCATGAGGCCGCCCGAGCCGGAGGAGGAGCCGCCGGGACGGTAGGTGACGAGCAGGAAGTCGACGTCCGCGCCCGGAACATGACCGAGGCGTTCCCATACGACCCCGGAGTCCAGCTCCAGCCGTTCGCGGTCCCCGGCGCCGACCAGGGGGCCGATCCGGCGGGCGTGGTCGGCGGCGATGGTGGCGAGGGCGTGGGGGACGGTGGTGGGCGGGGTGACCGGCGCACGCTTCGGCTCGTCGGTCTCGCTGTCGAAGAGCGACTCGACCGAGATCGACAGGGCCGTGGTGATCGCGTACAGCGTGCTGACCGAGGGCTGGCTCTTGCCCGTCTCGATCTGGGAGACCAGGCTCGCCGAGACGCCGACGTCCCGGGCGAGGGCGCGCAGGCTCATGCCGCGCGCCAGGCGGGCCTGCCGGATGCGGGCTCCTACGGGGGGAGCGGCGGCGGGGGACACGGGGCTCCCCTCTGATGTCGGCTTCTGTACAGCTCTGTTGAACAGAAGGTACCCGGTTCGGAGGTTGGGCGGGGGCGGGTTGCCGCCCCCGCCGGGAGCCGCCGCGCCCACCCTCTACGTGAGCGCGTCCAGCCCCAGGTGGTCGCGGAGGGTCGTGCCCTCGTACTCCGTGCGGAAGACGCCCCGTTCCTGGAGGAGGGGGACGACCTTGTCGGCGAAGGGGTCGAGGCCGGTGGGGGTGATGTGGGGGACGAGGATGAAGCCGTCGGCGGCGTCGGACTGGACGTACTCGTCGATCGTGCGGGCGACCGTCTGCGGGCTGCCGATGAAGTTCTGGCGGTTGCCGGTGTTGATGACGAGGTCGCGGATGGACCAGTTGTTGGCCTCGGCGCGCTCCCGCCATTCGCGGGCGGTGGCGAGCGGGTCGCGGTACATGCGGACTTGGGCGCGGCCCTTGGAGATATGGGTGTCGCTGACATCGGGGTCGACGTCGGGGAGCGGGCCGTCCGGGTCGTAGGAGGACAGGTCCCGGTTCCAGACGAACTCCAGGTGCTTGAGGGCGGTGGCCCCGCTGACCTGGAGGCGGCGTACCTCCTTGGCGAGTTTCTCGGCCTCGGCGTCGGTGTCGCCGAGCACGAAGGTCGCCGCGGGCAGGATGAGCAGCTGGTCGTGGCGGCGGCCGTGGCGGGCGAGACGGTTCTTGACGTCGGCGTAGAAGGCGCGGCCCGAATCCAGGTCGGCGTACCGGCTGAAGATGGCGTCGGCGCTCGACGCGGCGAACTCGCGGCCCTCGTCGGAGTCCCCGGCCTGGAAGATCACCGGGCGGCCCTGGGGTGAGCGCGGGACGTTGAACCGGCCCTCGATGTCGAAGTGCTGCCCGCTGTGCACGAAGGCCCCGGCCTTGGCGTCCCGCAGGAAGACGCCCGTCTCCCGGTCGGCGACGATCTCGTCCCCGTCCCAGGAGTCGAAGAGTTCGTTCGCGGTGGCCAGGAACTCCTTCGCGCGGGAGTAGCGCTCCTCCTGCGGCAGGAAGCCGCCCCGGCGGAAGTTCTCGCCGGTGAAGGCGTCCCAGGAGGTGACGACGTTCCACGCGGCGCGCCCGCCGGAGAGGTGGTCGAGGCTGGCGAACTGGCGGGCCACCTCGTAGGGCTCGTTGAAGGTGGAGTTGATGGTGCCGGTCAGGCCGAGGTGGTCGGTGACGGCGGCGAGCGCGGACAGCACGGTGAAGGTGTCGGGGCGGCCCACGACGTCCAAGTCGTAGATCCGGCCGCCCTGTTCGCGCAGCCGCAGGCCTTCCGCGAGGAACAGGAAGTCGAACTTGGCGCGTTCGGCGGTCCGCGCGAAGTGTGCGAAGGAGCTGAACTCGATGTGGCTGCCGGCCTTCGGGTCGCTCCAGACGGTGGTGTTGTTGACGCCCGGGAAGTGGGCGGCCAGGTGGATCTGCTTCAGCGGCTTGCTCATGGGGTGTCCTCTCCCGCCCGCTCAGGCGGCGGTGTAGCGGTTGGCGGGGCGGGCCAGTCCCAGCAGTCCGCGCAGGGTGTCGGCCTCGTAGGCGTGGCGGAAGGCGTCGCGGCGCTGGAGTTCGGGAACCAGGCCCCGGGTGATCGCCGGGAGGTCGTGGCCGGCCACGGCGGGCCGCAGCCGGAAGCCGGTCAGCCCGGCTGTCGCCAACTCCTGCAACAGGTCGGCGAGTTGGGCGGGTGTGCCGGTGAAGATCCGGGCGTCGCTCGTGTACGGCTCCCCCGCGAGCGCGTCGAGACGCTCCCGGCGGGCCGCCGCCTCGGCCGGGTCGTCGTCGAGGAAGACGACCAGGTCGCCGAAGACGTGCAGGGGTTCGTCGGCGCGCCCGGCGGCCCGTTGCTCGGCGCGGATCTCGGCGACGATCGCGCGCGCCTGGTCGGTGTCGTGCGGGGTGACGAAGCCGATGTCCGCCTGGCGGGCCACCAGCCGGTACGGGACGGTGGCGTGCGCGAGGGCGGCCACGAGGGGCTGGCCCTGCGGCGGACGGGGGGTGATGGAGGGGCCCTTGACACTGAACCGGCGACCCTGGAAGTCGATGTAGTGCAGCTTGTCCCGGTCGACGAACCGTCCGGTGGCCACGTCCCGGATCTCGGCGTCGTCCTCCCAGCTGTCCCAGAGGCGGCGCACCACCTCGACGTAGTCGGCGGCCTCGTCGAACAGATCGGCCACCAGCTCCTGGGCGTCCGGGCTGTCGTAGGCCTCGATGCGCGGGACCGTACGGCGGCCGAAGTGGGCGGCCTCGTTCGGCCGGGCGGTGATCTGCACACGGAGGCCGGCCCGGCCGGAGCTGACGTGGTCGAGGGTGGCGATCGCCTTGGAGATGTGGAACGGCTCGGTGTGGGTGGCCACGGTGGTCGGCACGATGCCTATGTGCCGGGTGAGAGGGGCGATCCGGGCCGCGACGAGGACGGCGTCCAGCCGGCCGCGGAGCTGGTCGGTGCGCTCGTCCGGGTCCAGGAAGTGCGCGGACTGCGGGCCGAGGCCGTCCTCGATCGTCACGAGGTCGAGGAGTCCGTGCTCGGCCTCGCCGACGAGGTCGGCCCAGTATCCGGCGGTGAACACCTCGCGGGGCCGGGCGACCGGCTCGCGCCAGGAGGCGGGATGCCAGCCGGTGCCGTCCAGCGCGACGGCGAGGTGCAGGGCGGCGGGAGGAGGAGTCGGGGAGGCGGGAATGGAGGAGGCGGAAGTCTGGGATGCGGGAGTCGGGGATGCGGGCGCGGGCGAAGCGGCGGAGGGGGACACGGGTGGGCGCCTTCCTGGAGGTGCGTACGACGGCCGTCACCGGCCCCGGGGACGGCACGGGGCACGGCGGCTGGGATCAGGGTCAGGAGCGACAGAGCGCGCCGGCCACGCGCAGGAGATCGATATGGGGCCGGGAGTGGAGGCGGACGGCGCGCGGCACACGGGGCACGGCCGGCACCTCCCTCGTCCGGGCGCGCGACGGCGCCTCGCGGATCTCGTCGTGCGTCACAACATCGCGCCCCCACCGGGTGTTCCCGGACTGCGGACCGCCAGGATCGTGGAACGGCGGCGCGGGGTGAAGCCGAGGGACTCGTAGAGCCGGATCGCGGGGACGTTGTCGGCGGCGGCGTGCAGGAAGGGGGTCTCGCCGCGTGCGCGGATGCCCGCGGCGACCGCGCGGACCAGGCGGGTGGCGAGGCCCCGGCCGCGGTACTCCGGGTCGGTGCAGACCGCGCTGATCTCGGTCCAGCCGGGCGGATGGACGCGTTCCCCCGCCATGGCGACGAGCCGCCCCCTGTCCCGGATGCCGAGATAGGTGCCCAGTTCGACGGTGTGCTTCAGAAAGGGGCCCGGTTCGGTACGGGCGACGAGGTCCAGGATCTCGGGGACGTCGTCCGGACCGAGCGGCACCGCTTCGGGGGCGGGCTCGGCCCGGAGACCTGCGTCCACGAGTTGGACACCCTGTCCACCGCCCAGTACCTCCCAGCCGTCGGGGACCCGGTCGACCGGCTTGACCCGGACGACGGCTCCCGGGCCGACGAGCGTGCGCAGGTCGGCCCAGGCGGCCGGGTCCGCCGGGTCGGCGAGGGCGGCGAAGGCGTAGACGTCGGTCCGGTAGCGGGCGGCCCTGCCGAACCGTTCGGCGAAGCGGGCGTGCGGGCCGTCGAGGGAGGTCCATACGGCGTTGTCGAGAACCGAGGTGTCCGGTGCGAGCGGGGCTCCGCCCCCGTGCGGTTCGGTCGGATGGGCCACGGGGACGGAGTCCTCTCCCTCTTCGGCGGAGTGTTCAACGGGTGTGCCGTGCGGTTGGGGTGACGGTTGGTCAGGAGTTGGTGAGCGGCAGGCCCGGCGGGTTGACCTCGGACTTCTCCACGGACTCGTTGGAGAGGTTCCAGGCCTTCAGCCACTCGGCGTACTGGCCGTTGTCGATCAGATGGTTGATCGCCTCGGCGAGCGGTTCGGCGAGGCCGCTGTCCTTCTTCGCGGTCGCGGCGATCAGGCCCTGGAGGGACTCACCGGCGCCGGAGAACTGCCCCGCGATCCGGGTCGCCTGGGGCGTACCGGCGGTCTTGGCCGCGTGGTACGCGAGGTTGGGGCTGGGCCCGAAGTAGGCGTCGATCTTGCCGCTGCTCAGCGCCAGATAGAGGCTGTTGGTCTCCTGGAAGTACTTGACGGTGAGAGGCTTCCTGCCCTCCTTCGCCAGCTTGGCCTTCCACTCCAGGAGGATCTTCTCCTGGTTGGTGCCGTTGCCGACGGAGACCGTTTTCCCGGCGAGGTTCTCGTAGTCCCCGTCGAACTTCCAGGCGTTGTCCTTCTTCGTCTCGAAGGCCAGGTCGTCCTTGCGGTAGGAGGCGAACTCGTACTTCTGCTTGCGTTCCTCGGTGTCGGTGATGTTGGAGAAGCCGACGTCGACCTTGCCGCTGTCGATCCCGATGAACAGGTTCTCCCAGGTCGACTGGCGCACCTCGGGTTCGAGGCCGAGCACCGCCGCCACGAGTCTGGCGAGGTCCGGCTCGGAGCCGGTGACGGTCTTCTGGTCACTCCCGATGAAGCCGAGCGGCGGGCTGCCTGACGGCAGTGTGCCGGATCCGATCACCAGCTTGCCGCTCTTCTTGATCGCGGCGGGCAGCTTGGCGCTGATGGACTTCACCTCGGAGACCTTGATCCTGGTCTCCTTGGCGGCGCCGTTGGACAGCTGCCCCACGGTGACCGTGCCGGCGGAGGCCGATCCGGTCGTGGTGGCGGCCTCGGTGTCGCCCCCGCAGGCGGCGAGCCCGGTGGCGAGGGTGGCGGCGGCGGTCGCCGCGGTGATGCCGCGCAGCAGGCTGCGCCGGGAGAACCGGGTGTGCGTGGGCATGGCTGTCCTTGTCGTGTCGAGAGGGTGTGGACGGTGATGTGCGTGCGTGTGGGGGGCCGTGGGGGAAGTCCCAAGGGGGCGGGCGCGGTCAGAGGACCTTGCTGAGGAAGTCCTTCGTGCGCTCGTGGCGCGGCCTGTCCAGGACCTCGGCGGGCGGGCCCTGTTCGACGATGCGGCCGTCGTCGATGAAGACGACCCGGTCGGCGATCTCCCGGGCGAAGCCGATCTCATGGGTGACGATCACCAGCGTGGTGCCGCCGCGCGCCAGGTCCTTGATGACGGCGAGGACTTCACCGACGAGTTCGGGGTCGAGGGCGGAGGTCGGCTCGTCGAAGAGGATGACGCCGGGCCGCAGGGCGAGGGCGCGGGCGATGGCCACACGCTGCTGCTGTCCGCCCGACAGCTGCCGTGGGTAGGCGGCGGCCTTGTCGGCGAGGCCCACCCGGTCCAGGAGTTCATGGGCGAGGTCGTCGGCCCGGGCGCGGCCGAGCTTGCCGGTCGCCACCGGGGCGGCGGCCACGTTCTCCAGCACGGTCAGGTGCGGGAAGAGGTTGAAGTTCTGGAAGACGAAGCCGATCCGGGAGCGCTGGGTGAGGATCGCCCGTTCGCTCAGCTCCTTCAGCCGGTCGCCGTGACGCCGTACGCCGATCAGCTCGCCGTTGACGCTGACATGGCCGATCTCGGGCTTCTCCAGGTGGTTGATGACCCTGAGCAGCGTGGACTTGCCGGAGCCGGACGGGCCGAGGATCACGGTGACCTCGCCGGGGCGGACGGTCAGGTCGACGCCGTTGAGGACCCGGTGGGCGCCGTACCACTTGTGCACGTCGTGCACCTCGACCGTGGCGGCCGGCTGGTCGAGCGCCTTGGCGCTCTCGCGCGTCGTGGCGGTCATACGGCGGCCTCCTCGCGGACGCGGGCGCGGAGGTCGGTGACCCCGGTCCGCAGTCTCTGCAGCGGTGTCGGCGGGAGGGTGCGGGTGGCGCCCCGGGCGTAGTACCGCTCGACGTAGAACTGGATGACGGAGACGACGCTGGTGAGGATCAGGTACCAGACGGTGGAGACCATCAGCAGCGGCACGATGTCGCCGGGGTAGGTGGAGCCCATGGCCTGGGCCGTGCCGAAGAGGTCGAGCAGCGAGACGTAGAAGACCAGGGAGGTGCTCTTGATCAGGCCGATCAGCTGGTTGACGTAGTTCGGGGTGATCGAGCGCAGGGCCTGCGGGAAGACGATCCTGCGGAACTGGTAGCCCTTCGGCAGGCCGAGGGCGGAGGCCGCCTCGTGCTGGCCCTGGTCGACGGAGAGGATGCCGCCGCGGACGACCTCGGCGGCGTAGGCGGCCTCGTTGAGGGAGAGGCCGATGACGGCGACGGCCATGTCGGTGGCGAGCCGTGACTCGTCGAAGGTGAAGAACGCCGGGCCGAAGGGCACGCCCAGGCTGAGCGTCTGGTAGAGGGCGCTGAAGTTGTAGAGGAACAGCAGGACGACGATCAGCGGGATCGAGCGCAGGGCCCAGATGTAGACCCAGCTGACCGAGCGCAGGACCGGGCTGTCGGAGAGCCGGGCCAGGGCGAGAAGGATGCCGCCGAGGAGGCCCAGCACCGCGCTGTAGGCGGTGACTTCGAGGGTGATGAGCAGTCCGTCGAGGATGGTCGGCCGCAGGAACCAGTAGGCGAAGCGGTCCCACTGGTAGAACGGGTTGGAGATCAGTCCGTGGACGAACTGGGCCGCGAGGACCAGGACGAGGGCGGTGGCGATCCAGCGGCCGGGGCGGCGCAGTGGCAGTACGCGCTGGGCGGCGAGCTGCTTCGACGGGGTGTCGGCGGGCGGCGGTGCCTCGGTCAAGGACACGGCGGCGCCTGGGGGTTCACTCATCAAGGGCTCCGGAGGAGTGTCGAAACCCCAGGCGACGCGGGCGACTTCGGCCGTGACGGGGTACGGCGGGCGACGGGGCGCCGCTCGCCGTACGGAGGCACGGAAGGGAGTCACGGGATGCGCACGGCACCGGGGCTGGCGGAGAGAGACGACCGCCGGTGCGGTGTCTCGGAGGTTCGGGGAACCGTCAGCCTCGACGGGAGCGCGGCGCCGGGTCGGGCCCGGACGGCGCGCTAACGTGCGCTACACAGTGCGCTGTTGACCCGGAGCAGATCGACGGCGCGGTCGGCGCAGAGCGGCACGCAGCCCTGGCGGCGCCATGCGGCGGGCCTCGGGGATGCGTACATGTCCGTCACCATCGTTCTTCCGGCGGTCTTCCGGCGGTCTTCCGGCCCGGTGGGGCCTCGCGCTCTTCGGGTGGCCGTAAGTAACTCAGGCCCGGCGGGCCGCTGTCAACGTCAGTCCAGCACATGGGACGCTCGTCCGTCTGTCGATACGCCCTGGTCCGGGACGTGCGAGGCCCAGTCCAGGATCTGTACGGCCGCACCGGCCGCCTCCAGGCCCTGGCAGTGGGCGTGGTGACGGCGGGCGATGCCGTCGAGGTCGAGGTGCGGGCCGAAGGCGGGGTGGGCGGCCAGTCGCCGGGCGTACGCCCACAGGTGGGGGTGGTCGGCGATCCGGTGCACGGCGGAGGCGTCAAGGTGCCAGCGGTGCACGGTGTCGAGCCGTACCAGAGCGACCCACAACTCGACGTCGGCGGCGGTGAGTTGGTCGCCGAGGACATACGTCTGCCCGGCGAGCCGGGCGTCCAGGGAGCGCAGGGTGCGCAGCAGGGAGCGCAGCGCGTCGCCGCGTTCCAGGTCGTCGGCGCCGACACGTCCGGCGCGCTGGGCGGCCCCGTCCATGCCCTGTTCGCAGAGGCGGGCGACCCCCTCGATCTCGGCCTCCGCGCCCTTCGGGTACATCTCCGGCCGGCCGCCGCCGAAGCGCCGGGCGAGGTCGCGCATGATGTCGGGGGCGTGGGTGCTGACGATGCGTCCGGACCAGTCGTCGCTGAGGACGGGCGCCACGGCCGCTCCGGGGTAGCGGTGGGCACTCGCCTCGTACAGCGGGCGCAGCGCGGAGTGCTCGCCGTCCGGGCCGTCGGGCACGGCGGGCAGGAGGGTCACGGGACAGGCGTCGGCCAGCCCGAGGAGGCTGTGCACGATGGCGATGCGCAGGGCACCCGGACAGGACAGCGACAGATGGAGCCGGTAGCGGCGCGGCACGGCGTAGTGGCCGCTGCGCGCGTCGCAGCCGATCCTGCCCCGGAAGGAGGGCAGGGGCCGCGGCGACGGAACGGCGTTCAGGGCGTGGACGGGCATGGCGGACATGTGTCTCCCCGGGATTCTGGTGCGCGGTCGCGTGGTGACGCGAGTACACGGAACGGCGCGGGCTCGGGCGCGGGCTCGGGCCCGATGGAGCGCCCCGCCGGCGGCTCAGCTCAGGGGGCTTCTCGCGCTGCAGACGCGCAGCAGATCGATGTGACGGCGGGAGGTCAGCAGAAGGGACCGCCGGCGTGCGCGCGGCACATGAGTGACGACCGGCTCCAGGCGCCCCATCATTCCCTACCTGTTCACTAGGAAATACCCCACCTGGAGTGTCGATCCGACCCCGCCCCGCGTCAAGAGGCTGTCCAGGAAATGGGAACATCGTCCGAGGTGTGGACACCCGCCGGTCAGTCGCCCTTGCCCTTCGCTCCGAGCATCCGCTCCAGCCGGTCGAACCGCTCATGCAGGGCGTGCGCGGTCTCGTCGCACAACTCATGCGCCCTGTGCGTGAGTTCGTGGCGCTTCTGCTCCCGGCCCACGAACCAGGTGGCGATGGCGGCGGTGACCATGCCGTAGGTGGTGATGCCGACGACCATGACGACCGCGCCGACCACCCGGCCCCAGAGCGTCACCGGGAAGAAGTCGCCGTACCCGACGGTCGTGGCCGTCTCGATGGACCACCACAGGGCCTTCGGGTACGAGGTCAGATTGGCGCGCGGCGCGCCGTGCTCGGCGACGATCACGGCCCAGGAGCCGAGCAGCATCACCACGACGAGCAGCAGGGTGGCGCCGCCCGCCGCCTGGAAGTGGAGGGGGCGGCCCCGGCCGTCCCGGCCGAGCAGCAGTTCGACGGCCCTGGTGAAGAATCCGGGAAGCACGGCTCACCCCTCCTTCGCGCCGGAGGGTCCGCCGGGCGGCGCCTTGGGGTCCTCACGGCGGGCGTGCAGGGCGTGCCGGTCGAGTTCGTAGGCGACCCGGATCAGCGGGACGTGGGTGAACGCCTGCGGGAAGTTGCCCAGTTGGCGTCCGGCGCGGGGGTCGTACTCCTCGGAGAGCAGGCCCACGTCGTTGCGCAGCTCCAGGAGCCGTTCGTACAGCTCACGGGCCTCGTCCTCGCGGCCGATCAGCCGCAGGGCGTCCGCCAGCCAGAAGGAGCAGGCGAGGAAGGCACCCTCACCGCCGGTCAGGCCGTCGGGCGAGTCGGCGGTACCCACCGAGTAGCGGGCCACCAGCCCGTCGTGGAGGAGTTCGCGCTGCACGGCCTCGACGGTGCCGATGACGCGCGGGTCGTCCGGCGGCAGGAACCCGGTCTGCGGGATCTGCAGCAGCGCCGCGTCCAGTTCGCGGGAGCCGTACGACTGGGTGAAGGTGTTCCGCTCCGGGTCGTAGGCCTTCTCGCAGATGTCGCGGTGGATCCGGTCGCGGACCTCCCGCCATCTCTCCGCCGGGCCGGGGCGGGCGTGCGACTCGGCCAGCTTGACCGCCCGGTCGAAGGCCACCCAGCACATCACCTTGGAGTGCGTGTAGTGGCGGGGGGCGCCGCGCATCTCCCACAGCCCCTGGTCGGGCTCGACCCAGACCTGTTCCAGATGCTCCAGGAACACCGTCTGCAGCGAGGCCAGATGCTTGCGGGGCCGCAGTCCGCAGCCGATGGCCAGATGAACGGCGTCCATCACCTCACCGGGCACGTCCAGCTGCCGCTGCGCCGCCGCCGCGTTGCCGATCCGCACCGGCCGCGACCCCTCGTACCCGGGCAGCCAGTCGGCCTCCCACTCGGTGAGCCGCCGCTCCCCCGCGATGCCGTACATGATCTGCACGTCCTCGGGCCGCCCCGCCACGGCCCGCTCCAGCCAGCCCCGCCAGGCGTCCGCCTCCGCCTTGAAGCCGCTGCGCAGCAACGCCTCCAGTGTCATACCGGCGTCCCGCAGCCAGCAGAACCGGTAGTCCCAGTTCCGTACGCCGCCGATCTCCTCCGGCAGGGACGTGGTCGGCGCGGCGACGATG
The DNA here is from genome assembly GCF_020010925.1 of Streptomyces griseiscabiei. Taxonomy (NCBI): domain Bacteria; kingdom Bacillati; phylum Actinomycetota; class Actinomycetes; order Kitasatosporales; family Streptomycetaceae; genus Streptomyces; species Streptomyces griseiscabiei. The sequence continues at coordinate 2,211,493 of NZ_JAGJBZ010000002.1, read as the reverse complement.
CCGCCGGTCGGCTGGTACGTCAGCGCCTTCAGCGTGATCAGGGAGCGTGCGACGGCGTCCCGGTACGGCCCGTCGTACGTCAGTCTGCGCAGCCAGCGGCGCCAGTACGCCTCGGTGCTGCGCAGCGCCTCGAAGGCGTCCACCTGGCGCGGCGCGGACAGATGGGAGGGGTGCCAGGTCAGCACGAAGGGGACGCGTTCGCCCGCGGTGACCGGGAAGACGGCGGTGTGGGCCGTGCCGTGGGCGACCGGCCGCACGGGGGTGCGCAGCCACACCGACTCCGGCCCCGCGGTGCCCGTGAGCGCGCCGCCGCGCCGCCGCATCCAGGGCAGGACCCGGCCGTAGTCGAAGCGGAGCCGCAGGTCCATGCGCATGTCGACGGTGCCGGAGATGCCCTCGACGATACGGACGAGGCTGGGGGCGCCGGTCTTCCGGCACGGCATGAAGTCGGTGACCAGGACCTGGCCGCGGGTCGTCTCCCACTCCGTCTCCAGGATCGCCGTGTCGTCCCGGTAGCGGCGGCGGGAGTACGGACCGTGCTCCTCCGCCGGGGCGATGCGCCAGCGGCCGTTGTCCTCGTCGCCGAGCAGGGCGGCGAAGCAGGCGGGCGAGTCGAAGCGGGGGAGGCAGAGCCAGTCGATGCTGCCGTCCTTGCCTACGAGGGCGGCGGTCAGGAGGTCGCCGATGAGGGCGTAGTCCTCGATGCGGCCGGGTTTGGCGCGGGGGTCGATGCGGGGGTCGGGGGCGGGTCCTGGCATGGGGTCAGTGTCGGGGGGTTCCGGGTTCCCGGCATGTGGGGTGGGGCGTTCGAGTTCCCTGCGGGCGGGAGGACTGCACCGGGGCCGGCCCGGTACTCGGCCGGGAGAGTGACCGCGTGACCGGTGCTCCTGGAACGCGCGAGCCAGGCTCTTCATCTTCCGGACGGTCGCGGGCCATGCCACGGCAAGGGCCGCTCCCCCGTCCGGGCCGAAGCTGCCGGGTACCGAGCGGCACGTTCCGAATCCCAGCACCGAGTACCGAGTACCGACGGTTCGACCCCCACACAGGTGAACGTCCATGGAAAGGACCCACTCTTGAAGGCCTCCTCGGAAACCTCGGAAACCTGGGAGATCTCCCCGACCGAGCGGATCCGCATCCTCGCGGACATCCTCTCCGGCACCCTCACGGCACGGGACGCCGCCCGCCGCCATGCCCTTCCGGTACGGGTCGTCCAGCGGTGGCTGCGGGAGATCCCGGTGGCCTCGCCGACGCCCGGAGCGGGCCGCGCCGACGACCTGTCCGCGCCCGCACCCGCACCCGCACCCGCACGAGGGGGCCGTCGTCCGCTGCCCCGGTGCCGGGTCGTGGTCGACGAGATGGTGCAGGGACTCGGGCTCTGATCGGCCGGGCCGAAGACCGTTTCCGCCGCCGCTGACGCCGGGACGGTCCCGCCCGAGTCGAAGGCCGGTGTCATGAGCAGGCGGTGTCAGCCCCCTGCCACCACCCGGAACCCGATGTTCCCGGCGGCGCTGTCCGGTGTGTTGGAGGAGCGCGCGGCCACCCGGTAGCGGTTGCAGTAGGAGGCGTGGCACAGGTGGGAGCCGCCGCGCATGACCCGGGCCGGGCCGTCGGGCGGGCCCGTCGGATTTGTACGCGGGCCGGTGACATGGAAATCCGGGCTGAACCGGTCGGCGCACCACTCCCACACATTGCCGACGGTGTTGTACAGGCCGAAGCCGTTGGGCTCGAAGGCGTCGGCCGGGGCCGTCGAACGGTGGCCGTCGGCGGCGGTGTTGTCGGTCGGGAACGTGCCGCGCCAGATGTTGCAGAGGTGCCGGCCACCGGGGGCGAGTTCGTCGCCCCATGGGTAGCGCTTCCCGGCCAGGCCACCGCGGGCCGCGTACTCCCACTCGGCCTCGGTGGGCAGCCGGGTGCCGGACCAGGCGCAGTAGGCCTGCGCGTCGTTCCAGGAGACGTGCACCACCGGGTGGTCGAGGAGCGCGTCCACGGAGGAACCGGGCCCGGCCGGCCGCCGCCAGGTGGCGTCCCGGACACCGCGCCACCACGGGGTGCCGGGGACGCGCGGGGAGACGGCACGCACGTCGGCGGGCAGGAAGCCCTCGAAGACGAAGGAGAAGCCGAAGAGTTCGGACTCGGTCACATGGCCGGTCGCGTCCACGAACTCGGCGAACCGCTCGTTGGTGACGGTCGTCGCGGCGATACGGAACGGCCTCACCCGGACCTCCCGGACCGGCCCCTCCCCGTCCGCCGGGTAGCCCGCCTCGTCCTCGGTGCCCATCAGGAACACCCCGCCGGGCAGCGGCAGCAGCCGTTCGCCGCCGCGTGCCGGCGCGGCGCCGGACGGGACATCGACGGGACCACCGAGCGCCCCGGCCACCGGCTCGCGTCCGGGGGCGCAGCAGGGCTTGTCGTGTGCCATCGCGGTGTCCTAGCCGGGAGACGGGGGCGGGGTGAGCCGGGAGACGGGGGGCGGCAGGGCGAAGGGGATGAGGGATGGGGTACGGCCCGCAGCGTAGTCCGCGCTCCACCCGGGGCTGCCGCGCGGGGTATTCCACGGCTCAGCGCCATGTGACATAGTACTGGCGTGACCGAGCGACTGACCTGCGACGTCGTGGTTGTCGGAGCGGGAATGGTGGGCGCGGCCTGCGCCCTGTACGCGGCCCGAGCGGGTCTGAGCGTCGTCGTGGTGGACCGTGGCCCGGTGGCCGGCGGCACGACCGGCGCCGGTGAGGGCAATCTGCTGGTCTCCGACAAGGAGCCCGGCCCCGAACTCGAACTCGCCCTGCTGTCCCAGCGTTTGTGGGCGGAGCTGGCCGCCGAACCGGGCCTGGGCGCGGCGTTCGAGTACGAGGCGAAGGGCGGCCTCGTCGTCGCCTCCACCCCGGACGGGCTCGCCGCGCTGGAGACGTTCGCGGCCGGGCAACGCACCGCCGGCGTCGAGGCGCACACCGTCACGGCAGAGCAACTCCCGTCTCTGGAGCCGCACTTGGCGCCCTCCCTCGCGGGCGGCGTCCACTACCCCCAGGACGCGCAGGTCATGCCCACCCTGGCCGCCGCCCATCTCCTGCGGGCCTCCGGCGCCCGACTGCTCACCGGCCGTACGGTGACCGAGGTGCTGCGCACGCCGGACGGTGCCGTACGGGGCGTCCGGACCGACCGGGGCGATGTGCACGCCCCGGCCGTGGTGAACGCCGCCGGGACCTGGGGCGGCGAACTGGCCGCGCTCGCCGGGGTCGCCCTGCCCGTCCTCCCCCGGCGCGGCTTCGTCCTCGTCACCGAACCCCTGCCGCCGCTGGTGCGGCACAAGGTGTACGCCGCCGACTACGTGGCCGACGTGGCGAGCGACTCGGCGGCGCTGCAGACCTCCCCGGTCGTCGAGGGAACCGCCGCCGGGCCGGTGCTGATCGGCGCGAGCCGCGAACGGGTCGGCTTCGACCGTTCGTTCTCCCTGCCCGTCGTCCGGGCGCTGGCGGCCGGCGCGACCCGGTTGTTCCCGTTCCTGGAGCGGGTGCGGGCGATGCGGACGTACATCGGCTTCCGGCCGTACATGCCCGACCATCTGCCCGCGATCGGTCCCGACCCCCGGGTCCCGGGCCTGTTCCACGCCTGCGGGCACGAGGGCGCCGGGATCGGACTCGCCACCGGCACCGGGCAGTTGATCGCCCAGACCATCGGGGGCGAGGCGCCCGAGCTGGACCTTGCGCCGTTCCGTCCGGACCGGTTCGCGGAGTACGAGGAGGGGGAGCCGACGTGAACCCGCACGAACTGGCACGGGCCGAGCCGGAGCCCGCCTTCACCGTCACCCTGGACGGTCATGAGCTGGCGGCGCTGCCCGGCCAGACGGTCGCCGCCGCGCTCTGGGCCGCCGGAGTCACCTCCTGGCGCAGCACCCGGGGCGAGGGCCGGCCGCGCGGGATCTTCTGCGGCATCGGCGTGTGCTTCGACTGCCTGGTCACCGTCAACGGCCGGCCCAACCAACGGGCCTGTCTGGTCCCGGTGCGACCGGGGGACGCCATCGACACACAGGAGGGCACGGGCCATGAGCACTGAAGCCACCGCCGCCACCGCCCCCGGGCCGCCCCACCTGGCGATCGTCGGCGCCGGCCCCGCGGGGCTCGCCGCGGCCCTCGCGGCGGCCGGACAGGGCATCCGGGTCACGGTGATCGACTCGGCGCGGGCACCCGGCGGGCAGTTCTACCGGCAGCCCGCCGCCGGGCTCGGGGCGCGACGCCCGCAGGCCCTGCACCACCAGTGGCGCACCTGGCGGCGGCTGCGCGCCGGCCTCGACCGGCAGATCGCCGCCGGGCGCGTCACCCATCTCCCGGACCACCATGTGTGGTGCGTGGAACGGCATCCCGGGGGCGACGGCCCCCGGCGCACCACCGTCCACCCCCCGCGCTTCACCGTCCACGCCCTGCTCGGCCCCGGCCAGGAGACCGCCGTCGAGGTGCGCGCGGACGCCGTCCTGCTCGCGACCGGTGGCTACGAGAAGGTGCTGCCCTTCCCCGGCTGGACCCTGCCCGGTGTGGTCACGGCCGGGGGCGCGCAGGCCATGCTGAAGGGCGGACTGGTGGTGTCCGGCCGTACGGCGGTCGTCGCCGGGACCGGACCGCTGCTGCTGCCGGTGGCGACCGGTCTCGCGGCGGCGGGCGTCACCGTGACCGCGCTGGTGGAGTCCGCCGACCCCAGGGCCCTGGTGCGCCGGGCCGGAGCGCTGGCCAGCCGGGCGGACAAACTCGTCGAAGGGGCCGGGTACGCCGCCGAGTTGCTGCGCCGCCGGGTGCGGACCCTCGTCCGGCACACCGTCGTCGAGGCGCACGGCGACGACCGCCTGGCGGCCGTGACCGTCGCCGCACTGGACGCCGAGGGCCGGGTCCGGCCCGGCAGCGAGCGGCGCGTCCCCTGCGACACGCTAGCCGTCGGGCACGGCATGCTCCCGCACACGGACCTCGCCGAGACGCTGGGCTGCCGGATCGAGCCCGCCGGGCCGCGCGTCCGGGTCGACGAGGAACAGCGCACCGATGTGCCGGGGGTCTGGGCGGCGGGCGAGACCACCGGGATCGGCGGCGCGGCACTCTCCCTCGCCGAGGGGCACATCGCCGGACGGTCGGCCGCCGCCCGACTCCGGGGACGGGTACCGGACCCGGCCGCGTGGGCGGGGGCCGCCGAGTCCCGTGCGGAACTGAGGGAGTTCTTCGCCGTGCTCGACTCCGTGTACGTTCCGCCGGCGCACTGGATCGAGCAGGTCACGGACGACACGGTCGTCTGCCGGTGCGAGGAGGTCACCGCCGGGGCCGTCCGCGAGGCCCTCGGGGAACTGGGCGCCGGGGACGTCCGCACGGTCAAGCTGCTCACCCGGGCCGGGATGGGCTGGTGCCAGGGCCGGATGTGCGAGCCCGCGGTGGCCGGCCTCACCGGCTGCGAACCGGCCGTGGCCCGGCGGCCGTTCGCCCAGCCGGTGCCGCTGGGTGTGCTGGCCCGCGACACCGATCACCATCAGTGACATGTCACACCTCACCCGTCACGCCTCCCCTGCCCCACCTCACCGAGACCGAGAGGGACCCTGAAATGACCCGCACTCCTGACCGCCCCTGGCGCGGCGTCCTCGTCGCCACCGCGCTCCCCCTGCGCGACGATCTCTCCGTCGATTACGACAAGTACGCCGAGCACTGCGCCTGGCTGGTCGAGAACGGCTGCGACGGTGTCGTGCCGAACGGCTCGCTCGGCGAGTACCAGGTGCTGACGCCCGAGGAGCGCGCCAAGGTCGTCGAGACGGCCGTCGCCGCGATCGGCGGCAGCCGGGTGATGCCGGGGGTGGCCGCGTACGGGTCCGCCGAGTCCCGGCGCTGGGCCGAGCAGGCGCGGGACGCGGGCTGCGCCTCGGTGATGCTGCTGCCGCCGAACGCGTACCGCGCCGACGAGCGGTCCGTGCTGGCGCACTACGCCGAGGTCGCGAAGGCGGGCGTCCCCGTCGTGGCGTACAACAACCCGATCGACACCAAGGTCGACCTGGTCCCCGAACTGCTCGCCAAGCTGCACGGCGAGGGGTACATCCAGGCGGTGAAGGAGTTCTCGGGCGATGTCCGCCGGGCCTACCAGCTCGGCGAAGTCGCCCCGGAACTGGACCTGTTGATCGGCGCGGACGACGTCCTGCTGGAACTGGCGCTGGCCGGCGCCAAGGGCTGGGTGGCGGGCTACCCGAACGCGCTGCCCGCGGCGACGGTGGAGCTGTACCACGCGGCGGTGGGCGGCGACCTCGCCACCGCCAAGGATCTCTACGTGCAACTGCACCCGCTGCTGCGCTGGGACTCCAAGGTCGAGTTCGTGCAGGCGATCAAGTTGTCGATGGACATCGTGGGGCGGCACGGAGGACACTGCCGTCCGCCGCGTGTGGAGCTGCTGCCGGAGCAGGAGACCGCGATCCGCGCGGCCACCGAGAAGGCCGTCGCGGCGGGGCTCGCGTAACCCGGAACAGAGAGGTACGACCGTCCATGCGCAGCAGACTCGTCCTGCACGCCGTCGACTCGCACACCGAGGGCATGCCCACCCGGGTGATCACCGGCGGAATCGGCGCGATCCCCGGCGCGACCATGAACGAACGCCGGCTGTGGTTCCGCGAACACCGCGACGACATCAAGCAGTTGCTGATGAACGAGCCGCGCGGGCACGCGGCGATGAGCGGCGCGATCCTGCAGCCGCCGACCCGCCCCGACTGCGACTGGGGCGTGGTCTACATCGAGGTCTCCGGCTATCTGCCCATGTGCGGCCACGGCACGATCGGTGTCGCGACCGTCCTCGTCGAGACCGGCATGGTCGAGGTCGTCGAACCCGTCACCACCATCCGTCTGGACACCCCGGCGGGCCTCGTCGTGGCCGAGGTGGCGGTGGAGGACGGCGCGGCGAAGTCGGTCACCCTCCAGAACGTGCCGTCGTTCTCCGTCGGCCTCGACCGCAAGGCCACGCTCGCCGACGGGCGGACGGTGACCTACGACCTCGCCTACGGCGGCAACTTCTACGCCATCCTGCCGCTGGAGCAGTTCGGTCTCCCCTTCGACCGCGACCGCAAGGACGACATCCTGAAGGCGGGCCTCGCCCTGATGGACGCCGTCAACGCCGAGGCGGAGCCCGTCCATCCGGAGGACCCGTCGATCCACGGCCTCCACCACGTCCATGTGTACGCCCCCGGCGCCACCGCCCGGCGCTCCCGGCACGCCATGGCCATCCACCCCGGCTGGTTCGACCGCTCCCCCTGCGGTACGGGCACCAGCGCGCGCATGGCGCAGCTGCACGCCCGGGGTGAACTCCCACTGCGCACCGAGTTCGTGAACGAGTCCTTCATCGGCACCCACTTCACCGGCAGACTGCTCGGCGAGACCGAGGTGGCCGGCGTCCCGGCCGTGCTGCCCAGCTTCACCGGCCGCGCCTGGATCACCGGCACCGCCCAGTACCTGCTCGACCCGTCCGACCCGTTCCCGTCCGGGTTCGTCCTCTAGGAGTGGCCCGATGGCCCTGCCAGCCCCTGCCGCCGGCCCCGCCCTGCCCGTGCTCGGCGGCAAGAAGAGCAGCTACCGCGAGCGGGTCGCCGACGCGCTGCGGGCCGCGCTGATCGCCGGTGAGCTGCGGCCGGGCGAGGTGTACTCCGCGCCAGGGCTCGCCTCCCGCTTCGGTGTCTCGGCGACACCGGTGCGGGAGGCGATGCTGGATCTGGCCAAGGAGGGCCTGGTCGACACCGTGCCCAACAAGGGGTTCCGGGTCACCGCCGTGACCGAGAAGCAGCTCGACGAGTACACCCACGTCCGCGCGCTCATCGAGATCCCGACCACCGTCGGCCTGGCCCGGACCGCCGACCCGGTCTCCCTGGAGGCGCTGCGTCCGGCCGCCCGGGAGATCGTCGCCGCCGCGGCCGCCGGTGACCTGATCGCGTACGTCGAGGCCGACACCCGCTTCCATCTGGGGCTGCTCGCCCTCGCGGGCAACGCGCATCTGGTCGAGGTGGTCGGCGACCTGCGCAAACGGGCCCGTCTCTACGGTCTGACCGCGCTCGCCGAGTCGGGCCTGCTGCTGTCCTCGGCCCAGGAGCACCTGGAACTCCTGGACGCCCTGCTGGCCCGCGACGAGGCGGCCGTGCACACGGTGATGACCCGCCACCTCGGTCATGTCCGCGGCATGTGGGCCGCGCACGGCTGATCCACGACCGCCGGACGACCACCGCACGACCGGTCACCGAAGCCGCGCATGCGAACGGGACGGCCGGGGCATCTCTGACAGGTGTGATCGGAGCGACGCGCGCTCCGCCTGACGTTGAAAGTATGATCGGCCAATGTCTGACATGACCGAAACCACGCCCGGCTGGCTGCCGTCCGACGAGCTCGAGTCGGCGCGCGCCCGGATGCCGATCCTGTACGTCGAGGCCGTGCCCGTGCGCGTCGACGACAGCGGCGAAGTGACCAGCATCGGGCTGCTGCTGCGCATCGGCCCGGACGGGACGGTCAGCCGCAATCTGGTCTCCGGCCGCGTGATGCACCACGAGCGGGTACGGGACGCGCTGCTGCGCCACCTGGAGAAGGACCTCGGTCCGGTGGCGCTGCCCCGCGTCCCGTCCGCGCTGCAGCCCTTCACCGTCGCCGAGTACTTCCCGACGCAGGGCATCACCCCGTTCCACGACCCGCGTCAGCACGCGGTGTCGCTGGCCTACATCGTCCCCGTGGCCGGCGACTGCGCCCCCCGGCAGGACGCGCTCGACCTGGTGTGGTTCAGCCCCCAGGACGCGGCGTCGGCGTCGGTCCAGGGCGAGATGCCGGGCGGCCAGGGAGTCCTGCTGAAGCAGGCCCTGGCCCACGTGGGCTGTCTGTCCTAGCGGGGGCGCACCCGGCGGCCGGGGCCGGGGTCAGGACCTGCGGTCGAGCAGCGTGCCGTGCGGGTCGCGGCTCAGCCTGCGCGCCGCGGGTGCCGCCAGTCCGGTCGCCGTGTCCCGGGCGAGAGCCGCGCGGCCCGCTTCGCCGAGGGCGTCGGCGAGCCGGGCCTGCCCGAGCCAGTTGTAGGGGCTGTGCGGGCTCAGTCCGGTGCGTTCGCCGAGCAGGAGCCGGGCCAGGTCGTCCCGGCGTGCGCGCAGGGCCGCCTCCAGCAGGGTCCGCTGGATCACATCCCGCTGGGCGTGGCTGCCGCCGAAGGTGTGCAGCCGGCGCCGGATCGGCCAGAGCAGTTCCACCACCGTCGCGTGGTCCTCGCGGGCGTACGCCACGAGCGCCTCGCACACGGGCAGGCCGATCTCCCCGGTCATCACACGGTTGGTGCCGTGCGCGCGGGGCCGCCCGTCCTCGCGGGCCGCCCGCAGCCAGCGCCGCCGGTCGGCGACGAACTCGTCGGCCGTGTCCAGCCGGCCCGCTCCCGCGAAGGCCATGACGGCGTGCACGTCGTTGAAGGCGTAGAACGGCGGGTCCTCGCGCGCGGCCCACGCGTCGGCCAGGGCCCGCCAACGGGCCTCCTGCTCCGAGCCGTCCAGCAGGAACCGCCACAGCAGCGAGGCGGCGTCGAGGAGTTCCATGACGAACCCCGACGAGTCCTTGTGGTGCAGGACGGCGTCGTAGATCCGCAGGGCCGTGCCGGTGTCGCCCGCCTCCAGCGCGTACAGGGCGTAGTGCCACCAACTGTGCACGGTCAGCAGGCTGCCGCTCGCCCAGCCGTCGAGATGGGCGTCGAAGAAGTCGATCCCCTCGGCGAACCGCCCCTGCATCTCGTGCACATGGGCGACGGCGTGGATGGCCCAGATGTCGTGGCCGTTCCGCTCGACGGCGGCCCGCGCCACCTCCTGGGCCCTGCCGTAGTGCCCCGACTCCTCCAGACCGAACGCGTACATGCCCATCAGCGGACCGCGATGCGGATCGTCCTCGTCCCAGGCGGGCAGGGCCCCGCCGATCCGGTCCCGCAGCCGGGTCGCGTCACCGGTGAAGAAGTCGAGCTGATGGCCCACGGCCAGGGCGAGCGGATCGCGGGGGCACTCCTCGACCAGTTCCTCCAGGACCTGTCCGGCCCGGCCCAGATCGCCGCCGAGCCAGGCCTCCGCCGCCGCCATGTGCATCCGCTCCCGCCGGGGCAGCGCCGAGCGGTCGAGTGCGGCGCCGAACTCCGTGAACCGGCGGCGCGCCTCGGCCGCGTCCCGGGACTCGGTCCCGAGGACCCCCAGATAGGCCGAGAACACCTGTGCCATCGGTGCGGCCGGAGACGCGGCGACCGCGCCCGCGACGGCGGCCGGGAAGTCCGGCCGGAAGAACAACAGCCCCTCCACGGCCCGGTCCAGGTGCCCCGCCCCTTCGGCGGTGCACTCGTGCAGGCGGTTGCCGTACCGGTCGGTCACCATGGCAGCTCATCTCCGGCGCGTGTCGGGTGTCGTGGGCCCGCGGTCGTCGACCCGTGACACCACGGACCACCCCGCGTCCCCATCCAACCGACCACTCCCGCGCCCAGTCCACCGAGCACCCCCGACACACCCCGAATCACCACTGTGCGCCGCACGCACGCCACTCCCGCGCACCACCCGTGCGATGCGCCGGACCCCGCCGGCCGAGGCGACCGGCCGAGGCGACCGGCCGAGGCGACCGGCCGAAGCCGGCGGGCCCGAGGGCCCTCAGCCGGCCGTCAGCGCCGCCAGGGCCCGGCCCATCGCGGCGTTGAACTCCTCCGGCGCCAGCGGCAGCCGGGACTTGACGTCCCGGCTCCACTGGTCGGCGAGGACCTCGGCGGAGCCCGCCTCGACGCCGTCGAGCACCGCGTCGGCCAGGTCCGACGGCGCGAGCTTGTCCACGGGCCAGCCCGCGGCCATGTCGGTGTCGGCCAGGCCGAGGTGCACCGCTGTCACGAGCGTGCCCTGCTCGGCGAGTTCCAGGCGGACGCCGTTGGTCATGGCCCAGGCGGCGGCCTTGGTCAGGTGGTAGGCGTTGGCGCCCCTGCCCCCGAACCACGACATGGCGGAGAGGACGTTGACGATCGCGCCCCCGCCGTTCCCGGCGAGCGCCGGGGCGAACTCCCGGATCATTTCCAGGTGGCCGAACACATTGGTCTCCAGCTCGCGGCGTACCGCGTCCAGCGAGCCCGTCACCAGGTCGGTTCCCGTCTGGATCCCCGCGTTGTTGACGAGCAGCGAGACATCCGGGGCGGCCTCGGCGGCGGCCCTCACGGACGCGGGATCGGCGATGTCGAGGGGCAGCACCTCGACCCCGGGCAGGTCCACGGTCTCCGGTCGGCGGGCCGTCGCGTAGACCTTGCGGGCGCCCCGCTCCAGCAGGCGCTGGGCGAAGGCACGGCCCAGGCCACGGTTGGCTCCGGTGACAAGGGCGACTGAGTTGTCGATATCCATGCCCGGTACGCTAGAACCTGACGTTGACGTCAGAGGCAAGTGCTGGCCGTCAGGACCGGGGCGAGGGGAATCACCATGACCGTCACGGAGCCCGCGGCCGAGCGACTGGTCCGCATCGGCGAGGTGGCACGGGGCGCCGGCGTCTCCGTACGCGCCGTGCGCTACTACGAGCAGCAGGGACTGCTCGTCGCGGAGCGCAGCCCGTCCGGCCAGCGCCTCTACCGGCAGGACGCCGTCACCCTGGTGCGCTTCTTCCAGCAGATGTTCGCCGCCGGCCTGACCAGCCGAAGGATCACCGAACTCCTCCCATGCTGGGAGTCCGGGCACACCGACGCCGAGCAACGCGCCATGCTGCGCGCCGAGCGCGACCGTATCCAGGCCAAGGTCGACGACCTTCAGGCCGCCCTGGACCGCCTCGACGAGGTCATCGCGATCACGGACACGCACCCGTAGGCGGCGCGGTCCGTTCGGACGGCACACCAGCGGTCTTGGGCCGGCGTTCGCGACCCCGTGCGGATCGCGGGTGCCGAACCAGGCGACATCCCCGGCACTCAGGACCCGCCCTGCCCCTTCCGGACGGGCCGCTCCCCCCGTCCCGTCCTGCGAGTTTGCCGGAGTGGCAAGGCTGATCGCGTCGGCCGGTCGCCGCGCCGCATGATCGACGGGTACCCGCGTCCGCCCGCGACCCGAGGAGAAGACCCATGCAGCCCGAGCTGTCCGCCGCACTCCGCCACCGCACCGTCGAGGCCCCCGCCGGGCGCCTGCACATGGTCGAGCAGGGCACCGGTCCGCTGGTCCTGCTCGTGCACGGCTTCCCCGAGTCCTGGTACTCCTGGCGACACCAGCTCCCGGCCCTCGCCGCGGCCGGCTACCGGGCGGTGGCGCTCGACGTGCGCGGCTACGGCCGCTCGTCCAGGCCCGCGGCGACCGACGCCTACCGGATGCTCGACCTGGTGGCGGACAACGTCGCCCTCGTGCACGCCCTCGGCGAGGAGACCGCGGTGGTCGTCGGCCATGACTGGGGCTCCGGCATCGCCGCCACCTCCGCCCTGCTCCACCCCGAGGTCTTCCGGGCCGTCGCCCTGCTGAGCGTCCCGTACGCGCCGCCCGGCGGTCCCCGCCCCACCGAGATCTTCGGCCGGATCGGCGGCCCCGAGCAGGAGTTCTACGTCTCGTACTTCCAGGAGCCCGGCCGCGCCGAGACGGAGATCGAGCCCGACGTCCGGGGCTGGCTCGCGGGCTTCTACGCGGCCCTGTCCGCCGACACCATGCCCGCCCAGGACAAGCCCGACCCCCACTTCGTCGCTCACGGCGGCCAGTTGCGTGACCGTTTTCCCGTCGGCGTCCTCCCCGCCTGGCTGACCGAGGACGATCTCGACGTCTACGCCGGAGAGTTCGAGCGCACGGGTCTGACCGGCGCCCTCAACCGCTACCGCACCATGGACCGCGACTGGGAAGACCTCGCCGCCCACCGCGGAGCCCCGATCGAACAGCCGTCCCTGTTCATCGGCGGCACCCTGGACGCCTCCACCACCTGGATGTCCGACGCTGTCGACGCCTTCCCCACCACCCTCCCCGGCCTGACCGCCTCCCACCTTCTGGAGGGCTGCGGCCACTGGATCCAGCAGGAACGCCCCGAGGAGATCAACCGTCTGCTGACCGGCTGGCTGAACACCCTCGCGGGCTGAACCGCCGGGCGCCCTCACGCGGGGAGAACGTCCTGCGCGGCGGCCGGGAGCACCTGGTCCCCGACCGGTCCCCAAGAACGGTCAAGGGCCGGTTTCGGATGTCTCCGAAACCGGCCCTGAACTGCGACTGTCTCCAGTCGGGACGACAGGATTTGAACCTGCGACCCCTTGACCCCCAGTCAAGTGCGCTACCAAGCTGCGCCACGTCCCGTTGCCCGTCTGACCTGGGGTTTCCCCTGGTTGAACGCGCACGGAAACAATACCGCACTCGGGCCGGTGGTCGCGCACTCGTTTATGTGGGAGGAGAGGGCGCGAGGGCCGTCGCTTGACCTGAAGCTCGGTTGAGGTTGCAGGCTCGTGCGTATGACGACGACAGCGGAGCGTATGTACCGGTTCCCGGATCTGCCCGGGCTGATGGGGCTGATGACGGGGGCCGAGAAGCACGGACCGGCGGCCACGTCCACGCTGGATGTGCTGTGGGTGCTCTACGACCGGGTGCTGCGGGTGGCGCCGGGGCGGCTGGACGACCCGGAACGGGATCGGTTCCTGCTGTCGAAGGGGCACGGGCCGATGGCGTACTACGCGGTCCTCGCGGCGAAGGGGTTCCTGCCCGTCGACTGGCTGCCCGAGTTCGGGTCGTACGACTCGCCGCTCGGCCACCACCCGGACCGGGTGCTGGTGCCGGGCGCGGAGATCGGCAGCGGATCGCTCGGGCACGGGCTGCCGATCGCGGTCGGGACCGCGCTCGGGCTGCGCGCCCAGGGGCGGGTCGACCCGGCGGTGTGGGTGCTGGTCGGGGACGCGGAGCTGGACGAGGGCAGCAATCACGAGGCGATCGCGTACGCCGGTCCCGCCGGGCTCGACCGGCTGCACACCGTCGTGATCGACAACTCCTCGGCCAGCCATGCCCGGCCGGGCGGGATCGCCGCGCGGTTCGAGGTGGCGGGCTGGTCCGCCACGACCGTGGACGGCCGCGACCACGAGGCGCTGTACGCCGCCTTCACCGCCCCGCACCCGGGCCGGCCGCGGGTGGTGGTGGCCCAGGTGGAGCCGAAGAACGCCTGAGACCGGGGCGCGGCCGTTCCGGCACTCTCCCGGCCCCGCCGACCGGGGCCCCAACTCCCTTGAAAGGAAAGAGACTTCATGGACACCATGCGGGACCGTCTCGCCCCCGTCGTCTCCCGGCTGCTCGACGAGGATCCCCGGGTCGCGGTGGTCCTCGCCGAGATCGGCAGGGACGGCTTCACGGAGGCGTCGCGCCGGCATCCGGACCGGGTGCTCAATGTCGGCATCCGGGAACAGCTGCTGATCGGCGCGGGCGCGGGCCTGGCGCTGACCGGGATGCGGCCCGTACTGCACACCTTCGCGAGCTTCCTGGTGGAACGCCCCTTCGAGCAGGTGAAGCTGGATCTCGGGCACCAGGACGTGGGCGCGGTACTGGTCAGCGCCGCCGCCTCCTACGACTGGCCCGCCGGCGGCTTCACCCACATGGCACCCGGAGACGTGGCCCTGCTCGACACGCTCGACGGCTGGACCGTGCAGGTGCCGGGCCACCCCGACGAGGCCGAGACCCTGCTGCGGCACGCGGTCGGCGCGGGCGAGGCCAAGGACGACAAGGTGTACGTACGGCTGTCCGCGCAGTCCAACGAGCGGTCGCTCCCGGTGGACGGGCAGCGGTTCCTCACCGTGCGCGAGGGGCGGCGCGGGGTCGTCGTGGCCGTCGGGCCGATGCTCGACCCCGTCCTCGCGGCCACGGAGGGGCTCGATGTGACCGTGCTGTACGCGACCACCGTCCGCCCCTTCGACTCGGCCGCGCTGCGCCGGGCGACCGAGGCGGCGGGCCCGGACGTCGTCCTGGTCGAGCCGTATCTGGCGGGCACCTCGACGGCCGCCGCGAACGACGCGCTCGCCGATGTGCCCCACCGGGTGCTCGGACTGGGTGTGGGGCGGCGGGAGCTGCGGCGCTACGGGCAGCTGGAGGAACACGTGGCCGCGCACGGGCTGGACGCGGCCACCTTGCGGAAGCGGATCACGGGTTTCCTGCGCTAGCCGACCGGGAGGCCCGGGGGCGGACCGCCCGGCGGTCGGGTCAGTCGGCGTCCGGGAGCCCCAACTCCGGGTAACTGTCGAGGAGTTTGGTCGGGGCCGCCTGGCGCCAGGAGTCGGCGAGGATGTCGCGCAGCTCCGGCTCGTCCTCCAGGGCGGAGAGCCGCACCCGCACCCAGGCGAACCCCGCCTCGTGCTCGGCGATCCAGAACTTGTCGGGCTCGGCGAGGACCAGCTCGTCCCGCTCCACCTTGGGGCAGCGCACGGCCATGGACGTCTCGTCCTCGGGGAGGGTCACGAACATCTTCCCCGCCACCCGGAAGGTGGGCATGCTCCAGGCCTCCTTCTCCGTGGTGTCGGGGAGGGAGAGGGCGACACGTCGTACGTCTTCTGCATCGGGCATGGGACGCACGGTAGCGGTGACCACTGACAATCACGGAGCGGGTTCGGCCGCCCCCGCCCCCGCCCCCGCCTCCGGCCCCGTCCCCGGCCTCTTGTAGTAGATCGACGTGGGCCGCAGCGTCCCAGGGGGTCCGCCGCGAAGTCGGGGATGGTCCCGATCCGGGTCCAGCCGGTCCCGGCGTAGGGCCGGCAGAGGCGGTTGAGGAGGGCGGCCGTGGGGCTGGTCTCCGCGCGCTCGGCCCGGGAGAGGGTGGAGCGGCTCACTCCGCCGCCTCCCCCAGCGCCTCCAGTACCGGCCGGATCAGCGGATGCCCCTCCGCGCCCCGGCGTACGGCGGCGAAGACACGGCGCGTGGGGGCCACTCCGTCCACGGGGCGTACGACCACGCCCGTGAGGTCCGTGCCGCGCAGCGCCGAGCGGGGGACGAGGGCGACGCCGGCGTCGGCGGAGGCGAGGGCGACGACGGCCCGGAAGTCGTCGGAGGAGTGTTCGAGGCGAGGTTGGAATCCGGCGCTCTCGCAGGCCAGGACGACCACGTCATGGCAGGGGTTGCCGGGATAGGGACCGATCCAGGGGTCCTTGGCGAGTTCGGCGAGCGGCACCTCGGCCGCGTCGGCGAGGCGGTGGCTGACGGGCACGACCGCGTCGAAGGGCTCGGCGTACAGCGGGACATGGGTGAGGCGCGGGTCGTCGGCGGCCGGGGCGCCCCGGTACTCGACGGCCACGGCGATGTCGACCTGCCGGTCCAGGACCATCGGGAGGCTCGCGTCGCCCTCGGCGTCCTGGACGCGGAGGCGGATGCCGGGCGCGGAGTCGGCGAGGCGGGCCAGCGCGGGCGCCACGACCTGGGCGATCCCGGTGGCGAAGGAGGCGACCGTGACCGTGCCGGCCTCGCCCGAGCCGTACGCGGCCAGTTCCGCCGCCGCCTGCTCCAGCTGGGCGAGGACCGCGTTGGTGTGGCCGAGCAGGATCTCACCGGCCGGGGTGAGCCGTACGCCCCTGGCGCCGCGCTCGACCAGGCGGTGGCCGGTCTCCTGTTCCAGGGCGGTCAGCTGCTGGGAGACGGCGGACGGGGTGAGATAGAGCGCGGCGGCCGCCGCCGTGACCGTGCGGTGGTCGGCCACCGCACGGAGGATGTGGAGCCGCCGTGCCTCGATCATGGATCGATTCTCTCAAATGCCGCGTACCCCCTGAGCCGGCCGCCCGGGGCCCGGCGCTCAGGCCGGCAGTTCGGCCCGTGCCGCCACGAACGCGTCCACCGCGCGGTTCACGTCCGCCGTCGAGTGGGCGGCGGAGAGCTGGACCCGGATGCGGGCCTGCCCCTGGGGGACGACCGGGTAGGAGAAGCCGATCACGTACACGCCCCGCTCCAGGAGCAGTTCGGCCAGGCGGCCCGCCCGCGCCGCGTCGCCGATCATGACGGGGGCGATGGGATGGTCGCCGGGGAGGAGGTCGAAGCCCTCCTCGGTCATCCGGCGGCGGAACAGCGCGGTGTTCTCCGCGAGGCGGACCCGCAGGTCGTCGGCCGACTCCAGGAGGTCGAGCACCTTCAGGGAGGCCGCCGCGATCACCGGGGCGAGTGTGTTCGAGAAGAGGTACGGACGGGAGCGCTGGCGCAGCAGGGCGACGATCTCGGCGCGGGCGGCGACGTAACCGCCGGAGGCGCCGCCGAGGGCCTTGCCGAGGGTGCCCGTGATGATGTCGACGCGGTCCATGACGCCGTGCAGTTCGGGGGTGCCCCGGCCGCCGGGGCCGGTGAAGCCGACGGCGTGGGAGTCGTCGACCATGACCATGGCGTCGTGGCGGTCGGCGAGGTCGCAGATCTCACGGAGCGGCGCCACATAGCCGTCCATGGAGAAGACGCCGTCGGTGACGATCAGCTTCCGGCGGGCGCCGCCCTCGGCGGCCTCCTTCAACTGCCGTTCCAGGTCGGCCATGTCGCGGTTGGCGTAGCGGAAGCGGCGGGCCTTGGAGAGCCGGATGCCGTCGATGATCGAGGCGTGGTTGAGGGCGTCGGAGATCACCGCGTCCTCGGGGCCGAGCAAGGTCTCGAAGACACCGCCGTTGGCGTCGAAGCAGGAGGAGTAGAGGATCGTGTCCTCCTGGCCGAGGAACGCCGAAAGCCGCGCCTCCAGCTCCTTGTGCACCTCCTGCGTACCGCAGATGAAGCGGACGGAGGCCATGCCGTAACCCCAGCGGTCCAGGGCCTCGTGGGCCGCGGCGATCACCTCGGGGTGGTCGGCGAGGCCCAGGTAGTTGTTGGCGCAGAAGTTGAGGACCTCACCGGGACGCCCACCGGCGGTCACGGCGACAGTCGCGGACTGCGGACTGCCGATGACCCGCTCGGGCTTGTGCAGCCCGGCGGCGCGGATCTCGTCGAGGGTGGTGCGCAGGTCGTCGCGGACCGAGTCGAACATCAGGGGGCTCCTAGGGTGCGATGAAGAGCGAGTGAGCCGAAGGGGCGCGCCTGTGTCGAGAGGGCATGGGGGCCCCTCCCGCTCGAGCGCAGCCGAGAGTGGGGGAGCGCGCAGGCCCGACGAAGGAGGGTCGAGCACGATCGGCCTCTCGACACAGGCTTGGGCGCCCCGGAGGCGAACCGAGCCAAAATTCAGACTGCCCAGTCGAGGATGACCTTGCCGCCGCTGCCGCTCGCCGCGTCCGCGAACGCCGCCTCGTGGTCGCGGTAGCCGTAGCGGCCGGTGATGACGGGGGCGAGGTCGAGGCCGCCCTCCAGGAGCACCGTCATCGCGTACCAGGTCTCGAACATCTCGCGGCCGTAGATGCCCTTGACGGTGATCATGGAGGTGACGATCCGGGACCAGTCGACGGCGAACTCCTCGGACGGCAGCCCGAGCATGGCGATCCGGCCGCCGTGTGTCATGTTGGCGATCATGTCGCGCATCGCGGCGGGGTTGCCGGACATCTCCAGGCCGATGTCGAAGCCCTCCCGCAGGCCCAGTTCCCGCTGCCCGTCGGCGATCCGGGACTCCGCCACGTTCAGCGCGAGACTGACACCGATCTTGCGGGCCAGGGCCAGCCGCTCCTCGCTCACATCGGTGATCACGACATTGCGGGCCCCCGCGTGCCGGGCCACCGCCGCCGCCATCAGACCGATGGGCCCCGCGCCGGTGATCAGTACGTCCTCACCGACCAGCGGGAAGGACAGCGCGGTGTGCACGGCGTTGCCGAACGGGTCGAAGATCGCGGCCACGTCGAGGTCGACGGGGACCCGGTGCACCCAGACATTGGTCGCGGGCAGGGCGACGTACTCCGCGAAGGCGCCGTCGCGTCCGACGCCGAGGCCGATGGTGGCGCGGCACAGATGACGGCGGCCGGCGAGGCAGTTGCGGCACTTCCCGCACACCAGATGGCCCTCGCCGCTGACCAGGTCCCCGGCCCGGATGTCGGCGACGGCACGGCCGGTCTCCACGACCTCGCCGACGAACTCGTGACCGGCCACGAGCGGGGTCCGGATGCTCTGCCGGGCCCAGCCGTCCCACGACCGTATGTGCAGGTCGGTGCCGCAGATCCCGGTCCGCAGGACCTTGATCAGTACGTCGCCGGGGCCGATCTCGGGCTCCGGGACGTCGACGAGCCACAGCCCGGGCTCCGCCTTCTCCTTGACCAGCGCCTTCAACGCTACGGCTCCTGTGGGGTGCGCCCCCGGCGCCGGGCATGACGAACGGGCCCGTACCGGGGAGAGGGGTGGGATCGCCGATCAATCTGCCGTACGGCGGCGCCCCGGGTCCATCGAGGTTTTCTTAAGCTCCGCCGCAGCTTTCCTTCACACCCCGCCGGGCGCCCCCTGCGGAACGGCCCCACCGCCGGCCGTCGATCCGCCATGAAGTGCCGGGCGCCCCGGTGTCACGGGAACGCCTCCCGCCCCTCGATCCGGGCGGCGAGTTCCGCGGCCATGGACTTGATGGTCTCCAGACCGGCCCGGCGCCAGGGGCGTGGCTGGACGTCCATGACACAGACGGTGCCGAGGGCGATGCCGGTACGGTCGAGGAGCGGGGCGCCGAGGTAGGAGCGGATGCCGTGGTCGTCGACCACGGGGTTCCCGGCGAACTTCGGGTATTCGCGCACGTCTTCGAGTACGAGCCCCTTGCGGCGGACCACCACATAGGGACAGAAGCCGTGGTCACGGGCGAGGTGCCGGTCCACCCCGAGCACGGTGGTGGTCGCGGTGGGCTCCGCCGACACATGCAGCCCGACGAAGAACTGCCGGCTCTCGTCGATGAAGTTGACCATCGCGTACGGCACCGCGGCGACCTCGGCGAGGCGGTCCGCGAAGGCGTCGAAGGACGGTTCCGCGAACTCACCGAGCCCCAGCAGCCGCAGCCGCGCCACGCGTTCGGGGGCGCCCGGGTCCTCGGGGGTGAGCAGCAGCCGGCCGACCGGACGCGGCGGGTCGTACGTCACGTGTGGGCTCCGTGGCTGGGCAGCTGGGCCGGGGTGTGGGCGAGGAGGTGCCGTACGAGGGTGAGCAGGGTCTGCACGCCCGAGCTGGAGATACGGGCGTCGCAGCAGACGACGGGGACCTCGGGGTCGAGGTCGAGGGCCGCGCGGACCTCGTCGGCGTCGTAGCGGTAGGAGCCGTCGAACTCGTTGATGGCGACGATGAAACCGAGGCCGCGCTGCTCGAAGAAGTCGACCGCGGCGAAACAGTCCTCCAGGCGCCGGGTGTCGGCGAGGATGACCGCGCCGAGGGCGCCCTCGGAGAGTTCGTCCCACATGAACCAGAACCGCTGCTGTCCGGGGGTTCCGAACAGATAGAGCACATGGCGCGGGTCGAGGGTGATGCGGCCGAAGTCCATCGCGACGGTCGTCTCGACCTTGTTCTCGATGCCTTCGAGATTGTCGGTGGCCTCGCTCACTGTGGTGAGCAGTTCCTCCGTGCTCAGCGGCGCGATCTCGCTCACCGCGCCGACGAAGGTCGTCTTGCCGACCCCGAACCCGCCCGCCACCAGGATTTTGAGTGCGGTGGGAAAGGGGTCAGAGCTGTCGTCGTAGTCCATCGAGCACTGCCTCCAGAAGAGACCGGTCTGTCGGGTTGTGGTGGAAAACCGGGGGCTTGGTGGTGAGGGCCCCGCAGTCGACGAGGTCGGACAGCAGCACCTTCGTGACCGCCGCCGGCAGCTTCAGGTGAGCGGCGACCTCGGCGACCGAGACGGGTGCCCGGCACAGGTCGAGTGCGGTTGCGTGCTCGGGGCCCAGATAGCCGAGGGGGGTCGCCCCGGTGGCCATCACCTGTGAGAGGAGATCCAGCGCGGTGGTCGGCCGGGTCCGGCCGTTGATGACGGTGTAGGGGCGCACCAGACGCCCGGCGGCGTCGTCGTACAGAGGTCCGTCGCCGGCCGCGGGCACGTTCAAGGCCTCATCGCGGAGGGTTCGGCGGCTTGCCGGGGCTGGGTGACCAGGTAGGGGCGGACGCTCTTGACCAGCATGGCCATCTCGTAGCCGAGGACGGCGGCGTCCGCCTCGCGGCCGGCGAGCACGGCGAGGCAGGTGCCGGAGCCCGCGGTGGAGACGAACAGCAGGGTCGAGGCGAGTTCGACGACGACCTGGCGGACGTCTCCGCCGTCGCCGAACCGGACGCCCGCGCTGCGTCCGAGGGAGTACAGCCCGGAGGCCAGGGCCGCCATGTGGTCGGCGCTGTCCGGATCGAGGCCGTGGACCGACTTCACCAGCCCGTCGCAGGAGAGCAGCACCGCGCTCGTGGTGTGCGGTACGCGCTGGACGAGGCCGCTCATCAGCCAGTCGAGATCGGATACCTGGCTGGTCGGCGCATCGCTCGCCATGGTGGATCGACTCCTTGGGGTGCGTTGGTCTGCGGGAGCGGAGGGGGTGGGGACCGTGGTGGGGGTGGGGCGGGGGGTGGTCCATGGGGTGGTCGTGCCGTGGGGAGTGGTCATCCGGCCGGTGTGCTCCCGTCCTGCCGGGGCGTGAGGTCCTGTACCGCGTCGAGGGCCGACGGCGGTACGGCTATGGGGGCGATGCCCCTGGGGTGTCCGGCCCGGGGCTGGGCGGCGTCCTTGTGGGGGGCGTCCATGTGGGCCAGCTCCATGCGGAGGGCGTCGGCGCGTCCCGCGCTCGGCCGGTCCGCGTTCGGTGATCCCGTGTTCGACGGTCCCGTGTGCGGCGGTCCGGTGTTCAGCGGTGCTGCGTTCAGCGGTCCTGTGTTCAGCGGTCCTGTGTTCAGCTGTCCCGTGTCGATGCGGGACGCGGCGTCGGGTGCCGGGGGTGTCAGGTCCGCGGACGCCGTGCCGGCCGTGTCGATCGACGTGATGCCGGGCGGGGTCGGGTCGAGCGGGGCGGGGTCGAGCGAGGCCGTGTCGAGCGACGAGGTGTCCCAGTCGGAGCCCTCCAGCTGACGGGCCTCGGCGAGCCCGATACCGCGCTGGAAGGCGGCCATGAGCCCGGGATCGTGGCCGACGTAGTGGTCGGGGTCCTGGCGGGGCGTGGGCACGGGGCCGCCGCGGAGCTGGGGCACGATGTGCTGCTGGGCGCGGCGTCGGGGCAGCTGGGGCTTGCCCATGGTGCCGCGGACGGCGCCGCCGACGCGGGGCGTCGGGGGCGTCCCGGCGTGGTCGGCGACGGTCCGCCGGTCGTCGGGGCGGATGCCGGGCACGGCCTCGGCCGGGTTGGGCCGCTCGTCCCGGGCGCCGCGCACCGGCAGCGGGGTCGGCCCGGAGCCGCCTCTGCCCGGGCTCTGCCGGTCGTCACTCCGGCCGGGGCCCTGCTGCCGGGGCACGGAGGCGCGGGTCGGGTTCGGGGTGGAGCGGTGGCCGGACTCGGGGCGCAGGGGCCGCACGGGCGCCGGGCGGCCGGGCTGCGCGGGAGCGGATCGGCCCGCGGTGGTACGGCCGGACCGGTCGGTGGCCGCACGGTCGGCGGGGCCGGTGCCGGTGCCCGGGGCCCGCAGGGGTGTGACGGGCTGCGCGTGACGCGGCGCGTCCGGGTGGCGTACGCCGATGCTCTGCCCGGTGTGCGGCTGGTGCTGCGGCAGGTCGCCCGGCTCGGCCCCCAGCAGGCCCTGCGGGACGACGAACGCGGCCTGGACCCCGCCGTAGATGTTGGTCTGCAGCCGGACCTGGATGCCGTGGCGGCGGGCCAGCTGGGAGACCACGAAGAGGCCGATGCGGCCGTCCTGGAGGAGGCTGGCGACGTTGACCTGGTCGGGGTCGGCGAGCAGGGCGTTCATCTTGTTCTGCTCGGTGACGGGCATGCCGAGACCCCGGTCCTCCACCTCGACGGCCAGCCCGGAGGTGACGAGGTTGGCCCGGAGCAGGACCTGGGTGTGCGGGGCGGAGAACACCGTGGCGTTCTCGACGAGTTCGGCGAGGAGGTGGATGACGTCGGCGACGGCGTGCCCGCGCAGGGTGCCGTCGACCGGGGGCACCAGCTTGACCCGGGAGTACTGCTCGACCTCGGCGATCGCGGAGCGCAGCACCTCGGTCATGGAGACGGGGTTGCTCCACTGGCGGCGGGAGACGGCGCCGCCGAGGACGGCGAGGTTCTCGGCGTGGCGGCGGATGCGGGTCGCGAGGTGGTCGACGTGGAAGAGGCCCTTGAGGAGATCGGGGTCCTCGATCTCGTTCTCGAGGTCGTCCAGGATGGTGATCTCGCGCTGGACGAGGGACTGGAGCCGGCGCGCCAGATTCACGAAGACTTCGAGCTTCTGTTCGCTGCCGGCCTGGCTGGAGAGCTGGGAGGCCTGGACGACGGCGGTGACGGCGCTGTCGTGTGCCCGGGTCAGGTCGGCGGTGAGCAGTTCGAAGTCGTCGGCGCCCGCGGCGGGTTTGACGCGGGGGCCGCGCGCGGGCGGCTGGTCGCCGCGCCGGAGCGCGTCGACGAGGTCGCGCAGGTCGTCCGCGCTCCTGGTGCTGGCCTGCCGCAGGGCACCCAGGCGTTCCCGGACGGACCTGGCGGTGCGGGTGGCGGCCACGGCGGCGATCGCGATCCCGGCGAGGGCGACCGCGGTGGCTCCGGCGAGCACCGCCCACAGGGTGAGGCTGGGGCGGGCGCCGCCGGCGCGGAAGGTGAACAGGACGGCGGCGCAGGCGCTGAGGGCGACCGCGGTGGGGGGCAGGACCGCGAGACGCACCAGCTGTGGCCGTATGTGGATCTCGGGCAGTGACTCGGGCAGCGAGGGGACGGCGCGGGGGGCCGATCGCCCGTGCCGCCCGCCCTCACGGCGGTCTGCGCGGGCGGCCGGTGCGCGAAGGTGAGACATCAGCGTCCTCGAACTGGTCCGTCTGGGCGTGGGGGGTGCCGCGTCTGGGCGACTTGGGCATGCGCCATCGCGTGTCGGTCGCGAGAGTCGAAGAATTCGGCACAGCGTCGCCCGACGGCAACTCACAGTAGTCGCCAACGCGTCATGTGCGGTGCGCAGTTGACAAATACCTCCGCAATGCGTCCCGCTCTGGTATGAGGCTTCGTGCGACAGTCCGATAATTCTTCGGACGCTTGTTCCTGACGAATTCTCTCTACGCCTGAATTTCGATCAGAGGCGGTCAGAAAAGGGCGAGAACATACGTCGAGGGCCGGGGAGCGCATTGCTCCCCGGCCCTCGACGTCAATCGAAAAATCACCCTGTCGGGAGAATTCCCGACCGTCCTCCGGCGTCCGACCCCCGACTCCCGGCCCCCGACTCCCGGCTTCTCAACCCTCGGCTTCCGGGTCCCCGGCTGCTCAGCCCTCGGCCACCAGGTCCAGGCGCTCCCCCACGGGCGGCCAGGCTGCCCAGCCGCCGACCGGCTGCTGGGACACCGCCCGCCACCACGGGTCGACCGGTGGTGTGCTCCCCGGCTCGAACGGCGCCCCCGGCCGCGGCGCGGCCATGGTGACCCCCGCGCCGTGCGTGGCCCACATCATGCGCTCGCCCGGCTCTGCCCAGGCGTGCATCGCGAGATTGAACGTGGCCCAGTGGATCGGCATCATCACGCCGCCGGGCTCGCCCTGGAGGTCGAGATGGGTCTGCAGCCCCTCGTCGGGCGTCATGTGGATGTCGGGCCAGAACTCCGAATAGGCGCCGACCTGGATCATGGTGATGTCGAACGGGCCGTGCGCGGCGCCGATGTCCTTGAAGCCCTCGAAGTACCCGGTGTCGCCGCTGTGGTAGATCCGGTGTTCGTCACCGGCGACGACCCAGGAGGCCCACAGCGTGTGCTGGGTGTTGCGCAGGCCCCGGCCGCAGAAGTGCCGGGCGGGGGTCGCGGTCAGGGTGAGGCCGCCGATCTTGGTGGTCTCGTGCCAGTCCAGCTCGCGGATACGGTCCGCGGAGACGCCCCAGTGCTCCAGATGGGCGCCGACGCCGAGCGGCACGGCGAAGACCGTGTCCGTACCGGCCAGCTCCTTGATCGACGGCATGTCCAGATGGTCGTAGTGGTCGTGCGAGATGACGACCACGTCGACCGGGCCGAGCGCGGCCAGCGGCACCGGCACGGGGTGCAGCCGCTTGGGACCGGCGAAGGCGAACGGCGAGCAGCGCTCGCCCCAGACCGGATCGAAGAGCACCCGGTGCCCGTCGATCTCGGCGAGCACACTGGAGTGACCCATCCATGTGATCCGCAGCCCGCTCGCCGGGGGCCGGGCAAGGTCGGCGAGGGTCGTGGAGTGGACGGGGATCAGGCCCGCCGGGGCCCGCCGCACCCGCTCGTCCTTGCGGAAGTAGCTCTTCGCCATCTCCATCGCGGCATTGCCGGAGGGCCGGATCCTGGCGCCCTCGGGATTCACGAAGACCCCGTTCGCGAAATGCGGGGATCTGCGGATCCGCTCCAGCCGGGCACCGCTCGGGTCCGCGCCGAACGCGGCCGGCCGCGCGGCGCGCAGCCCCGAGCTGAGAGAACGGGATCCGGAACCGGACACGGCACCTCCAGGTGAATTCGCTCAGGCATCCCATTATGGGCCGCCCCTGTGACAGCGCCGGGTCCGACCCGTCCCCATGCGATGCAATACTGACCAACTATTCAGTAGCCGCCTTTGTTCCCGCCGACCGCACCCGGATCCACGTCCCCCTCTCCCTCGCCTTCCCCGCCTTACTCCGCCCCCGCCCGCCTCGCCGCGCCGTACCGAGGAGCCCCATGACCACGCCCCCCTTCCTCTCCCTCGCCTGGACCGACCACGTCACCGGCCGGCGGGGCTTTCTCGTGGTGGACCGGCTGGTGCGCGGGGTCGCCAGCGGTGGGCTGCGGATGCGTCCCGGCTGCACGCTCGACGAGGTCGCCGGGCTCGCCCGTGGCATGACCATGAAAGAGGCGCTGCACTACGAGCCCGAGGGCCGGTACGTCCCGCTCGGGGGCGCCAAGGGCGGCATCGACTGCGACCCCCGGGACCCGGAGGCGTACGGCGTCCTCGTCCGCTACCTGCGCGCGATGCGCCCGTACATCGAGAGCCTCTGGACCACCGGCGAGGACCTCGGCCTCACCCAGGACCTGATCGACCGCGCGGCGGCCGAGGCGGGGCTCGTGTCGACGATCCAGGCGGTGTACCCCCTGCTCGACGACGAGGGGGCGGCCCGGCGGCGCCTCGCGGACGCCTTCGCGGTCCAGGTGGACGGGATCGGCCTGGACGAACTCGTCGGCGGCCGCGGGGTCGCCGAGTCCGTCCTCACGGCCCTGGACCGGACCGGCACGCCGTACGCCGGGACGCGGGTCGCGGTACAGGGCCTGGGCACCATGGGCGGGGCGACCGCCCGTTTCCTCGCCCGCGCCGGCCTCACGGTCGTCGCCGTCGCCGACATCAAGGGCACGATCACCAACCCGGCGGGGCTGGACGTCGAGACCCTGCTCGCCGCCCGCGACCCGCACGGCACGATCGACCGCGGTGCGCTCCGCCCGGACGACCAGGAGGCGTCCGCCGACGCCTGGCTGACCACCGGGGCCGACGTGCTGGTCCCCGCGGCCGTCTCGTACGCCATCGACACCACCAACCACCACCGTGTCACCGCCCGGCTGATCGTCGAGGCGGCCAACATGCCCGTGCTCCCCGCGGCCGAGGAGGCGCTCACCGCGCGCGGGGTCACCGTCCTGCCGGACGTCGTGGTCAACTCCGGGACGAACGCCTGGTGGTGGTGGACCCTGTTCGGCGACATCGGCCCCACCGCGGAGGAGGCGTTCGCCCACACCCGCCGCTCCATGCGCGCCCTCGTCGACCTGATGCTCACCCGGGCCGAGAGCGACGGCACGACGCCCCGGGCCGCCGCCCACGCGATCGCCGCGGACCGCCTGCCGACGATCACGGACCGCTTCGGCTGGCACCGCTGACCGGCCGCCGCCACGGCCCTAGGTCGTGTCCGCAAAGTCCCGCCTGCCCCGCGACGCCTGGCACGCTCCCCCGCTCCCGGCTGCGCCCGAGCGGGAGGGGCCCCACCACCGCACCGGGCGAAAACCCAAGTACATCCAGTACGAGGGCTTCCGCCCGGCACGCCGAGCGCACGCACCAGACGCCGCGGGACCCGCCCTCCGGACGGACGACGGGACTTTGCGGACACGACCTAGGTGGCCGGATCGCGGCGGCGACCGTCCCTGGGCCTCGGTAGGGTTGCCGCGTGGGCAGGGTGCGGTTGAGTGTGGCCGAGCGGCGTACGGAGCTGCTCCGGGCCGCCATCGAGCAGATCGAGGCGCGGGGCGTGGCGGCGGTACGGATCGCCGACGTGGCCGCCGTCCTCGGGGTGAGCAACGCCTTGGTGCTGTACCACTTCTCGACCAAGGAGCGGCTGGTGGCCGAGGCGTTCCGCCACGCCGCCGAGGCCGACCTCGCCCACCTCCGCAAACTCCTGGGCCGCCGCACCACGGCCCTGCGCCGGCTCCGCACGGCGGTCCGCTGGTACGCCCCGACCGGTCAGGCCAAGGGCTGGCGCCTGTGGATCGAGGGCTGGGCGGCGGCCCTGCGCGAACCGGCCCTGCGTGAGGTCACCCGCGACCTGGACCGGCAGTGGAAGGCCGCCCTCACCGAGGTCATCGAAGCCGGTGTGGCCGCCGGCGAGTTCCACTGCCCCGATCCCGCGGCCACGGCCCTCCGTCTCACCGCCCTCCTGGACGGCCTGGCCGTCCAGTTGACCGCCTACGACGGAGCCGTCTCCCGAAGCCGCGCCCAGGACTGGGCCGACGAGGCCCTGGCCCGCGAACTGGGCCTGACCCGGGAGACGTTGACGGCGTCGACGCGCTGAGCGAAGCCAGGGCCCGCCCAGTGAGGGACACGGGGAACCACGCGCGCGACCACGACGCACGGAAGGCCCCCGGCAAGGGGCGGCTCCACGGCGGAGACGCACCGCCCGCCGTGTGAGCTGCCCTCAGGCCACCGCCTCGATCCGCATCTTGATGTCGTCCGGCGACAGATGCCCCTTCGCCGACACATGGTCCCCGGACGACTCCCCGCGCAGCCGCCGCCCGATCCACGGCACCAGAAACTCCCGCGCCCACTGGATGTTGTCCCGCCGCATCTCCAGCGTGCCGCGCGGCGGCAGCGGCGGCCACGGCTGATCGGGATCGGCGGGAATGTCGACGCCGAGCACCTGTCCGGCCCGCAGCGCGACCCGGGTGTGCCCCTCCGGCGACAGATGCAGCCGGTCCAGGTCCCAGGCCCGCCGGTCCTGGACCGTCTTCAGCGACCACAGGTCCAGCACGGGGCAGCCGTACCGGTCGGCGATGGCCCGTACATGCAGGTTGTACGTGGCGATCTTGCCCCGCAGATGCTTCAGCACCGGTACGTCACGGGTGTCGAACCCGGTGGTCACCATGACCGTGCCGACGGCGGAGGTGAGCCGGACCACGGCCCGCTCGAACCGCTCGGCGACCTCGTCGGGATCGGTGCCGGGCCGGATGATGTCGTTGCCGCCCGCGCAGAAGGAGATGAGGTCCGGCGCGAGTTCCAGCGCCCGCGGTACCTGGTCCTCCACGATCTGGTCGAGGAGCTTCCCCCGCACGGCCAGGTTGCTGTAGTCGAAGTCGCCTTCGGGGAGCCGGTCCGCGAGGAGCACCGCGAACCGGTCGGCCCAGCCGACGAACCGTCCATCGGGCCCGGGGTCGCCGACGCCCTCGGTGAAGCTGTCCCCCAGCGCCACGTACGACCCGATCATCGTTCCGCTGTCATTCGAATCGTCTGCCACATCGGCCCATGATTCACCTTCCGATGTGACCTACGCGACCGTAATAAGGGCTTGACGGACGGTGAGATAGACCACGCGTCAAGTGTTGGTCAACCCGGAATACACCAGGTCGGTCAGTGCCGCCCGGCCGGCCTCCACACCCTGAAGTCCTCGATCCGGAAGTGGCTCCAGGTGGTCCGGAAGGCGAAGTGCCCACCCGTGTACGGCGCGGGGTCGACGTAGTCGAACACGAGCCGCCCGTTGTTCCACCACCGCACCGTCGACCCGTCGGAGACGATCCGGACATGATGCGGTTCGTTCGCGACGAGCAGCGGCTCGGTGTAGTCGTGGATCAGTGGCCGCACACCCGCCTCCCCCACGTACCGGCGCAGCCGCGTCGTCGTGTTGGTGTTGGCCCCGTACCCGACGTAATAGGTCTTCAGAAAGTCGTACTCGGCGAGTGCGCCGCCGCGCGGAGTGGCGAAGAGATCACCGGGTGAGCGCACGTCGACGGCGTTCCAGAAGTTGTTGAGATCGGAGACCCGGTCGTTGACCCCGCCCGCCGAGACCGGCGTGGCCGTGTACTCGACGACGTACGGCCCCTCCAGCCTCCGCCTGAACCAGACCGTGGCCCCGGCCGGTACATCCACCTCCAGCACGCCCCGCGCGGCCGTGACGGTGCCGCCTCTCTCCAGTTCCACGGCCCACTGCCGGAGCCCGTGCCGGAAGTCGTCGGCGGCGATCAGCCGGCCGCGCCGCCGGGGCGTGTGCGCGGACGCGGGGCCCGCCGGGGCGAGCGCCGCGAGGGCGGCGCCGGCGGCGAGGGTTCCGAAAGCTCTGCGGGTGGTCATGAGGCTCCTTCGCGCGGACAGAAAGCGCTTACAAGGATCACTGTCCCCGTGCCGGACGGTGCTGTCGAGACCGCGATCGGCCATGCCACAGGACCGCAACACGCCGCTAGGTGTATTGAGCATGAGCGTTGTTGACACTGGCGGGTCTTGAACATGGCGAAGACCTCCGATGTGGTGGAGCTGTCTAGGAACACACCGCTCGGAGGTCTTCGTGTCCCACCGTAATGCCCGGCTGACCGTTCACGGCAGGCGGCTGCTCGTCGAACGTGTCCGCTCGGGTCGTCCCGTGGCGCACGTGGCCGCAGAGATGGGCATCTCACGCGCCACGGCCCACAAGTGGATCCGCCGCTGGCGCTGTGAAGGCGAGGCCGGGCTTCTTGACCGTTCGAGCAGGCCGCATCGGACGCCGCACCGCACCCCGGCGACGGCGGAGGACCGGGTGTGCCGGCTGCGGCGGGAGCGCAAGCCCGGCCCGGCCCGCATCGGCCCGGTCCTGGGCCTGCCCACCTCCACCGTGCACCGGATCCTGACCCGCCACGGCCTCAACCGCCTGGCCTGGCTGGACCGCCCCACCGGCGCCGTGATCCGCCGCTACGAACGCGACCGCCCCGGCGAACTGATCCACGTCGACGTCAAGAAGCTCGGCCGGATCCCCGACGGCGGCGGCCACAAGGTGCTGGGCCGCCGGGCGGGCCGGACCA
The DNA here is from genome assembly GCF_020010925.1 of Streptomyces griseiscabiei. NCBI lineage: Bacteria > Bacillati > Actinomycetota > Actinomycetes > Kitasatosporales > Streptomycetaceae > Streptomyces > Streptomyces griseiscabiei. The sequence continues at coordinate 2,181,362 of NZ_JAGJBZ010000002.1, read as the reverse complement.
CGCGCAGCGGCATGGGCTTCGACTACGTCCACTCCGCCGTCGACGACCACACTCGCGTCGCCTACAGCGAGATCCACCCGGACGAGAAGGCCGACACCTGCGCCGCCTTCCTGCGCCGGGCCGCGGCCTTCTTCGCCGCATCGGGCATCGACCGCATCGAGCGGGTCCTGACCGACAACGCCTGGCCCTACCGCAAGAGCTTCGCCTGGCAGCAGGCGCTGGCCGACCTCGGCGCGACCGGCAAGCTCACCCGCGCCTACCGGCCGCAGACCAACGGCAAGGTCGAACGCTTCAACCGCACCCTGCTCGACGAATGGGCCTACCTGCGGCCCTACACCAGCAACACCGAACGCGCCGACGCCCTGGCAGACTTCCTGCACACCTACAACCACCACCGCTGCCACACCGCACTCGGCGGCCAGCCACCCATCAGCCGCGTCAACAACGCTGCGGCTCAATACAGCTAGGGCCTGTCTTCACATTCCCGTCGTCGCCCGGAGGGCGGCCCCGCGGCGTCGTGGGGGTACCTCCCGGTCGAGCGAAGCCGAGAGTGGGGGAGCGTGCATGGCGTCGCGGGGCAGGCGGGAATGTGAAGACAGGCCCTAGGGAGACGCCGAAGGCCGGCCCCCGGTCACGGGAGCCGGCCTTCGCCGCGTACGCGGTCGAGGTGCCGTCAGACGCTGACACCCTTGGAGCGGAGGTAGGCCAGCGGGTCGATGTCCGAGCCGTAGTTCGGGCTGGTCCGGATCTCGAAGTGGAGGTGCGGGCCGGTGACGTTGCCGGTCGCGCCGGAGAGGCCGATCTGCTGGCCGCCGCTCACGGACTGGCCCGCGGAGACGGAGATCGAGGAGAGGTGGGCGTACTGGGCGTAGTAGCCGTCGGCGAGCTTGACGACGACCTGGTTGCCGTACGCGCCGCCCCAGCCGGCGGAGACGACGGTGCCCGCGCCGACGGCCTTGAGGGTCGTCCCGGTCGGGGCCACGAAGTCGACACCCGTGTGGTAGCCGCTGGACCACATGCTGCCGGCGGTCTTGTACGCGGTGCCGACGGTGGCGCCCTGGATCGGCACGCTGAAGCCGGAGCCGCTGGACGACGAGGACTGGTTGCTCGACGTGGAGGTCGACGCCTGGGTGTCCTTCGACTCCTGCTTCGCCGAGCCGGAGGACTTCGACGACTGCGAGGACCCGGACGACTCGGCGGGCTTCGAGGACTGCGACAGCTGCGGCTTGGACGACTGCGACGTCCCGCCCGAGCCGGCCTGCCCGCCGATGCTGAGCTTGAGTCCCGGGTGGATGAGCGACGGGTCGGAGCCGATCGCGGCGCGGTTGTCCGAGTACAGCCGCTTCCAGCCGCCGTCCACGTCCTGCTCGTCCGCGATCTTGGCGAGGTAGTCGCCGACCTTGACCGAGTAGGTCTTGGTCGGCGCCTTCTTGGTGCTGGTCTTCTCCGCCTGCGCGGCCTTCTCGGCCTGCTCGATCCGTGCGCCCGCCTCGGCCGCGGCCTTCTCGGCGGCGACGGTGGCCGTCTTCTCGGCCACCCCGGAAACGGTGGCCGTCGGGGTCGCGGCGTGGGCGCCGGCGGCTCCGATCAGGGGCAGCGCGAGCGCCGCGCCACCGGTCCCCGCGGCGGCGATCGAGCGGGTGAAACGCTGGGACTTCGGACGGCGGTGCTTACCCTTCGCGGGCATGGCGAATTCCTCTCCGGCGCCTGCGAGGTGAGCTGTCGGGTGCGGACTGGAGATGTCCGGCCGTGCTTGCGCACGGCTTTACCCCTAGCCGTTCCGGAGACCGGAACAGGCGGTGATTCCTGTGGGTCCCCCGCTCCTGCCGTGGATCGGGTCGGTACGCGGCTCCGGTCGGCGGCAGGATTGGGCGTCCGTCCGGATTGACGCCGAACGTAAGCGACTTGTGCCCACAGAGACAACCATTGGGACTTCCTGTGCGTCTTCCTCCCTGATCCTTACATCAATTCACGATCACGCTCCGTAAATCACCGATCCTGGCCCTTTTCCAACCACCCTGGAAATCCGCCCGGATTACGTGGACATGGCGGCAACGGAACGTCACGAATATGACGCTGCTCACGCACCTACGACCCAGTAGGCTTTATTCCAGGGCTTGTTGGAATTACAGCTGCATTTCGGACAGTTCACTCAAGTGCGACGCAGGCGGATAACTGCCGCATCGAAGTCGCCCCGCAGTCCCGTCCGCAACCCGTGATGCAACAGCACCGCCCCTCGGTACACTTCGCCCGTTTCGCGGCATTCGTACGTGCCCTCCGGGTCGAGTCCACGCAGCCGGAGCGGGGCGAGCGGCTCGCCGTAGTGCTGGGCCTGGAGCCAGGCGAGGATGACGACCTCGTCCCCGTGGACGTACTCCACGGCGCTCAGCCCGCCCGCCGGGGGCCGCAGCCGGTAGAGGTCGCCGCGCTGCACGACCGGCCGGATCTCCTTGTACAGCCCGACCCAGCCGCGCGCCTCGGCCAGCTCCTCCTCGGACCACCGGGTGAGGTCGCCGCCGACCCCGAGCACCCCGGCCATGGCACTGACGAAGCGGAACCGCAGCGAGCTGACCCGGCCGTTGAGCTGGTTGTTCGGGCTGTCCGTGACCCAGGCGGCCATGGCCCGCGCCGGGTGGACCTGGCTGAAGCCGTGCTGGATGGCGAGCCGGTCCAGCGGGTCGGTGTTGTCGGAGGTCCACACCTGGTCGGTCCGCGCCATGACCCCGAGGTCGATCCGGCCGCCGCCGCCCGAGCACGACTCGAACGCCACCCCCGGGTGCGCGGCCCGCAGCCGGTCCAGCAGCGCGTAGAAGGCACGCACATGCTCGACCCACAGCTTCTGCGGATACGGCTCTCCGGGCCAGCCGGCATCGGTGAAGCAGCGATTGAAGTCCCATTTCACGTAGTCGATCGGCGCGCTGGACAGCAGCGCGTCGAGCCGCTCCCAGAGGTATTCCTGAACATCCTCGCGGGCGAGGTTGAGAACGAGCTGATTACGCAGCTCCGTCCGCTTTCGTCCCGGTTGGAACTGTGCCCATTCGGGGTGTGCCCGGTACAGCTCGCTGTCCGGGTTGACCATTTCCGGCTCGACCCAGATACCGAACTGCATCCCGAGGGCGTGCACATAGTCGGCGAGCGGCTTCAGCCCCTTCGGGAAGCGGTCCGGATTGGGCGCCCAGTCGCCGAGCCCGGCCCGGTCGCTGGTCCGCGCCCCGAACCAGCCGTCGTCCACCACGAACAGCACGACCCCGATGGCCGCCGCCGCCCGCGCCAGCGTCCCCTGCTGGTCCTCCGAGATGTCGAACTCGGTGGCCTCCCAGGAGTTGAAGAGCACCGGCCGGTCCTGCTCCGCGTCCGGGATGACGTACGCCCGCTGGTAGGCGTGCCAGGCGCGGCTGGCCCCGCCGAAGCCGCCGTCGCTCCACAGGCCGGCGAAGACGGGCGTGGTGAACGTCTCCCCCGTCTCCAGCCTCAGCAGCCCGGACTCGTCGTAACCGGCGCCGCCGGTGATCTGCACACGGGCGTCCGGGAGTTGGGCGACGGCGATCCGCCAGGACCCCGACCAGCCGAGGGCGCAGCCGTAGACCTCGCCGCGTTCCTCGGTGGCGTCGGTGTCCAGGGCGACCCAGGGCAGGTGCTGGTGCCCGGTGTGGCCGCGCCGGCTGCCGATGACCTTCTCGCCGTAGGTGAGGTCGCCGCGCACGAGCCGGGACTCGGCCGCCCACCGCCCGTGCAGCTGGGAGAGGCGCCAGGACTCCTCCGCGCGCGGCGGCAGCGTCCAGGTCGCCGAGTCGGCCCGCAGCAGCTCCACCGCCGGCCCGTCGTTGGCCAGGGTCACCCAGCGCTCGACCACGTCGTCGCGCATCCGGTAGTGCAGGGTGATCCCGAGTCCGTCGTCACCGAACCGCAGCCGCAGCTCGTCGCCGTCGGCCTCGTGCCCCCGGAAGGTCCACTCGGTGCCGCGCCGCTCGTCCGTGCGCACGGAGAGCGCGGGACGGGTGAAGCGGGGGCCGCCCTCGACGGGATACTCCTCGTGACCGTCGACCGGGGCCTCGAACGGCCAGTACGCCAGCTGCTGCCGGGCGGCCAGCTCCTCGGCGTCGGCGAGCGCGATCCGGGGACCCCAGTGCAGGTGCAGCAGCTCGTCGTCCTCCGTGAGCCGCAGGGCATAACTGCTCCTGGGCCCGGTGAGAAGCCACGTCCGGCCGTCTGCGCCGATTTCCAACATCAAGCCCCCACAGATTCGAACAGGTGCGATCGGGCTTCAACATCATCGCAGGTCGTCGCGGACGCGCGGCGGCGCCTGTGGACAACCGCCGCCGCGTCGGCCGAGCCGCCTGTGGACAACCGCTCCGGGCCTCTCGCATCCCCCTGTGGACAACTCATTGGCGTACGCACCCATGTCGTATCGTCGAGGGCGCGCCTCGGTGCCGAGTGCGTGCCCGTCGGCGCCCGGCGCCGGCGGCCGGATGGGAGGGAGCCCCCGTGACGCAGCAGATCCCGTCGACCGAGCCCGAGCTGACCGGAGTGCGTAATTTCCGGGACGTGGGCGGTCTGCCGACCGTGGACGGCCGCCGGGTGCGTCACGGAGTGCTGTTCCGCAGCGGCCACCTGGCACACGCGACCGACGAGGACGCGGCGTTCCTGGCCTCGCTGGGCCTGCACACGGTCTTCGACTTCCGCAACGCGGCCGACCAGAAGCTGGAGGGCCCGGACGTCGGGCTGCCCGGCGTCCTCAATGTGAACCTGCCGCTGAGCGACCCGGCGGACGGCGCCGAGTTCTGGAAGATGGTCCGCGACGGCGACCTGGACCAGCTGCGGGAGCTGCTGGACGACGGCAAGGGGGCGGGCCGGATGATCGCCTCCTACCGGCGGATCATCAAGGACCGCACGGCCGAGCACTCCCGGGTGCTGCACGCGCTGGCCGAGGACAGCGTGCCCGCGCTGATGCACTGCGCGGCGGGCAAGGACCGCGCGGGCCTCTCCGTCGCGGTGACCCTTCTGGCCCTGGGCGTGGAGCGCGAGGCGATCGTCGCCGACTATCTGGAGTCGAACGCCAAGCACCGCCGCTACAAGGTGCACCGCACCAGCAGCGCCGCGAGCGCCTACTCCCCCGAGGTCATGGAGCTGCTGAGCCCGCTCTTCGACGCCCGCGCCGAGTACCTGCAGGCGGCCTTCGACACCGTCGACGAGACCTGGGGCGACGTGGACACCTATCTGGAGCAGGGCCTGAAGGTCACCCCGCAGACCCGGGAGCGTCTGCGCGAGCGCCTCCTCGACTGACCCGGCGGCCGACCCGCCGCCGCTCCCCCGCTCGGCCACCGCTCCGCTACTGCTTGGCTCCCAGCTCGAACAGCAGATAGATGAAGGCCGCGAAGACATGGCCGACCGCGATGTAGATGATGAGCCGTACCCACAGGGCGCGGGGGAACTTCTCTTCCAGGTCGGTCATGGGGTCTCTCCGGGGGTGATCGGCCCGAGGCACAGCGCGGCGGCCGGGCTCTGCAGCAGGGTGTGGACGAACAGGAGATCGGCGCCGTCGTGATCGGCGGCGGCGATGCGGTGCGGGGTCAGCGAGTCGAAGTGCGCGCTGTCCCCGGGCGCCAGCAGATGCGCGGTGTCCCCGAGGCGCAGCCGCAGCCGCCCCTTGAGGACGTAGAGCCACTCCTCACCGGGGTGCACCCGCACGATGTCGCCCTGCGAGCCGTGCGGCACATGGACCCGCAGCGCCTGCATCCCGCGCCCGGACGCGCCCGCCTGCCAGTAGGTCCAGCCGCCGGCCCGGGTGGGTTCCATGTCGGGCGCGCGCAGTACGGCGTCCCGCTCGGCGACGGTCTCGCCGAGCAGCTCCGAGACGGTCGTGCCGTAGACACGGGCCAGCGCGAGCAGCATCGGCAGCGAGGGCTGGCGCTGCCCGGTCTCCAGCCGGGAGAGGTGGGCGGGCGAGAGCGCGGCGGCGCGGGCCGCGGCCTCCAGGGTGAGGGCGGCCCGGCGGCGCAGGGCCCGCAGCTGCGGGGCGACGGCGGGCAGGGCCTGGTCCGCCGGAGGCTCGGAAGGGTGCGTACCCTCGGAGGGGGTCATGACCCCATTCAGCCGGAGCTTTGCCTCTGCGGCAAATTTCTTGCCTCAGAGGCAAAGCCGGCGAAGCCGTCCCGTGCCCGCGCGGTCGTGGAGGCCGCTAACGGTGGGCGACCGCCTGCTTCACCAGCGTCTTCCCGAAGTCCCACATCAGTCCGCCCCCGCTGTGCGCGTCGTCCATCACCTCGGTGAAGGCCGCCACGAACCGGTCCACCTCCCGCTCCCCGACGACCAGCGGCGGGATCAGCTTGATCACCTCCAGATGGTCCCCGGAGACCTGGGTGAGGATGCGGTGGCGTTGCAGCAGCGGTACGACCACCATCTGTGCGAAGAGCCCTTTGCGGGCCGCCTGGAGCATCGTCCAACGGCCGCGCAGCTTCAGTGACTTGGGGCGGCCGAACTCGATGCCGATCATCAGCCCCCGGCCGCGTACGTCGCTGAGCAGCTCGTACTTGTCGATGAGCGCCGTGAGCCGGCTCTTCAGCAGTTCCCCCGTGGCCCGCGCCCCGGCCACGGTCCGTTCCCGCTCCATGACCGCGAGGACGGCGAGCCCGGCGGCCATGGCCTGGGCGTTGGAGCCGAAGCTCGCCGAGTGGACGAGGACGCGGTCCATGGACGAGTAGACCTTCTTGAAGATCCACTCCTTGCCGAGGGTCGCGCCGACCGGGACATAGCCGCCGGAGAGCGCCTTCGCCACACAGACGAGGTCCGGCTCCACGCCGTCCTCGTGCTGGTAGGCGTAGAAGTCCCCGGTCCGCCCGAGGCCGGTCTGCACCTCGTCGACGATCAGCAGCGCCTTGTGCCGGTGCAGCAGTTCCTGGGCGGCGCGCAGATAGCCGGGCGGCGCCTCGTGCACACCCTTGCCCTGGATGGGCTCGACGACCAGGGCGGCGACATCTCCCTTCTTCAACTCCTGTGCCAGGGCTTCGAGATCACCGAGCGGTACGGCCGTGTCGGGCAGCAGCGGGGCGAAGCCGTCCCGGAAGCCGTCCTCCCCGTTCACCGAGAGCGAGCCGGTGGTGAGCCCGTGGAAGGCGTGGTCGCAGTAGAGGACGCGCGGTCGGCCGGTGGCGTACCGGGCGAACTTCAGGGCGGTCTCGACGGCCTCGGTCCCGCTGTTGCCGAAGAACACCCGGTCCAGGTGCGGACTGTGGGCGAGCAGCTTCTCGGCGAGCAGTCCGGGCAGCGGCTGGCAGTCGAAGCGGGTGAGGTCGGCGAGCTGGGCGTCGAGCACGTCGTGCAGCGCCTTGCGGACCACGGGGTGGTGGCGGCCGAGCCCCATCACCCCGAACCCGGCGAGCATGTCCAGGTAGTCGTTGCCGTCCGCGTCCCAGAAGTACGCGCCCTCGGCCCGCTCGTAGACCTTGTCGAAGCCGATGGTGTGCAGCATGCGCGGGAGTTGGTGGTTGAGGTGCCGGGCATGGAGCTCATAGCGCTCGGCGCCGCGCTCGGCCAGGAGTCTGCCGAGGTCGAACTCCCCGGTCTCCCCGGCGCCGACGGCGGGTTCCACGGTGGTCATCTACGGTTTCTCCTCGGCGGGCTCGGCCTGGGACGGGTCCCCCTTCGATTCCTCCTTCGATTCCCCCTTCGGGTCGCCCTTGGCGAAGTCGTCCCGGGCGGCCAGTGAGGCGCTGATCCGCCCGGCGATCTCGACCGGCGTCAGCCCTATGTCGGCCAGCACCTCCCCGCGCTTGGCATGCGCGAGGAACTGCTCCGGGATGCCGAACCGCCGTACGGGCACGTCGACCTCGGCGTCCCCCAGCGCGAGGGCGACCGCCGAACCGACCCCGGCCGCGCGGCTGTTGTCCTCCACGACGGCCACCAGCCGGTGTTCGTCGGCGAGCCAGGGCAGCGCCGGGTCGACCGGTTTGACCCAGCGGGGGTCGACGACGGTGCAGCCGATGCCCCGGCTCTCCAGCAGCTCCGCGGCCTGGAGGCACACGGACGCCATCACACCGACGGCGACCAGCAGCACCGACGGGCCGTCCGGGGCCTTCGCGGTCGGGGAACGGTGCAGGACGTCCATGCCGCCCACCCGGTCCAGGGCCGGGATCTCCGGCCCCACGGACTCCTTCGGGAAGCGGATCAGTGTCGGGGCGTCGTCCACGGCGACCGCCTCCCGCAGCTGCGTCCGCAACTGCTCGGCGTCGCGCGGCGCGGCGATCCGCAGCCCCGGCACGACCTGGAGGACGGACAGGTCCCACATGCCGTTGTGCGAGGCGCCGTCGACGCCGGTCACTCCGGCCCGGTCCAGGACGAAGGTGACCCCGCACCGGTGCAGCGCCACATCCATCAGCAGCTGGTCGAAGGCCCGGTTGAGGAAGGTCGCGTAGACCGCCACCACCGGATGCAGCCCGCCCGTCGCGAGCCCGGCCGCCGAGACCGCCGCGTGCTGCTCGGCGATGCCGACGTCCCACACCCGGTCGGGGAACTTCTCCGCGAACCTGCCGAGCCCGACGGGGTGCAGCATGGCCGCCGTGATCGCCACGACGTCCTCGCGCTCGTCGCCGATCCGGACGATCTCGTCGCCGAAGACCGACGTCCAGGACGGTCCGCCGGCGGGGGTGAGCGGCTCGCAGGTCAGCGGGTCCATCACACCGACGGTGTGGAAGTGGTCCTCCTCGTTGGCGAGCGCCGGCTCGTACCCCCGCCCCTTCTGCGTCAGGCAGTGCACGAGGACGGGCCCGTGGAAGCGCTTGGCGCGGCGCAGCGCGGACTCGACGGCCTTGATGTCGTGTCCGTCGATCGGACCCACGTACTTGAGCCCCAGGTCCTCGAACATCCCCTGGGGTGCGAAGGCGTCCTTGAAGCCCTTCTTCGCCCCGTGCAGCGCCTCGTAGACCTCCTTGCCGACGATCGGGGTGCGCAGCAGGACGTCCTTGCCCCAGGCGAGGAACTGCTCGTAGCCGTCGGTGGTCCGCAGGGTCGCGAGGTGGTTGGCGAGGCCGCCGATGGTGGGCGAGTAGGAGCGTTCGTTGTCGTTGACGACGATGATCAGCGGCCGGTCCTTGGCCGCCGCGATGTTGTTGAGGGCCTCCCAGGCCATACCGCCGGTCAGGGCGCCGTCGCCGATGACCGCGACGACATGGCCCTTCTCCCCCTGCACCTGCCGGGCCTTGGCGAGGCCGTCCGCCCAGCCGAGGGCCGTGGAGGCGTGGCTGTTCTCGACGATGTCGTGCTCGGACTCCTCGCGCGAGGGATAGCCGGACAGGCCGCCCTTGCCGCGCAGTTTGGAGAAGTCCTGCCGTCCGGTCAGCAGCTTGTGCACATAGCTCTGGTGCCCGGTGTCCCAGACGATGCGGTCGACGGGTGACTCGAAGACCCGGTGGAGGGCGACGGTCAGTTCCACCACCCCCAGGTTGGGTCCCAGGTGACCACCGGTCCTGGCGACCGCGTGCACCAGGAACTCCCGGATTTCTTCGGCCAGTTCACCGAGTTCCGCCTCGGTCAGCGCCTTCAGGTCGCGCGGTTGCCGGATGCTCTCCAGAATCGTCACGTCGGGCCCCCTCTCGATCCGTGCTTCTCAGCCCGTGTTGTCAGCTCACGGTGACCGCCGGTTCCCCCGACGCGACGCCGTCCCGTTCCATCCGCTCGGCGATCTTCATCGCCTCCTCGATGAGGGTCTCCACGATCTTCGACTCGGGCACGGTCTTGATGACCTCGCCCTTCACGAAGATCTGCCCCTTCCCGTTGCCGGAGGCGACCCCCAGGTCCGCCTCCCGCGCCTCCCCGGGCCCGTTGACGACGCAGCCCATGACGGCCACCCGCAACGGCACCTCCATGCCCTCCAGACCGGCGCTGACCTCGTCCGCGAGCCGGTACACATCGACCTGCGCCCGCCCGCACGAGGGGCAGGAGACGATCTCCAGCCGCCGCTGCCGCAGGTTCAGCGACTCCAGGATCTGGATGCCGACCTTGATCTCCTCGACCGGCGGGGCGCTCAGCGAGACCCGGATCGTGTCGCCGATCCCCTCGCTGAGCAGCGCCCCGAAGGCCACGGCGGACTTGATGGTCCCCTGGAAGGCGGGACCGGCCTCGGTCACACCCAGGTGCAGCGGGTAGTCGCACCGGGCGGCGAGCTGCCGGTAGGCCTCGATCATCACGACCGGGTCGTTGTGCTTGACCGAGATCTTGATGTCCCGGAAGTCGTGCTCCTCGAACAGCGAGGACTCCCACAGCGCGGACTCCACCAGCGCCTCGGGCGTGGCCTTGCCGTACTTCTGCAGCAGCCGCCGGTCGAGCGAGCCCGCGTTGACCCCGATCCGGATCGGGGTCCCGTGGTCCTTCGCCGCCCGCGCGATCTCCTTGACCTTGTCGTCGAACTGCTTGATGTTGCCGGGGTTCACCCGTACCCCGGCGCACCCCGCCTCGATCGCCGCGAACACGTACTTCGGCTGGAAGTGGATGTCCGCGATCACCGGGATCTGCGACTTGCGGGCGATGGTGGCGAGGGCGTCCGCGTCGTCCTGCGTGGGGCAGGCGACGCGGACGATCTGGCAGCCGGAGGCGGTGAGTTCGGCGATCTGCTGCAGGGTGGCGCCGACGTCCGACGTCCGGGTCGTCGTCATCGACTGCACCGACACCGGGGCCCCGCCCCCCACGGCCACCGCGCCGACGTGGATACGCCGTGAGTGACGGCGCTCCGCGATCGGTCGGGCGGGCAGCTCGGGGACGCCCAGCGATACGGCGGTCATCACATCACCCCTGGTTCCCGTGGTTCGCCTGGTTCCCGGACACGGTCTCGCGCAGGGCGCGCAGGGACTCCTTCAGCGATCCCATGGTGGCGAGGACGGCGGTCGGTTCGTAGCCGCAGTGCGCCATGCAGTTGGCGCAGCGCGGGTCCTTGCCCCGGCCGTACGCGTTCCAGTCGGTGTCCTCGATCAGCTCCCGGTACGTGGTGACGTACCCGTCGCTCATCAGATAGCAGGGCCGCTGCCAGCCGAAGAGCGAGTAGTTGGGAATGGCCCACGCCGTGCACGGGAAGTCGACCCGGCCCTCCAGGAAGTCGAGGAACAGGGGCGAGTGGTTGAGCCGCCAGCGCCGCCGGTTGCCCCCGGCGAAGGCCTTCTTGAACAGTTCGCGGGTCTGCTCGACTCCGAGGAAGTGCTCCTGGTCGGGCGCCTTCTCGTAGGCGTAGGCGGGCGAGATCATCATCTCGTCGACCTGGAGGTCGTCATTCAGGAAGTTGAGGACCTCGATGATGGTCTGCGGGGTGTCGGTGTTGAAGAAGGTCGAGTTGGTGGTGACCCGGAAGCCGCGCTTCTTGGCCTCCTTGATGGCGGCCACGGCCTCGTCGAACACCCCCTCCTTCGCCACGGACTCGTCGTGCCGCTCACGCAGCCCGTCGATGTGCACGGCGAACGCGAAGTACGGCGAGGGCTTGAACTTCTCCATCTTCTTGCGCATCAGCAGGGCGTTGGTGCAGAGGAAGACGTACTTCCGTTTCGCCACCAGCTGTCGGACGATCTCGTCGATCTGCGGGTGCATCAGGGGCTCGCCGCCGGCGATGGACACCATCGGCGCGCCGGACTCCAGGACGGCGCCCACGGCCTGCGCCACCGGCATGCGCTGTTTGAGCACGCCCGCCGGGTGCTGGATCTTGCCGCAGCCCTCGCACTTCAGATTGCAGGCGTAGAGCGGTTCCAACTCGACGATCAGCGGGAACTTGTCCCGCTTGCGGAGCTTCTGTTCGGCGAGATAGGTCGCCACCTTGATGGACTGGCGGAGCGGCATGGCCATCTGGCTCACCTCCAGGGGAGCAGCAAGGAACGGTGCCATTCGTAGTAAGCGGGAAGGACGGCACGAAGGACGCGGAAGGCTGATATTCCACCGCGTACCGTGCCGATCCGGACCAGTTCATGTTCTGGAGCGTCCACGACCACCCGGACGGCCGCAACCGGGCGTGCGCCCGATCGCACGGCGCAGTGGAGCGTGACGGCGGACTCCATGTCGACCGCGATCGCGCCGGTCGCGAACAGGCCGGCCCGTTCCTGCCCCCGGACGACGTGGTCGGATCCGGTGAGCGGGCCGGTGTGGACCGTACGGCCGGGTACGGCGCGCTCCAGCTCTTCGACCAGACGTCTGGTGGACACACAGGACGTCACAGCGCCTCCCGGCCCCCATGTCTCCTCGGCCACCACCACGTCACCGGGGTGCATCCCGGGCGCGAGTCCGGCGCAGAACCCGGTGGCCAGGACCGCCGCGTCCCGCAGCTCCGGGTCGGTGAGCAGCCGGGTGACGGACCGCTCGGCGGCCCGCGGCCCCATCCCGGTGCGCACCACGGTGACCGGGCCCCCGGTGCCGCCCCGGTCGCCGCTGCGCAGGGCTAGCTGCTCGATGCCGAGCGCGCAGGCGATCAGCAGCGGGGCCGGGGCGGCGGGCGTGTCCATCAGTGTCCCCGTGCCGTCAGGACGGGCGGCTCGCCGTGGACGTACCGGCCCAGCGCGGTGAGCGGGAAGACCTGCCGGTAGAGGTGGTAGTTGATCGAGAAGTCCCAGGGGAAGCCGGTGCCGGTGAAGTAGGGCTCGTCCCAGGAGCCGTCCGCGCGCTGGGTCCGGGCCAGCCATTCGATGCCGCGTTCGGTGGCCTTGGTGTCCCGTTCGCCCGCCGCCAGCAGGGCGAGCAGCGCCCACGCGGTCTGGGAGGCGGTGGAGGCGCCCTTGCCGCCCCATTCGGCGGGGTCGGGGTAGGAGCGCAGGTCCTCGCCCCAGCCGCCGTCGTCGTTCTGCACGGTCTCCAGCCAGGCCACGGCCCGGCGGATCGCGGGATGGGCGGCGGGCAGCCCGGCGGTCACCAGCGCGGGGACCACCGACCCGGTGCCGTAGACGTAGTTGACGCCCCAGCGCCCGAACCAGGCGCCGTTCGGCTCCTGTTCGGCGAGCAGGTACTCGATGCCGCGCCGGGTGCGGGGATCGTGGGACAGCCCCTCGACCGCGAGCATCTCCACCACGTGCGCGGTGACGTCCGCGGACGGCGGGTCGATGACCTCGCCGAAGTCGCAGAACGGCAGCCGGTTGGGGAACGGACTGGTGTTGTCGACGTCGAAGGCGCCCCACGCCCCGTTCCTGGACTGCATGCCGACGGTCCAGCGCACCCCGCGCCGTACGGCTCGCTCCACCCGCTCGGGGTCGGGGTGTTCGACCCGGCGCAGTGCGAGGACGACCTCGGCGGTGTCGTCGATGTCGGGGTAGTTGTCGTTGTGGAACTCGAACGCCCAGCCGCCCGGCTGGAGTCGGGGCCGCTTCACCGACCAGTCTCCGGGGCGGACGATCTCCTCGCCGAGCATCCAGTCGGCGGCCTTGACGAGTTGGGGATGACCGGCGGGCACGCCCGCGTCGGCGAGCGCGATGACGGCGAGGCAGGTGTCCCAGACCGGGGACTGGCAGGCCTCGATCATCCGGGCGCCGTCCTCGCGCCACACGGCGAACCGGTCGAGGGACTCCAACCCGGCCCGCATCACCGGGTGCTGGAGGTCGTAGCCGAGGAGATGCAGCGCGATGATCGAGTACACGGCGGGGGGCTGGATGCCGCCCCAGCAGCCGTCGTTCTCCTGTCGCTCGACGATCCAGCGGGCCGCGCTGTTCATCGCCGCCCTGCGCAGCCGCTTCAGCGCCACCTTGTGGTAGCCGTGCAGCAGCTTGTCGAGCCGCTGGAAGGCGCCTTCCCAACTGCCCAGCGGATCAAGGGGTCTGGGCGGATTGGGCCGCCCGGGGTCGGTGTGCAGCTCGTCCAGCGGGAACGGGGCGGGCCGCACCGGGCGCTTCGCGGAGACGACGGTCAGCGGCACGATCGTCTGCCGGGCCCAGCAGCCGAAGTCGTAGATGTTGAGCGGCATCCACTTCGGGAACCAGACGATCTCCGGTGGCATCTCCGGCAGGTCGTCCCACTTCCACCAGCCGAACAGCGCCAGCCAGATCCGGGTGAAGACCCGGGCCGCGGCGATCCCGCCACGCTCCCGGATCCACGCGGACGCCCGCGCCATGTGGGGCTCTTGGGGATCGTCCCCGGCCAGCCGCAGCGCGACATACGCCTCGACGGTGGCGGAGAGGTCGGACGGGCCGCCGTAGAAGGTGGCCCAGGTCCCGTCCGGGCGCTGCTCGCCCCTGATGAACAGCGCGGCGGCCCGGGTGGTCCTCTCGTCGCGGATGCCCAGGAACTGACGGAGCAGCAGATCCTCGGCGTCCATGGTGACGTTGGTCTCCAGGTCGCCCTTCCACCAGCCCTGGGCGTCCTGCCGGGAGAGGAGGAAGTCGGTGCCACGCCGTACGGCGTCCGCGGCGGCGCCCCGGACGTCCGCCGGCGGGGTGTCGTGGTCGGTGTCGCTGGCCGAGGGGGCGCGGGGCGGCAGGGCCCCGGTGCTTCCGTCGGTCGTCGCTGTCATGGCTTCCCCTTCGTGCAGTGGACGGATCTCTCTGCGGTGGGTCAGCCGTCGGCCGGTGCGTGTCCGGTGACGAGCACCGGCCGGCGACTACGCGAGGGCTATTCGACCGATGACGGTCGGCTCCTGGGTGATGGCGGTCATCTCTTCCGTACGACGACGAAGTCGGCGAGCGCCGCGAACTCCTCGCGCACCCGCTCGGGCATCCGGATGGAGTCCAGTGCCTCGATGGCGATCGTGTGCTGGCGGCGGGCCTCCTCGGTGGTCCACTCCCGGCCGCCGGCCCGCTCGATGAGGGCGGCACGCGCGGCGAACTCCTCCTCGGAGAAGTTCTCGAAGTCGTTGCTCTTGGCGTCGGCGGCCAGCAGCTCACCGAGTTCCTCGGAGGCGGCGCCGCCCGCCGCGAGCGCGGCCACGACCGGCAGGGACTTCTTGCGCTGCCGCAGATCGCTCCAGGTCTGCTTGCCGGTGGCGACCGGGTCGCCCCAGATGCCGAGCAGGTCGTCGACGGCCTGGAAGGCGAGGCCCAGGTGGTAGCCGTACTTCTCCAGCGTGTCGGCGGTGTGGTCGTCCGCGCCGCCGAGGACGGCGCCGATGGAGCAGGCGCAGGCGAGCAGGGCGCCGGTCTTGTTGCCCTCCATCTCCAGGCACTCCTCGACGGTGACCCGCTCGCGGTGCTCGTAGGAGATGTCCTGGGCCTGGCCGTCGATGAGCGCGCGGGTGGCCGTGGTGACGCGGCGGGTGGCGCGGGCCGCCTCGGCGGTGCCCAGTTCGAGGAGGATCTCGTTGGCGAGGACCATCAGGGCGTCGCCGACGAGGATGGCCTGGGCGGGGCCGTGGACCTTCCAGACGGTGTCGCGGTGGCGGCGCTGTTCGTCGCCGTCCATGAGGTCGTCGTGCAGCAGCGAGAAGTTGTGCACCAGTTCCACGGCGACCGCGCCGGGGATGCCGGTCTCGGGTGCGGCGCCGGTGACCTCGGCGGACATGACGGCGAGCGCGGGTCGGACGGCCTTGCCGCCGTCGCCGTCCGCGGGCTTGCCATGGGCGTCGATCCAGCCGAAGTGGTAGGCGGCGACGGTGTCCATGGGGGGCGCCAGCCGTTCGACGGCCGCCCGCAGCACGGGCGTGGCCAGGGTCCGCCCGCGCTCCAGGAGCGCGGTGACGTCCACCGCGGTCCTCGCGGCGGCCGTCACGGCCGGGGGCACAGTGGGCACAGTCTCTCCAGATGTCGATGTGTTCGTGGTACCGAGAGTGCGGGATCCGGTCCGGTGCGCTTCGAGCGTCACGCCGCCTCCTCAAAGCGGAAGAGGTGTTCGCGGGGGCGGCCCAGCGCGGCGAGGGCGGCGTCCGCCGCGCCGATGCCGCTGCGGACCGCACTCTCCATGGTCGCGGGCCACCCGGTGGCGGTCCACGCTCCGGCCAGGTACAGGCCGGGGGCCTTGGTGCGGGCGCCGGGCCTGAGCCGTGCGACGCCGGGGGTGGGAGCGAACGTGGCGGTGCGCTCCCGGGTCACGAAGAAGTCCTTCACCTCGGCGCCGCGCGTGCCGGGCAGCAGCCGTTCCAGCTCGGGCAGATACCGCTCGCGCAGCTCCGCGACGGGCGTGTCGATCTCGTCCTGCGCGGCGGACTGCGACAGCGCCAGATACTGGCCCGAGCGCAGCCCGGACGCCTCGGTCCGGTCGAAGACCCACTGCACCGGGGAGCCGAGCGCCGCGAAGAACGGCTTGCTCAGCACCTTCCGGTCGTACACCACATGGACGTTGAGGATCGGCGCGGTGCCGATCTCCAGCAGCCGTCCGGGCGAGTCGAGCGCGCGCTCGGGCAGCAGGTCGTACGTCTCGCGCTGCGGTACGGCGAGGACGACCGCGTCGGCGTCGAGGCTCTCGCCGGGCACCTCGACCCGCCAACTCCCCTTCTCGCCACGGGAGACGGAGGTGACACGGGTACGCAGCACCGTACGGACGCCCGCCGAGTCGAGGGCCTTGCGGGCGAGCCGGTCGTGCAGTTCGCCCAGCGGGACACGGGCCCAGCCGATGTCCGCGGCGCCCGGCTCGGACAGGAGTCCCGTCTTGAACACCATCGCGGCGAGCCCGAGCGAGGCGTCCCGGGCCACCGCGTTGAGGGTGGCGACCCCAACGAGGTCCCACAGTGCCTCGATCGCCCGCGCCGACTGACCGTGCGCGGCCAGCCAGTCGCCGAAGTCCCGTTCGTCCAGCGCCGGATCGGCGAGGTCGAGTGCCTTGAGCGCCAGCGCGGCCCGACCGACCCCGGCGCGCTCGGCGAGCGAGAGATGGGTGTACGTGGCGAGGCTGCGCCCCAGATGCAGGGGGACCGGCACCGCGTCGCGCCGCAGTCTGCCGAGCCGTCGCCCGGGCGGACCGTCGGCGTCGAGGACCGGCACGTCGAGACGATCCTGCAAGGGCGCGAGCGCGGCTCCGTCGACGCGGTCGAGGAACCAGCGGTAGGCGGTGCAGCACCGCATGTAGACGTGCTGTCCGTTGTCGACGGTCAGGTCGCCGCGCTGGAAGGAGAAGGCGAGTCCGCCGAGCCGGGGCCGGCCTTCCAGGAGGGTGACGTCCACACCGGCGTCGGCGAGCGAGAGCGCGGCGGTGATGCCGGCCAGCCCCCCGCCGACCACCACGGCCGTGCTCCGGGGCCGGCCCGTACGGTTCGTGTCGGACAGTCCCTCGGACTGTGCGCCGTCGGTCATCGTGCACCCTCCCCTGCCGGTCCGCCGGGGTACCGGAGCGGTTCGCGGCAGACCGTCGAAGTCAGGGACGCCCGGTTGTCGCGGAGGGTTGCGTACCACTTCTCCCCGATGGAGTCACCTTGGCCCGGATTGTCCATCAGACGCGCCTCCTGACGGTACGGCGCGAGACATGGCGGGCGTCCAGACCGGAGAGCCCGCGTACGGCGACGTAGGCCTTCTCCCGGCCGGGCAGCGAGACCCGGCCGCGCAGCACGGCCTCCGGCTCGCGCTCGATACGGTCGAGGAGGCGCCGGTAGATGCCGGCCATGGCGGCGACACAGGCGCCGCTGCGGCGGTCGAGCATGGGCAGCAGCCCGTAGCCCTCGGCGAAGAGGGCGCGGGCCCGGCGCACCTCGAAGTGCACCAGACCCGCGAAGTCGGAGTCGGCGGGCGGGAGCGGCCCGGCGAACCCCGCGGAGCAGCCGAACTTGGCGAGGTCGTCGGCGGGCAGATAGGTCCGCCCGCCCTCCGCGTCCTCCCGGACGTCGCGGAGGATGTTGGTCAGTTGGAGCGCGAGCCCGAGGGTGTCGGCGTACTCCGGGGCGCGCTCCGCGCCGCGCGCCCCTGGTTCCGTGCCGAAGACACCGAGGGAGAGCCGGCCGATGGCGCCGGCGACACAGCGGCAGTAGACCTTGAGGTCGTCCCAGGTCTCGTAGTGCTCGCCGCGTACGTCCATGAGGACGCCGTCGATGAGTTCGTCGAGGGCGTCGAGCGGGATCGGGAAGGCGGTCGCGGCGTGGGCGAGGGCGACGGCGACCGGGTCGGTGTCGTCCTCGTCGACGGAGCGGTCCCGGACCCGGGTGAGCAGGGCCCTGGTCTCCTCCAGCCGGGCCGCCTTGACCTCGACCGCGAGCGCGCCGTCGCCGATGTCGTCGACGCGCCGGGAGAAGGCGTACAGCGCGGACATCGCGCGGCGCTTGGGCGTCGGCAGCAGCCTGATGCCGTAGGCGAAGTTACGGGCCTGCTGTCCGGTGACGGCCTCGCAGTAGCTGTAGGCGGCGAGTACCGGCGCGGACGCGTGTGGTTCCGACTCCACGGTCCGGATCACCCCTCTCCTCGCAGGGTCGCGCCCACCTCGCGCAGCAGCCGGAGCTTGCCGGGCTTGGGCGGGCCGGGAAGTACGTCGAATTCGGCGGCGGTGATCGCGTGGACGGCCGCCCGGCCGCCCGCCACGAACCCCGCGAGGAGCAGCCGCAGTCTGCCGTGGACGCTCCCCACGAGGGGGGTTCCGTCGGTCAGCAGGTTCCGGGCGCGCTCCGCCTCGTACGCGATCAGTGCGCGCACCGAGGCGCCCGCGGTGGGGGCGGCGAGATCGGCCTCCTGGACGTGGAAGCGCTTCATGTCCGCGGCGGGCAGGTAGATCCGGTCGCGGCCCAGGTCCTCGGCGACGTCCTGGAGGTGCTCGACGATCTGCAGCGCCGTACAGATCGCGTCGGAGTGCCGGACCCGCTCGGGGGTGGTGGTGCCGGTGACGGCGAGGACCAGGTGGCCGACCGGGTTGGCGGACAGCGCGCAGTACGCGAGCAGGTCGTCGTAGGTCTCGTACCGCTTGACCAGCTGGTCCTGGCGGTTGGCGGCGATCAGGGCGAGGAACGGCCCGGGGGTGAGGGCGCGGTCGCGGACGGTGCGCTGGAGGCGGAGCAGCAGCGGGTGGCCCGGGGTGCCGTCGAAGACCCTGCCGAGGTCGGCCTCGAAGGCGTCGAGCAGGAGGAGCCGGTCGTCGGCGTCCTGCGGGGAGACGCCCAGGAGGCGGGCGTCGGCGCCGCCGGGGGCGAGATCGCCGTCGCCGATGTCGTCGACGAGGCGGGCGAATCCGTAGACCGCCATGAGGTCGTCGCGCCAGGCCCTCGGCAGGAAGAACGGAGCGACGGGAAAGTTCTCAGCCCCGGCCTTGTCGAGGGTGTCGCGCTCCGGGTCCCCGGTGCGCGCCGTCCCGGTTTCGGTCACCGCTCGTCACCCGGCGCGGGAACGGCAGAAGCGTGCTTGAGCTGGGGAGTCTCCGTAGCCATGGCCGTCACATCTCCCGTTCTACACTGCCGACCCAATACGCACTATTTCGGACACGCCGCCCAGTGGGCGGCGTCTGCGGCTGATGCCGGGTGTCGCGCATTATGGACCCACTTGCCGCGATTCGGCACCGGTACAGCTTACGTTGTACAACGCACCATGCTCCGTGGGGGTGTCCTGCACATCACAAGAACGCACCGATTGCCCCCAAGATTCCTATGGGTGGCCGGAGTTGACGCATCCTTGCCGAAGTTGGCGTTTCCTTTGCGGACGCCGCTCCCGGCCCCCGTGCCTGTACCGGGATCCCGGTTACCCCTTGCAGACGCCGGGCCCCGCCGGATCAGTTCCGACGGGGCCCGGGCGGTACGGGCTACTTCCCCGTGAACTTCTCGTACTCCTTCAGGACCTCGTCCGTCGCGCCGTCCATGCGCAGTTCGCCGCGTTCGAGCCACAGGACGCGGTCGCAGGTGTCGCGGATGGACTTGTTGTTGTGGCTGACCAGGAAGACCGTGCCGGCCTCCTTGCGCAGCTCGCGGATGCGGGCCTCGGAGCGCTTCTGGAAGGAGCGGTCACCGGTGGCGAGGGCCTCGTCGATCATCAGCACGTCGTGGTCCTTGGCCGCCGCGATGGAGAAACGCAGGCGGGCGGCCATACCGGAGGAGTAGGTGCGCATCGGGAGGGTGATGAAGTCGCCCTTCTCGTTGATGCCGGAGAAGTCGACGATCTGCTGGTAGCGCTCCCTGATCTGCTCGCGGGACATGCCCATCGCGAGCCCGCCCAATATGACGTTCCGTTCGCCCGTGAGGTCGTTCATCAGGGCCGCGTTGACGCCGAGCAGCGAGGGCTGGCCGTCGGTGAAGACCTTGCCCTTCTCCGCCGGGAGCAGACCGGCGATGGCGCGCAGCAGGGTCGACTTGCCGGAGCCGTTGGAGCCGATGAGGCCGATGGCCTCGCCTCGGTAGGCGGTGAAGGAGACGCCCTTGACGGCGTGCACCTTGCGCACGCCCCGCGCCGCGTCGTCGGAGCCCCTCTTGAGTATGCGGCTGAGGGCGGCGGTGGCGCTGCCCTTGCCGGTCTTGGCGCCGTTGACGCGGTAGACGATGTGCAGTTCGTCCGCGATGACGGTGGGGATGTGTGACTCAGCCACGGCCGTACCTCTCCTCCGCCTTCCAGAAGTACACGAAACCGCCGAGCGCGATCAGCAGGGCCCAGCCGCCGGCGACCGCCCACACGTGCGGGGGCAGGTTCTCCGAGCCGTAGCCGTCGATCAGCGCGAAGCGCATCAGGTCCATGTAGATCGCGGCCGGGTTCCACTGGAGGACGTCGGCGATCCACTTGGGGTGGTCCTCCAGCATCACCGGGATGGAGAACATGACGCCGGAGGCGTACATCCAGGTCCGCATCACGAACGGCATCAGCTGCGCGAGGTCCGGGGTCTTGGACCCCATACGGGCCATGATCAGCGCGAGGCCGGTGTTGAAGAGGAACTGCAGCGCGAGCACGGGGACGATCAGCAGCCAGGACAGCTTCGGGTAGCTGCCGAAGCCGACCGCCACACAGAACAGCACGATCATCGAGAACAGCAGCTGCTGGAGCTGCTGGAGCGCGAAGGAGATCGGCAGCGAGGCGCGCGGGAAGTGCAGGGCGCGCACCAGGCCGAGGTTGCCGGAGATCGCGCGGACGCCCGCCATCACCGAGCTCTGGGTGAAGGTGAACACGAACACACCCGTGACCAGGAACGGGATGTACACCTCGCGGGGCATGCCGCGGTCGGCGCCCAGGATCAGGCCGAAGATCAGGAAGTACACCAGCGCGTTGAGCAGCGGGGTGGCCACCTGCCACAGCTGGCCGAGCTTGGCCTGGCTGTACTGCGCGGTGAGCTTCGCCTGGGAGAAGGCGAGGATGAAGTGCCGCCGCCCCCACATCTGGCGGACGTACTCGGCGAGTCCGGGCCGGGCGCCGCTCACGGCGAGCCCGTACTTGGCGGCCAGTTCCGTCGCGGAGAGCCCGTCGTCGGGCGACGGACGGTCGCTCACCACAACCCTGCCGTCATGCGTTGTCTCACTCACAAATGGAAACTTTCGTCCTCAAAGTGCGCAGCCTGGTCGGGCCGAGGCGGAAACCTGGACCGGGTACGGCCGAATGCTCTCAGATTTCGAGCTTGTCAGATGACGGGCGGTCGGCCCAGTCGGGTCAGCCGCCACACCGTACGCCACTTCATGGGCCGGCGGGGGCCGCAGGCGCTCGTCCAGCCCTCCTTGAAGCCGCCGAACCAGGCCTTCAGGGCAGGTCCGGAGGGCTTGCGGAGCAGCGTCAGCAGCAGCCAGACGCCCAGGTAGACCGGGACGAGCGGGGCCGGGAGGTTGCGGCGCGCGAGCCAGACGCGGTTGCGGGCGACCATGCGGTGGTAGACCGCGTGCCGGGAGGGCGCCGTCGTCGGGTGGTGAAGCACCATGTCGGACCGGTAGTCGATCATCCAGCCCGCGTCGAGGGCCCGCCAGGCGAGGTCGGTCTCCTCGTGCGCGTAGAAGAACTCGTCGGGCAGCGCGCCGACTTCGGCGAAGACCTGGGTGCGTACGGCGTTGGCGCCGCCGAGGAAGGTGGTGACCCGGGAGGAGCGCATCGGGTCGGCGGCCCGCAGCCGGGGCACATGGCGCCGCTGGGTCTCCCCGGTCTCCGGGTCGGCGATCCGGAAGCTGACGATGCCGAGCTTCGGGTCGGCGTCGAAGGCACGGCGGCAGAGTTCGGCGGTGTCGTGGTGCGCGAGCAGGCCGTCGTCGTCGAGGAAGAGCAGGACGTCGACGTCCCGGCCGCTGGGCCCGAACGCCTCGATGCCTATGTTGCGGCCACCGGGGATGCCCAGGTTCTCGGGCAGCTCGACCGTCCGTACGCCCTCGGGGACGTCCGGGACGGGCGAGCCGTTGCCGACGACGACCGCCTCGACCCGGTCGCCCTCCTGCTTGGCGACCGAGTCGAGGAGGGCGCGGAGTTCGTCGGGGCGGTTGCCCATGGTGATGATCACCGCGCCGACCTTCATGGAGGCGCTCACTTCAGCCTGCTGGAGGCCAGGATCGACACCAGGTGCAGCAGTGTCTGGAGCAGCGCGATGCCGGCGAGGACGGCGACGCCGAGCCGGGAGAAGAAGAGGTCGCCCCGCATCTGGTCCAGCACCGCGAAGACCAGGATCAGCAGGGAGGCCTCGACGCCGAGGATCAGCCGGTGGAACTTCAGGGCGGCGGCGGCCTTGCGGGCCAGCGCCATGCCGGAGGAGCGCGGCTCGGCGGCCGACTCCTGGACCGGCGGCTTGCCCGTCTGGTGCCGGGCGACCCCGACGAGGTCCGTCTCGGCCTTGATCAGGATGGCGCCGAGCGCGGCGAGGGTGCCGAGGAAGGCCCACAGCCAGTCGATCCGGCCGGTGCCCCACAGGTCGGCGGCGCGCAGCCCGAAGCCGACGAGGACGGCGGCGTCGCACAGGTAGGCGCCGACCCGGTCGACGTAGACGCCGGTCATCGAGTACTGCTTGCGCCAGCGGGCGATCTCGCCGTCGACGCAGTCGAACAGCAGATACAGCTGGACCATCAGCACACCGAGGACGGCGCCCGGGATGCCCGGCACCAGCAGCGCCGGGGCGGCGAGGACGCCGAAGACGGTCATCAGGTAGGTCAGCTGGTTGGGCGAGACCCGGGTGTTCACCAGGTGCCGGTCTATCCGCAGCGAGATCTCGCGCATGTAGAGCCGGCCGGCCCAGTGCTCACCGCTCCGGCGGTCCTTCACACCCGGGGGGTGAACGACCGGCCGGAGTTCAGCTACTGATGGCTTTGGCATAGTCGGCGTAGGCGTCCTTGATCTGTTCGGTGCTCAGTTCGAGGTGTTCCAGGATGGTGTAGCGGCCCGGCCGGGTCTGCGGGGCGAACTCCACGACCTGGACGAACTCGTCGACCGTGAAGCCGATCTCGTCCGGGAGGACGGGGAGGCCGTGGTGGCGCAGCACCTCGGTCATCTGGCCCGCGATCTCGTGGTGGCCCCGCAGGAAGGTGGCGAACGCGCCGCCGAGACCGCACTGTTCGCCGTGCAGGGCGTTCCGCTTGGGGAACGACAGGTCGAACGCGTGGCTGATCTCGTGGCAGGCGCCCGAGGCGGGACGGCTGTCACCGGCCACGGACATGGAGATCCCGCAGAGCACCAGGGACTCGGAGAGCGTGGTCAGGAAGTCGTCGTCGCCGACGCCGCCGGGGTGGCGCAGCACGGCCTCGGCGGCCTGCCGGGCCATGGCGGCGGCCAGTCCGTCGACCTTCTCGCCGGTCTCGCGGCTGGACAGCTCCCAGTCGGCCACGGCGGAGATCTTGCAGATCACATCGCCGATGCCGGCCCGCACGAAGCGCACCGGGGCCTCGCGGATGACGTCCAGGTCGATGACGATGCCGATCGGGTTCGGCACCCCGTAGGAGCCACGGCCCGCGTCGTTGTCGAGGGTGGCGACCGGGGAGCACAGACCGTCGTTGGCGAGGTTGGTGGCCACGGCGACCAGCGGCAGGCCGACGCGGGCGGCCGCGTACTTGGCGCAGTCGATGACCTTGCCGCCGCCGAGCCCGACCACGGCGTCGTAGTGACCGCCCTTCTTGATCGAGTCGGCGAGCCGTACCGCCCCGTCGATGGTGCCGTCGGCGTCGCAGAACCAGTCCGCCTCCGGCAGCGCGGGGGCGAACCGGTCGCGCAGCGCGGCGCCGGAGCGCGAGCTGATCGCGAAGGCCAGCCGGCCCGACGGCGCGATGCGCTGGTCCGACAGGATCGTCGCCAGGTCATCGAGCGCGCCGGGACGGATGTCCACGACGACCGGCGAGGGGATGAGCCTCGTCAGTACTGGCACGCGATCTCACGTCCCTTGGCGAGGTCGTCGTGGTTGTCGATCTCGACCCACTTGACGTCACCGATGGGCGCGACGTCGATACGGAAGCCGCGGTTCACGAGCTCCTGGTAGCCGTGCTCGTAGAACTGCTGCGGGTCCGTCTCGAAGACCGTCTTCAGGGCGTCGGCCAGCTCGTCGGCGGCCTCGCCCTCGATGAGGGTGACGCCGATGTACTCACCGGTCGCCTCGGCGGGGTCCATCAGCTTGGTGATCTTGGTCATGCCGCCCTCGGGGCCGACGACGACCTTCATCTCCTCGTCGGCGAGGGACTTCACCGTGTCGAGGGCGAGGATGATCTTCTTGCCGTCGCCGCGGGCGGCGAGCAGGGTCTTCTCGACGGAGACCGGGTGCACGGTGTCGCCGTTGGCGAGGATCACCGAGTGCTTGATGGAGTCACGGCCGCACCACAGGGAGTAGGCGTTGTTCCACTCCTCGGCCTTGTCGTTGTCGATCAGGGTGATCTTGACGCCGTACTTCTGCTCCAGCGCCTCGCGGCGCTCGTACACGGCCTCCTTGCGGTAGCCGACGATGATCGCGACCTCGGTCAGACCGATCTCGGCGAAGTTGCCGAGGGTGAGGTCGAGAACCGTGAGGTGCTCCGCGTCTCCTTCCACGGACCCTTCGGGCCCGACCGGCACGAGTGCCTTGGGGAGGGTGTCGGTGTAGGGGCGAAGACGCCGTCCGGCGCCGGCCGCCAGCACGAGGCCGATCATGCGGGTTCTCCTTCATCGTGTACGGCGGGTGCGCCGGTCTTGTGAGCGGTCACCCAGAAGCGGATGCTCTCGAGAAGCACCAGCAGCGCCACGGCCACGGCGAGAGCCGTGAGCGCGACTGTGAACTCTGTGGGCGCGAGCAGCGCGGCGAGGACGGTGACCAGCAGGGTCCTGCCGTCATGACCGCCGATCGCCCGCACCAGCCACCGCGGTGGCGCGTCGGCGTCGCCGCGGATGCGGTACACCGTGTCGTAGTGATGGTAGGCGACGGCCGCCACCAGCCCGAAAGCCGCAGGGAGGGCGCCGTTCACCTCGGCCTTGGCGGCGAGGAGCAGGACGGTGCCGTACTCGGCGGCGCGGAACAGCGGAGGGATCAGCCAGTCGAGGGGGCCCTTGAGGGGCCGCGTGAGGGCGGCGCCCGCGTTGAGGACGTAGATCACCGCGAAGGCGACGGGCAGCCAACTGCCGTAGGGCTCGGCCCAGGTCCAGAAGAGCAGGAGCACGACGGCGCCCGCCGCGCCGGACAGCCGCGAGAGCGACCCGCCCATCGACTCGTCCGCCTTGCCGCCGAAGCGGCGCAGGGGACGGGCCGCGAGCTCGGCGAGCGGGCCCGAGTCGGTGAGGTCCACGAGCGCCCGCGCCGCCCGGTCCGTGCGCCGGGCCTTGCGCGTCAGCGAGCGCAGCACGCGGCCCGCCGTGGTGTAGGTCGCGGCGAAGGCGCAGCCGATGAGCAGCGCGTAGAAGGTGATGCGGGGTGTGGTGAGAGCGGTGAGGACGGCGATCATGGCCCAGCGTTCACCGATCGGCAGGACGATCATGCGGCGGACCCAGACCGTCCAGCCGACGCTGTCGAGCTTGCCGGAGAGGGCGGCGGTGGGGCTGGTGTTGGCGGTGGCGTCGTGGTTCGCCTCGTTGAAGGAGAAGTCGACGACATGGCGGCAGGTCTGCAGGACCATCGCGCCGAGGGCGAGGGCCCAGACGTCGTCCCCGCCCCGGGCGGCGCCGAGCGCGAGGCCCGCGTAGTAGGCGTACTCCTTGGCTCGGTCGAAGGTGGCGTCGAGCCAGGCGCCCAGCGTCGAGTACTGCAGCGAGTAGCGGGCCAGCTGGCCGTCGGTGCAGTCGAGGACGAAGGAGAAGATCAGCAGCAGCCCGGCCGCGACGAACCCGCCGCGTGTGCCGGTGGCCGCGCAGCCCGCCGCGATCAGCGCGGTGATCAGCGAGGCCGTGGTGACCTGGTTCGGGGTCAGGCCCCGGCGGGCGCACCAGCGGGCGATGTAGCGGGAGTACGGGCTGATGAAGTACGTCGTGAAGAAGCCGTCGCGGGACTTGACCGCCGTGCGCAGCCGTACGGCCTCGTCGTCGACGGCGGCGACCGCCTGGCGGGCCTCGTTGCGGGCCTGCGGGTCCGCGGGGACGGTGGCGACCAGGGTGCCCAGCTCGGGCCGGTACAGGGGGACGCCGTCGGTGTCGAGGGTGGCGACGATCCGGTCGGCGACGCTGTCGACGGCGACGGCCGTGGTGCCGCCGGCTGCCGCGCCCTCGCGGGCCAGCGCCCGGGTCAGCGCCTGACGGGCGGCGGGCCGCACGGTGACCGCGCCCGGGAGGGCCGCGGCCTCGAAGCGGGGGTCGGTGAGGCCCAGGCGGAGCGCGTGCACATGGCCCACGAAGCGGGCGTCGACGATCGCGACCCGCTGGTCGGCGGGCACCGTCGCCAGGAGCGTCTCGGTGTCACCGGCGTCGGAGGCGGTCCGCACATCGAAGCCGAGCGACCGCAGATCGCCCTCCAGCGACGACCCGGGCACCGGCTGACCGGTGAGGATGGCGGTCGACAGACGAACTCACTCCCTGGGTGCCGACGCGACCGCGCCGGACGTGTGAATGTGCTGGGGGCGCACGGGCCCTGGGGCCCGGCGGCGTGTCGGCAGAGGTTATCGGATGAAGGGAAGCGGACGTTCACCGCCCGTTCACGGCCCGATCAGCCGGACCTGCTCAGGCCGTCGCGCCTCCGCCGCGATCATCATCGGGGATTTGGGGGTTGTGCCACAAACTCCGGTGCGGATATCGGTAGATAGGCGGGCAAAAACGCGGGCTCGTTCCTCCGTGAGAGGCCTGGTTGCGCACCCCCGGAGGGACGTGGGGAACCGCGCGACCGGCCATGGGCGCGCGTGCGCCCGCGAACCCTGCACACCCCCTACGGCGAACAGCCACAACACACCCCCCGCATAAGGTTGACCGCATGACATGGCTGATCACAGGCGGGGCGGGCTACATCGGCGCACACGTGGCGAAGGTCATGACCGGGGCAGGCGAACAGGTCGTCGCACTGGACGACCTCTCCGCAGGGGTCCGCGGCCGCCTCCCCGAGGACATTCCCCTGATCCACGGCTCCGCCCTCGACGGCGACCTCCTCAAGCGCGTCCTCACCGAGCACGCCGTGACCGGTGTGGTCCACCTCGCGGCACGTAAGCAGGTGGGCGAGTCCGTGGCCCAGCCCACCCGCTACTACCAGGAGAACGTCGGCGGTCTCGCCACCCTCCTGGAGGCGGTGGCCGGTGCCGGCGTCGAGCGGTTCCTCTTCTCCTCCTCCGCCGCCGTCTACGGCAACCCGGACGCGGACCTCATCACGGAGGACACCCCGTGCGCCCCGATGAGCCCGTACGGCGAGACCAAGCTCGCCGGTGAGTGGCTGGTCCGGGCCGCCGGGCGGGCGCACGGCATCGCGACCGTGTGCCTGCGCTACTTCAACGTGGCGGGCGCCGCCGACCCGTCGCTGGCGGACACCGGCGTCTTCAACGTCATCCCGATGGTCTTCGACCGCCTCACCCGCGACGAGGCCCCGCGGATCTTCGGCGACGACTACCCGACCCCCGACGGCACCTGTGTCCGGGACTACATCCATGTCGCCGATCTCGCCGACGCCCATCTCGCGGCGGCCCGGCGGCTCACCGGTGGAGGGGCCACAGGCGATCTGACCGTGAACATCGGCCGCGGCGAAGGCGTTTCGGTCCGCGAACTCGTCGACCTCATCGGTGAGGTGACCGGGGACCACCGTCCCGCGCTGGTCGGGCCGCGCCGCCCCGGCGACGCGCCGCGCGCGGTCGCCTCGGCCGCGCTGGCCGAACGGGAGCTCGGCTGGACGGCCCGGCGCGGGGTGCCCGAGATGGTCGAGTCGGCCTGGGCGGGCTGGCGGCAGCACCGCGGTCTCTGATCGCGGACGGGCCCTCCACGATCACGGCAACGCTCTGACCTGCGTATCGTTTCCGCAGGTCAGAGCACATGACAACGGTGTTCAGTGCCGCGTTGCCGGATACCCCCCACCCGTAGTTCACTGTGATCCGGAGCCGAACAAACGGACGCATCTGAAAGGCGGATTCCATGGGGGCCGGTCATGACCACGGGCACGCGCACCACGCGCCGACCACCGGTACGGCGGCGGCGGCGTACCGCGGGCGGCTGCGGATCGCGCTGTCGATCACGCTCACCGTCATGGTGGTCCAGATCGTCGGCGGTGTGCTCGCCGATTCGCTGGCGCTCATCGCCGACGCGGCCCACATGGCGACGGACGCGGTGGGCCTCGGCATGGCCCTCCTCGCGATCCACTTCGCCAACCGCCCGCCCAGCGGCAACCGCACCTTCGGCTACGCCCGCGCCGAGATACTCGCGGCGCTCGCCAACTGTCTGCTGCTGCTCGGCGTCGGCGGCTACATCCTGTACGAGTCGATCCAGCGCTTCATCACACCGGCCGGGACCGAGGGCGGGCTGGCGGTCGTGTTCGGCGCCATCGGTCTGGTCGCGAACATGATCTCGCTGACCCTGCTGATGCGTGGCCAGAAGGAGAGCCTGAACGTCCGGGGTGCCTTCCTGGAGGTGGCCGCGGACGCGCTCGGCTCGCTGGCCGTGATCATCTCCGGCACGGTCATCGTGCTCACCGGCTGGCAGGCCGCCGACCCGATCGCCTCGCTGGTCATCGGTCTGATGATCGTCCCGCGCACGGTGAAGCTGCTGCGCGAGACCCTGGACGTGCTGCTGGAGGCGGCGCCGAAAAACGTCGACATGGCCGAGGTCCGGGCCCACATACTGGCGCTGCCGGGTGTGGAGGACGTCCACGATCTGCACGCCTGGACGATCACCTCCGGTATGCCGGTGCTCTCCGCCCATGTGGTGGTCGGCTCCGACACGCTGGACTCGATCGGCCACGAGAAGATGCTGCACGACCTCCAGGGCTGCATCGGCGACCACTTCGACGTCGAGCACTGCACCTTCCAGCTGGAGCCGAGCGGCCACGCGGAACACGAGGCGAAGCTGTGTCACTGAGAACCCACTGGACCACACGACCGGAGACGACCGAGGACCGGGCCGGGGTGTACGGCGTCAACGCCGCCGCCTTCGAGACCGACGCGGAGGCAAGGCTCGTCGACGCGCTGCGCGAGGACCCGGGGGCCTGGGTGCCGGAGCTGTCGTACGTGGCCGAGGCGCCGGACGGCTCGATCGCGGCGTACGCGCTGATCACGCGCTGCCATGTGGACGAGACGCCCGCGCTGGCGCTGGCCCCCGTCGCGGTGCTGCCGGACCACCAGCGGCAGGGGGCGGGAGCGGCCGTCGTACGGGCGGCGCTGGAGGCGGCACGCGCGCGTGCGGAGGAGCGGCTCGTCCTCGTCCTCGGGCACCCGGAGTACTACCCGCGCTTTGGATTCGTACGGGCGTCCGAGTACGGCATCCGGCCCGATTTCGATGTGCCGGACGAGGCGATGATGGCGCTGGTACTGGACGGTGCCGCTTCCGTCGCACCCGGCACGATCAGGTATCCGGCCGCCTTCGGGGTCTGACGCGCGGTCCGTAGGTGTCTTCGGGCGGGGTGCGCGGGTAGGACATGCAGGTTGGCGCGAAGTGCCGGGAGTGCCGGTTTTCGTGCGGCAAACTTGAGGCTCGAAGAACGAGGCGAAGGATGGGCATGCCGATCACACCTGCCACCGCGATGCACAGTCCCCCGAGCGGCACCACGGAAGCGATCCTGCTGGAGCTGGTCGACGAGGACGGCACCACGATCGGCACCGAGGAAAAGCTGGCCGCCCATCAACCGCCGGGGCTGCTGCACCGGGCCTTCTCCGTCTTCCTCTTCGACGAGCGCGGACGGCTGCTGCTCCAGCAGCGGGCGCTGGGCAAGTACCACTCCCCCGGTGTCTGGTCGAACACCTGCTGCGGCCACCCCTACCCGGGCGAGTCCCCCTTCGCGGCGGCCGCGCGGCGGACGTACGAGGAGCTGGGGGTCTCCCCGGCGCTGCTCGGCGAGGCGGGCACGGTCCGCTACAACCACCCGGATCCGGCCTCGGGCCTGGTGGAGCAGGAGTTCAACCACCTCTTCGTCGGGCTGTTGCAGGCCCCGCTGCGGCCGGATCCGGAGGAGGTCGGGGACACCGCGTTCGTCACCCCGGACGAGCTGGCGGAGCGGCATGCCAAGGACACCTTCTCGGCGTGGTTCATGACGGTCCTGGACATGGCCCGGCCGGCGATCAGAGAGCTGACGGGACCGGCCGCGGGCTGGTGACGCGCCGGGGATCGGCGGTCCCGGTCCGGGGCCGGCGATCCCTCACTCCCGGGTGCTCACCCCTGGATCAGGCGTGCGGGTGCGAGCGGCACGGCGACCCAGATCACCTTGCCGCCGCTCGCGGTGTGCTCGACGTCGCAGACCCCGCCCGCCTCCAGCGTGATCTCGCGCACCAGGAGCAGACCACGGCCGCCGAGCCGGCCGTGGTCGGTCTCCAGGGCGGTCGGGCGGTAGGGGTGGCTGTCCTCCACCGAGACCCGCACCCACTCCGCCCCGACGGCGACCTCGACGGCGAGGGTGGGCGACAGGAGCGCCGCGTGTTTCACGGCGTTCGTCACCAGCTCGGAGACGATCAGCAGAAGTCCTTGGACGAGGTCGTCCGAGATCGGCACGCCCTGTCGGGCGAGCAGGTCCCGGACGGCGCGCCGCGCATGCGGCACCGAGGCGTCGACGGCGGCAGCGGTGAACCGCCAGACCCCTTCGTAGGGCAGTGGCTCCGGCGGCCTCGGGTCGTCGGAGCCGTGCCCGCCGCCGTCAGGGCGTGGGTCGCTCCCGCGCCCTTGGTCGTCCATTGTCCGGTCGCCACCCTTGCGCTCGATTGTCACCACAGGTCGAGTGTTGGTAACTCAGCGCTGCGTACGGAGAACTGAACAGAAGTCAGCGTCTATCGACGACTTTCGGACCACTTGCGAGCGAGTCGGCCAGGCGCACGACCGCTCTTGTTCGGGGTGTGCCGCTTTCGGAACTATTCGGGTTGTACGGGTTTGCCGCCGGACCTGTCTCCTTCTTCCTGCGGCCGCTCACTCTCCGTGAGCCGCTCGGAGACCAGACCGACGACGCGCCGGCCGCCGAAGCCGGTGGCGATCAGGCCGAGGCCGTCGAAGAGCAGGGCGAGCGAGAAGAAGGTACCGATGACGTACTTGCTGCTGCTCGGCCACGAGGCGAGGACCAGGATGCCGAGGAGGAGTCCGAAGGCACCCTGGACGAGGGTCCAGCCGAACTGGGGGCCGCGCACCACGAGGCTGCCGACCAGCCGGAACACCCCGCCGGTCAGGAAGAGCAGCGCGGCGAACATGGTGAGCGCCTCGGCCGCCGCCTCCGGGCTCTTGATGACGACGACACCGGCCGCGATGTTCAGCGCGGCGACCACGACCCCGAGCCAGAAGAAGTTGGTGCCGCGCGCCTCGACCGCGTGCAGCAGTCCGATCGCGCCGCCGACCAGCAGCAGCCAGCCGAAGAGGATCATCGAGGTCAGGGTGGCGAAGCCGACGTAGCAGAGTCCGACGATCCCCGCGATCACCAGGACCACACCGAGCACGGCGAGCCGGCCGAAGCCCCGGCTGAGCCGGGCGGTCTCGGCGTCCAGGTCCTCGGCGGCGTACACACCCGTCCCGGCGGGCGCGGACGCGGCGTCCCGCGCGGTGGGTGCGGCCTTGGCGTTCCTGGATCCGAACATGCGGGGCCTCCTCGCGGTTCCGGGCCCCTTCTTGATCGTATGGGCGGGAGGGGTGGCTAGCATCCGGTGCATGGAGCCTCAGCTGTTGGACACCGTCGCCGACGGGGTCGCGACCGTCGTCGTCCACCACCCGGCCAAGCGCAACGCCATGACGGCCGGGATGTGGCGGGCGCTGCCGCCGCTGCTCGACCGGCTGGCCGCCGACCCCGGTGTACGGGTGCTGGTGCTCACCGGGGAGGGCGGGACGTTCTGTGCGGGGGCCGACATCTCCACGCTACGGGAGTCGCCGGACGAGGCCCAGGGGTTGGCCTGCCTCGCCGAGGAGGCGCTCGCCGCGTTCCCGAAGCCGACCCTCGCGGCGATCCGCGGGCACTGTGTGGGCGGCGGCGCCCAGTTGGCGGCGGCCTGCGATCTGCGGTTCGCGGAGGAGGGGACGCTGTTCGGGATCACGCCGGCGAAGCTGGGGATCGTCTACGCGTCCTCCTCCACCCGGCGGCTGGTGTCGCTGGTCGGGCCGGGCACCGCCAAGTACCTGCTGTTCTCCGGCGAGTTGATCGACGCGGAGCGGGCGCTGCGCACGGGACTGGTGGACGAGGTGCTGCCCGCCGGTGAACTGGCCGCGCGCGTCGCGGAGTTCACCCGGGTGCTGGTCTCCCGCTCCCAGCTGACGCAGGCGGCGGCCAAGGAGTTCGCGAACGGCCGGACCGACCGCGACGGCCACTGGGCCGGGCAGGCCCGCGGCAGCGGCGACACCGCGGAGGGCGTCGCCGCGTTCCTGGAGCGCAGACCGCCCCGGTTCACCTGGACGGTGTGAGGCCGCGCCGCCGGTGGCTCACCGCGGGGTGAAGCGGCTCTTGGTGCGGAACTCCTCCACGAGATGGGCGGGCGCCTTGTGCGGGGCGCCCGCGTCGTAGGGCGGCTGCGGGTCGTACTCGGTGAGCAGCTGTACGGCCTGGGCGTGTTCGTCGCCCGCGATCCGGCCGACCAGGGTCAGGCCCATGTCGATGCCGGAGGACACCCCGGCCGCTGTGACGTACTTGCCGTCGATCACCACCCGCTCCCCCGTGGGCTCGGCGCCGAACCGCTGGAGGTGGTCCAGCCCGAGCCAGTGCGTGGTGGCCCGGCGGCCTTCGAGGAGCCCCGCCGCGGCCAGCAGCAGCGAGCCGGTGCACACGGAGGTCGTCCATACGCTCGTACGGTCCGCCGTGCGCAGCCAGTCGAGCAGGGTCTCGTTCTCCATCTGGTCGAGCTGGCCGGGGCCGCCCGGCACCACGACGACGTCCGGGGCCCGGACCTCGGCGAGCGTCCGGTCGGCCGTGATCGCGAGTGAGCCGGTGTCGGAGCGGACCGGGCCGGCCTCCTCCGCGACGAAGACGAGGTCGGCGTCGGGGAGCCGCACGAGCATCTCGTAGGGGCCCACCGCGTCGAGGGCGGTGAAGCGGTCGAAGAGGACGATGGCGATCTGCATCGGGGACCTTTCGGTGGGGGTCGGCTCGGTCGGTCGGAGCGCTCGGTCGGTCGGGGCGGCTCAGCCGGTCGGGGCGGGGCGGAAGCGGCGGCGGTACTCCGCCGGGGACGTGGCGAGGGCCTTCACGAAGGCGCGGCGCATGGCCTCGGAGGTGCCGTAGCCGCAGGTGCGGGAGATCTCCTCGACGCCGTCGGAGGTGTCCTCCAGGAGGCGGCGGGCGTGTTCGAGGCGGACGCGGTCGACGTACCGGCCCGGGGTCATGCCCGTCTCCGCCTGGAAGGCGCGGGCGAAGTGCCGGGGCGAGAGCCGGGCGCGGGCGGCCAGCCGCTCCACGCCCAGGTCGTCGCCGGGGTGCTCGGTGATCCACTGCTGGAACTCGCGCAGCGGTTCCCGGCGGGCGGTCTGGGCGGCGAGCTGAGCGCTGAACTGGGCCTGGTTGCCCGGTCTGCGGAGGAAGACGACCAGATGGCGGGCTATGGCGAGGGCGGCCTCGCGGCCGATGTCCTCCTCGACGAGCGCGAGGGCGAGGTCGATGCCCGAGGTGACACCGGCGGAGGTGGCGATATGTCCGTCGCGGACGAAGATGGGGTCCGGGTCGACCTCGATCGCCGGGTGGTTGCGGGCCAGGGTGTCGCAGTACGCCCAGTGGGTGGTCGCCCGGCGGCCGTCCAGGAAGCCCGCCTCGGCGAGCAGGATCGCGCCCGTGCAGACCGAGACCAGTCGCTCCGCGCGCGGGCCGGACGCGCGCAGCCAGGCGATGATCCCGGGGGCGGGGTTCCGGGTGCCCCGGCCGCCCGGCACGACGACGGTGTGCGGGGCGGGAGCGTCGGCCAGGGCGTGGTCCGGGACGAGGGTGAGGCCGCTGGAGGTGCGGACGGGTGCGCCGTCCAGGGAGGCCGTGACGATGCGGTACGTCCCCGGAGCGTGCTGTTCCGCGCCCGCGAAGACCTCCAGCGGGCCGGTGACGTCGAGGCTCTGCACGCCGTCGAAGAGGACGGCCAGGACGGTTCGCATGCTTCGATTCTTGGGCGTCCGTGCCATGGCCGCAATGACGGGTACCCCACCTTTCCTGCCATGCGCCCCCACCGGTGAGCCACCAACCAACCGGTCGGTAACCTGCCGGGCATGACTTCCTCTCTGCCGGAGCGCGCCGGGCGGCGCTGTCACGGCTTCCTCAACCCGTTCCACTCCGCGCACTACTTCTCGCCGGACCTGGGGCGTGAGCTGACCGCCGTGGGGGTGGCGGACCCGCGGGCCGCGTACTTCGCGGTGCGGGCGGCGGCCCTGGGCCGTGTCGGCGCGGGCGCGGTGACGGCCACGTTCTTCAACTTCCGGCACGAGCTGGTGGCGGAGCACGTCCCGGCCGTGTGGGAGACGGCGTCGCCGTCGGTGGTGCTGGCGGCCCGTGAACGCACCGCCGACGCCACACTGCGGCGGTTGCTCGGCGAGGACCTGATCGCCTCCGCGGAGCTCGCCGAGGCGGCGGAGCTGGCCCTGCGCGCCACCGAGGCGTGCACGAGGACCGCGCGCCCCCTGTACGCCGCGCACGCCGATCTGCCCATACCCGAGCGCCCTCATCTCGCGCTCTGGCACGCGGCCACGCTGCTGCGGGAGCACCGGGGCGACGGGCATCTCGCGGTGCTCCTCGACGCCGGGCTCGGCCCGGTGGAGGCGCTGGCCAGCCACTCCGCGACCGGCAAGGGCATGGCACCGAAGTGGGCCCTGGGCACCCGTGGCTGGTCCCGGGGCGACTGGGACGCCGCGACGGCCCGGCTCCGGGAGCGCGGACTGCTCGACGCCGAGGGCGAGCTGACGGAGTCCGGCGTCGCCTTCCGCCGGGAGATCGAGAACGCGACGGACCGCCTCGACGCGGCGCCGTACGAGCATCTGGGCGCGGCCGGGGTGGAGCGGCTCACCGAGCTGATGACGGGGCTGGTGACGACGATGCTCGGGGCGGGGGCGTTCCCGGCCGGGATGATCGGCAAGCGCTGAACGGACCGGGCATGAACCGTGCGGGGCGCGGTACCCGATCGTTCCTGGCCCGGTGGGCCGGGAGACGAAAGGAGAGCTACGTGTTCCGCGCCATCGCAGACGTGTTGCGACAGATCGGTGGGGCCATCGCGACGGTGGTCACGCTGCCCTTCCGGGCACTGGCCCGGCTCTTCGGGGGCGCGTCGGGTTCGACGCGCCGCGGCGGGCGGACCCGGCGGGCCTGAGGACGGCCGGATCGGGCCGCGCGTTTCGCTCCCTGAGCCCCCGCTGTCGGTGCCACCTGCCACAATTGCCGCGCAACCTCAGTGGAGAAGGCGGTACGGCAACGTGACGACACCCCTCGTAGGGTCCATCGAAGGCAGGATCGCCGAGGAGCTCGGCGTACGGGAGCGGCAGGTCAAGGCCGCGGTGGAGCTGCTCGACGGCGGTTCGACCGTGCCCTTCATCGCCCGCTACCGCAAGGAAGCGACCGAGATGCTGGACGACGCCCAGCTGCGCACGCTGGAGGAGCGGCTGCGCTATCTGCGGGAGCTGGAGGAGCGGCGGACGGCGATCCTGGAGTCGGTGCGCGAGCAGGGCAAGTTGACGCCCGAGGTCGAGGCGCAGATCCGGGGCGCCGAGACCAAGGCGCGGCTGGAGGACATCTACCTCCCCTTCAAGCCCAAGCGCCGCACGAAGGCCCAGATCGCCCGCGAGGCCGGTCTCGAACCGCTGGCCGAGGGCCTGCTCGGCGACCCGACCGTCGACCCGCTGGCCGCCGCCTCGGCGTTCGTGGACGCCGAGAAGGGCGTCGCCGATCCGCAGGCCGCGCTGGACGGCGCGCGGGCGATCCTCACCGAGCGGTTCTCGGAGGACGCCGACCTGATCGGCGAGCTGCGCGAGCGCATGTGGGTACGGGGCCGGCTGGCCGCCAAGGTCAAGGGCGGCAAGGAGGAGGCG
The DNA here is from genome assembly GCF_020010925.1 of Streptomyces griseiscabiei. Lineage (NCBI taxonomy): Bacteria > Bacillati > Actinomycetota > Actinomycetes > Kitasatosporales > Streptomycetaceae > Streptomyces > Streptomyces griseiscabiei. The sequence continues at coordinate 2,145,132 of NZ_JAGJBZ010000002.1, read as the reverse complement.
GGCGCCAAGTTCGCCGACTACTTCGACTTCGCCGAGCCGTTCACCGACCTGCCCTCCCACCGCATCCTGGCGATGCTGCGCGGTGAGAAGGAGGACGTCCTCGATCTCGTGCTGGAGCCGGAGGAGCCCTCCGAGCAGCCCGGCCCGTCCTCGTACGAGGGCATCGTCGCCCATCGCTTCGACATCGCCGACCGTGGCCGCCCCGCCGACAAGTGGCTGAAGGACACGGTCCGTTGGGCCTGGCGGACCCGGATTCTCGTCCACCTCGGCATCGATCTGCGGCTGCGGCTGCGGACGGCCGCCGAGGACGAGGCGGTCAACGTGTTCGCGGCGAACCTGCGCGACCTGCTGCTCGCCGCCCCGGCCGGCACCCGTGCGACGCTCGGCCTCGACCCCGGTTTCCGTACGGGCGTGAAGGTCGCCGTGGTGGACGCCACCGGCAAGGTCGTCGCCACCGATGTCATCTATCCGCACGTCCCCGCCAACAAGTGGGACGAGTCCCTCGCCAAGCTGGCGCGGCTCGCCGAGGCGCACGCGGTCGACCTGATCGCGATCGGCAACGGCACGGCCTCCCGCGAGACCGACAAGCTCGCCGGTGAACTGATCACCAGGCACCCGGAGTTGAAGCTCACCAAGGTGATGGTGTCCGAGGCGGGCGCGTCCGTGTACTCGGCGTCGGCGTTCGCCTCGCAGGAGCTGCCGGGGATGGATGTCTCGCTGCGCGGCGCGGTGTCGATCGCACGCCGGCTGCAGGACCCGCTGGCCGAGCTGGTGAAGATCGACCCCAAGTCGATCGGTGTCGGGCAGTACCAGCACGACCTGTCCGAGGTGAAGCTGTCGCGTTCGCTGGACGCGGTGGTGGAGGACTGTGTGAACGGCGTGGGCGTGGACGTGAACACGGCCTCCGCGCCGCTCCTCTCCCGGGTGTCCGGTATCTCCTCCGGGCTCGCCGAGAACATCGTGGCCCACCGCGACGCCCACGGCCCCTTCACCTCGCGCTCCGAGCTGAAGGGCGTGGCGCGGCTCGGTCCCAAGGCGTACGAGCAGTGCGCGGGCTTCCTGCGGATCCGGGGCGGCTCCGATCCGCTGGACGCCTCCAGTGTGCATCCGGAGGCGTACCCCGTCGTGCGGCGGATGGTGAAGACCTCCGGGCAGGAGGTGGCGGCGCTCATCGGCAACACGGGGGTGCTGCGGTCGCTCAGGGCCGGGGACTTCGTGGACGAGACGTTCGGCCTGCCGACCGTCTCCGACATCCTCAAGGAGCTGGAGAAGCCGGGGCGGGATCCTCGGCCGGCCTTCAAGACGGCCACCTTCAAGGACGGCGTCGAGAAGATCTCCGACCTGGTGTCCGGGATGGTGCTGGAGGGTGTCGTGACGAACGTCGCGGCGTTCGGGGCGTTCATCGACGTCGGTGTCCATCAGGACGGGCTGGCGCATGTCTCCGCGCTGTCGAAGACGTTCGTGAAGGACCCGCGGGATGTGGTCAAGCCCGGGGACATCGTGAAGGTGAAGGTGCTCGACGTCGACATTCCGCGGAAGCGGATCTCGTTGACGCTGCGGTTGGAGGACGAGGCGGCGCCGAAGGGGGCGCCGCAGGGGCAGGGGGGTCCGGGAGGCCGGCCCCAGCGTGGAGGGCGTGGGGGGCAGCCGCCTCGGCAGCAGGGGCGTGGGGGTTCGCGGCAGGGGGGTGCGGCTGCGGCGCCGCCGCCGGCGAACAGTGCGATGGCTGATGCGTTGCGGCGGGCGGGGTTGGTGGACAAGAAGCGGGGGTGAGTGGTTCGGGGTGGGTGAGTAGGTGAGTGCGGGTTCGGTGGGGGCTGGTCGCGCAGTTCCCCGCCGGGCCGCAGTCGGCGACGGGGCCTAGTTCTCCGTCACCTTCCCCGCCTCCACCACGAAGCGCCGTGTGACCCTGACCGCGTCCAGCATGCGGCGGTCGTGGGTCACCAGGAGCAGCGTGCCCTCGTACGTGTCGAGCGCGGATTCGAGCTGCTCGATGGCCGGGAGGTCGAGGTGGTTGGTGGGCTCGTCGAGGATCAGGAGGTTGACGCCTCGGCCCTGGAGCAACGCGAGGGCCGCGCGGGTGCGTTCGCCCGGGGAAAGGGTGATCGCGGGGCGTAGGACGTGGTGGGCCTTCAGGCCGAACTTGGCCAGGAGGGTGCGGACCTCGGCGGGTTCCGTGTCGGGGACGGCCGCGCAGAAGGCGTCGAGGAGGGACTCGGGGCCGTGGAAGAGCCCCCGGGCCTGGTCGACCTCGCCGACGAGGACACCCGAGCCGAGCGCCGCGTGGCCCGAGTCCAGGGGGACCCGGCCGAGCAGGGCGCCCAGGAGGGTCGACTTGCCCGCGCCGTTCGCGCCGGTGATGGCGATCCGGTCGGCCCAGTCGATCTGCAGGGACACCGGGCCGAAGGCGAAGTCGCCCCGCCGCACCTCCGCGTCGCGCATCGTGGCGACCACCGCACCGGAGCGCGGGGCCGCCGCGATCTCCATGCGCAGCTCCCACTCCTTGCGCGGCTCCTCGACGACGTCCAGCCGTTCGATCATGCGCTGGGTCTGCCGGGCCTTCGCGGCCTGCTTCTCACTGGCCTCGCTGCGGAACTTGCGGCCGATTTTGTCGTTGTCGTTGTTCGCCTTGCGGCGCGCGTTCTTGACGCCCTTGTCCATCCAGGAACGCTGCGTCTGGGCGCGGTCCTGGAGGGCGGCCTTCTTGTCGGCGTACTCCTCGTAGTCGTCCCGGGCGTGCCGGCGGGCCGTCTCGCGCTCCTCCAGGTAGGCCTCGTAGCCGCCGCCGTAGAGGTTGATCTGGTTCTGGGCGAGGTCGAGCTCCAGGACCTTGGTGACGGTGCGGGTGAGGAACTCGCGGTCGTGGCTGACGACGACCGTGCCGGCGCGCAGACCGGAGACGAAGCGTTCGAGGCGTTCCAGGCCGTCCAGGTCGAGGTCGTTGGTGGGTTCGTCGAGGAGGAAGACGTCGTAGCGGGAGAGGAGGAGGGAGGCGAGGCCCGCGCGGGCCGCCTGGCCGCCGGAGAGGCCGGTCATCGGCTGGTCCAGGTCGACGGCGAGGCCGAGGGAGTCGGTGACCTCCTCCGCGCGTTCGTCGAGGTCGGCGCCGCCGAGGTCGAGCCAGCGCTCCAGGCTCACCGAGTACGCGTCGTCGGCGCCCGGCACGCCGTCCACCAGGCCCTGCGTGGCCTCGTCCATCACCCGCTGGGCCTCCGCGACGCCCGTGCGCCGAGCGAGGAACTCGCGTACGGTCTCGCCCTCGCGGCGCTCCGGCTCCTGCGGGAGGTGGCCGACGCTCGCCGTGGGCGGGGAGAGCCGTAGCTCGCCCTCCTCCGGGGGGAGCAGGCCGGCGAGGAGGCGGAGGAGGGTGGATTTGCCCGCGCCGTTGGCGCCGACCAGGCCGATGACGTCTCCGGGGGCGACGACGAGGTCCAGGCCGGAGAAGAGGGGGCGGTCGCCGTGGGCGGCGGTGAGGTTCTTGACGACGAGGGTGGCGGTCACGAGGGGCGATCCTAACGACAGGGGGTGGGGGCGCTGGGTGGTGGTGGGGGCGGCTCCGTCCTTTTCTCGCCCCCGCCGCCCCTACCCGTCCCATCCTCCCAGGGGGCTGCGCGCCCCCTTCGGCCCCCCGTCACAGGCTTCGGGGCTCCGCCCCGGACCCCGTTCGCGCGGTTCCCCGCGCCCCTATCGGTCGTACGCCATCGGTTCCACCAGCACCGTTTCCGCAGTGCGGGCCACGATGAAGGAGTCTCCTCTCATCGTCCTGGTGTCCAGGCCGATGCGGTGTTGGCCCGCCGGGAGGATGCCGTCGAAGAAGCGGTAGGTGTGCGGGCGGTGGAGGCGGTCCAGGCGGTAGGCGGTCAGTTCCACCCGGCAGGTGGAGGTGATCTCGATGCCGGCCTGGCCGCCGGCGGCGACGAGGCGGGTGAGGCGGCGCTGTTCCGTGGGGCTGCGGTCGAGGGCGTGTTCGATCTGGGCGACCAGGAGCGGGATGATCGGGGCGAGCCCGTCGACGTACTCGACCCGCACCCCCGCCCGGTCGAAGGCGAGCCGTACCGCGGCACGGTCCGTCTCGCCGACGGCGCGGCCGAAGGCCACCACACCGTAGGTGCGCAGTTCCTCGGGGGTCACCCCGGTGGTGTCGTGCGCTATGTCCGCGCCGATCCCGATCGCGCGCAGGGCCGCGGCGAGTTTGGCGAGGACCGCGACCCGGGCACCGATGAGGAGGACCCGGCGCCGGCCCGACGGCTCGGCGGCGGACTCGCGCAGCAGGGACTTCAGCGCGCTCCGGTACTCGGGGCCGTGGAACCGGAAGGGGCCGATGCCCGTGTAGCCGTTGAGCTTCAGGTCCGCCTCCTCCTCCGTCTGCCAGGCGAAGTCCCGCCAGACGAAGTCGTCGCCGTCGCGCTCTATCACCGCGGTCACGGCGCCGCAGGCGAGGTCGGCGCATTCGGGGCAGCCGTAGATGACGTGACGGCCGCGGGCGAGGGGTGCCTCGGCCTCCAGGAGCAGGCCCCGCACCTGCGCGGTGAAGATCGAGGGCGGGATGTCGGAGGCGAGGGGGGAGACGGCGTCGAGGTCGGAGAGCTGGAACAGCAGCGGGCGTCCGTCGACCATGAAGTCCACGAAGTCCCGGTGCACTTGGTAGTCACCGTTGGCGAGGACGCCACCGGCTCGCATCGCCGGCGCCAGGCCGAAGGTCACGTATTCGGCGGACATGGTGTGAGTATCCCCACAAAGTCAGACTTGTGAGCACGGCATGACATATTCCGTTAACGTCCCGGGGTGGCCAATGAATCGAACAGCGATATGAGTGACGTGATCGTGGTCGGTGGCGGGGTCGTCGGTCTGACGACGGCCGTCGTTCTCGCGGAGCGCGGCGGACGGGTTCGGATCTGGGCACGGGAGCCCGGAGAGCGCACGACGTCCGCCGTGGCGGGCGGTCTGTGGTGGCCCTACCGGATCGAACCGGAGGAACTCGTCGGCGCCTGGGCGCTCGACTCCCTGTCCGTGTACGAGGAGTTGGCGGCCCGCCCGGACGAGACGGGCGTACGCATGGTCGAGGGCGTACACGGCGAGACCGCGCTGGACGGGCTCGGCGAGTGGGCCTCACGGGTGGCGGGGCTGCGCGTGGCGACGGCCGAGGAGTACCCGGGGGTCGGGCTGTGGGCGCGGCTGCCGCTGATCGACATGCCGGTCCATCTGCGGTGGCTGCGCGAGCGGTTCGTCGCGGCGGGTGGGGTGGTGCAGGAACGTACGGTGACCGATCTCGCGGCGGTCGAGGCGTCCGTCGTCGTCAACTGCACGGGGATCGGGGCACGGGAGCTGGTCCCGGATGCCTCCGTACGGCCCGTGCGGGGGCAGTTGGTCGTGGTGGAGAACCCGGGGATCACGACCTGGCTCACCTCCGTGGATCACTCCGGGTCGAAGAGTACGTATGTCATGCCGCAGCCCGGTGGGTTGATCCTCGGGGGTACGGCGGAGGAGGACGCCTGGACACTGACGCCGGATCCGGTGATCGCCGAGGAGATCGTGGAGCGGTGCGCGGCCCTTCGGCCCGAGATCGCCGGGGCGCGGGTCATCGAGCACCGGGTGGGGTTGCGGCCGGCCCGCCCGGCGGTCCGTCTGGAGCGGGAAGTCCTGCCGGGCGGGCGGGTGTTGGTGCACAACTACGGGCACGGTGGGGCCGGGGTGACGGTCGCCTGGGGCTGTGCGGAGGTCGCCGCGCGACTGACCACGGCTTGAACGGCCGTAGGTCGGGTGCGGGTTGTGGGGGCTGGTCGCGCTCACGCGGCGAGGCCGCGTATCGGCACAGCCCGGCGCCCCCGACGGGGCGCTCGTTGCCCACCAGCCCCCGCACAGTGCTCACTCCGGGTGATGGCTGCCGATCGGGTCGCCCTCGATGTCCGTGCCCTGGCCCGGGCCGACCCTGATCTCGAACTCGCCGTCGTAGCGCTTGTGGCCCTCGATGACGGCGAGTTCGACCGCTTCGGAGGCCATCTCCTCGCGCACGATGACATGGTCGCGGCGCAGGTCGCGCATCATGGCGACGCACATGCCGATCATCACGAGGACGAAGGGCGCGGCGGCCAGGATCGTCAGATTCTGCAGGCCCGTGAGGGCGTCGCCCTGCCCGCTGCCGACGAGGAGCATGATCGCGGCGACGGCCCCCGTGACGACACCCCAGAAGACGACGACGAAACGGCCGGGTTCGAGCGCGCCGCGCTGGGACAGCGTGCCCATCACGATGGAGGCGGCGTCGGCGCCGGAGACGAAGAAGATGCCGACGAGGATCATCACGAGGAGGCTGGAGACCGTGGCGATGGGGAACTCGTGGAGGACGGCGAAGAGCTGGCCCTCGGGTGTGGCCTCCTCACCGATGCGGCCCTGCTCCTGCAGCTTCATCGCCGTACCGCCGAAGACCGCGAACCAGACGAGGCTGACCGAGCCGGGGACGAGGATGACCCCGCCGACGAACTGGCGGATCGTGCGGCCCCGGCTGATGCGGGCGATGAACATACCGACGAAGGGCGTCCAGGAGATCCACCACGCCCAGTAGAAGACGGTCCAGCTGCCGAGCCAGTCGGCGACGCCGTCGCCGCCGGAGGCCTCGGTGCGGCCCGCGAGCTGGGGCAGGTCGCCGAGGTAGGAGAAGACCGAGGTGGGCAGCAGGTCGAGGACCAGGATGGTCGGGCCCGCGACGAAGACGAAGACCGCGAGCACCAGCGCCAGCACCATGTTGGTGTTGGACAGCCACTGGATGCCCTTCTCCACGCCGGAGACGGCCGAGGCGACGAAGGCGAGGGTCAGGACGGCGATGATGCCGACGAGCAGACCGGTGCTGACCTTGTTCATCCAGTTCAGTTCCGTGAAGCCGGAGCCGATCTGGAGGGCGCCGAGACCGAGCGAGGCCGCCGAGCCGAAGATCGTGGCGACGATCGCGAGGATGTCGATGACCCGGCCGGCGGTGCCGTTCGCGTTCTTCTCGCCGATCAGCGGGGTGAAGACGGCGCTGATGGTCTGGCGGCGCTGCTTGCGGAAGGTGCTGTAGGCGATGGCGAGGCCGACGACCGCGTAGATCGCCCAGGGGTGCAGCGTCCAGTGGAACAGGGTGGTCGCCATCGCCGTTTCCATGCGCTCGCCGGAACCGGCGGGGTCGGTGCCCGGCGGGGGCGAGGTGTAGTGGGCGAGGGGCTCGCTCACGCCGTAGAACATCAGGCCGATGCCCATACCGGCGCTGAACATCATGGCGACCCAGGAGACCGTGCGGAACTCGGGTTTCTCGCCCTCGACGCCGAGGTGGATGCGGCCGTAGCGGCTGACTGCGAGCCACAGGGCGAAGACGACGAAACAGGAGGCGGCCAGCATGAAGGCCCAGCCACCGTTGTGGATCAGGCCGTTCAGCATCTTGCCGGAGGCGGTTTCGAGCGAGTCGGTCCAGATGGCGCCCCAGAGCACGAAGGCGAGGGTGAGTGCCGCCGTCACTCCGAACACGACGCGGTCCGTCCGGGGCCGCCCGCCGCCGGAGAGACCCGCCTCCGAACCCGGAAGCGCGCCTCTCCCGTGGTGGGTGGTGTGATGATCGTGCGTCACAGGTGGAACCTTTCGGCGAATGGCTGGAACTGACTCTCTCCTGCCCAGGAACCCCTACCACATGTGACGCCGACCCCTACTTGTTCAACAGGTGGTGTCGGGAACCCCCTCCGTGAGGCGGTACGGCGCCCGCGCGTCCAGCAGCAGCGGCACGAGCGCGCGCAGCCGCTGGCGCAGCGGTACGAGCACGCCGGCCCCGTCGTCACCTGGGCGAACGCGCACTCCGTGCAGGTTCAGCTCGTCGGCGTACTCCTCGTACTGCTCCGCGGTGAGCCGGTAGCCGCAGGGCGGGTCCTGGATCACCTCGGCCGGTTCGGCGGGGTCGTTGTCGGCGCCGCCGACGTAGACCGGGCCGGTGTCGCGCAGACCCGCGAGCCGGGCCGCGCCGGTCACCCGGTCGACCTGTCGGCCGCGTTCCGCCGCGAAGCCGAACAGGCCCTTCAGGGCGGCGAGTTGGGAGTGCATCCGGCGCCGGTTGTTGACCGGTTCCGGGGTGTCGGCCGTCGGCGGGTCCACCCGGCTCTCGATCAGCAGGCCGACCGAGTGCTTGATTCCGGACATATTGCGCAGGATGCGTTCCTGGCCGTCGCCCGCGACCTGACGGATCGGGTCGCCGGTGACCGGGTCGGTCCAGATGCCGTAGGTGCCGGTCGAGTGGCCGGCCGTTTCGGCGGCCGGGCGGACGTGGTCGAGGGAGAGCCTGCGGGCCTCGGAGTGGACGGCCGGGTCGGTGTTGAGGTTGCGCGGCCAGAGGTCGAAGAGGTCCTTGTCGTAGTACAGGGGTGTGGCGCCGTATTCGTGCAGGTCGTAGACGATGTCGGGCTCGCGGTCGCGGAGGACGGCGGCGAGTGCCCGTGCCTCGGCGGTTCGCAGGGCGAGGTGGTCGCGGTTGATGTCGACGCCGTCGCTGTTGCCCCGGGTGTTCGCGGCCCGGCCGTCGGGGTTGGCGGTGGGCACGACGAGGACGGTGGTGGAGCGCAGCAGCCGCTCGGTCCGCCGGTCCCTGGCGAAGGCGAGGTCGCGGATGGTGGTGAGGCAGGCGTCGCGGCCGGAGGGCTCGTCGCCGTGCTGGCTGCAGATGAGGAGGACCGTGCGGGAGGTGGGGCGGGTGCCGATGCGGACGAGCCGGAGCGGACGGTCCTGCTCGGTCGTGCCGATGCGGGTGATCGACACCCGGTCGCTCCGCCGGTCGACGGCGGCCAGGAACTCCCGCTCCTCCGGCTGGCCGGTCCACCGGGCACCGTCCGACTGTTCGAAACCGGTGCGCGGCAGGGCGCTGTCGGCGGTGTCCGCCTGCGCGGGCGTCGCGAGGAGGGGCGCGGCGAGCGCGGTGGCGATCAGGGTCGCGATACGGGCCCTCATACGCCACCGCCCGGGACGCGGGCGGCCCGGCTCGGGTCGCGCACGCCGTCGAGGACCGACGACCGCGGGCGGGCGGTGCTGCCCGAGGTGGCCTTCGTGAAGGCCGGGGCGCCGCCGACCAGCGGGACCTTCGCGGAGGTGCGCCGGAGGTCGAGGGTCAGCGTGGGGGTGCTCGACGGCGGGTCGATCAGGTCCTTGTCGGTGCCCGCGACGATCAGCGCGAGACGGTGCCCCTTCGGTACGACGTGGTCGCTCGCGTGCAGATCGAGGGTGATCGTGTACGGGCGGCCGGGGGTGAGCGGGGCGCCGGTGGTGGAGGAGTGGTTGCCGAGGTCGGCCCAGCCGCGGCTGAAGATCGTGTAGTCGACGTCGGCCGTCCTGGCGGTGGTCTCGCGGAAGCAGGAGCTGTCGCCGGTGGTGCTCGGGCCCCAGCAGCTGCGCTCGGTGAGGGTGGTGATGCCCTCGCCGGCGGCGGCGTAGTCGCGGACGGTGTCCGGGCCGAGGTCCACGAGGACCGCCGAGAGGTGCGCGGTGGAGGTGGTGGGCGTGGCGGTCACGGTCACCCGGGAGGAGCCGGAGAGCCGTAGGGCCCTGGTGAGCGGCGGAGTGACGAAGCCGGCCTTCTCGGGGGTGGACCGGTCGACGTGGGCGGCCCAGTCGGTCTCGTTCAGCGCGGGGTCGTCGGTGAAGGTCTCGGTGCCGGGCCGCTTGCGCAGGCCGAGGGTGCCGACACCGGGTTCGTCGCCCCGGGCCGGGCGGAGGGTGGTGGCCTTCGTGGCACGCGGCGGCCAGACCTTGGCGGTCTCCCACCGGTCCGGGTGGCGTTCGATGTCGGCCATCGGCTCGTCGTCGACGCCGTTGTCGTAGCCGAGGAGTTCATGGTCGAACCAGCGGTGCAGGGTGTCGACCCACTCCGCGCGGCGGAAGTCGAAGGGGTCGACATGGCCGGTCTGGGAGAGCCAGATCTTCCGCTCCACGCCGTGCTTCGCGAGGGCGTCCCACCACTGGCCGAAGTGCTTGGCGCGGACGTTCAGGTCCTGCTGTCCGTGGACGACGAAGACGCTGGCGTCGATCTTCCGGGCGTCCTTGACGTAGTCGCGTTCGGTCCAGAGGGGGGTCCGGTCGCCGGTGCGGGGTGCCCCGTCGACGAGTTCCCGCTGGACGGCTCCGCACTTCGCGCGGGCGGCGGGGCTCTCGACGTAGTCCGACAGCCATTCGGGGCCGGAGTCGTAGAGGGGGGCGCCCTCGGCGAAGTAGTAGTCGTACCAGGAGGAGATCGCGCCGATCGGGACGATGGTCTCCAGGCCCTCGACGCCGGTGGCGGCCACGCCGTTGGCGATCGTGCCGTCGTAGCTCTTGCCGATCATGCCGGTTCTGCCGTTGGTCCAGTCGGCCCTGGTCCGTGTGGTGCCCGTGCGGGTGGTGTACGCCCTGCCCCGGCCGTTGAGCCAGTCGACGACCGCCTTGGCGGACTGGACGTCGGAGCGGCCGCCGACGTCCACACAGCCGTCGGAACGGTTGGTCCCGGCGAGGTCGACGGCGACGAAGGCGTAGCCGCGGGGCACGAAGTAGTTGTCGTAGAACAGCGGCATCTGGACGACGTTCCCGTTCGCGTCGTACGTCTTGCGCTGGCTCTCGTTGCCTCGTCCACAGCAGGAGTAGTACGGGCTGGCGTCCATGATCACGGGGATCTTGCGGCCCCGCGCGGCCGGTTCACTCGGGCGGACGATGTCGACGGCGACCCGGTCGGACCGGCCGTCGCGGTCGCCGTCCAGGCCGGTGTCCACCCAGACGGCCTCGCGGACGGCGTTGTCGTACGAGTAGACCGGTTGGCTCTTGCGGGGAGCCGGGGTGCCGGCGACCGCGGGGGTGAGGAACGTGGCCGTGAGGGCGGCGGCCGTGGCCGCCGTCGCGAGCGGTCTCCAGATCGTGAAGCGTGTGCGTCGCACTGGTATCGGCATGCGCGGACGGTACTGCGGTCAACTCCCGTGCAAAAGAGGCCCTTTTGGGGCTCGCGAGGCTTCGGGCCACGGTGTGGCCGGAAAGGAGCGTGGGCCCGGGTCGCCCAGGTCGGCCGAATGGCGATCGTGTGACGGCGGCGGCCATGGACACGACCGGGTCCACAGGAACTGAATAGGCTCCGCACAGACACACGCAAGAGCTCCCCCCACGACTTGGAGTGATTCGTGCACCGCAGACTCATCGCCCCGGGCGCGTTCATGGCCTCCCTGCTGCTGGCGATCCCGGCCTCGGCGGCCGACTTCGCGCCCGGTGCGCCGGGGATCGGCGACCCCTACTACCCGGCCTACGGCAACGGCGGCTACGACGTCTCCCACTACGACCTCCGGCTGAAGTACCAGCCGGTGACGGACCGTCTGGAAGGTACGGCGACACTGCTCGCCCGGACCACCGAGGATCTCTCCCGCTTCGATCTGGACTTTCTGCTGGACGTGAGCGAGGTCCGGGTCAACGGCGCCGTGGCGACGTTCGCCACCTCCGGCGAGCACGAGCTGGAGATCACACCACGCAACCCGCTGCCCGAGGGCACGGAGATCACGGTCGTGGTGCGCTACGCCGGGGTGCCGTCCGCGAAGGAGGCGTACGGCTTCACCAGCTGGCTCCGCACCCCCGACGGCGGTGTCGCGGCGGGTGAGCCCGAGGCGGCCTGGTGGTGGTTCCCCAGCAACGACCATCCGCTCGACAAGGCCACGTACGACGTGTCCGTGCTGGTGCCGGACGGCTCGCAGGCGATCTCCAACGGCACGCTCCAGTCGACGAGTTCACGCGCCGGCTGGACCCGGTGGAACTGGCGGTCGAACAAGCCGCAGGCCACCTATCTGGCCACCCTCGCCGTCGGGAGGTTCGACGTCACGACCGGCCGGACCGAGAACGGCATCCCGATCGTCAACGCCTACAGCAAGGACATCGGCGACAGCTACGGGGCGGCCCGGGCCAGCGTCGAGCGTACGGGCGAGGTCGCCGACTGGCTGACGGAGTACTTCGGGCCGTATCCGTACAACGCGCTCGGCGGGTACGTCCCCAACACCCCGCAGGTCGGGTACGCGCTGGAGACCCAGACCCGGCCGTTCTACAGCCCACGGCAGTTCGCGAACGGGTCGAACGTGTCCGTGGTCGTCCATGAGCTGGCCCACCAGTGGTACGGCGACCTCGTCTCCGTCGCCGGGTGGAAGGACATCTGGATCAACGAGGGCTTCGCGCGGTACGCGCAGTGGCTGTGGTCCGAGCACGAGAACGAGGGGACGGCGCGGGAGATCGCGGACTATGTCTACGCCTCCCATCCGGCCGACGATCCCTTCTGGACGGTGAAGCCTGGTGATCCGGGGCCGGAGAACCAGTTCCATCTGGCCGTCTACGACCGGGGGGCGCTGGCACTGCAGGCGCTGCGCGACGAGATCGGGGACGAGGCGTTCTTCGCGATCCTGAAGGGGTGGCCGGCGAAGTACGCGCACGGCAACGCGACGGTGGGCGACTTCGTCGCGTATGCGGAGGAGGTGTCCGGGGAGTCGTTGGGGGCGCTGTTCGATACGTGGCTGTACCAGCCGTCGAAGCCGGGTGCTGCCGCGGCTGAGCAGGGAGGCTTGGCTGTGGCGGGTGTTGCTCCCAAGGCGCCGAAGTCTTGGAAGAAGATCGTGGCGACGAACTCCGTTCATGGGCGTGGGGACAGGGGTGGGCAGTGAGGACACTGAGAGCGGGCGCCCCTGACAGGCCTACGGGCCTTCGCTTCGGTGGAGGCCCGCGTCCTGGCAGCTCCTTCGCGCGGAGCACCGCTCACCGGTCCCGGGTCAGTCCCCGTGGTCGTACACCGTCACCGCTATGCCGCGGCTGACCAGTCGGCCGGTGATCAGGGGCTCGACCCGGGACCACTTGCCGCCCGCGAGGCCGCAGCCGATGCGGGGCATGTGGACCGAGGCGTCCAGCTCCAGGGCCTTGCCGGCGAGCAGGCCGAGGGCGGTGTCAATGGCCTCGTACCGGACGGGGACCCCCTTGCTGCCGGTGCGGGTGCCGCGCTGGCCTATCAGGTTGGCGACCCAGGTGTAGGGGCCGACCTGGACGAACTGGGCGGCGCCGAGTCCGAAGTCGTTGTGCGCGCGGTCGCGGTGCCAGGCACGGTAGGCCGCCTCCGGCTCCGGCCAGCGGCGGGACAGGGCGAGGACGAAGCCCTTGCCCCAGCCGCCCAGGTCGTTGCTGACATGGGCGATGACCTTGACGCCCTTGCCCAGCGGCACGGTGGCGTCCCCCCGGACGTAGGTGATCCCCGACATGACGCCACCGTACGGGGCGGCACTGACAATCGGCACTGACAACCGGCGGTGCCTGTCGGCGGTGCTTGTCGGCGGTGACCGAGGTGCCGCGGTACCGGTGTGACAGTGATACTGCTGTGCATGACGACCGACACCGGGCAGGGCGCCGAGGAGATCGTTCTCACCGTCGACGAGCTGGCCGCGCGGGCGGGGATCACGGTGCGGACGGTCCGCTTCTACGGCACCCGGGGGCTGCTGCCGCCGCCGGTGATCGGGCCGCGCCGGGTCGGTCACTACGGACGGGACCATCTCGCGCGGCTCGCGCTGATCGAGGAACTGCAGCGGCAGGGCATGACCCTCGCCGCCGTCGAACGGTATCTGCGGCGGCTGCCGCCGGACCTCGGCCCGCGCGACCTCGCGCTCCAGCGCGCGGTGGTGGCGTCCTGGGCGCCGGACGCGGTGGAGACGGTCACCCGTGCGGAGCTGGACCGGCGGGCGGGGCGGTCGCTCAGCGAGGAGGAGGTGGAGCGGCTCGTCGCGCTGGGGGTGGCCGAGCGGGACAGCGACGCTCTGCGGGTGGATCCCGGGCTGCTGCGGCTCGGGGTGGAGCTGCTCGACGTACCCCTGTCCGAGGAGTCGATCCTCGCCGCGCGGACCGTCCTGGTCGACCATGCGCGCGCGGCGGCCCACGCGTTGTCGAGGCTCTTCCGCGACGCGGTGGCCGAGCGTGATCCGCAGGCCGTGAAGTCCCTGTCGGCGCATATGCAACCGCTTGTCGTGCAGGCCTTGTTGACGACCTTTCAGCGGTCGTTGCGGGACGAGCTGGGGCAGTGGCTCGCGGAGTCCTGAGCGGAGTCCTGAGCGGCGTTCTGAGACCGTGCGCCGGCTTTCCTCGCCCCGCCGCCCCTACCCGTCCCATCCTGAAGGGGCTGTGCCCCTTCGACCCCCAGGCGTTCGTCCGGTGGGGGCTGGTCGCGCAGTTCCCCGCGCCCCTGAAAAGCAGGGGCGCGGGGCTGGCGGAAGGCCTGCGCCGACCCGGGGCTCACTCGTCGCTGAACCGCTCCCCCTTCTCCGCCATCTCCACCAGCAGAGCCGGCGGTGTGAAGCGGTCGCCGTACTGGTCGGACAGTTCGCGGGCGCGGGCGACGAAGCCCGGGAGGCCGCCGTCGTAGCCGTTGATGTACTGGAGGACGCCGCCGGTCCAGCCGGGGAAGCCGATGCCGAAGAGGGAGCCGATGTTGGCGTCGGCGACCGAGGTGAGGACGCCCTCCTCGACGAGGCGGACGGTGTCCAGGGCCTCCGCGAACAGCATGCGTTCCTGCATGTCGCGGAAGGGGATGCGGTGGCCGGGCCGGGTGAAGTGCTCACGGAGGCCGGGCCACAGCTTGCCGCGGCTGCCGTCGGGGGCGTAGTCGTAGAAGCCCGCGCCACCACTGCGCCCCGGACGGGCGAACTCGTCGACCATGCGGTCGATGACCGTGTCGGCGGGGTGCTCCACCCAGGTGCCGCCCGCCTCCTCCACGGCCCGCCGGGACTCGGCCCGGATCTTGCGCGGCAGGGTGAGGGTCAGCTCGTCCATGAGGGAGAGCACCTTCGCGGGGTAACCCGCCTGGGCCGCGGCCTGTTCGACGGACGCGGGCTCGATGCCCTCGCCCACCATCGCGACACCCTCGTTGATGAAGTGCCCGATGACCCGGGAGGTGAAGAAACCACGCGAGTCGTTGACGACGATCGGGGTCTTCTTGATCTGCCGGACGAGGTCGAAGGCACGGGCCAGGGCCTCGTCACCCGTCTCCGCGCCCTTGATGATCTCGACGAGCGGCATCTTGTCGACGGGCGAGAAGAAGTGCAGCCCGATGAAGTCGGACCGGCGGACGACGCCCTCGGCCAGCTCGGTGATGGGGAGGGTGGAGGTGTTGGAGCAGAGCAGGGCGTCCGGTGCGACGACCCCCTCGATCTCCTGGAAGACCTTGTGCTTCAGCTCGGTGTTCTCGAACACGGCCTCGATGACGGCGTCGCAGCCCGCGAGATCCGCCGGATCGGCGGTGGGCGTGATCCGGGCGAGGAGGGCGTCGGCCTTCTCCTGGGTGGTGCGGCCCTTGGCGACCGCCTTGGCGCAGAGCTTCTCCGAGTAGGCCTTGCCCCGGGCCGCCGCCTCGGGGGTCACGTCCTTGAGGACGACGTCGATGCCCGCGCGGGCGCACGAGTAGGCGATGCCCGCGCCCATCATCCCGGCGCCGAGGACGGCGGCCCTGCGGACCTGGCGGGGCTCGACGCCCTTGGGGCGGTTCGCGCCGGAGTTGACGGCCTGGAGGTCGAAGAAGAAGGCCTGGATCATGTTCTTCGAGGTCTGGCCCGCCGCCAGCTCCACGAAGTAGCGCGCCTCGATGACCTGGGCGGTCTCGAAGTCGACCTGGGCGCCCTCGACGGCGGCGGCGAGGATGGCGCGCGGCGCCGGGTAGGGCGCGCCGTTCGTCTGCTTGCGCAGGGTGGCGGGGAACGCGGGGAGGTTCGCCGCGAACTTCGGGTGGGCGGGCGTGCCGCCGGGGATGCGGTGGCCGGGCTTGTCCCAGGGCTGCTGCGACTCGGGGTTGGCGTCGATGAAGGCCCGGGCCTTGTCCATCAACTCGTCCTGGGTGGCGGCCACTTCGTGGATCAGGCCGTTCTCCAGGGCGCGTCGCGGGGTGTACTGGGTGCCCTGGAGCAGCACCTTCAGCAGGGCGTCGGCGATGCCCAGCAGCCGTACGGTGCGGGCGACACCGCCGCCGCCGGGGAGCAGACCGAGGGTGACCTCGGGGCAGCCGATCTTGGAGCCGGGGGCGTCGAGGGCGACGCGGTGGTGGCAGGCGAGGGCCAGTTCGTAGCCGCCGCCCAGGGCCGCGCCGTTGATCGCGGCGACGACCGGCTTGCCGAGGGTCTCGATACGGCGCAGGTTCCGCTTGATCTCCAGGCCGCCGTCGAACAGCTCCTGGGCGGTGTCGGGGGTGACCCGGATGAGGTCGCGGAGGTCGCCGCCGGCGAAGAAGGTCTTCTTGGCGGAGGTGATGACGACACCGCGGATGGTGTCCTTCTCCGCCTCCAGCCGGTCGGTGACGACCGCGAGGGAGTCGCGGAACGCCTGGTTCATGGTGTTCGCGGACTGGTTCGGGTCGTCGATGACGAGGGTGACGAGGCCCGTGCGGTCCTGTTCCCAGCGGATGGTGGTGCTCACGGTCATAGCGGGGGTCTCCGTAGAAGTCTCTTGGTTCAGAAGTCTCTTGGTTCCGCCGGGTTTCACACGCGTTCGACGATGGTCGCGACGCCCATGCCGCCGCCCACGCACAGCGTGGCCAGGCCGTACCGCTTGTCCTGCCGCTCCAGCTCGTCGACGAGGGTGCCGAGGATCATCGCCCCGGTCGCGCCGAGCGGGTGGCCGAGGGCGATCGCGCCGCCGTTGACGTTCACCTTGTCGAGGGAGAGGCCCATGTCCCGGACGAAGCGCAGCACCACGGCGGCGAACGCCTCGTTGATCTCGACGAGGTCGATGTCGTCGATGGTCAGCCCGGCCTTGGCGAGGGCCTTGCGGGTCGCGGGCGCGGGGCCGGTGAGCATGATGGTGGGCTCGGAGCCGGAGACCGCGGCGGAGACGATCCGGGCGCGCGGGCGCAGGCCGTAGCGCTCGCCGATCTCCTTGCTGCCGATGGCGACGAGGGACGCGCCGTCGACGATGCCGGAGGAGTTGCCCGCGTGGTGGACGTGGTCGATCTCCTCGACCCAGTGGTACTCCTGCAGCGCCACCGCGTCGAAGCCGCCCAGCTCGCCGATGTCCGCGAACGACGGCTTCAGCCTGGCGAGGGAGTCGGCGGTCGTGCCGGGCCGCATGTACTCGTCGTGGTCGAGGACCACCAGGCCGGAGCGGTCCTTGACGGGGACGACGGACCGGTCGAAGCGGCCGTCCTTCCATGCCTCCGCCGCCCGCTCCTGGGACAGCGCCGCGTACTCGTCCACATCGCGCCGGGAGAATCCCTCGATCGTGGCGATGAGGTCGGCGCCGATGCCCTGCGGTACGAAGTTGACGGCCAGGTTGGTCATCGGGTCGTTGAACCAGGCGCCGCCGTCCGAGGCCATCGGCACCCGGGACATCGACTCGACACCGCCCGCGAGCACCAGGTCCTCCCAGCCCGAACGGACCTTCGCGGCGGCCAGGTTGACGGCCTCAAGACCCGAGGCGCAGAAGCGGTTCTCCTGGACGCCGGCGACCGTGTCGGGCAGCCCGGCGGCGATCGCGGCGGTCCTGGCGATGTCGGAGCCCTGGTCGCCGACGGGGCCCACGACACCGAGCACGATGTCGTCGACGGCGGCCGGGTCGAGGCCGGGGAAGCGGTTCTGGACCTCGTGGATCAGGCCGACGACGAGGTCGATGGGCTTGGTGCCGTGCAGGGAGCCGTTCGCCTTGCCGCGACCGCGCGGGGTGCGGATCGCGTCGTACACGTACGCTTCGGTGCTCACGAGTCTGGCCTTTCCAGTGGCGGGAGGGTGCGGCCCGGAGGCCGGTGCGGGTCGGTGTCCCGGGCGGAGGGGGCCGGGCCGGAGGTGTCCTCCAGGAGGCCGGGTATGCCCCAGTCGTCCGCCACGTCCGCCAGGGCGGCGCCCGGCTGGGCCGGGCCGGTGCGGACCGAGGTGGGGGTGGCGGAGAAGCGGGGCGCGGGGGCGGGCTGGGTGATGCCGCCGAAGTCGGTGAAGGTGCCCCGGGCCGCGAGATGCGCGTGGTGCGGGGCCTCGCGGAGCGTGAGGACGGGGGCCACACAGGCGTCGGAGCCCTCGAAGACGGCCGTCCACTCGTCCCGTGTACGGGTCCGGAAGCGGGCCTCGACCGTCTCGCGCAGCGCGCCCCAGGCGGCCGTGTCCTTGCGGGCCGGGGCACGGTCCTTGATGCCGAGGAGGTCGATGAACTCCTCGTAGAACCGCTGCTCCAGGGCGCCGACGGCCATGTACCGGCCGTCGGCGGTCTCGTAGGTGCCGTAGAAGGGGCAGCCGCCGTCGAGGAGGTTGGCGGCGCGGCGGTCCTGCCAGCCGCCGGCGGCCAGCATGCCGTGGAGCATCGCCGAGAGGTGGGCGGCGCCGTCCACGATGGCCGCGTCCACGGTCTGGCCGGTGCCGGTGGCGCGGGCGTGGTGGAGGGCGGCGAGGACACCGACGACGAGATAGAGGGAGCCGCCCGCGTAGTCGCCGAGGAGGTTGGCGGGGGCGGGTGGCGGGGTGCCGGGGGTGCCGATCATGCCGAGGGTGCCGGTGAGGGCGATGTACGCGATGTCGTGTCCGGCGCGGGGGGCGAGGGGGCCCTGCTGGCCCCAGCCGGTCATCCGGCCGTAGACGAGCCTCGGGTTGCGGGCGTGGCAGGGCCCGGGGCCGACGCCGAGGCGTTCGGCGACGCCCGGCCGGTAGCCCTCGATCAGGATGTCGGCGCGTTCGGCCAGGTCGAGGACGGTGTCCGGGCCGCCCGGGGACTTCAGGTCGACGATCACCGAGCGTTTGTTGCGGTTGGTGACGTCGTACAGCGGGTTCACGGCGAGGCCGGCGCCGCCCGGCCGGTCGACGCGGACGACGTCGGCGCCGAGGTCGGCGAGGAGCATGGCGGCGAACGGTCCCGGGCCGATGCCCGCGAGCTCCACCACGCGCACACCGGCGAGCGGTCCGTGCCCGGGCGTCTTCGCCACTGCCATGGAGCCCCCATGCTCGGCGACCGGTCGTCCGTGACCCGTCGCGTGTGTGACACATCTGCTGTGACACCAGTGATGCTAAGAACGTGTTCCACTCCGCACAAGCCCAGAATGAGCAAACGCTTAGTCATTGTGCCCGGAGTCGCGGCGGGTGTCAGCCCGCCCTCGCCGGGCTTCCGTCCCGTGGCTTCAGCGGGCGTCCAGCTCCGCTATGAGGCGCTTCGGGGCGATCACGCGGTAGCTCTCCTCGACCCAGTCGCACAGCAGCTCCGCGGGCGGGGCGCCCTTCTCCTCCAGCGGCACCCGCACCCACCCGGCCCTGCCCAGGCCGTACCCCGCGGGCTCGGCGCCGGGGCAGGTGAGGGCGTGGGCGTGGGTCTCCTCGTCCCTGAGCTTCACGGTGACGCCCAGCGGGTAGCCGCCGTCATCCGTCCCGAGGAACACGAACACCTTCTTGTTGACCTTCGCGACGCTCTCGCCCCACGGGAACTCCTCGGCCGCACCGGGCATCCCCAGGGCGAACTCGCGCACCTTCTCCCATTTTTTCAGGGCGTTCTTCGGTACGGCCACGGCCACCTCCGGATCCCGCGCGCTCGGCTGCTCGTCCCTCACGCTAGCCTCAGCCACCGACAACGGCGCGTGGGCGGGTCGCGGGCGAGGCTTGAGGGGTTACATGAGCAACGGGCAGGGCAGGGCGGAGCGGGCGTACGACATCGTGCTCTACGGGGCCACGGGGTTCGTCGGGCAGCTCACCGCGGAGTATCTCGCCGGGAACGCGCCCGAGGGACTGCGCTGGGCGATCGCCGGGCGCGACGCGGACAAGCTCGCGGCACTGCGCGAACGGCTGCCCGGCGGCGCGGGGATCGGCGTGCTGCGAGCGGACGGGTCCGATGCGGACGCCGTACGCGAACTCGCCCGGCAGACACGGGTGATGGCCACCACGGTCGGCCCCTACATCACCCACGGCGAGGAGCTGGTGGCCGCCTGCGCGGACGAGGGCACCGACTATCTGGACCTCACCGGTGAGCCCGAGTTCGTCGACCTGACGTTCGTCCGGCACGACGCACGCGCGCGGGAGACCGGCGCCCGTCTCGTGCACGCGGCGGGCTTCGACTCGATACCGCACGACCTGGGCGCGTACTTCACCGTGCGGCAGCTCCCGGAGGACGTGCCGATCACCGTGGACGGCTTCGTGCGCGCCGAGGGCATGTTCTCGGGCGGTACGTTCAACTCCGCGCTCACCGGGTTCTCCCGCGGCCGGCAGACGATGTCCGCCGCGCAGGACCGCAGGCGGCACGAGCCGCGCCTGGTGGGGCGCCGGGCGTACGCGCCGGTGAGCGCGCCCCGGTTCGCCAAGGAGGTCGGGGCGTGGGCGCTGCCGCTGCCGACCATCGACGCGCAGGTGGTGCAGCGCTCGGCGCGCGCCCTGCGGCGCTACGGACCGGACTTCCGCTACCGCCACTACGCGGCCGTGAAGACCCTGCCGTACGCGGTGGGCGGGGTGGCGTTCGTCGGCGCGATGGTCGCCGCCGCGCAGGTGCCGCCGGTGCGGCGCTGGCTGGGCGACCGGCTGAAGCCGGGTGAGGGGCCGAGCGAGGAGAAGCGGGCGAAGAGCTGGTTCTCGGTGCGGTTCGTCGGCGAGGGCGGTGGGCGCCGGGTCTTCACGGAGGTCGCGGGCGGCGACCCCGGCTACGGCGAGACGGCGAAGATGTTCGCCGAGTCCGCGCTCTGCCTGGCCTTCGACGACCTCCCGGCCACGGCGGGGCAGGTCACGACGGCGGTCGCGATGGGCGACGCGCTGATCGAACGGCTGCGCGCGGCGGGGATCACCTTCCGGGTGGCGGCGTCCCAGTAGGACCCGGCCGATCGGGTGGGCCGGGCGGGACTACTGGGCCCACCCGGTCAGCGTGTAGACCATCCCGGCGATCCAGGCCAGTCCGGCGATCACGGCGAGGATCAGCCCGGTCGTCACGGCACGCTCGACGGCCTGGGCGGGTCCGGCGGCGGGCTTGGGTGCTCGGTGCGTCGTCATACGGCCCAGCCTGCCGATCATGACGGCGCCCCGGCATCCGTACTCGTACTCAGTTCGTACTCAGGTACCCGGTCCGCGCCCGCCTTCGAGCGGTGCCCCGGCGGCCGTCTCCTTCAGGGCCCGGCGGCAGAGGGAGTCGGCGCGGCGCGTGGTCTCCGGGAGGCGGTAGGCCGGGGTGAGGGCGAGGGTGTGGGCGCAGGCGGTGGGGAGGGTGACGCGGTGGCCGACGGAGACGAAGACCGGTTTGACGCCGTCGCGGGTGCGCAGGGCGCGGCCCACCTCCTCGGTGCCCGCGAGCAGCGGCGAGGAGCTCCCGCGTGAGGCCGCGGGTTCGTCGTAGGTGAAGGCGAAGGGGTTCTTGGCGACGCCGATCGTGGGGAGCCCGGTGAGGACGCCGAGGTGGGCGGCGAGCCCGAAGCGGCGCGGATGGGCGAGCCCGTAGCCGTCGCAGACGACGAGACCGGGGTCGCACGGCAGCGCGTCGAGCGCGGCCAGCACGGTCGGCACCTCACGGAACGCGAGCAGTCCGGGGACGTACGGGAAGGAGACCTGCCCGATCGCCGTGGCCTCCGCGACCACGGTGAGCGTCGCCGCGTCCAGCACCACGGCCGCCGCCGCGACGACGTCCCGCTCGTCGTCGTAGGCCACGTCCACGCCGGTGACATGCCCGGAGCCCGGCGGTGGCCCGATCTCGTCGAGGACCACTGCGCCCCGCAACTCGTCCTGCACGGCGAGGGCTTGCTCTTCGGTGGCGGGCCAGCCCGCGGGGATGCGTACGGTCGTCATGGTGCTGACGAGCGTACGCATCCCGGCACGGGTGGGCGGTCCGGGGCTACTCGTTCCCGAGGGCGCGCCGGAGCCGGCTCTTGTCCATACCCGAACGGCCCGGCACACCCCGCTTCTTGGCCTCTTCGTAGAGCTGGTCGTAGGTGGGTCCCTGCGCGCCCTTGTGGGAGCGCTGCCCGCCGCGCCTGCTCGACGACATGTCCTGGGTGGAGGTGCGGCTCGCGGTCTTCGACTCGCCGGACCGCGCCCGCTCCTTGTTGACGGTCCGGGCGGCGATCTCCTCGGCGCGCGACTCGCTCTCGCCCCGGTGCTCGGCGCTCTCCTTGATGTGCTCGTACTGGCGTTCCCTCTTGGGGCTGGAACCGCGCGGCATGGCCGATCACACTCCCTTCCTCACCCTTCGCGGCCGTTCATGGCCGTCCATGGCCGTCCATGGGCCTTCGTGGCCGGAACACGCCACGGGTACCCCCATCGGCCGGGCCGACCCACACCGGTCAGTTCTCCAGCCGCGCGACCCTCCCCTGCTCCCCCGCCGCCCAGCAGCCCCGGTCCGGGGTGCAGTCGACGGTGTCGTAGGAGCCGGTGTCGAGCGTGTGCCAGGTCCGGCCGCCGTCGGTGGTGAGGTCGGTGCCGGTGGGGCCGACGGCGAGGGCGTTCGTACGGCTGTACGGAAGCCAGGTGACGCCGGAGCGGTAGGCGGGCGGCGGCTGCGCGGCGGGGGTCCAGGTGCGGCCGGTGTCGCCGGTGGTCGCCGCGGCGCGCGGGGACGGCTGGTCGGCGCGGTAGTCGCCGCCGACGGCGATGCCGTGCGCCCGGTCCCGGAAGGCGAGCGCGAAGACGCCCCGGGCCGGGTCCCCGGCGGGGACGGTGGTGTCGGCGGCCGTCCAGGTCAGCCCCCGGTCGGCGGAGTGCAGCACCCGTGCGCGGGCTGCCCCTCCGGTGGCCAGCCACACATCGCGCGGACCGGAGTTCACGAGGCACTGCCCGCTCGCCGCGAAGCCCGCCTCGCCCTCCAGGGCGGGCGGCATGCCCGTGTTCGGCAGGACCTTCCAGGAGCGGCCGCCGTCCTTGGTGGACAGGATGCGGAACTTGCCGTCGACGGGGTCGCTCATGGCGAGTCCGTGGCGGGGGTCGAAGAAGGTGAGGCAGTCGTAGAAGGCGCGCGGATCGGTGTTGCGGAAGGACTCGGTCCATGTCGAACCGCCGTCGTCCGTGCGGTACACGCGGGAGGCCTCGCCCTCGCCGATGGCCAGGACGACCGCCCTGCGTGCGTCGAATGCCTCGATGTCCCGGAACTGCAGATCCTGTGCGCCGGGCGGTGAGACGTTGCGCCAGGTCCTGCCCCCGTCGCCGGTGCGCAGCACGGTCCCGGCGGAGCCCGCCAGCCACGCGCTGTTCCGGCTGACCGCGGCGAGCCCGCGAAAGCGCACGTCGGTGCCGGTGTCCTTCAGTTCCCAGTGCGGTGGACGGCCCTCCCCGTGTGCCTGCGCGGGCACCGCCAGGGCGGCGGCGAGCGCCGCCGCGGCCAGGCCTGTCGTCATCGTCCGACTCGTCCGACTCATCCGTCTCGACTGCCCCAAGCCCCTCATGGCGGGCGAAGCTAGTGCACCGGTCCGGCGCCGTCCAGATGGCCTCGGCCGGGAACCACCGGGCGGCGTCCGGTGTCCTCTCCCATATCCCGCGACGCGGGACGAGAAAGGGATCACCCCAGGGATTGGGCTCGGTGACAGAGGTCACTCGACTCTCGTGTGCACGGATCGGCCCGATCCGGCGTCTTTGCAATTGCCAGGCTTCAGCCATCCGGAATCCGTCCACCCGTCACAAGGGAGCAAGGCGTTGTCCACCGTCATCGAGCAGCCCGTAGAGGCCCGTCTCGTCGCCGCCGCGCCGCGGATGCCGAGCATTCCCGCCACGCTCCACTACGACCCCACCGACCCCTTCGCGGTCCGTATGACCTTCCCCGCCCCGGCCACGCTGGAGGGTGTCGACGTCTGCTGGACCTTCGCCCGCGAACTCCTCGTGACCGGTATGGAGGAGTCCGTCGGCCACGGGGACGTGCGCGTCCGCCCGTACGGCTACGACCGGCTCGTCCTGGAGTTCCACGCCCCCGAGGGCACGGCCGTGGTGCATGTCCACGCCGGGGAGATACGCCGCTTCCTCGAGCGTTCGATCGACCTGGTGCCGCTCGGCCTGGAACACCACCATGTCGACCTGGACCACGACCTCGCCCAGCTGATGCGGGACGCCTGCTGAGGCGCGGCGCCGGTCCGGAGGCAGGTCCCCGCCCGTCCCGGTGCCGCGTTTAATGCGTTGACAGCCTTCCGCGCCCCTCCGTACGTTGTTGCACGGTCCTGTTGCCGTCGATTGGAGAAGGACGTTGCTCGTCTGAGGTCCTGAGACACCGCGTCACACACCTTGCCGCCTTCCGGCGTCATGCCGCTCTCCATGGCATTGCTGTGTGCGTTGCGTGCGACCTCGGCGTACGAGCCGTCCTGCCGGCAGCGGGCCTTTCCGCTGCCCGCCTCTTCGCTCTCGTCGGGCCGCCCCTCGCGGTGTTTCGAACGCGTCCCCCCGGCCGCATCGCACCCGCGAGGTTCCTCATGTCTACTCCCCTTTCCCTCACCTGCACCTCCCTGTCCTTCGCCTGGCCCGACGGCACCCCCGTCTTCGACGACCTCCAGATCGCGTTCGGCCCCGGCCGGACCGGCCTCGTCGGCGTCAACGGGTCAGGGAAATCAACCCTGTTGAAGCTGATCGCCGGTGAACTCACCCCGTCCGAGGGCACCGTCCGCGCGATCGGCGAGGTCGGCTACCTCCCGCAGAACGTCACCCTCGACACCGGCCTGAAGGTCGATCAGGCGCTCGGGATCGCCGCCGCCCGCACCGCGCTGCACGCCATCGAGGCGGGCGACGTGGCCGAGGAGCACTTCGCGGCGGTCGGCGACGACTGGGACGTGGAGGAGCGCGCCCTGGCGACGCTCGGTCAACTCGGCCTGGGCCACGTCGATCTGGACCGCACGATCGGCGAGGTCTCGGGCGGCGAGTCGGTGCTGCTGCGCCTCGCCGCGCTGCTGCTCCGCCGCCCCGACGTCCTCCTCCTGGACGAGCCCACCAACAACCTCGACCTGTACGCGCGGAGGCGCCTGTACGACGCCGTCGAGTCCTGGTCCGGGGTCATGGTCGTGGTCAGCCACGACCGTGAACTCCTGGATCTGGTCGACCAGATCGCCGATCTGCACGCGGGCGAGGTCACCTGGTACGGCGGCAACTTCTCCGCGTACGAGGAGGCGCTCGCCACCGAACAGGAGGCGGCCGAGCGGATGGTGCGGGTCGCCGAGTCCGATCTGAAGAAGCAGAAGCGCGAACTCGTGGACGCCCACGTCAAGTTGGCCCGGCGCAAGCGGTTCGGGCAGAAGATGCAGGACCAGAAGCGGGTGCCGAAGATCGTCGCGGGCCTGCGCAAGCGGGCCGCCCAGGAGTCCGCGGGCAAGCACCGCATCCTGCACGAGGAGCGGCTCGCCGGGGCGAAGGAACGCCTCGACGAGGCGGTGGAGGCCGTACGGGACGAGGACGAGATCCGCGTCGAGCTGCCGTACACGGCCGTACCCCCGGGCCGGACCGTCCTCACCCTGCTGGACCTGGAGCTGAGGTACGGCGCCCGGGTGAAGGGCGGGTTCGATCTGCGCGGTCCGGAGCGGATCGCCCTGATCGGTCGCAACGGCTCGGGCAAGACCACGCTGCTGCGGACGATCGCGGGCGAGCTGGAGCCGGTGGGCGGCGAGACGCGGGCGCATGTGCCGATGCGGTTCCTGCCGCAGCGGCTCGACGTCCTCGACGAGGAGCTGACGGTCGCCGAGAACGTGGCCCGGTTCGCGCCGGAGGCCACCAACAACCGGGTCCGGGCCCGTCTCGCCCGCTTCCTGTTCCGGGGCGCCCGTGCCGACCAGCTCGCGGCGACCCTGTCCGGCGGGGAGCGCTTCCGGGCGGCCCTCGCCGCCCTGATGCTCGCCGAGCCCGCCCCGCAGCTGCTGATGCTGGACGAGCCGACGAACAACCTCGATCTGGCGAGCGTGCGGCAGCTGACGACCGCCCTGGAGTCGTACGAGGGGGCGCTGATCGTGGCCAGCCACGATCTGCCGTTCCTGGAGTCGATCGGGATCACCAGGTGGCTGCTGATGGAGGAGGGAGAGCTGCGGGCGACGACGCCGGAGGAGATCGAGGCCGGCGGCTGACCCGGCCGGCCGAGGCGTCGGCGCGGGGCCTGGCTACCGCCGAGTATCTCAGGAGGGCCACAGCCTGCCCACGGGGGTTTTGTCCTCGTGCGCCGGGGCTGCATGATGGCGGACCGGCGTCGCTTCACGGGGCGCCGGAAAACCGTCGTCCGATTCGGAGTCACCCACGTGCCCAGCAGGAAAGCCCTCGTCCGCCGCCCGAGCCCCCGTCTGGCCGAAGGCCTCGTCACGCACGTCGAACGCACGGAGGTGGACGTCGATCTCGCGGTCGAGCAGTGGGAGGCGTACGGGGACGCCCTGCGCGAGCACGGCTGGGAGACGATCGAGGTGGACCCGGCCGACGACTGCCCGGACTCGGTGTTCGTCGAGGACACCGTGGTCATGTACAAGAACGTGGCGCTGATCGCGCGCCCCGGCGCCGAGTCCCGGCGGGGCGAGACCGACGGGATCGAGGAGGCCGTGGCCGCGCTCGGCTGCTCGGTGAACTGGGTCTGGGCGCCGGGCACGCTGGAGGGCGGCGACGTGCTCAAGGTCGGCGACACGGTGTTCGTGGGCCGGGGCGGGCGCACCAACGCGGCCGGGGTGCAGCAGCTGCGGGCCGCGTTCGAGCCGCTGGGGGCGCGGGTGGTCTCCGCGCCGGTGAGCAAGGTGCTGCATCTGAAGTCGGCGGTCACCGCGCTGCCCGACGGCACGGTCGTCGGGCACATCCCGAGGATGGACACCCCGTCGCTGTTCGGGCGCTTCCTGCCGGTCCCGGAGGAGTCCGGGGCGCATGTGGTGCTCCTCGGCGGCGACAAGCTGCTGATGGCGGCGAGCGCCCCGAAGACCGCGGAGCTGTACGCCGACCTCGGCTACGAGCCCGTCGTGGTCGACATCGGCGAGTTCGAGAAGCTGGAGGGCTGTGTGACATGCCTCTCGGTGCGGCTGCGCGATCTGTACGCCTGACCGGGTGAGCGCCGGGTGATCCGCTCACCCTTTCGGCTCCGGGACCTGCGGGTCCACGGGGCCTTCGGCAGAGCCGCCGATCCCCTGCGGAACCCCGCTGATCAGCACTCTTTACAGCACCCTTAACCTACGGCATCGTAACCTACGGATTCGTAGCCTACGATGCCGTAGGTTAAGGTCACCCGCCCGTGACCGCACCGGAAGTCCCGTCCCCTGTACGTCCCTCTGGAGCGCCTGTGTCGATCACTTCTCCCCACCTCGGCAGCCCGTCCGGCGAATGGACCGACGCGCGGCTGCTGTACGCGCTGGAGGAAGTCGTCGAGAAGGAACTCAACCGGCATCTCAAGGTCACCAAGGACTGGATGCCGCACGAGTACGTGCCGTGGAGCGACGGCCGCAACTTCCCCGGCTTCTTCGAGGACGGCGAGGCCTGGGAGAAGGGGCAGTCGAAGGTCAGCGAGGTCGGCCGGATCGCCCTGGTGGTGAACCTCCTCACCGAGGACAACCTGCCCAGCTACCACCACGAGATCGCCACCCTCTTCGGCCGTGACGGCGCCTGGGGCACCTGGGTGCACCGCTGGACCGCGGAGGAGGGCCGCCACGGCATCGTGATGCGTGACTACCTGCTCGCCTCGCGCGCGGTGGACCCGGACAAGCTCGAAGAGTTCCGCATGGCCCACATGGGCGAGGGCTTCGAGTCGGACAACCGGCACTCGATGCTGCACACGGTCGCGTACGTCGCCTTCCAGGAGCTGGCCACCCGCGTCTCGCACCGCAACACCGGCCACCACTCCGGTGATCCGGTCTGCGACCGCATGCTGGCGCGCATCGCGGCCGACGAGAACCTCCACATGATCTTCTACCGGAACCTGCTGAAGGCCGCGTTCGAGTTCGCCCCCGACCTCACCATGCAGGCCGTGCGCGATGTCGTCGTGGGCTTCCGGATGCCCGGCCACGGGATGCCCGGCTTCGAGCGGGCCGCCGCGCAGATGGCCATCGGCGAGGTCTACAACATGCGCATCCACCACGACGACGTCCTCGCGCCCGTCATCCGCTTCCTGAAGATCATGGAGATCGACGGCCTCGGCCCCGAGGGCATGAAGGCCCAGGAGGAACTGGGCCTCTACATGGGCGGACTCGACGCGGAGGCACGCAAGTTCGACGAGAAGCTGGCGGCCCGCAAGGCGCGGATGGCCGCGCGCGCCGGGGCGTAGCGACGCGTCGTCTCGCGTGGCCACGCGAGACGGGAGGGCGGCCCGGCGGGCCGCCCTCGCCGGGTCAGCCGTTCTCGGTGCGCCGCAGCCGCAGCCGCTCCTTCTCGGACAGCCCGCCCCAGACGCCGAACCGCTCGTCGTGGGAGAGGGCGTAGTCGAGACACGCGGTACGCATCTCGCACATCCCGCAGATGCGCTTCGCCTCACGAACCGAGCTGCCGGGCTCGGGAAAGAAGAAGTCGGCCCCCGTCTGCGCACACAGCGCCCGCTCCTGCCAGGCACGGTCGATCGGGGTGATCGTGTCGTTGTGCATGCACAGCATCGTGCCGCGCACCGAAAAACGTTCGATCAACGCCGCATCAACACGCCCTTTCCGGGGCTCCGTCATGCTCCCCCCGGACACGGCGGTGACGCACGACGGCGCGCGGGAGGGGCGCGGTGCCGGGTGGTGCGGGATGTGCCGACGCACGGGCGGTGTCCCGCGGGCGGTGCCAGACTCTGAGGTACAGGCAACGGGCCCCTCGGACCCCCTCAGAGGAGCGCAGCAATGCTCACCACCCGCTATGTCACCGGCGCCCCCAACTGGATCGACCTCGGCACCCCCGACATCGAAGGCGCCGCCTCCTTCTACCACCATCTCTTCGGCTGGGAGTTCCGCTCGGCCGGGCCCGGGATGGGCGGCTACGGCTTCTTCCAGCTCGACGGCCGTACCGCCGCGGCCGGTATGCAGAACCCCCCGGAGCAGGGACCGCCGTCCTGGAACATCTACTTCCGGACTCCGGACGCCGACGCCACGGCCAAGGCGGTCGAGCAGGCCCACGGTTCGGTGCTGATGCCGCCGATGGACGTGGCGGACGAGGGCCGGATGGCGATCCTCGCCGACCGGGCGCGCGTACCGTTCGGCGTCTGGCAGCCGAACCGCATCACCGGCCTCGACGTCGTCACGGACCCCGGCGCGCTGTGCTGGCTGGAGCTGTACACACCGGATCTGCCGGCGGCGGCCGGGTTCTTCAACTCCGTGTTCGGCTGGGAGACCTCGGCGATCGACATCGCCGGCGGCAGCTACACCTGTGTGAACCCGGCGGGGACCGAGGAGGGGGCCATGTTCGGCGGCATCGTCCCGCTCGACGAGGACCCGAGCGAGGCGGGGTCGGGGCCGTACTGGCTGCCGTACTTCGAGGTCACCGACCCGGATGCCGTGGTGGAACGGGCGCGCGAGCTGGGCGGGGCCGTCCGGCTGCCCGCCACCGACCTCACGGGCGCGGGGCGGTTCGCCAAGCTGGCCGATCCGTTCGGTGCCCGCTTCGCGGTGATCAGGAGCGAGCAGCCGCAGGGCTGAGACCCGGACCGGACGGCCGCCACCGCCACCGTCGGCTCCGGCTCCGGCTCCGGCTCCGGCTCCGGCTCCGGCTCCGGCAGCGAAGCCCGAACACCGTTCGACGTGTCGTCATCTCCTGAAGCCAACAGATTTCTGAGAGCGCTCTCAGTCATAAGTCTTGACGCCTCAACTCCCCCTGGGAACAGTGGGGGCACCACAGCAGGGGCCCCGTCCGCTGTGCCTCCACTCCCCCACGTCCCAGGAGGCCGTCGTGATCTCCCGCCGTACGTTCCTGTCCGGAACCGCCGCCGCTGCCGGCGCGACCGCTCTCGGGGGTGCCCTCGGCGCACCCGCCCAGGCCGCGCCCGCGACCTGCCAACTCTCCCTGCAGAACGCCTCGTTGCCCGGCACGGTACGGGCGTACGTCACCGGGCACGAGCAGGGGACGGGCGCCTGGCTGCTGCTGCGGGCCGACGGCGGCGTCTACCGGCCGGCCTCGCCCCCGGCGCCGCAGACCCCGCTGCCGGTCGACTGCGCCATCCCGCTCGGCCCGGCGGGTTCGGCGCCCACCGTGCTGACGCTGCCTCAGATGTTCGGCGCCCGCGTCTACTTCGTACGGGACAGCACTCTGGAGTTCTTCCTCAACCCGGGCCCGGCACTGGTCGAGCCCGCCTTCGCCACGCCCGCCGACGCCAACTACGGCAAGACGTGGTCGTTCTGCGAGTTCACGTTCAACCCCACCCAGTTGTTCGCCAACATCAGCTACGTCGACCTGGTGACCGCCCTGCCGATCGGGCTGACGCTGGAGGGCGACACCACGCACACGGTCGCCCCGCTGCCCGACGGGGCGGTGGACCGGATCGCCGCGGACCTGGTGGCGCAGTCGGCACGGGACGGCCAGCCCTGGGACCGGCTCGTCATCCGGGGCGGCGACGGCAGGGTGCTGCGGGTCGTCTCGCCGCAGAACCTGATGGCACCGTACTTCGACCGGCCGGACCAGATGCCGTTCCGCGGCTACTGGGACTCCTACGTCAACCAGGTGTGGGAGAAGTACCGTTCGACGGATCTGAGGATCGACCTCCAGGGCGGCCGGGGTGTCCTCGCCGGCCGGGTCTCCGGCGACACCCTCACCTTCGCCGGCGGCCACACCTTCGCCCGGCCCGCCTCGAAGGACATCTTCACCTGCAACCACGGCCCGTTCGCCAACAACCCCGGCGACCCCGACGACAAGAAGGCCCTCCTCGCCCGGCTCGCCGCCGGCTTCAACCGCTCGATCATGCTCACCCGTCCCACCCAGCCGAACGGGGCGACGGCGGCCGACTACTACCGGGGCACCGTGACCAACCACTGGTCACGCGTGGTGCACGCCAACTCGCCCATCGGGTACGCCTTCCCGTACGACGACGTACGTCCCGACGGGCAGCCGGACGTGTCGGGGGCGGCCCACGACGGCAATCCGCGGCGGTTCACGGTGACCGTCGGAGCGTAGGCGCTCCGCTGGGGGCGAGGCGGGTTGCGGGTCCGCTGCTACGCGGAGGCGCGGTGTACCAGGGTGGTCGGGAGGACGACGCTGGACGGGGCGGCGGCGAGGCCCCGGAGCAGGAGGCGGGTCATCAACCTGCCCATCTCCTCTATGTCCTGACGGACCGTCGTCAGGGGCGGTTCGGTCTGTTCGGCGACCGGGAGCATGTCGTCGAAGCCGACCACGGCGACGTCCTCGGGAACCCGTCGGCCGCGCTCGCGCAGGACGCGCAGCGCACCGGACGCGGATACGTCGTTGGCCGCGAACACCGCGTCCAACTCCGGGCAGCGGTCGAGGAGTTCCCGCATCGCGCGTTCCCCGCCCGCCGGGGTGAAGTCGCCCTCCACGATCAGCCGGGGGTCGCCGTCCACCATGACGTCCCGGAATCCGTCGAGCCGGTCCACGGCGGAGGTCTGGTCCAGGGGCCCGGTGATATGGGCGATCCGGGTACGGCCGAGGCCCACGAGATGGCGGACGGCGTCCCGGGCGCCGCCCCGGTTGTCGCTGTCGACGTACACGGTGGGCGCGCCGCCGCGCGTGCCGTCCGCCCAGCCGGGCCGGCCGCCGAACACGGTCGGGACACCGGCGCCCCGGATCAGCGCCGGCAGCGGGTCGTCCAGATGCAGGGAGAAGACGAGCGCCCCGTCGACATGCCCGCCGGCGAGATACCGCCCCACGCGCGCGTAGTCCTCCGGGCCTTCGGTGAGCAACAGGACGAGCTGGGAGTCGTGTGCCGTCAACTCTTTACTGATACCCCGGAGTTGAAGGGCGAAGAAGGGGTCCGCGAAGACCCTGGTCTCCGGTTCGGCGATCACCACGGCCACCGCGTCGTGCCGCCGGGTGACGAGGCTGCGGGCCGCCTGGTTCGGCACGTACCCGAGTTCCTCGACCGCCCTGCGCACCCGCTCCACCAGGGGTTCCCGGACGCCCTCGCCGCCGTTGACGACCCGCGACACGGTCGCCCTGGACACCCCGGCGCGCGCGGCCACGGCCTCCAACGTGGGACGGGACGCTGTCTCGGTCACTGGGGGACTCTCCTCGGGACGGGTGCGCTCAGGATAGACCCGCTCGCGACGCCGTTGAGAGCGCTCCCGGATCACCGGCGGCCGGTGTTGACCTTCGAGTCGGTCGAAGGCCCAGGATGGCCGGATGACAGACGACGAGCTGATGCCGATCGGTGTCTTCGCCCGCCGCAGCGGGCTGACCTCCAGCGCGCTGCGGTTCTACGACGACTCCGGGCTGCTGCGACCCGCCGAGGTCGACCCCGCCTCGGGCTACCGCTACTACACCGCCGACCAGCTGGTCCGGGCCACGGCGCTGCGTCGGCTGCGCGAGATCGCCATGCCGCTCACCGGTGTCGAGGCGGTCCTCGACGCCGGTCCCGAGGACGCGGCGCGGCTGGTCGACGAGCATGTCGCACGGATTCTCGGGGACGCGGCGGCGGCGCGGCGGACGGCCGTCGCCCTCAGGTCGTCCCTCGGTGAGGTGCCGGGTCCGCCGGTCGCCACGCTGCGGGGGCCCGTGCTGGCCGACGCGGTCGAGCAGGTCCTGACCGCGACCGCGCGGGAGCCGGACCTGCCCGTGCTCCGCGGTCTGCGCGTCGAGGTGGACCGGCAGTCGCTCACCCTGACCGCGACCGACCGCTACCGGCTCTCGACACGGACGCTGGTGCCGTCCGAGCCGCCGGCGACGACCTGGGCCGGCACGGTCGACGGCGAGGAGCTGCGGACGGCGGTCGCCGAGGTCCGGCGCAGTGCGCTGGTGCGCGTCGAGGCGACGGCACGGGGGCTGTGGCTGCGGATGGAGGGCAGACAGGACCAGTACTGCCGTGCGCTCACGGAGGAGTTCCCCGACTTCCGGGCGATGCTCGCCGCGCTGCCCGAGGTCACCACCCGCGTGACGCTCCCCCAGCAACCGTTCCTGCGTGCCCTGGAGGAACACTCCGGCGAGCGGCTCGCCCTGCGTGTGCCGGGGCACGGGACGGAGGTCCGCGTGTCCGGCGACGGGACGGAGGTCCGCCCGGCCGACGACGGGCCCCGCGTCCGGGTGGGCGGTGACGAGCGGTCCGGGACACGGCTTCCGGCCACGGTGACGGGAGCGGGCTGTGACCTCTGGTTCGAGCTGACGACGCTCTACCCGGCCGTGAGCACGGCGATCGGCCCGGACGTGATGCTCGATCTGCGGGGGCCCGATCAGCCCGTGACGATCCGCTCGGCCGACCGCGGCGATCTCACCACCTTGGCCATGCCCATCCATCCGGGGACTCCGGCCGAGCACCGGCCCCGACGACGAGGAGCCCCCTCATGACCGACTCGAACACCACCACCGCCGCCGCGCCCTCCACCGATCCGGTCATGGACGCCATCGCCCGGGCCGTCACGTCGGGCCGCGCGGGGGACGTCGACTCCGCGCGCCGCCGGCTCCTGGACCTGTGGGCCACGATCGGGGTCACCGGCGATCCGCTGCACCGCTGCGCCCTCGCCCACCACCTGGCGGATCTCCACCCCGCCGATCCCGCCCGGGCGTTGGCGTGGGACGTACGGGCGCTGGACGCCGCGGACGCCGCGACCGAGCGGCGCGTCCAGGCGCACGACGCCCGGCTGCGCCTCGCGGCCTTCTACCCGTCGCTGCACCTCAACCTCGCCGACGGCTACCGCAGGCTGGCGTCCTTCGAGGCCGCCGCCGAGCACATCGAAGCGGCCCGGCGGCACACCCCGCACCTCGCCGGGGACGCGTACGGCGATCTGCTGCGGACCGCGATCGAGGAGGTGGCCGAGGCCGTCGCCCGGCGGGACACGGCACGGCGAACACCACCCGCGCCGCCCGCCGCCGACTGAACCCTCAGTGCTCGTGGGACGCGCCGGACTCACCGGAATCGCCGGTGCCGCCGACTCCACCGGTGCCGCCGGTGCCGCCGGTGCCGCCGGACGTGCCGGACCCGTGCTGTTGGTGCGGCTCGTACCCCGGGATCGTCCCGTCCGTCTTGCGGACCAGGAACAGGCCGACCATGCCCATGTCGGAGTGGCTCTGGACATGGCAGTGGTACATCCAGGCGCCCGCTCCGACGCCTTCACCGGCGATGACCTGGAAGCCGAAGGAGTCGGCGGGACCGACGATCTTGTTGTCGATGACCTGGCTGGGGTCGTCGGGACCGGTGAGCATGCCGGTGCGGTTGTCGGCCCAGCGGTGACCGTGCATATGGAAGGTGTGGTAGTACTCGCCGTGCGTGATGACGACGAACTCGACCCGGTCGCCCACGGTCGCGTCGAAGTCGGGGCCGGAGTGGGCGGGCTTGTTGTTGATGCGCAGGTCGTTGAAGACGACGGTGACGGTCTTGTCCGGGAGGACATCACCCTTGCGGCGGACGATGACCGGACCGTAGAGCCCCTTGCGCAGGCCGCCCGTGCCGTGCTCGGTGCCGACGACATGGTCGTGGTAGTGCCAGTAGCCGGCGCTGCCCGCACGCCAGGTGCCGTCCGCACGGGCTCCGGGGGCGTGGGTGCGCCAGGTGTAGGTGCGGGTGCCGCCGGGCTCGACGTCGCTCTTGTTCAGCTTGGTGCCGTCGCTGGAGATCTCGTAGTCCAGGCCGTGGACGTGCAGGCTCGCGGCGACGTCCATGGTGTTCTCGAACTCGATGTGGACGGTGTCGCCTTCGTTCAGCTCGATCAGCGGGCCCGGTATGGAGGCCTTGCCCTTCTCGAAGCCGTAGCCCATCTGCCCGTCGGGCAGCTTCTCGGCGTACATCTTGATGCGCCTGACCTCGCCGCCCGCCGGGGCGGTCTTCGTCTGTTCGGCCGCCTTCGTCTGTCCGGCGGCGCTCACGGCCTCGGAGGCACCGACGGTCTCGATGGCCACGGACAACGATGTCGCGGCGGCCGCGCCGCCCAGCAGCACCCGCCGGTTGAAGCCTCGTCTGTCCATCGCGTCCATGCGGAACTCCCCACGCTCATACGGATCTTGCGGAGACGCATCTGTGATCAACCTGTGTGACGGTAGCGGCAGCCCAGCTGTTTCTCCACACCCAGGACAAAGTTCGCACCATTCCGGTCATAGGTCTTGGCGAGCCGCGCAAATGGGGGCTAGCTTCCATGGCGCTGTTGCTGTGACCGAGGAGGTGCCCATGTACTTACGAGGGTTGAGCGACGCGAAGAGACGGGCCTGGGCGGCCACGGTGACCGCCTCGGTCGTCACCGCGGGGCTCCTGGCAGGTCCCGCGGCCCAGGCGCGTCCGGCGCCGGAGCCGCCGCTGACAACGATGTCGATCAAGTCGCCGCCGGGCGGATCCGGCCCCCGGGTACTGCTGTTCCACGGTTCGGCGGCGTCCGGGGACGAGTCGCCCGTGGTGAACGCCGGGATCGAGGCGATCGAGCGGATCGGTCTGTCCGGGCCGGCCGCCGAACGGTTCGGGGTCGTCGCCACCGACGACGCCTCCGTGTTCACCGACGAGACCCGGCTGAGCGGTTTCAACGCCGTCGTCTTCCTGACCGGCGGCGGCGACGTCCTGGATCCCGAGCAGGAAGCGGGACTCGAGGCGTACATGGAGGCGGGCGGCGGTTTCCTCGGCGTCCATGACGCGGCCCGCGCCGAGCCCTACTCGGACTGGTTCACGGGCCTGATCGGCGCCCGCCCGGCCGCGTCCAGCCCGACGGCCGTGCAGCGCGCGACCGTCGAGGTCGGGGACCGGCAGAATCCGGCCACCAAGGATCTGC
This sequence comes from Streptomyces griseiscabiei, assembly GCF_020010925.1. Lineage (NCBI taxonomy): Bacteria > Bacillati > Actinomycetota > Actinomycetes > Kitasatosporales > Streptomycetaceae > Streptomyces > Streptomyces griseiscabiei. Next base: position 2,109,458 of record NZ_JAGJBZ010000002.1, on the reverse strand, counting down.
CGGTGCAGTGGAAGCGGCCCGACAAGTGGCTCAACTGGACGAAGAACCCGTCCGGCACGGTCCACACGGTGGCCCGGGTGCGCGAGTCCACGTACCAGCCGGGCACGAGCGCCAACGGCGCGGACCACCCGGTGAGCTGGTGCCGCGACTACGACGGCGGCCGGTCCTTCTACACCGGCATGGGCGGGACCGCCTCGGCGTACGACGAGGCCGACTTCCGTACGCATCTGCGGGGCGCCCTGCTGTGGACGTCCCGGCTGGCGCGGGCCGACTGCAAGGCGACGATCGACGCCAACTACAAGGCGGAGCGCCTGACCCAGCCCAACCAGCCCGGGCAGAACGACCAGATCGGCGAGCCGCACGGCCTGGTCACCGCCCCCGACGGGCGCGTCCTGTACATCGGCCGAGGCGGCGCCGACTCGTCGCAGCCCGTGGTCACCGACTGGAACAAGCCCGACATCGGCAAGGGCAAGGGCGAGGTCCACGTCTACGACCCGAGGACGAAGAAGGTGACCCTCGCGGGCGCGCTCACCGTCTTCGGCAACAAGGGCGGCGGCGACGAGCTGATCAAGGTCGAGGAGGGCCTGCTCGGCATCGAGCTGGACCCGGGCTTCCAGCGGAACGGCTGGGTGTATCTGCACTACACGCCGCACTCCGGGATCGACCGTGACACCCGGACGGCCGAGCGCCGCGTCTCCCGCTTCACCCTCGACCTCACGACGAACAAACTGGACCTGGGCAGTGAGAAGACACTGCTCAAGTGGCCGGTGCAGATCCACAGTTGCTGCCACGCGGGCGGCGGGATGACCTGGGACTCCAAGGGCAACCTGTACATCGCGACCGGCGACAACAACTCCAGCGGCTTCAGCGGCGGTTACTCCGGCAACAACCCGCAGCCGAACTACAAGGGCGTCTCGTTCGCCGACGCCCGCCGCACCGCGGGCAACACCAACAACCTCAACGGCAAGATCCTCCGCATCCACCCGGAGCCCGACGGCACCTACACCCTGCCGACCGGCAATCTCTTCACCGGCCGGGAGACCGCCGAGGGCGGTGGCAAGACACGTGGCGAGATCTATGTGATGGGTGTCCGCAACCCCGCCCGGATCTTCGTCGACCAGCAGACGGACGTGTTGTACGCCGGCTGGGTCGGCCCGGACGCGAGCGCGCCGTCGACGACCTGGGGCCCGGCGAAGTACGACACCTTCGCCGCCATCACCGAGGCGGGCAACCGGGGCTGGCCGTTCTGCATGGGCAACAAGCAGCCCTACCGGGACCGCGATCTGCCCGACCCGTCGAAGCCGCTCGGCTGGTACGACTGCGACCACCCGAAGAACGAGTCCCCGAACAACGACGGACTCGTCAACCTGCCCCCGGTGACCGGCAACAACATCTGGTACTCACCGCAGGGCGGCGCCCCGGACTTCCCCCGGGACGCGAACGGCATCCCCTCCTACAAGAACGAGGAGGCCACGTATCTGCTGCCGTGGCTGAAGGGCGGCGGCCAGGCCACGATGAACGGCCCGGTCTACCGCTACTCCGCCTCCGGCGACAACTCGGTCCGCTGGCCCGCCTACTGGGACGGCAAGTGGTTCGTCGGCGACTTCTACGACGCCGACCAGCCGCGCCACGCGGTGGTCATGGACCCGAAGAACCAGGGCAGCGGCGGACTCCCGGTCCACGCGGAGTCGCTGAAGAAGATCGTGCCGGTCGGGAACAACGGCATCCGCAACCTCATGGACTGGAAGTTCGGTCCGGACGGCGCGCTGTACGTCCTCGACTACGGACGCGGCTTCTTCACCTCGGACGCCAAGTCGGCTCTGTGGCGGATCACTTACACGGGCGGCGGTCCCACGCCGGCCGCCGACGAGCTGGCGAGGAAGGCGGAGTGATGGGGGTCGGCAGAAGAACGCGAGAGCGACGCTCGACACGGGAAAGACGGCTGTGGACGGTCCTGTCGGCGGCCCTGCTGATGGTCCTCGGGCTCACCTCGACGCCCGCGTCCGGCCGTACGGCGCAGGCGGCACCGGACCGGGCCGCGGCCGCCCAGGTGCTCACCTGGACCGCCGGTGACGACATCACCCAGTACGTGTCCGCCCCGCGGACGGCGGTGGCGGGCCCGACGACGATCGTCTTCGAGAACAGCAAGGCGACCGGCAACACCATGGGGATGCCCCACACCCTGACGTTCGACGTCTCCGACCCGGAGTACAACAACGACGTCCCGCTCAACATCCTGGCCAATCCCGGAGACGACCAGGGCGGCCGGCACACCGCCGAGGTGACGCTCGCCCCGGGCCGCTACCGCTACTACTGCACGATCCCGGGGCACGGTCAGATGCAGGGCATCCTCGTGGTGACCGAGGGCACCGGCGAGGACACCACCGCGCCGGAGACGGCGGCGTCGGTGAGCGGGACGCAGAACTCCTCGGGTGCGTACGTCGGTTCGGCGTCCGTGGCGGTGAGCGCGACAGACACCGGCGGTTCGGGGGTCGAGCGGGTCGAGTACGCGATCGGCGACACCGGCGCCTGGCTGCCGTACACCACGCCCGTGGTGATCGACCAGGTCGGCACGCACAAGGTGCGCTACCGGGCGGTCGACAAGGCGGGCAACACGGCCGCCGAGAAGAGCGTCGGCTTCACCGTCGTCGCCCCGCCGACGGACGACACCACCGCGCCGGAGACCTCGGCGACGGTGGCCGGTGAGAAGAATCCGCAGGGCGACTACGTCTCCATGGCGACGGTCACCGTCTCCGCGTCGGACACCGGGTCGGGCGTCAACCTCATCGAGTACGCGCTCGGCGACTCGGGGGCGTGGCAGCCGTACACCGCGCCCGTGATGGTGCACGAGGTCGGCACCCACAAGGTGCGCTACCGGGCCACGGACAAGGCCGGGAACGTGGCGGCCGTGAAGAGCGTCGGCTTCACCGTCGTCGCCCCGCCGGCGAACGACACCACTCCCCCGGTCACCGGGGTGACCGTCGAGGGCGACCGCAACTCGGCCGGGGCGTATCTGAAGAGCGCGAAGGTCACCGTCAGCGCCACCGACCACGGCGGGTCCGGTGTCGCCGCCGTCGAGTACTCCCTGGACGGCGGCCCCTATCTCGCCTACTCCGCCCCCGTGGTGGTGGACCGCGCGGGCACACACACGGTGACGTACCGGGCGAGCGACAAGGCGGGGAACACGGCCTCCGCGCGCTCGGTGAGCTTCACGGTCGTCGCGGGGGGCGGGGTGCCGGCGCCCAACTGCGCGGAGTACGACGAGCGGTTGACGGTCTTCGTCGGCACGGTCGACTCGGGTGTGCCGAACCGGGTCACCAACAACCGTTGCCGGATCAACGAGTTGATCGAGGACGAGAAGGAGTGGACGTCCCACGCCCTGTTCCTGAAGCACGTGGACACCGTCCTCGACAAGCTGTTCCGGGAAGGGGTCGTCGACCTGCGCGAGTACACCGCCGTGAAGGAGGCCGCGGAGAAGTCCGGCATCGGCAGGCCGGGCCAGACCGAGGGGTACCGCACGATCCTCGACGGCACGGCCGAGTCGTTCGCCAAGTGGCAGCAGGTGGGCGGTGGTTCGTTCGGTCTGAACTCCGACGGCTCGATCACCTCCGGTACGACGAAGGCCGGGCTCGGCATGCTGTGGTTCCCCGAGCGGAAGTACGGCGACTTCTCGCTGCGCCTGCAGTGGCGGGACGACGCGCCCGGCACGGGCAACGCCAACTCCGGTGTGTTCGTGCGCTTCCCCGGGGTCCACGGCCACCCGGAGGAGTCACGGCCGGAGTGGGTGGCCATCAAGTACGGCCATGAGGTGCAGGTCCTGGACCGGCCCGACGGCGACATGTACAAGACGGGGTCGGTCTACGGGTTCGACCGGGTGGGTCTCGCCGGTGCGGGCGTCACCCAGAAGGGCACCTGGAACGACTACGAGATCCGGGTGGTCGACCAGCACTACTCGGTCTTCCGCAACGGCGTCCTGATCAACGAGTTCGACAACACCGGCGGCCAGGACTTCACCCCGCCCCGCTCGGACGACCCGGGCACGGACGGGCGGCGGTTCGCCTCCGGCTACCTCGGCCTCCAGGTGCACGGCACGACGGATGTCGTCTCCTACCGGGACATCCGGATCAAGGAACTGTAGGGAACAGCGAGGAACCTCTCCGGAAGCGCAGGGTCCGCTTCGGCCCGGCCCGTTGTCGGTGGCGTACGGCATGCTGTGATCGGTGGCTGCTGTACGCCACTGCCGCGCGACGGGGAGGCTTTGTGCTCACGGGGATCGACGACGTCGACTGGGCGTCGATGGGGCATGCGTACACCGAGTCGGCGACCGATGTGCCCGGCCTGCTGCGAGGCCTGGCGTCGGACGACCCGGCCGAGCGGGACATCGCGCTCGACGGGATGTACGGGGCGGTGCACCACCAGGGGGATGTGTACGACAGCACGGTGGCCTGCGTTCCGTTCCTCTTCGAGCTGGCGGCGCTGGACGGTCTCGCCGACCGGGCCGCGCTCGTCCATCTGCTGTGCAGCATCGGGGGTGAGGAGCGGCCCGATCCGGCGGAGATCGGTGGTCTCTTCGAGGACGAGGAGGAGGACGCGGCGTTCGTCCAGCCGTTCCTGGACGCCTGGGCGGCGGTGCGGGAGCGCGCGGACGGCTTCCTCGGTCTGCTCGCCGACGCCGAAGCGGAGGTACGCGCGGCGGCGGCCCTCGCCCTGTCCCGGGTGCACCCGGATCCGGCACGGGCCTTCGGGGTACTGCGTGAGCGGCTGTCCGTGGAGCACGACTCGACGGCACAGTGTGCTCTGGTGGAGGCGATCGGCCGGCTGGGCGCCCGCCACCCGGAGTCGCTGGGCGCCGAGGCCGGGGTGCTGCTGCGCGCGTCGGTGCTCTCCGACCGCTCCGGGCCCGAGGTCCGGCTGACCGGTCTCGCCCGACTCGCCGACTGCGCCCCGGAGTCGCTGCCCGAGGACACGGTCGCGATCGCCCTTGCCGTGATGCGCCTGGCCTGCGAGGCGAAGGGGTCCGGTGCCCGTGCGACCGAGCCGGAGCGGGACCGTCCGCGCACGGACACGATGGTGTCGTACCTTCGCGAGCTCAAGGCGAGCCAGGCGGCGGCCGTGGACGCCGACGCGACCGACGATCTCCTCGTCGAACTGCACCACGCCCTCGGCGACCGGACGGACCTGCGGTACGCCCTCCTCGTCGGCCAGTTGCGCAGCCCCGACCGGGGACAGCGCATGGCCGCCGTCAGCATGGCGGGGGCCCTGATGACGGGCTGGCGGGTACCGGACGACGAGCCGTTGATCGCGCTCGCCGAGCAGTTGGACGACCCCGAACCACGCCTGAACAAAGCGGCGTTGGACGAGCTGCGCCGTCTCGCCCCGATCGCGCGCATGGTGGCCGACGAGGTGGTCGCCTATATCGAGGGGTGGGCGGACAGCGGGCGCGAGGAGACCGACGCCGACCTGGGCTGGAGCGCCACGGCGCTCGGCAAGGCCGCCGAGGTGCTCACGCTCCAGGGCGACGAGCGGATCGTGAACGCGCTGACGTCGATCCTCGGCCGGCTCGATCTCCCGGAGCAGATCGTGCGCTGGCTGGAGGCGTTCGGACCGGAGGCGGTCGCCGAGCTGGGCCCGGTGCTCCATGAACGCGTCGTCGCCCTCGGCCCGGACGACCGGGGCGACACCCTGCACCGGCTGCTGGCCGGCCTCGGCGTCCTCACCCCTCCCGAGTCCCTGCCCCTCGTGCTCGCCCTGCTCCGGGACAGCCACGACGACCCGGCGACCCGACGACACGCGCTGAAGGCGACGGCCCGGTACGGCCGGGCCGCGGCCGAAGCCGCGCCGCTGCTCAGGGAGTTGCTCGCGGACCCCACCGCCCCGGTGCCGGACCGGCTGGAGACCGCGGCGGCCCTCTGGTCGGTGACCGGCGACGCCAAGGCGGTTCTTCCCGCACTGCGCTCCGGCCTGGGCTGCGACGGCCGGTACGAAAGCCGTCTCGCCCTCCGTCTGATCGGCTCCCTCGGCCCGGCGGCCACGCCGCTGGCCGACGAGCTGCGCGCCCGCGACAGAGGCGTCGAGGAGGCCGTCGCGCTGTGGAAGGTGACCGGCGACCCCGCCGAGGCACTGCCGGCCTTCCTCCACCACTGGACCACGACCCCCATGGCCCGCCCGCGGATCGCCGTCTGCCTCACCGAGATGGGCCCGGCGGCGGCACCCGCGCTCCCCTTGATTCGGGCCGAGCTGGCGTCCCCGCGCCGCCACCGCACCGACAACTCGTCCATGACCGCCGCCGCGAGCGTGAACATACGCGGGGACGTCACCGAGGACGAGGACCTGCTGGCGGCCTGCCGCCGCATAGTGACCGAGCTGGAGACCACCGCCTCGTAGGGGGCGCGGGGAACGGCGCGACCAGCGCCCGCCCACCCACCCGCGGCCGACCGACGCCCCGCACCCCCCGTCAGGACGCTCACCCCTTCTTCGCCCGACTCGGCTGCACCCGCTTCGGCTCCCCCGGCATCTTCGGATACTCCGGCGGATACGGCAGATCGCCCAGCCCGTGGTCGTGCTCGTCCCGTGCCGCCAGCTCCAGCAGCGCCTCCAGGGAGAAGGCGTGGTCGTCCATGTCGGCGTGGACGTCACCGAGTTCGGCGAAGCGCGCCGGCATCGTCGCGAGGTCGAAGTCGCGCGGTACGGCCTCGCCCACCTCGTCCCAGGTGAGGGGCGCGGAGACGGGTGCGTGCGGGCGGGGTCGTACGGAGTAGGCGGAGGCGATGGTGCGGTCGCGGGCGGTCTGGTTGTAGTCGACGAAGATCTTCGCGCCGCGTTCCTCCTTCCACCAGGCCGTGGTCACCTGCTCCGGCATCCGGCGCTCCAGCTCGCGGGCCACGGCGATGGCCGAGCGGCGGACCTGGGTGAAGGTCCAGTCGGGCCGGATGGGCACGAAGACATGCAGGCCACGGCCGCCGGAGGTCTTGGGCCAGCCACGCAGTCCGCCGTACTCGTGCAGGACTTCGCGCAGTTCATGGGCGGCGCGGACGGCGTCGGCGTACTCGGTGCCGGGCTGTGGGTCGAGGTCGATGCGCAGTTCGTCGGGGCGGTCGACGTCGGCGCGGCGGACCGGCCACGGATGGAAGGTGAGCGTGCCGAACTGCGCGGCCCACACGACGGCGGCGACCTCGGTGGGGCACATCTCGTCGGCGCTGCGCCCGCTGGGGAAGGTGATGTGGGCGGTGGGGATCCAGTCGGGCATGTTCTTGGGGGCCCGTTTCTGGAAGAAGTTCTCGCCCGTCACGCCCTCCGGGTACCGCTCCAGGGTGGTGGGCCGGTCGCGCAGGGCCCGCAGGATGCCGGGGCCGACGGCGATGTAGTACCGGGCGAGGTCCAGCTTGGTGAAACCGCGCTCCGGGAAGAAGATCTTGTCCGGGCTGGACAGCCGTACCGTCCGCCCCGCCGCCTCCAGCTCCACCGCTTCGCCCATGCGAGCCACGGTAGGCGGAACGCCCATATGCCGCATACCGGGGCATGTCTCGCTATGGCTCGCCCTGGCTCACCGCGCGGTGGTGGACCCGCGGTCGCAGAATCGATGGCATGGATCTTCCGGTGATGCCGCCCGTGAAACCGATGCTCGCCAAGTCCGTGGCGAAGATCCCGCCGGACATGCACTACGAGGCGAAGTGGGACGGGTTCCGGGCGATCGTGTTCCGCGACGGCGACGAGGTGGAGCTCGGCAGCCGCACGGGCAAGACGCTGACCAGGTATTTCCCCGAGCTGGTGGCGGCGCTGCGGGAGCGCTTGCCGCGGCGCTGTGTCATGGACGGCGAGATCGTGATCGTCCGGGACGGGCGGCGGCTGGACTTCGACGCCCTCACCGAGCGCATCCACCCCGCGGACTCCCGTGTCCGGATGCTGGCCGAGACGACCCCCGCCTCCTTCGTCGCCTTCGACCTGCTCGCGCTGAGCGACGAGTCGCTGCTCGACGTCCCGCTCACCGATCGCCGCGCGCTTCTGGAGCTGGCCCTGTCGGAGGTGACGGCCCCGGTGCATCTCGCCCCGGCCACCACCGACCGCGAGCTGGCGGAGCAGTGGTTCGAGCAGTACGAGGGGGCGGGGCTGGACGGGGTGATCGCCAAGCCGGTCACCCTGCTGTACCGGCAGGACGAGCGGGCCATGTTCAAGATCAAGCACGAGCGGACGGCGGACGTGGTGGTCGCCGGGTACCGCCTCCACAAGAGCGGGCCGGTGGTCGGCTCGCTGCTGCTGGGGCTGTATGACGACGGGGGCACCCTCCAGCACATCGGGGTGTGCGCGGCGTTCCCGATGAAGCGGCGCGCGGAGCTGGTGGAGGAACTGGAGCCGCTGCGGCTGACGGACGTCGGGGAGCACCCGTGGGCGGCCTGGTCCGACGAGGCGGCGCACGAGACGGCCCGGCTGCCGGGGGCGCCGAGCCGGTGGTCGTCGAAGAAGGACTTCTCCTGGGTGCCGCTGCGGCCCGAGCAGGTCGCGGAGGTCGCCTACGACCACATGGAGAACGGCGTCCGGTTCCGTCACACGGCCCGCTTCCGCCGCTGGCGCCCGGACCGCACGGCCGACAGCTGCACCTACGCGCAGCTGGACGAGCCGGTGAGCTACGACCTGGCGGAGATCCTCGGGCCCGGCACCGGTCAGTGACGCCCGGCCCCGGCACCGGCCGGTGACGCTCAGGGCTCCATCAGCACCTTCACCGCGCCGTCCTGCTTGCGCTGGAACATCTCGTAGGCGTGCGGCGCCTCGGTGAGCGGCACCCGGTGGGTGGCGAAGGAGTCGACACCGAGCGGGTCGTCCTCCGTGAGCAGGGGCAGGATGTCGTCGCTCCAGGCGCGGACGTTGGCCTGGCCCATGCGCAGCCGGATCTGCTTGTCGAAGAGGGTGAGCATCGGCATCGGGTCGACCATGCCGCCGTAGACGCCGGAGACGGAGATCGTGCCGCCGCGTCGTACGAGGTCGATGGCGGTGTGGAGGGCGGCCAGCCGGTCCACGCTCAGATGCTCGGCGAAGCGCGCGCCGACCGCGCGGGGCAGATGTCCGGCCGCGTTCTGGACGAGCCGGGCGGCGGCGCCGCCGTGGGCCTCGGTGCCGACGGCGTCGATGACGGAGTCGGGGCCGCGTCCGGCGGTCCGGTCCTGGATCGCGGCGATCAGTTCCTTCTCGCTGTCGAAGTCCCGGAGGTCGAACGTCTCGACGCCCCGGTCGCGCGCCCGGCGCAGCCGCTCGGGCACCAGGTCGACGCCGAAGACCTGTTCGGCGCCGCGGTGCACGGCCACCCGGCAGGCCATGTCCCCGATGGGACCGAGGCCGAGCACGGCGACGCTGCCGCCGGGCGGGACATGGGCGTACTCGACCGCCTGCCAGGCGGTGGGGAGCACGTCGGAGAGGTAGAGGAAGCGGTCGTCGGGCGGCCCCTCCGGCACCTTGATCGGCCCGAACTGGGCCTGCGGGACCCGCAGATACTCGGCCTGGGCGCCCGGGACCGCGCCGTACAGCCGGGTGTAGCCGAAGAGGGCGGCGCCCATGCCCTCGCCGGTGCACTGGGTGGTCTCGCACTGGGTGGGAAGCCCGGTGAGACACATCCAGCAGCTGCCGCAGGCGATCTGGAACGGTACGACGACCCGGTCCCCGGCCGCCAGGTCCGGCACCCCGGCGCCGACCTCCTCGACGATGCCCATGGGCTCGTGGCCGAGGATGTCGCCCGGGGTCATGAACGGGGTGAGCACCTCGTACAGATGCAGGTCGGAACCGCAGAGTCCGGTGGAGGTGATCCGGACGACCGCGTCCGTCGGCTCCTGGATCACCGGATCGGGCACGGTCTCCACGCGTACGTCCCGCTTGCCCTGCCATGTCACTGCCTTCATCACACCCACACTCCGTTCCCTCGGTGTTCCCTCGGCCCGGCCGACAGGCCCGCCACGGGTACCCGGCACCCCCGCCCCGAACCAGTCGGAAACGAACCCGTATAGCCATTCATGAACGGATAAGCGCACAATCGAAGACACCATGACCTTGAACGGGCCGAGCACAGCAGACAGAGGACTCCGGGCACGGCGGGCGCGGCGCCGCTCGTCGGCGGGGCCGCTGCTCGCCGCCCTGACGGTGGCCGCCCTGCTGGCGGGCTGCACGGTGACCGGTTCGGACGGCGGCGACGACCGCGGCGGGGACGACGGCCGCCGGGACGACCGGGCGAGCGCGCCGCCGGCCGGCTCGGTCCTCGCCGTGAAGATCGACAACGTCTCGGCCGCCCGTCCCCAGACGGGTATCGACGCCGCGGACATCGTCTACGCCGAGCAGGTCGAGGGCGGTCTCAGCCGGCTGATGGCCGTCTACGCGACGACGTTCCCGGAGGCGGTCGGGCCGGTGCGCAGCGCCCGCGAATCCGATCTGGAGCTGCTGCGCCAGTTCGACGAGCCGACCCTCGCCTTCTCCGGCGCGCAGGGCAAGCTGCTGCCGATCATCGACCGGGCGCCGCTGCACGCGGAGACCCCCGAGGACGCCGAGAGCGCGTACTTCCGGGGCGACGAGAAACCCGTCCCGCACAACCTGTATCTGCGCCCCGAGAAGCTGATCGACACCCCGCCCGGTGCCGAGGCGCTCACCACCGGGTTCCACTACGGCCCCGCCCCCGCCGGCGGCACCCCCGAGGAGTCCCGCACCGTCCGCTATCCGGCGGCCCGTTTCACCTTCACCTGGTCCGACGACAGCCGCCGCTGGCAGGTCTCCATGGACGGCAGCCCGACGATCACCACCGACGACGTCCGGGTCGCCCCGGCCACGGTCGTCGTCCAGTACGTGACGATCCGCGCGTCCCGCTTCCACGACTACCTCGGCAACAACACCCCGTACACGGAGACGGTCGGCTCGGGCCGCGCCGAGGTCCTGCGGGACGGCAGGGCGTACGACGCGCACTGGCGCCGGGAGAGCCCGGCGGACGGCACGGCCTTCACCACACCGGAGGGCAAACCGATGAACTTCGCGAAGGGCCAGGTATGGGTCGTGTACGCCGCCGCGCCGTGAGGGTGCGTGCCGGGCGTCGCGACGCCGCGGAGATCCGTCAGAAGGGCCCTAGCCCGCTCCCAGGGACTCGGCCGGGCTGCGCAGCTCCTCCGCCGCGTCCGCGACCCGCCGGATCAGCTCGAAGAACACGCCCTGCTCCTGCGCCGACAGCGGTGCCAGGAACACCTGGTTCATCCGGGCCGTCCGTACCGTGAGCCGGCGATGGGTCCGTACGCCGTCCTCGGTGAGCCGCAGCAGAAAGCGCCGCCCGTCCTGCGGATCGCGCACCTTGTCCAGGAGCCCGCGGCGGCCGAGCCGGCTGATCACCTCGGACATCGTGGACCGGTCGAGCCCCACCCGCTCCCCCACCGTGCGCTGGTCGAGCCCCGGCTCGGCGACGAGCGTGTTGAGGACCGCGAACTGCGGGGAGGTGATCTCCTCGGAGACCATCACGTTCCACAGCAGATAGTGGGCCTGCTGCAGCCGTCGGGCCAGGTGCCCGGGGTGGGTGGAGAGATCCACCGCGGTCATGAGCGCTCCTCGACTCGGACGGTTCGTCTGTGCACTGAATAACTCACCGAACAATATCCGGCACCCGACTCGGCGTGTCCAGCACCACGTACCCGCATGACCTCGCCGTTCTCATGACCCTTGACGGCGAAGCCGACGAGTGGCAGCGTGAAGGAAACTTCACCGAAATGCTCAGTGCCCTGATTAACTGGTCACCGGGTGCGCACGAGATGGGGCCTCACGGATGGACAAGGTGGTCGCCACAGCCCTGGAGGCAGTGGCCGATGTGCCGGACGGCGCGACGCTCGCCGTCGGCGGGTTCGGGCTGAGCGGTGTGCCGAACGTGCTGATCCAGGCGCTCTACGAGCGCGGGGTCTCGGGTCTCGGCGTGGTGTCGAACAACTGCGGTGCCATGGAGTCCGGCCTCGCGGTCCTCCTCGCGGCGGGCCGGATCGCCCGGGTGACCGGTTCGTACATCGGAGCGAACAAGGAGTTCGCGCGACAGTACCTGGCCGGTGAGCTGGAGGTCGAGATGATCCCGCAGGGCACGCTCGCCGAGCGGCTGCGCGCGGGCGGCGCCGGCATCCCGGCGTTCTTCACCCCGGCCGGCGTGGGCACCCAGGTCGCCGACGGCGGCCTCCCCTGGCGCTACGACGGCAACGGCGGCGTCTCCCTGGCCTCGCCGCCCAAGGAGGTCCGCGAGTTCGACGGCTCCGAGTACGTGCTGGAGCACGGCATCCGCACCGACTACGCGCTGGTCCGCGCGGCCAGGGGCGACCGGCACGGCAACCTGGTCTTCAACAAGTCCTCCCGCAACTTCAACCCGCTCGCCGCGATGGCCGGCAAGATCACGATCGCCGAGGTGGAGGAGCTGGTCGAGCCCGGCGAGATCGACCCGGACGCCGTGCATCTGCCCGGCATCTTCGTGCAGCGGGTCATCGCCCTCACCCCCGAGCAGGCGGCCGACAAGAAGATCGAGAAGCGGACGGTCTCCGCCGCAGAGGGAACGGTGAGCGAGTGATGGCCTGGACCCGTGAACAGATGGCGGCCCGCGCCGCGCGCGAACTGCGGGACGGCCAGTACGTCAATCTCGGCATCGGTCTGCCGACGCTCATCCCCAACTACCTCCCCGCCGACGTCGAGGTGATCCTGGAGTCGGAGAACGGCATCCTGGGCACCGGCCCCTACCCGACCGAGGACCGGGTCGACCCCGATCTGATCAACGCGGGCAAGGAGACGGTCACGGTCCTGCCGGGCGCCTCCTACTTCGACTCGGCGCTGTCCTTCTCCATGATCCGCGGCGGCCACATCGACGTCGCCGTCCTCGGCGCCATGCAGGTCTCCGCCGGCGGCGACCTCGCCAACTGGGCCATCCCCGGGAAGATGATCACCGGGATCGGCGGTGCCATGGACCTGGTGCACGGCGCGCGCACGGTCATCGTGGTCATGACCCACACCGCCAAGGACGGCTCGGCGAAGATCCTTCAGGAGTGCGCGCTGCCGCTGACCGGCAAGCGGTGCGTGAACCGGATCATCACCGACCTGGGCGTGCTCGACGTGACCGACGAGGGCCTGGTGCTGGTGGAGACCGCGCCCGGGGTGACCGTCGAGGAGATCGTCACCAAGACCGCCGCGAAGGTACACGTCCCCGAAGAGAGCCAGTCATGAGCAACCGCCTGAAGGACGTCTACATCGTCGACGCGGTCCGCACCCCCGTCGGCCGCTACAACGGCGCTCTGGCGGGCGTGCGCCCCGACGACCTCGCCGCGCACGCCATCCGTGAACTGCTCGCCCGCACACCGGACCTGGACCCGGCGCGGATCGAGGACGTCTACTTCGGCAACGCCAACGGCGCCGGCGAGGAGAACCGCAACGTCGGCCGGATGGCCGCGCTGCTGGCCGGGCTGCCCACCTCCGTACCGGGCGTGACCGTCAACCGGCTCTGCGCCTCGGGCCTCGAAGCGGTCCTCCAGGCCGCGCGCGCGATCGCGGTCGGCGACGCCTCGATCGCCGTCGCCGGTGGTGTCGAGTCCATGACCCGCGCCCCGTACGTCCTGCCCAAGAGCGACCGGGCCTTCCCCGCCGGGCACACCGAGCTGTACTCGACCACGCTGGGCTGGCGCATGGTCAACCCGGCGATGGACCCGCAGTGGACCATCCCGCTGGGCGAGTCCGCCGAACTCATCGCCGACAAGCACAAGATCACCCGGGAACAGCAGGACGAGTTCGCCCTCGCGTCCCATCAGAAGGCCGCGAAGGCGCAGGCCGAGGGCCTGTTCGACGCCGAAATCGCCCCCCTCTCGCTTCCGCGGCGCAAGGGCGACCCGGTCGTCGTCGACGCCGACGAATGCGTACGGGCGGACGCGTCCCTGGCGGCCATGGCCAAGCTGAAGCCGTCGTTCCGCCCCGACGGGGGCACGGTCACCGCGGGCAACGCCTCACCCCTCAACGACGGGGCCGCCGCGCTGCTGCTGGTGGACGAGGAGGGACTCGCCGCCACCGGGCGCGAACCCCTCGCACGGGTCTCGGCCTCGGGTGTCTCGGCGATCGACCCGCAGTACTTCGGGCTCGCGCCGGTCGAGGCGGCCAACCGCGCGCTCGCCAAGGCGGGCAAGGGCTTCGGCGACCTGGACGTCCTGGAGCTGAACGAGGCGTTCGCCGCGCAGGTGCTCGGCTGTGTCGCCGAGTGGCCCGAGTTCGACCCGGCGGTCCTCAATCCGCGGGGCGGGGCGATCGCGCTCGGCCACCCGCTGGGGGCGTCCGGTGCGCGGCTCGCCGGGACGGTCGCTCATCAGCTGGCGCGCAAGGGAGGCGGCGTCGGCGTCGCCACCCTGTGCATCGGGGTGGGTCAGGGACTCGCCCTCGTCCTGGAGCGCTGACGCTCCACCGCAGCCCGGCCTTCGACATCCGCCTTTCGACGTGAACGTCAGGAACCCCCAGGGACACCCCATGACCCTCACCCAGCACGACATCGACCAAGAGATCGCCGCCGAGCACGCCGCCTACGAGAAGCGGGTCGCCGACGGGGCGCCGGTGGAGCACCAGCCCCGCCGGGACTACGCGCCGTACCGGTCCTCGGTGCTGCGGCACCCCCGGCAGCCGCCGGTCGCGATCGACGTGACCCAGGACCCGGAGCTGGTGGAGCTGTCCGCGCCCGCCTTCGGGGAGCGGGACATCACCGAGATCGACAACGATCTGACCCGGCAGCACAACGGCGAGCCGATCGGTGAGCGCATCACCGTCTCCGGCCGGCTCCTCGACCGCGACGGGCGCCCGCTGCGCGGCCAGCTGGTGGAGATCTGGCAGTCCAACTCGGCCGGCCGCTACGCCCACCAGCGCGAGCAGCACGACGCGCCGCTGGACCCGAACTTCACCGGCGTCGGCCGCACCCTCACCGACGCCGACGGGCACTACCACTTCACGACGATCCAGCCGGGCCCGTACCCGTGGCGGCAGCACCTCAACGCCTGGCGTCCGGCGCACATCCACTTCTCGCTCTTCGGCACCGCCTTCACCCAGCGGCTGGTGACGCAGATGTACTTCCCGGCCGACCCGCTGTTCCCCTACGACCCGATCATCCAGTCGGTGACGGACGACGCCGCCCGGCAGCGGCTGGTCGCGACGTACGACCACAGCCTGTCCGTGCCGGAGTTCTCGATGGGCTACGCCTGGGACATCGTGCTCGACGGCCCGCAGGCCACCTGGATCGAAGAAGGGCGCTGACCAGCCATGACGAAGATCGACACCAGCCGTCCCGAGACGGTGCTCCCGACCCCGTCGCACACGGTCGGCCCCTTCTACGGCCACGCCCTGCCCTTCCCCGGCGGCGGTGACATCGCCCCCGTCGGCCACCCCGACACCATCTCCCTCCAGGGCCGCATCCTCGACGGCGAGGGCGACCCGCTGCCGGACGCCTTCCTGGAGCTGTGGGGCCCGGACCCGGACGGCAACCTCTCCCGGACCGACGGCTCGATGCGGCGCGACCCGGCGAGCGGCGGCTTCCTCGGCCGCAACGGCGTCGAGTTCACCGGCTGGGGGCGCATCCAGACCGACGCGAACGGGCACTGGACGGCGCGTACGCTGCGGCCCGGCGCGCGCGGGCAGAGCGCGCCCTACCTCAGTGTCTGCGTCTTCGCGCGGGGCCTGCTCGTCCATCTGTTCACCCGGATCTATCTGCCGGGCGACGAGGCCGCGCTGGCCGCCGACCCGCTGCTCTCCCGGGTGGACGAGGCGCGCCGGGGCACACTGATCGCCGAGGAGCGGGGCCCCGGCGCCTACCGTTTCGACATCCGCCTTCAGGGCGAAGGCGAAACGGTCTTCCTGGAGTTCCAGTGACGTCTGCCGACACCGACGCCGGTCTGCTCGCCCCCGGGTGGACCGGCTCCCCGGCCGCGACCGCGACGAGCGACACCGCCTGGCTGCGGGCGCTGCTCGACGCCGAGGCCGCGCTGACCCGCGCCCAGGCCGCGCTGGGGCTGGTCCCCGCCGCGGCCGGTCCGGCGGTGACCTCGGCGGCGGACTCGGCCGCCCTGGACGTACGGTCCCTGGCCGACCGTGCCCGCTCCGGCGGCAACCCGGTGATCCCGCTGGTCGCCGACCTCACGAAGGCGGTCGGCCCGGAGTACGGCCCGTACGTCCACCGGGGCGCGACCAGCCAGGACATCATGGACACGGCGGCGATGCTGGTGGCCGCCCGCACCCTGGACCTCGTCCTCGCCGACCTCGGCCGCACCGAGTCCGCGCTCGCCGCGCTCGCCGCCGCGCACCGGGACACCGCGATGCCCGGCCGTACCCTCACCCAGCACGCCGTGCCCACGACCTTCGGGCTGAAGGCGGCGGGCTGGCGCTCGCTGCTCCTGGACGCCAGGGACCGGCTCGCGGTCGTCCGGGCGACAGTGCCCGCCCAACTCGGGGGCGCGGCGGGCACCTTGGCGGCCTTCACCGTGTTCGGGGCGACCGACACCGCCGCGCTGGGCGCCGCGTACGCCAGCGAACTCGGCCTGCACACACCGGAGTTGCCCTGGCACACCCTGCGCACCCCGGTCGCGGACCTGGCCGGGGCGCTGGCGTTCACCGCGGGGGCCCTGGGGAAGATCGCGGTGGACGTGCTCACCCTGGCCCGCACGGAGATCGCGGAGGTCGCCGAGGCCGGCGGGGGCGGTTCGTCGGCGATGCCGCACAAGGCGAACCCCGTACGGTCCACGCTGATCGCGGCGGCGGCCCGGCGGGCGCCGCAGCTGGCCGCGACGCTGTACGGCGCGCTGGCCGCCGAGGACGAACGGCCGGCCGGGGCGTGGCACGCGGAGTGGGAACCGTTGCGCGATCTGCTGCGGCTGGTCGGGGGCGCCGCGCGGGACGCGGTGGAACTCACGGGGGGCCTCCGGGTGGACGCCGACGCGATGCGCCGTCACCTGGACCTCACCCATGGGCTGATCGTCTCCGAGCGGCTGGCGGCCGGGCTGGCGCCGGTGCTGGGCCGGGCCCGTGCCAGGGAACTGCTCACCCGGACCGCAGAGCGGGTGTACTCCGAGGGGCGAACGCTGGGCGAACTCCTCGCGGAGGAGCCGGAGTTGAAGGACGTCGACCTCGCGGACCTCACCGACCCCACCCACTACACCGGCTCCGCCGGAGCCCTCACCGACCGTGCCCTGGAGCGACGTTGACTGACAAGCTGCTCAACCACCGCGCGGAGGGCCCGACTTCGGCGCCCCCGCTGCTGCTCGGCCCCTCCCTCGGCACCTCCACCAGGCTGTGGGACAAGGTGGCGCCCGAGCTGTCGGTCACGCACCGGGTGATCCGCTGGGATCTGCCGGGCCACGGCGATTCCCCGGCCGGTCTGATCGCCCCGGGGGCGACGGTCGCCGAACTGGCCGCCCTGGTGCTGGACCTGGCGGACGCGCTGGGCATCGAGCGGTTCGCGTACGCGGGGGTGTCCCTGGGCGGCGCGGTCGGTCTGTGGCTGGCGGCACACCGTCCGGAGCGGGTGTCGTCCCTCGCCGTGATCTGTTCCTCGGCCCACTTCAACGGGGAGCGGCCGTGGCGGGAGCGGGCGGAGCTGGTGCGCGCGGAGGGGCTGGCCGGGCTGGCGGAGACCGCCGACGCGCGCTGGTTCACGCCCGGCTTCACCGTGCCGGAGCTGGTCGAGGACCATCGGCGCGCCGATCCGGGGGCGTACGCCGCCTGCTGCGACGCGCTCGCCGCGTTCGACATCCGCGGGGAGCTGTCCCGGATCTCCGCGCCCACGCTCCTCGTGGCGGGCCGCGAGGATCCGGCGACACCGCCCGCGCAGCTGCGGGAGATCGCGGACGCGGTGCCCGGATCGTCGCTCACCGAGATCCCCGGGGCGTCCCATCTCGCCCCCGCCGAGCGCCCGGAGGCCGTGCTCGCCGCGCTGCGCGGGCACTTCGACGGATACGCGCGGCGGGGCATGGAGGTCCGCCGCGAGGTCCTCGGCGACACGCACGTGGATCGTGCCCAGTCCCGGCAGGTGCCCTTCACGGCCCGCTTCCAGGACTTCATCTCCCGCTACGCCTGGGGCGAGATCTGGACCGACCCCACGCTCTCCCGCCGTGAACGCAGCATGATCACCCTGACCGCGCTGATCGCCCACGGCCACTACGACGAACTCGCCATGCACATCCGGGCCGCCCGCCGAGGCGGCCTCACCCCCGACGACATCGCCGCCGTCCTCCTGCAGTCCGCCGTGTACTGCGGTGTCCCGGCGGCGAACTCCGCCTTCGCGACGGCCCAGCGGGTGCTGGCGGAGGAGGAGGACGAGGGCCGGGACTGAGCTACACGAGCCGGCCCAACGCCTCCCTGGCCCGTTCCGCGAGGCCGTCAGCGCCGCAGGAGTCGGCCAGGTCCAGCCCCCGCTTCAGTTCGGCGACCGAGCGGATGGCGATGCCGTGGTCGACACGGGCCGCCGCGTGTTCGTACGCGGAGGGCGAGGCCGCCAGATAGGTGACCGCCTTCGCGTACAGCGCGGCGGCCTGCTTGCCGGTGGCCAGACGGGCTTCGACGCGCAGCGCCTCGCCGATGGCGGTGTCCGTGCCGAGGCGTTCGGCACGGCGGCGGACGCTCAGGGCGAGTTCGGCGGCGCGGCGCGGGTCCTCGGTGGCGAGGGCGCGGGCCAGGTCCCCGCCCCAGGGCGCGATGATCGTGTTGTGATGGCCACGGGCGGCGGCCGCCTTCTCCGCGGCCTCCAATTCGTTGATGCCGTCCTTGGTGCGGCCGACGGCGAGCAGCAGCCGGCCCCGTACCGAACGGGGGTCGGGCAGGACGACGGTGGACGGGTACGGGGGCGCGAAGCCGTGTTCCTCGGCCACCGCCCAGGCCTCCTCGACATGGCCGCGCGCGAGCAGGGTGTCGACCAGGTTGCAGGTCGCCGTCCAGTGCAGGGGCAGTCTGCGGCCGACCTGCTCGGCGAAGGCCAGCGACTTGCGCAGGGACTTCTCCGCCTCCTTCAGACGGCCCCGCAGGCGATGCCCGAGACCGACGTAGGCGTGGGCCAGGGCGAGGTGGCCGCCGGTCCATCCGGCGCTCTCATAGGTGCGCAGGGCCTCCGTGTAGAGGCTCTCCGCCCGGTCGAGCCGGTCCGCGTAGGCGTACGCGACGGCCAGCATCATCGGCAGTTCGAAGCCCCACTCGCTGTCGGTCCAGCCGAGGCCCGGGGCCAGCCGGCCGTTGACGAGGGCACGGTCGCAGAACTCGACGACCTCCTCGGCGCTCTCGCCGCGCACCACCGCGTCGAAGCCGCGCAGGACGAGCAGCGCCCGCTCGGAGTTGTCCCGTCCCGTGCAGGCCGCGGCGAGTGCGGTCAGCTCCTGGGAGTGGGTCGGCGAGAACTCCACGTCGCCGTGGATGACCGCCCACATGTAGTGCGCGGCCTGGAGCCGCATCCGCCCCGGGCCCGGTTCCATCCGGGCGGCCTCCGCGTCGACGGTACGGACCGCCTCCTCCAACTGGTCGTTGTGGAGCAGCGCCTGGGAGAGACGGAACACCGCGTCCACCCGCTCCTCGCTGTCCAGCCCCGGTTCCGCGAGGGCCGACCGGAGGTATTCGACGGTGGTGGCGGGGGAGGTGAGGAGACCGGCGCAGCCCAGTTCGTACAGGACGCGGACCCGGACCTCCTGGGGCGGGGGTTCCTTGAGGGCCCGCTCCAGACAGCGGCGGGCGGCGTCGGGGGCGCCCACGGCGAGGTGTTCGCGCGCGGCGGTCCGCAACTGCTCGACCAGTTCGGCGTCGCCGTCGGCGTGCACCTCGACGAGGTGGCGGGAGGCCGCCGCCGCGCCCCGCCCGGACTCGGTGACGACCGTCGCGGCCACACCGTGGGACGCGGTGCGGATGCCCGGCGGGATCGACTTGTAGACCTCGGTGGCGATCAGCGGGTGCACGAACTCCAGATCACCGGCGCCCGCCCGGCGATTGACCGGGCCGGGTTCGGTGAGGATGCGGGCCTCGGTCAGCAGTTCGGCGCACTCCACCGCCGTCTCCCGGCTCAGCGAGGCGAGCCGGGCCACGATCTCCACGGAGATGCCGGTGTGCAGGATGGCCGCGGCCCACGCGAAGCGGGTGGCGTCGATGCCGAGCGACTCCAGACGGGCGACGAGGCCGCGACCGCGTGCCGTGCGGTTCAGGGCGCGCAGCTCGGCGGCGGAGTCCTCCACCGGTTCCAGCCGGCTGTCCTGCACCTTGGCGAGGAGTTCGACGGTCTCGTACGGGTTGCCGCCGGTCACCGCCCACACCTCGCGGCAGAACGGGTCGTCGGCGTGCTCGCCGACCGTGGCGCGGGTGAGACCGGCGGCGGCGCCGGGCGTGAGCATCTTGAGCGTGGGGACCGGGCGGGACTCGGCGGCGATCCGGGCGAGATGGTCGCTGCGCTCACCGGTGGCCTCGCCGGGCCGACGGGCCACCACGACGAGGACGCACATCTCCGTCAGGCGGGCGACGACGGAGGACAGCCAGTGCAGGGTCTCCTGGTCGGCCCAGTGGGCGTCGTCGATCAACAGCACGAGCGGCCAGCTCACCCGGGAGAGGCGGTTCATGACGGTGACCAGCCCGTCGCACACGACCTGCGGGTCGACCGGGCCCGCGCCCGGCTCGGTGAGTCCCAGCGCCGCTCCGGCGATGTCGTACCAGTCGCCCAGGTACTCGCGGACCTCCTCCTCCAGCAGCCCGATCAACGCGGGCTGCAGCAGCTGCCGTACGACGTGGAAGGGGACGGACGTGACGGTCTCGCCGCCGCGTGCGTACCAGGCCTTGCAGCCGCGTTCCTCGGCGATCCGGCGGGCCTCGGTCAGCAGGGCGGTCTTGCCGATGCCCGCCTCACCGCTGAACACCAGGACACTGCCCGGAGACGCCTTGTCGACGCGGAGTTCGTCGATCGCCTGTGTGAGGGCGGCGATCTCCGCGTCGCGCTCCCACAGGAAAGCCGAGGCGGCCTCACCGGGCCGTCCCTCCGTCATCCCGCTACCTCCCCAGCGTCGCCCGAACGACGTACAGGTGATTGAGCGTAGCCCTCCGGCTGCCGAAGTGGAGGCTGGTCCGGGCACCTATTGCCGTGTCGGGTGACATCGGAGGGCTCCGGGGCGACGCATCCGGCCGCCCACCTGCCGCGTTGAAAGTGATGGACAGTCAACTGCCCGTGATCCACCGCCGGTTTTCCCGATCTCCGGTACCGGCGGCCCCCACCCCCTCCAGGAGACGCCATGCGCCCACCCGACCCCGGCCGCACCCCGGGCCCCGCACGGCACGAGGGGCCCGCACGGTCCCGCAGGGCGCTGTTCGCGGGATCGGTCGGCAACTTGATCGAGTGGTACGAGTTCGGTGTCTACGGTTACTTCGCGACGGTCATCGCGGCCCGTTTCTTCACCCCGGAGGGTGGCGGCGAGGCCGAGGGACTGGTGCGGACGTACGCCTCGTTCGCGCTGGCGTTCTTCTTCCGGCCGGTCGGCGCCGCGCTGTTCGGCGCGCTCGGGGACCGGATCGGGCGGCGTCCGGTGCTGATCCTGGTGATCTCCCTGATGACGGTGGCGACGACACTGATCGGCGCGCTCCCCACGTACGACACGGCCGGCGCCCTCGCGCCGTGGCTGCTGACCCTTCTGCGGGTGCTCCAAGGGCTGTCCGCGGGAGGGGAGTTCGGTGGCGCGGTGTCGGTGATGACGGAGTTCGCGCCGCCGGGCAGGCGGGGGCTGTACGGGTCGTGGCAGTCGTTCACGGTGGCGCTGGGGCTGCTGGGCGGGGCGGGGGTGGCCGCCGTGCTGGCCACCGTCCTGTCCCCCGTCCAGCTGGCGGCGTGGGGGTGGCGGCTGCCGTTCCTGCTGACGCTGCCGCTCGGTCTCGGCGCGCTGTGGCTGCGGTTGCGGCTGGACGAGACGCCGGCCTTCCGGCGCGAGCGGGGCCAGGAACAGGGGCAGGAGCGGGCGGGGGCGCGGGGACGGCCGCCGGTCCGTGAGACCGTCCGCGCGGTGGTGCTCGGGGCCGGGCGCGTCATGGGCTGGGCGGCGGCGGGTTACACCTTCCTGGTGGTGCTGCCGTCGTATCTGCAGAGCAGTCTGGACGCCACGTTCCGCCAGGCCCTGCTGGCGACCGTGCTGGCCAATCTCGGTTTCGCGGTCACGATCGTCCCGGCGGGATGGCTCAGCGACCGGGTCGGACGGCGGCCGGTGATGCTCACGGGCGCCCTGTCGGTGACGGTCCTGGCGGTTCCGCTGCTCAACCTGCTTCAGGACACCGGGAGTTCGAACGCGGTGAAGGGCCTGGCGGTGTGCGCGGCGGGCGCGGTCGTCGGGCTGATGGCGGGCCCGGGTCCGGCCATGCTGGCGGAGATGTTCCCTACGAGCGTGCGCTACACCGGCCTGGGACTCGCCTACGCCCTGTCCAATGCCGTGTTCTCGGGCTGCGCGGGCCTCATCATCACGGAGACGATCGAGCGGACGGGCAGTGTGGACATCCCCGCGTACTACGCGGCCGCGACCTGCGCGGTCAGCGCCCTCGCGCTGCTGACGCTCCGCGGGTCGCCGGATGACGGCAAGTCGCAGGGCGGACTGGGGAGTTGAGGCGGGTATGGGAGTCGAGATGCCATGCGGGTGATCGGGCTGATGTCCGGGACGTCGTACGACGCCGTCGACGCCGCGGCGGCGGACCTGGACCTCGACGGGGACACCCTCGTGCTGCGGCCCCTCGGACTGGTCTGCCGGGCGTACGACGGCGAACTGCGCGCGGCGCTGGGCCGGGCGCTCCCGCCGGCGGCCACGACCGTCGCCGAGGTGTGCCGGCTGGACACCCGGATCGGGCAGGCGTTCGCGGCGGCGGCGGTCGAGGCGAACCGTGAACTCTGCGACGGGCGAGCCGAGTTGGTGGCCTCGCACGGTCAGACGGTCCATCACTGGACCGAGCCGGGCGGGGCAGGCGCGGGGACCCGGGTCCTCGGCACCCTGCAGCTCGGGCAGCCCGCCTGGATCGCCGAGGCGACGGGGCTGCCGGTGGTCGCCGACTTCCGGCCCCGGGACATCGCCGCGGGCGGCCAGGGCGCGCCGCTGGTGAGCCTCGTCGACCTGCTGTGGCTGCGGGGCCGGCCCGGCACCCCGGTCGCCCTCAACCTGGGCGGCATCGCCAACCTCACCGCGCCCGACGGCACCGCCTTCGACACCGGGCCCGCGAACGCCCTGATCGACGCGGCCGTGCGGGACGCGACGGGTGGCCGGCTGACG
The DNA here is from genome assembly GCF_020010925.1 of Streptomyces griseiscabiei. NCBI lineage: Bacteria > Bacillati > Actinomycetota > Actinomycetes > Kitasatosporales > Streptomycetaceae > Streptomyces > Streptomyces griseiscabiei. The sequence goes on along the minus strand of NZ_JAGJBZ010000002.1, from coordinate 2,086,215 downwards.
TACGACGCGGACGGGACGCTCGCCGCCGCCGGCACCGTCCACGAGCCGCTGCTGCGGCGGCTGCTCGCCGAGCCGTACTACGCGCTGCCCGCGCCGAAGACCACGGGCAAGGAAGTCTTCCACGGCGGCTATCTGCGGGCCGCGCTGGCCGGGTTCACGGTGCTGAGCCCGGCGGACGTCGTCGCCACGCTCACCCTCCTCACGGCCCGTACGGTCGCCGACGCCACCCGCGCGGTGCGGGCCACCGAGGTGATCGCCTCGGGCGGCGGCACCCGCAATCCGACGCTGACACGGATGCTGGGCACGGAGCTGGCGGGCGTCCCGCTGCGGGTGTCGGACGAACTGGGACTCCCTGCGGACGCGAAGGAGGCGTACGCCTTCGCCGTCCTCGGCTTCCTGACCGTCCACGGCCTCCCGGGCACCGCCCCGGCGAGCACGGGCGCCCGCCACCCGAGCGTGCTGGGATCGGTGACCCCGGGCCGCCCGGGACTGCCGCCCCTGCCGGGAGCGGGCACCGGACCCGGGGTGGGGCCGCCGGTGCGGCTGGTCGTGCGGTGAGCGGAGGGAGTGGAGAGGGTGAAGGAGGCGGCCGGTACGGCCGGGAGCCGCGGGGCATCCGACCGTTCGTCGGGAGCGTCTCCCGGCCGGAAGGCCCCTGCGGAGACGGCCGTCGGCCAGGCCGGGACAGGCGGCGAGGGAATCGGCACTTCGGGTCGGCGGGCCATGGCGCGCGGGCCACGCGTCGACTCCGGCGGCCCGCATCAGCAGGCTGCCGGCCCCGCCCGGCGGACCACACCCGGCATCCGGCAACCGGCAACCGGTAACCGGCCCCCAGCCCCCAGCCCGGGGAACGGAGAACGGCCGCGGCGGGCCGATATGCCTCCCCTCTCATCCGGTTTTCACTCCGGCCTCATACGGTTGCCCCATGACGCAGGTGACTCCTCCCGGCTGGTATCCCGACCCCGGGCAGACAAGTGACGCGCCCGCCACCGAGCGCTGGTGGGACGGCAACGCGTGGACGGACCGGATCCGGCCCGTGGGCCCGGCCGCGGGATTCGGGCCCCCGGCCTATCCGTCGGGCGCCGCGCCCTATCCGCCGGGGCCCGGGGGCCACCCCGGGTATCCGGGGCATCCGGGGTATCCCGGGTACCCGGCCGCGGCTCCGAAGCGCGGCCTGCGCACCGGGATAGCCGTGGCCGTGGCGGCGGCGGTGCTGGCCAGCATCGGGGTGGGCGTGTACGCCCTGGCCGGTGACGACGGGGGCGGCGGGGGCAGCGCGACGTCCCAGGGCCCCGGCGGGCAGAACGGCACGGGCGGCACGGGCGGCACCGACGGTGGTCAGGGCGGGCCGGGCGGCAATTCCGGCGGCCAGGGCGGACCCGGTGGCTCGGGTGGCTCCGGCGGTTCCGGCGGGCAGACCCCGGCGCCGGACGGGTCCGGGCAGCCGCCGCAACTGGAGGAGGGGTACGCCACCGACACGACCAGCGGTATCAGCATCCCCGTACCGGACGGCTGGCTCGGCTCGGCGCTGCAGGCCGGTGCGCAGGTGACGACGGAGGCCTCGTACGAGTGCCCGGCCGACGCCACGAAGACCTGCACGCGCGGCGGCGCCTACTCGTCGCCCGCCGAGCTGCTGAAGCTGAAGGCCACCACCGCCGAGGCCGCCGCCAAGGAGGACATCTCCCAGGCCGCCGAGGACGCCTACGGTTCCGAGGGCTACGGGAAGATCACCTCGCACGAGGAGCTGGCCTCCAAGGCGGTGACCGTGGCCGGGCAGAAGGGCTACTACGTCCGCTGGAAGGTGGTCACGGGCAAGGGCGACGACGGCTATGTCGAGTCGCTGGCCTTCCCCTCCCCCGCCGACTCCTCGAAGCTCGTCGTGGTCCGCTTCGGCGTCGACGTGAGCGACAAGGCGCCCAGGCAGTCGGTGATCGACGAGATCACCAAGGGCATCAAGAAGGCGTCGATCAGCGGGGGCGGCAGCGGCCAGGACGTGTGAGCCGACGGACGGCACCGCAAAAGAAGTCGGCCGGGTGGGATTCCTCTCCGCTCCAGAGGAATCCCACCCGGCCGGGGGTGCGCGCCGCCCCCGTCCCCACGGTGCGGCGCGATCAGGTCGTCGTCGGGTTCAACCCACGGACGGCGGCCTGAGTCTCATACGAGGCCGAGCGTCGGCAGCACGGCCGCCTCGATGAACTTGATGATGTATGTCTCGTCCGCGTCCTTGCCCTCCAGGACCGGCCGGGCCCGCAGGACGCCGAAAACCTGTGCGGGGATGAACTCCAGCGCCGGATGGTCCGCGGCGACCTCGCCCCGGGCCACTCCCCGGGCGATCATCGCCCGGAGCGCCTCGATCTCCGGTTCCACCAGCGCGTCCCGCAGGGCGGTCTTCAACTCCTCGTCCTGCACGACGGCATTGCCGAGGGCCTGGAAGAGCCGACCCTCCAGGACGTAGCCCTCCCCCGCGTGCCGGGCCACCTCGCGCAGGTCACCGGCGAGGGTGCCGGTGTCGATCCCGGCGAAGCGGACACTGCGGCGGGCGCGCAGCGCGGCGGCCACGAACTGCGGTTTCGTCCTCCACTGCCGGTAGAGCGTCGACTTGCTGCACCGCGTGGTCGCGGCGACGCCCTCCATGGTCACCGAGTCGTACCCGCACTCACGGACCTGTTCGAGCACAGCGTCGAAGAACTCCTGCTCACGCTCGGGCGTGAGCTTGGAGCGGCGCGAGGCGACGGCCGTCTCCGGCCCGTCCGCTGCCTGCGACGTCATGACCCGTGTCTCCTTCGGTCGTCCCCGTGCCGAAAGGCCTGTCGATACGCCACTGTACCGGAACGCCAACGTATCGGTACAGTGCCGTATCGATACCCCGTCGTTTCGGTACAGTGGCGTATCGGTACACTCTCGTATCGGTACCAGCGCGTATCGGTACGAGGCTGTACCGGTACGGAGCTGTACCGGTACGAGGTCGTATCGATGTATCGATCCGCGTTCGCCAGTACCGCCAAGGGAACCAGCGCCACCAGCGCCGTCAGTGAAAGGGCCGGGGGATGGAATGCCGCACCGAGCCTGTGGAAGAGCCGGCCGCCGCGATAGCGCGGCCGCCCCTCGTCCGTGAGTTCCTGCTCGTCGCAGGGCTCTTCCTCGTCTACAAGTTCGGACGGCTGCTGGCCAACGGCCACACCGCCGAGGCCTTCCGCAACGCCCACGACGTGTGGAGCTGGGAGCGTGCCCTCGGCCTGCCGGACGAGGCCTCCGTGCAGGAGGCCCTGCTGCACGGCGACACGCTGGTCCACGTCGCGAACGTCTACTACGCGACCGTCCACTTCCCGGCCACCGCGGCCTTCCTGGTCTGGCTGTACCTGCGGCGCCCGGCGCACTACGTCTGGGCACGCCGGGTCCTGGCCGCCCTCACCGGCGCCGCCCTGCTGCTGCACCTCGCGTTCCCGCTGGCCCCGCCGCGGATGCTGGACGGCGCGCACCTGATCGACACCGGACAGGTGTACGGGCCGACGGTCTACTCGGCGACGCCGTCGACCGACTCCCTGGCCAACCAGTTCGCGGCGATGCCCTCGCTGCACTTCGGCTGGGCCCTGATGGTCGCGATCGGGCTGATCGCCGCGACCCGCTCCCGACGGCGGTGGCTGTGGCTGCTGCATCCGCTGGTGACCCTGGTCGTGATCGTCGGCACCGCGAACCACTACTGGCTGGACGCGATCGTGGCCGGTGGCCTGCTGGCCGTCGCCCTCGCCGTGATCCAGCTGCCGCAGCGGACGGCCACGACCGCCGGGCAGCACTCCAAGGCCCTCGTACCGGCCGAAGAGCCCGTCCTGGCCGGAGCGGGCCGATGAACGCCACCCTCGTCGCCGTCGTCCTCTCGCTGCTCTCCGCCGTCGGCTACGCGACCGCCGCCGTGGCCCAGGAGCGGCTGGCCGCGCGCAGCGCCGACGCCGGCGTACGGCGGATGCTCGCCAGCGGTGCCTGGTGGGCCTCGGTCGCGCTGAACGCGGGCGCCGCGCTGCTGCATGTCGTGGCGCTCAAGTACGGCCCCCTGACCGTCGTGCAGCCGCTCGGCGCGCTCACGCTGGTGGCGGCGGTGCCGCTCGGGGCGCGGGTGGCCGGGCGGCGGGTCACCGCGACCGAGTGGCGGGGCACCGCGCTCACGCTGGCCGGGCTGGCGGCGATCCTGGTCGTCGCGTCGGGGCCCGCCCCGGACGACGTGCTGAGTCTCCCGGAGGCCGTCGCCGTGGCCGGTGCGACCGTCGTCCTGGCCGGTCTGCTCTCCCGGCCCGGCACCAGGCCCGGACTGCGCCACGCCGGCGCCTCCGGCGTGGCCTCGGGTGTGGCCTCCGCGCTCACGCAGACGGTCACGGTCGCCGCGACGGACCGCTCGGGGTCCCTCCTCGACCTGGAGGTCGTCGTGGTGGCCCTGCTGGTCGCCGCGTTCGCGGTGGGCGGGCTGCTGCTCTCGCAGACGGCGTACCGAGGGGGCCTGGGCGCGCCCCTCGCGGTCGTGACCCTCTCGAACCCGCTGGCCGCCGCCGTGATCGGTCTCTCCCTCCTCGGCGAGGGCCTGCGGGGCGGGGTGGCCGGCGTCCTGCTCGCCGTGGCGGGGGCGGTGGTCGCGGCGCGGGGCGTGGTGCTGCTGACCCGGGTGACCCCGGAGGTCGTGATCCGGCCCATGGACCCCGACCGACCGGCCGATCCCGCCCCCCTCACCGAGGAGCACCCCGTGGCGGCCGTCCTCGCCCTGGAGCCCCACCACGCCCCGACGGAACCCTCGTTGCTGCCTGGTCCCCCCGGACACCTGACTCCGCTCTGAGCGACGGCGGAGGACGCGCCCCTGGGGCCGTAGGCCTCCAGGGGCGCGGGGAACTGCGCGCTCAGCCACGTACGGCCAGGGCCGCCCGATCACAGGTCCCCCGAGCTCTCAGGCGCCCTACCTCCGCCCCAGCGCCGGATCACTCACCCCGACGCGCCCGTTCTCCACATGTCCGGCGAACCTCCGGAGGAACCCCCCGCCGCCGGTGACCGTCAGGTCGTACCACCGCCGGCTCGCCCGCAGTTCGACGGTCTGCCGGACGGTCGCCCCGGCCCGCACCCGGACCGTACGGGACCGTCCCCCGTACGCGCTGACGACCTTCAGGCTCACCGCCGCGGAGCCCTTGTTGGTGAAGGTCAGCTCCACGTCGTCGCCGACGTGCCGCGCGGTGACCTCGGGCCCACGCGTCCTCCCCGGCCCCTGGAAGACCCGCAGGAAGCCGTTCGGCCCGTGCACAGTGAGGTCGTACGAGCCGCCGGAGGCCGCGGAACTCCATGTGTCCGACACGGCCTTGCCCGCCTCGGTCGTGTACGTCCACGGCCCGTCCGTACGGTTGCCGGAGGTGACCAGGAACGCCGCGCCCGCCCTGCCGCCGGAGGCGAACGTGAGGGTGAGGGTCCCGGCCCCGGGATCGGCCGAACCGTCCACCCTGGGCGCGTACTTGAGCGGCCGGGCGGGACGCGACCCCCGCTCCTGCCTCGGCATGCTCGGGTCCGCCGGGACGGCGGGCCTGTAGTCGGGGTGCCGCTCCCGGTCCTGCGGCTCGTACGCGTCGGTGCCGGGCAGCGCGGCCGGCCGGCTGTCCTTGCGGGAGAAGTCGAACGCCGAGGTCAGATCACCGCAGACGGCCCGCCGCCACGGCGAGATGTTCGGCTCCTTCACCCCGAACCGGCGCTCCATGAACCGCAGGATCGAGGTGTGGTCGAGGGTCTCCGAGCAGACGTAACCGCCCTTGCTCCAGGGCGAGACGACCAGCATCGGGACGCGCGGGCCGAGACCGTACGGCCCGGCGACCCGGTTGGCGTCGCCCTGGTAGAGGTCGAGGGAGACGTCGACCGTGGACCTGCCGTGGGCCGCGTCGCGCGGCGGGAGCGGCGGCACGAGGTGGTCGAAGAAGCCGTCGTTCTCGTCATAGGTGATGAACAGGGCCGTCCTCGCCCAGACCGCCGGGTCGGAGGTCAGCGCGTCGAGGACCTGGGAGATGTACCAGGCGCCGTAGTTCGAGGGCCAGTTGGAGTGCTCGGAGAACGCCTCGGGCGCGGCGATCCAGGAGATCTGCGGCAGCTTCCCGGCCTTCACGTCGGCCTTGAGCAGGTCGAAGTAGCCGTCGCCGGCCTTGGCGTCCGTACCGGTGCGGGCCTTGTCGTACCAGGGGTCGCCGGGCTTGGCGTCGCGGTACTTGTTGAAGTACAGCAGCGAGTTGTCGCCGTAGTTGCCCCGGTAGGCGTCCGCTATCCAGCCCCAGGAGCCGGCCGCGTCCAGGCCGTCGCCGATGTCCTGGTAGATCTTCCAGGAGACCCCGGCCGCTTCGAGGCGCTCGGGGTAGGTGGTCCAGCCGTAGCCGAGTTCGTCGTTGCCGAGGACGGGGCCGCCGCCCTTGCCGTCGTTGCCCGTGTACCCGGTCCACATGTAGTAGCGGTTGGGGTCGGTCGAGCCGATGAACGAGCAGTGGTAGGCGTCGCACACGGTGAACGTGTCGGCGAGGGCGTAGTGGAACGGGATGTCCTCGCGGGTCAGATACGCCATGGTCGTGGTGCCCTTGGCGGGCACCCACCTGTCGTACTTGCCGCCGTTGTAGGCGGCGTGCCCGTCCGGCCAGCTGTGCGGCAGGCCCTCCAGGAACTGCATCCCGAGATCGTCGGCCTCGGGGTGGAACGGCAGCACGTCCTTCGTGCCGTCCGACTGGTGCCACACGCTCCTGCCGTTGTCCAGCGTCACCGGGTGCGGGTCGCCGAAGCCGCGTACCCCTCTCAGCGCGCCGAAGTAGTGGTCGAAGGACCGGTTCTCCTGCATCAGGACGACGATGTGCTCGACGTCCTCGATCGTGCCGGAACGGTGGTGCGCGGGCAGCGCCGCGGCCCGCTGGATACTGGCCGACAGTGCGCTGAACGCCGTTGTGGCGCCCGCGACCTGGAGGAATCGCCGCCGGTTGACTTCAGGCATGGGTGGAAGACCTCTTGTCCTGACGTGGTGCGTCGGATGTGACCTGCGCGACGGGGGTGCTTCGAGAGTCCTGTGCGGTGCCTGGGGTGTCCGGTGCGTGCCCTCGGCGTGCCGGACGAAGGCCCTCGTAGCGGAGCTACTTGGGTCTTTGGCCGGTGCGGCGAGGGTGCGTGCCGGGCGCCCCAGGCACTGTGCGGGACTCTCGAAGCACCCCCGGGGAATGGTCCAAGAGGAACGAACGCCGGGGAAGGGTCCGTGGCGCGGGTGTGACACGTCGGGGTCCACCGCGCGAACAGCGCCGGGCGGGCGCGCCACGGCCGGGCAAAGCGGTCCTTCCGTCTGACGGAAGCGGTATTGCCCGACCCCGGGCCCGCTCAGGAATGTGGTGGCACGCGGGGCGACACGGCTCCGCACACCGGGTTCTCAGGGTTCTCAGGGACGGGATCGCCATGCCTCACACCACCGCCTTCGCCAGGAATCAGTGGTACGTCGCCGCCTACGCCGAAGAGGTCGGGCGGGAGCTGCTCGGCCGGACGATCCTCGGGGAGCCGCTGGTGTTCTACCGGACCGAGGAGGAGGGCACGCCGGTCGCGCTGCACGACCGGTGTGTGCACCGCCGGTACCCGCTGTCGGAGAGCGGGCTGGACGGGGACCGGATCGTGTGCGGGTACCACGGCTTCACGTACGACACGACCGGCGCCTGTGTGTACGTGCCGGGGCAGAAGCGGATACCGCGGACCGCGCGGGTGGCCTCGTACCCGGTGGTGGAGCAGGATTCGCTGATCTGGGTGTGGATAGGCGACCCGGCGCTCGCCGACGCGGGGACCATCCCGCGCGCGAAGCACCTGGCCGCCCCGGGCTGGACGACCGTACGCGGTATGGAGCCGATCGACGCCGACTACGGGCTCCTCGTCGACAACCTGCTCGACCTCTCCCACGAGACGTATCTGCACGGCGGCTACATCGGCACCCCCGAGGTCGCGGAGACACCGATCACCACCGAGGTCGACGAGGGCGCCGGGGTGGTGCGGGTGAGCCGGCACATGGACGACGCCGAGTGCCCGCCGTTCTACGCGAAGTCGACCGGCATCGAGGGCCGGATCACCCGCTGGCAGGACATCGAGTACTTCGCCCCGTGCCTGTATCTGCTGCACAGCCGGATCGCCCCGGTGGGCGTGGTCCCGGAGGCGGACGGCAGCGACCCGAACGGTTTCCACACCGAGATCACCTACGCGATCACCCCGTCCACGGACGGCAAGGTGTACGACTTCTGGATGGTCTCCCGGGACTGGGCCACCGAGAGCGACGAGGTCACCGAGTTCCTCAAGGGCAACAACCACACGGTCGTCATGCAGGACGTCGTCGCGCTGAACCTGCTCCAGAAGACGCTGGGCTCGGAGCGCACCGGCTACCAGGAGCTGAGCATCAACATCGACACCGGTGGGCTCGCGGCCCGGCGGATCCTCGCGCGGCTGGTCGAGCAGGGCGAGAAGCCGGTGGAGCAGGTCCAGTGAGTACACCGCCCACGTTCGGGACCGGCGAGGTCTACCGCATCGACTGGCTGCCGGGCACGGACATCCTGCACGGGACCTGTCACTGCGGGCGGGAACACACCGCGCAGGACCCCATCGAGATGTGGGAGTGGATGCTCGCCCACCCCCAGGGACACGAGCCGCAAGGGAACAGCTCATGACCGCCTCCACGTCCGCCCCCGCCTCCACGTCCGCCCCCGCGTCCGCCGCCTCGGCCGTCTACGAGGCCGAACTCGTCGTCGAGGGGCGCGAGTTCGCCGCCGACGGCGTGCTCGCCCTCACGCTCCGGCACCCGCTCGGCGAGGAACTGCCCGGCTGGGAGCCGGGCGCGCACATCGATGTGCTGCTGGGGCCGGAGCTGGAGCGCCAGTACTCGCTGTGCGGTGATCCGGCGGACCGCTCGACATGGCGCATCGGGGTCCTGCGGGAGCCCGACGGGCGCGGCGGATCGGCCTATGTGCACACGGAGTTGGCGGCGGGCGACAAGGTCCGGGTGCGCGGGCCGCGCAACAACTTCGCCCTGGAACCGGTGCCCCGCTACCGGTTCGTGGCCGGCGGCATCGGCATCACGCCCATCCTGCCGATGCTGGCCGCGGCCGAGGCGGCGGGTGCGGAGTGGTCCCTGCTGTACGGCGGGCGCAACCGTGAATCCATGGCGTTCCGGGCCGAGTTGGACGCGTACGGCGACCGGGTGACCGTCGCCCCGCAGGACGAGACGGGGCTGCTGGACCTCGGGTCCGTGCTGGACGGGCTGCCCGAGGACACCCTCGTCTACTGCTGCGGGCCCGGCGCGCTGCTCGACGCGGTGGAGGAGCGGTGCCCCGGCGCCGCGCTCCGGGTCGAGCGGTTCCGGCCCAAGGAGCAGGAGACGGGTCCGGACAGCGAGTTCGAGGTCGTGCTGGAGCGTACGGGGAAGACCGTCACGGTCCCCGTCGGGGTCTCCGTGCTCGACACCGTGCGGGCGGCCGGGGTCGAGGTGCTGTACTCCTGCGCGGAGGGCACCTGCGGGACCTGCGAGACGGACGTCCTGGAGGGCACCCCCGACCACCGTGACTCGGTGCTCACCGACGAGGAGCGCGCGGCCGGGGAGACCATGCTCATCTGTGTCTCCCGGTGCCAGGGGTCACGGCTGGTGCTCGACCTGTAGCGACGGGCGCACGGCGGTGCCGTGTCCCGTCGTCGTCCTCGCCGCCGCCCCCGTCGCGCACAGGTCGGCCTCGATCCGGGCGACGGTGGCGAGCAGTGGGGGCAGCAGGTCGCGGCGTACCGACTCGACCGAGGTGCGGCCGGCGTGGACGGGGATGTTCACGGCGGCCACCACTTCGCCGTCCCGGTCCCGGACGGGCGCGGCGACCGAGCGGAGCCCCTCCTCCAGTTCCTGGTCGACGACGGCGTACCCCTGGCGTCGTATCCGCCGCAGCTCGGCCCTGAGCCGGTCGGCGGAGGTGAGGGTGCGCCGGGTGAAGGGATGGGGGACGACGCGGGCGAGCCGGGCGTCGATCTCCTCGTCCGGCAGATGCGCGAGGATCACCCGGCCGACCGAGGTGACCTGGGCGGGGAAGCGGGTGCCCACGGTGATGGTCGCCGTCATGATCCGGGACGCGCTGACCCGCGCCACGTACACGATGTCGTCGCCGTCGAGGACGCACAGCGAGGACGACTCCCCCACCTGCGCGACCAGCCGCTCCAGATGCGGTACGGCGAGGTCGGGGAGGGCGAGTCCGGCGAGATAGGCGTAGCCGAGTTCGAGCACGCGCGGGGTCAGCCGGAACAGCCGGCCGTCGGTGTGGACGTACCCGAGGTCGACGAGGGTGAGCAGGAAGCGGCGGGCGGCGGCCCGGGTCAGCTCACAGGTGCGGGCGACCTCGCTCAGGGTCAGCGCGGGGTGCTCGGCGTCGAAGGCCCGGATGACCGCGAGGCCCCGCTCGAAGGACCGGACGAAGTGCGGTGCGCGGTCTGCGCCGAACCGGTCTCGATCAGGCATCGTCGCCTCCAGGAAGCACCGCGGCCGGCGCACGGAAACACACAACGCACACGGAATGCGCACGGCTGAAGCGTGCCCGCTGCGCTCCGTGCGCACGGCGGTGCGCTCTGCGCACGCTAGGAGCACACTTCCGCAACTGTCAACGCGCTTGCACAGCAAGGGCATTGACCCGCAACCAACGGCGTTCTACCTTCCCGCTGAGCACTTCTGTGCGGTGTGCGCACAGCCTGTCGAGGACATCCGTCGAAGAGCGTTCCCGTCTGGGGGAGTCATGCGTCGTCTGCTCATCGGCCTCGCGGCCGGCACCTTGTTCACCGCCGCGACCGCCTGTGGTTCCTCCGACTCCGGTTCGGGTGGCGGGGGTTCGGCCTCCGGCGGGACCACCACGCTCAAGCTGGGCGTGATCCCCATCATCGATGTCGCCCCGATGTACCTGGGCGAGAAGAAGGGCTTCTACAGCGAGCGCGGGCTGAAGCTGGAGCCGACGCTCGCGCAGGGCGGGGCGGCGATCGTGCCCGGTGTCGTCTCCGGGCAGTTCGACTTCGGCTTCAGCAACATGACCTCCCTGCTGGTCGCCCAGTCCAAGAACGTGCCGGTGAAGGCCGTGGTGAACGGGGTGGCCTCCACCGGGAAGCCGGGCGCGGACTTCGCGGAGATCGCCGTGCCGAAGGGCAGCGCGCTGAAGTCCGCGAAGGAGCTGGAGGGCAAGAAGGTCGCGGCCAACACCCTGGGCAACATCTGCGACACCTCGGTCAACGAGTCGGTCCGAAAGGACGGCGGCGACCCGTCGAAGGTCGAGTACGTGGAGATGCCGTTCGACCAGATGCCGGCCGCGCTGGCCAAGGGCCAGGTGGACGCGGCCTGTGTCGTGGAGCCCGCGCTCGCCACCATCAAGTCCCAGGGCGGCACGGTCCTGGCGTCGAACTTCGTGGACGTGTCCCCGGACCTCACCGTGGCCATGTACTTCACCTCCGAGCAGTACGCCGCGAAGAACCCGGAGTTGGTGAAGAAGTTCCAGGAGGCCACGGCCGAGTCGCTGGCGTACGCCGACGAACACCCGGACGAGGTACGGGAGATCATCACCACGTACACGAAGATCCCGGAGAGCCTGCTGAAGACGGTCGTGCTGCCCCGCTGGCCCGCGGAGCCGGACCGTGCCTCCATCGAGCGGCTGGCCGAACTGGGGCAGCAGGACGGCCTGTTCGAGAAGGCCCCGGACCTGGACAAGCTGCTGCCGTGAAGGGTGCCGCCGCCGTGAGGGGTGCCGACGCCGCCCTCGGCGCGGCCGGGCTCGCCGGGTTCCTCGCCCTGTGGGAGGCCGCCCCGCGCGTCGGCCTCGTCGAGGACGACTATCTCCCGCCGGTGAGCCGGGTCGCCGACGCGCTCGCCGCCGAACTCGCCGACGGCGCGTTCTGGACGGCGCTCGGCGACACCCTCACCGGCTGGGCGGTGGGCCTGCTGATCGCGGTGACGGCCGGGATCGTGACGGGGGTCGTCATCGCCGTCGTCCCGTATCTGCGCGAGGCGACCACGTCCACGATCGAGTTCCTGCGCCCGATCCCCTCGGTCGCGCTGATCCCCCTCGCCGTCCTGCTCTACGGCAGCGAACTGCGCTCGGTGCTGCTGCTGGTGGTCTACGCGTCCTTCTGGCAGATCCTCATCCAGACCCTGTACGGCGTCCAGGACGTCGACCCGGTCGCCGAGGAGACCGCCCGCTCCTACGGCCTCGGCCCCTGGGCCCGGGTCCGGTACGTGCTGTGGCCCACGGCCCTGCCGTACGTCATGACGGGGGTCCGGCTGGCCGCCGCCGTGGCCCTCATCCTGGCGGTGACCGCCGAACTGGTCATCGGGGCACCGGGGTTGGGCCAGCGCATCGCGGTGGCCCAGACCTCGCAGGCGGTGCCGGAGATGTACGCCCTGGTGGTGGTCACCGGGCTGCTGGGGCTGCTGATCAATGTGGGCGCCCGCGCGGTGGAGCGGCGGGCGCTGGCCTGGCACCAGTCGGTGCGCGGGGAGGTGGCGGTGTGAGCCGGGTCCTGCTGCGGCTGCTGTTCGCCGTCGCACTGCCGCTCGTGCTGGTCACGGTCTGGTGGTTCGCGTCGGCGGACAGCACCGATGTGTTCTGGCCGCCGCTGCGCACGATCCTGACCGCCTTCCCGGACGTCTGGACCGCCGAGCGGCTGCGCGCCGACGTGCTGCCCAGCCTGCTGCGGCTGTCGGCCGGTTACGCCCTGGCGGCCGTCGCCGGGGTGGCGCTCGGCACGGTGATCGGCTCCTCCCGGCGGGTGCGGGCGGTCTGCGAACCGGTCCTGGAGTTCCTGCGGGCCGTGCCGCCGCCGGTCCTCGTCCCGGTCATCATGCTGTTCGCGGGCATCGGCGACTCGATGAAGATCGCCGTGATCGCGAGCGGCTGTGTCTGGCCGGTCCTGCTCAACACGGTCGAGGGCGTCCGCGCGGTGGACCCCGTGCTGTCCGAGACGGCCCGGTCGTACGGCATCACCGGCGTCGCCCGGCTGCGGAACGTGGTGCTGCGCTCGGCGAGCCCGCAGATCTTCGCGGGGCTGCGGCAGGCGCTGTCCATCGGCATCATCCTCATGGTCATCAGCGAGATGACCGCGTCCAGCAACGGGCTGGGGTACACCATCGTCCAGTTCCAACGCGGTTTCGCGATCCCGGACATGTGGACCGGCATCCTCGTCCTCGGTCTGCTCGGCTTTCTGCTGTCCGTCGTTTTCCGGCTGGTCGAGCGGCGCGTGCTCGGCTGGTACCACGGTGTGCGCGCGTCATCCCGGCGGTCGTAGTGGGACTCGACAAGGAGCGGCGGTCCATGCTGGATGTACGGGGCCTGAAGAAGGTCTACGAGGGTTCCGGGCGCCGGGTGGAGGCGGTGCGGGACCTCACCTTCACCGTCGAGGCGGGCGAACTGGTCTGTCTGGTGGGCCCGTCGGGCTGCGGCAAGACGACCCTGCTGAAGTGTGTGGCCGGGCTGCTGGATCCGACGGCCGGTCAGGTCCTGCTCGGGGGACGGCCGGTGGCGGGTCCGCCGCCGGGGATGGCGGTGGTCTTCCAGGAGTACGGGCGCAGCCTGTTCCCCTGGATGCGGGTCCGCGACAACGTCGAACTCCCGCTGAAACAGAAGAGGTTGAGCAAGGAACGGCGGCGCGGGCTGGTCGACGACGCGCTCGCATCGGTCGGCCTCGCGGACGCGGCGGGCGCCTACCCCTGGCAGCTGTCGGGCGGGATGCAGCAGCGGGTCGCCATCGCCCGCGCGCTGGCGTACGAGCCCCAGGTGCTGCTGATGGACGAGCCGTTCGCGGCGGTGGACGCGCAGACCCGTGCCGATCTGGAGGATCTGGTGCGGGGCCTGTGGCGGGAGCGGGGCATGACGATCCTGTTCGTCACCCATGACATCGACGAGGCCGTCTATCTGGGCGAGCGGGTCCTGGTCCTCTCCGCCTCCCCCACCGTCGTACGGGAGCAGCTGAAGATCGATCTGCCCGCCGAGCGGGATCAGCTGCACACCCGGGTGGCCCCGCGCTTCGCGGAGCTGCGGACCCATGTGTACGAGCAGATCCAGGCGGCCAAACGCGGGGTGCCGCAGGACGCGCCGCGGGACGTCCCTCGGGACGTCTCCCTGGACAAGGATTGACCTCCGGTGCCGTCGGCGACCTGAACGCCGGCGGCACCGGAGGGGGTGCGGCTCACCGCTCGGGAGAGGGCACCACGCTCAGATGGCCGAGGACGGCCCGCCGGGGGCGCCGTGGTCTGCGGACGGGGTTGGCCGGGCGGCCCACCTCGCGCAGGACGAGAGTCATCCGGTGGTAGCCCAGGTCGCGGAGGGTGTCGGGGGTCTCGCCGACGATCCGGCAGTCGGTGGCGCCCCAGCGCGGGTCCGGGTGGACGACGGGGCGTACGGCGCCGTCGTGCCGGCCGGCGGCGGGGCCGACCGTACGGAGCCAGTGCGGAAGGCCGTGGCGGTAGGCGGCGTCCATGATCGGGTCCTGGGCGATGTCCCGGCGGATGGACTGCAGGCCCCGGTCCTGGGGGTGGTGCTCCACCGCGGCGGCGACATGGGCGAGCATCGGCAGGCACCAGCTGGACTCGTGGTCCCCGAGGACCGTGGCGGCGTCCGGGTGGAAGAGCACGAAGCGCAGGAAGTTGTCGTCGGGCATGGCCGTCGGATGCGGTCCCACATTGCCGAACAGCGACCGGAACGCGGCGTTGGCGACGACGACGTCCCAGCGGTGGTCGAGGACGGCGGACGGGAACAGGACGGAGTCCAGCAGCACGGCGTAGTCCTGCAGATACGCCTGCGCGTCCCGGGTCTCGAGACTGTCGGGGACGGGCCGCGGTACCGACCGCCGCCCTCCTGCCTGATATGCCATCGGGAGGTCACCCCTCTTGCCTATGCGGCCTTCTCGCGGCGCCTTGATCCTGCTGCCCCGGCCTCAGACGTGTCAACTATCGTGGCATTTGGCGCCGGTTGACGGCTGAATCTCGCCACAGTTGTGGCGAGACCTGGATGTGAGTTCGACCCAACCGCTAGTCTCCCCGCAGTTCACGGTGTACTTGCCGGGACCAGGGTCTCGCGCCAGGCTTGGATCCACGGATTCCGCAGTACCGCGAAATTGGCCTGAGAGAGACGTAGGAGATCTGTCGGTGACGGATGGCTTCGAGGTTCCGGACGCCGCGGCGACGGTTCTGCTGCCGGCCGTCGTGGCCCGTGTCACCGCGCTCGCCGACAAGCTGCGCGTACGGCACACGGAGGTCTTCGACTCCCGGCGGCTCTCGGTCGCCTCGGGCGTGCCGGAGGCGGTGGTGAAGGCCCTGCTGAGCGGCCAGCGCGCCGGTGAACCGGACGTCCAGGCCCGCTTTCTGCAGCGGCTGGGCCTGCTGCGCCGCACCCGCCTCAAGCCGGGCGGCCGCAAGTACACCCAGCAGGAGATCGCCGACGGCGCCGGGATGTCGCGCCAGCAGGCGGGTGCCCTGATCAACGGGGACCGGCGTCCCACGATGGAGCACTGCGACGCCATCCAGCGCTTCTTCAGAGTGCACGCCGGCTTCCTCACCGCCGAGGACCCCGAGGCGCTGGCGAGCGCCCTGATGCGGACCGAGCAGGAGCTCCTCCAGCAGCTCGCCGACCGTGAGCGCGCGGCGGCCGAGGCCGTGGACGACCCGCTGCAGCGGCTGCTGCAGAACCACGGGGTGCGCTCCATCGCCTGGCGGGCGGCCCAGCTGCCCACCGACCAGCACCGTGACAAGGTGGCGGAGTGGCTGGACATGCTGCTGGAGAGCGTCAAGCGGCCCGAGTCCTGACCGGGGGAGATCAGTTGAGCATCGGAAAGGAAATGCGCCGTCTGTGCGGCGAGCTGGTCGGCGAGATCGACCTGCCGGCACCGGCGGACCCCGCCGACCTCTACGGCGCCCTGTGCGACGCCATGAGCAGACGCCGCGGCCGGCCCGTCCACTACCGTACGGCCGCGTTCCCGCCGGGCACGGCCAGCGGGCTGTGGCTGGACATGGCCGAGCAGGACCTGGTCGTCATCGAGGAACGCACCGCGCCCGACCACCAGTTGGTGATCCTCGGCCACGAGCTGTGGCACATGCAGGCCGGGCACTGCGGCCGGCAGGTCGAGGGCGTGGCGGTCGCCGCGCGCTTATTGAGCCGGGACGCGGATCTGCGGGACACCGAACTGCGGGAGACCGTGCTGAAGGTCGCCGCCCGTACCCGTTTCGACCTCAGGGACGAGCAGGACGCCGAGAGCTTCGGCCTGCTGCTGGCCAGCAAGTGCCGTACGTGGCTGGCCGGTTCGGCGCTGCGCGGGCCGGTGCGCCGCGACCATCTGGCGGGCCGTATCGGGGCCTCGCTGGGCTACCGCGGGCCGCAGGGCTGAGCGGCCGGAACTCCGAGACGCACGAGACGCAGAGACACGGCGGACATGGACGGGCCCAGCTACTACATCCCGGCCGTCGCGATGACGATCGCGCTGGCCTCGAAGACGCCCGCGCTGCTGCGGAACCGGCGCGACCCGCTGATCAGGTCCGTGTGCGCGCTGATGACCCTGGCCGCCCTGGTCTTCTGTTTCGCCGCACCGCCGACGATCACCCAGCTCAACCACGTCACCGGCGTCACCAACATCTCGGCGCCCGTCGTCTACTTCCTGCTGAGCGCGTTCAGCGGCTCCTGTCTGGTGCTGATCACCAACTGGCGGGGCGGCCCGCCCGAGACGACCCGCAGGCTCTCCCGCCGCTGGATCGCCGGGTACGGCGCGGTGTGCGCGGCGATCGTGCTGCTGTTCGTGCTCGGCGAGGCGCCCGTGGAGCGGGTGCGGGACTTCGACACGTACTACGCCGACACCCCGTTCCTGCGCGAGATGATCGTGCTCTACCTGGTCGGTTTCACCGTCGCGGGTGTCGCGATGAACGTGATGTGCTGGCGCTGGGCGCTGCAGGTGCGTGGCTGGCTGCGCGCCGGGCTGCTGATCATCGCGTCCGGCTTCCTGCTCAACGTCCCGTTCGCGGCGGTCAAACTGATCGCCGTGGTCGCCCGCTGGCAGGGCGCCGACCTGGACCATCTGAGCACGGACGTCGCCCCGCTGCTGGCGTCCGCCGGCGCCCAGGTCGGCGCGGTCGGCTTCTGTCTGCCGCTGGCCGGGGAGCGCCTCGACGACTCGTGGACCATCTGGTCCATGTACCGTCGGCTCGGCCCGCTGTGGCGGGAGTTGCGCCCGGTCTGGGGCCAGGCGAGCCACGAGGTGCGGATCTCCTGGTGGGCCCCTGCCAGGCTCCGGATGACACAGCGGGAGTCCGACATCCACGACGGCATGCTCAGCCTGTACCCGTACTTCGACTCCGAGGTACGGGCCAGGG
This sequence comes from Streptomyces griseiscabiei, assembly GCF_020010925.1. Taxonomy (NCBI): domain Bacteria; kingdom Bacillati; phylum Actinomycetota; class Actinomycetes; order Kitasatosporales; family Streptomycetaceae; genus Streptomyces; species Streptomyces griseiscabiei. The sequence continues at coordinate 2,068,847 of NZ_JAGJBZ010000002.1, read as the reverse complement.
CCTACGACGCGGCCGTCGCGTCGGGTTCCGAGCCCGTCCAGGCGCGGGCGGAGGCGGACGCGGCGATGGTGACGGCGGCCGTCCGGGCCAAGGAGGACGATCCGGAGGGCCGGGTCATCGACTCGGCCACCGCCGACACCCCCGCCCCGCCCGCCGAGAACCCCCGTGACCTCGTCAGGATGTCCATCGCCCTGCGTCAGTCACCCGTCGTAGCGGCCGCCCGCGAATGGGCCGCCGCGACCAGGTCAGAGAGCGACTTCCATGAAAGAACCCGTTAGCGGCCCGCACGACTCGGCGGTCACGACCGCCCGGCGCGCCGTCGTCGTCGGCGCGGGCCTGGCCGGTCTGCTGGCCGCCGCCGCGCTGCGCGACCACGCCGAGGTCGTCGTCGTCGAACGCGACACGCTGCCCGAGGGCCCGGAGCCCCGCAAGGGTGTCCCCCAGGCCCGACACGCCCATCTCCTGTGGTCCGGCGGGGCGCGCGCCATGGAGGACCTGCTGCCGGGGGTCACGGACGCCTGGCTGGCGGCGGGTGCCCGGCGCATCCCGCTGCCGACCGGTCTGGTCTCGCTGTCGGCGCAGGGCTGGGTCCGGCGCTGGCCCGAGATGGAGTTCATGATCGCGTGCAGCCGCGATCTGCTGGAGTCGGTCGTCCGCGCGCAGTTGCTCGCCGGGCCCGGGGTCACCGTGCTCGACCGCACCGAGATCCTGGGGCTGGAGGGCGACGCGTCCCGGGTGACGGGGCTGCGGGTCCGTTCCGTCGACGGGGAGGAGCGGGTGCTCGGCGCCGATCTGGTGGTGGACGCCGCCGGACGCGGTTCGCGGGGCACCGCGTGGCTCGACACGCTCGGGGTGGCGCCCGCGCCGATGGAGGAGGTCGACTCGGGGCTCGTGTACGCCACCCGGCTCTTCCGGGCGCCCGCGGGCACCGAGGAGTACCCGGTGGTCAATGTGCAGCCGGACGGCTCGCAGCCGGTGCCGGGGCGCAGCGCGACCCTGGTACCCGTCGAGGGCGGGCGCTGGCTGGTGACGCTGTCGGGCACCCGGGGAGGCCAGCCGACCGCCGTCGCCGAGGAGTTCGAGGCGTTCGCGCGCGCCGTCAGACACCCGGTCGTGGGTGAGCTGATCGCCCGCGCGGAGCCCCTGACCGATGTCGTGGTCACCCGCAGCACGATCAACCGGCGGCGCTTCTTCGAGAAGGTGTCCGGCTGGCCCGAAGGCTTCGTCGCGATCGGCGACTCCGTCGCCACGTACAACCCGATATACGGCCACGGCATGTCCGTCGCCGCGCAGAGCGCCGTGCTGCTGCGTGAGCGGGTCGCCGCCCTCGGGCTGTCGGCGCCGGGGCTGGCGCGCCGGGTGCAGCAGGCCGTGGCGGTGCCGGTGACGCTCGCCTGGGAGCTGGCCACCGGCACGGACATCCGTTACCCGGAGGCCATCGGCAAGCGCCCGAACGCCGCGCGGCGGCTCTTCGGCCGCTATGTGGAGCGGCTGACGCGTACGGCGCTGGGCCGGCCCCTGGTCTTCAAGGCGTATCTCGGCGTGGTCACCCTCACCGAGCCCATCGGCGCCCTCGTCCGGCCGGACGTGGTCCTGGCGGTGCTCCGCGGCCCCGTCAAGTCCCCGTTGACCGGGCCACCCCTGACGGACGATGAGCGGGAGACGGTGCTGGGCGCGGCGCCTCGGTAGGGCCTGGCGGCGGCATCCGCGCGTCGGGGCGGGCGGATTGTCAGTGGTGGGCGGCAAGCTGGGAGGGTGCCCCTCGTGTGCCGGGGCGGCACGGAGTTCCGCCGATCCGACCAGGGGAGAGCCGTTCGATGCCGACCGCCGTACTGACCGACCGCGAGCGCGCCGCCGTACAGGCCTATCTGCGGCTGCTGGGAACCGTACGAGCGGCCTTCGACGGGCCGCCCGAGTCCCGCCGACCACCCGTCGTGCCGCCCGCCGCACTCGCCGAGGCGGAGCAGGCACTGGCCGCGGCGGGACTGTCGGGGAACGAGGAGGAGTTCTTCCGCCTGCTGCGGAGCTGGTGCCCGGAGAGGTGAGCGGTTCCGCCGACGGGGCGCCGGAGTCCTGACGGTCCGCCGAGTCCCGGCGGACCGTCAAGTCCCGGCGGACCGTCGGCGGGACGCGGCTAGGGCCTGTCTTCAAATTCCCGCCTGCCCCGCGACGCCATGCACGCTCCCCCGCTCTCGGCTTCGCTCGACCGGGAGGTACCCCCACGACGCCGCGGGGCCGCCCTTCGGGCGACGACGGGAATGTGAAGACAGGCCCTAGGGCAGGCGCATCCGGGCGGTCTGGTCGATCAGGTGGCGCAGGGTCGGCAAGTAGGTCTCGGCGCCGCCCAGTTCGCCGAGTACGCGGTGGGCGTCGTCGCGGAGCGCGGTGAGGTCCTTCTCGTAGCGCCGGAGCACGACGGGGGCGAGGAGCGTCGCGCGGAGCCGGGCGCGGGCGCCTTCGGAGGTCCGTGCGGCGACGGCGAGTTCCGCGGTGCCCGCCCGTGATCCGGGTGGCGTCTCCTCCAGGGCGCAGGCGAGGAGATAGGTGGCCGTGCCGTTGAGCAGGTCCTCGTCGCGGCCGGAGAGCAGGTCCTCCTGGTCGTTGAAGAGCTGCCAGAGGAGTCCGAAGACCTCGCCGAACTCCCGCCACCGCGCGATCCGTTCGGCCCCGGCGCCGGAGAGGATCGCGGCCATCGCCGTGATCATCCCGAAGGGGGCACCGGACTTCCCTCGGTAGGCGGCGAGGACCGTGTCCCGGGAGGCGCCCGCGATGTCGCCGCGCAGATCCCGCAACTGGCCTTCCACGGCGTCGATCCAGCAGGTGACGATCTCACCGGTGAGCGCGTTGCGGACCGCGTCCGGCACCGGCTGGGACTGGACGACCCTGATGGGCAGGGCCTGTCCGCCGAGGACCGCCGCGAGAAGCGCCTCGTCCGGGCCGAGTCCGGCGGGGGCGTGCGCGCGGTGGCCGTCGGCCAGGTCGTCGAGGTAGCAGGCGGAGGTCCACCACAGGACGTGCACGGCCGACAGGGCAACGGCCGGCCCCGGGGCGCCCGTCTCGGCCGCGTGCACGAGCGGCGGGAGCACGGACAGCGGGTACTTCATCCGCTGATGGCGGAGCAGCCCGGCCATGGCTGTCCGTACCGCGTCGGCCGAGGGCCCGAGCCCCTCCAGGACGGCCGAGATCTCCGCGTCGATGTCCGGCGATATCCGTCTGTGCAGCTCCACATAGGTCAGTGCGTTCATCTGGCGTCCTCGCCCTCGTCCTCGTCCTACGTCGGGAAGGGAACCGATACCGCCGTCGCCACCAGCCCCTGCCGGACGGTCCACCGTCCGTCGAAGGCGTCGACCCGACGGCCGTCCACCACCGGTCCGGGTACGAGGAGTTCGGCGCGCAGGGCGCCGGAGCGGCCGCCGGGGTCGACGGTCACCTCGATGTCGGCCTCCGAGAAGTCCAGCCACCGCCCGGTGAGCGGGAACCACGCCTTGTAGACGGACTCCTTGGCGCTGAAGAGCAGCCGGTCCCAGTGGACCGCGGGGTGGTCGGCGGTCAGACGGCGCAGCCGGAGCTCCTCCGCGGGGAGGGCGATCGCCGTCAGGACGCCCTCGGGCAGGGCGTCGTGGGGTTCGGCGTCGACGCCGAGGGAGGCGAGGTCGCGGGCGCGCACCAGGGCCGCGGCGGCGAACCCCTCGCAGTGGGTCATGCTGCCCGTCAGCCCGTCCGGCCAGCCCGGTGCGCCACGCTCGCCGGGCACGATCGGCCGGGGCGGCACGCCGAGCTTCTCCATGGCCCGCCGGGCGCAGGCCCGGACGACGGTGAACTCACGGCGCCGCTTCGCCACCGCCCGCGCCACGACCGCCTCCTCCTCGGGGTACAGCTCGATCCCCTCGGCGTCGGCCGCGTCAGGGCCGTGCGCCTCCACGACCACGACCGCTCCCGGAAGCAGTTCCTCGATCACCGGCTTGATCCTCCATCGGCAGAATGCGGCGCAGCCTGCCCGGCGGTCCCGGACGGGGGCGCCACTCGCGGGGGTAACCCACGGACACCTCTTCGAAGCGGACCCCGTCCAGCCAGGTGGTCCGCGGAATGTGCAGATGGCCGTAGACCATGACCTCGACGTGGAAACGCCGGTGCCAGTCGGCGGTCAGGTCCGTGCCGCACCACATGGCGAACTCGGGGTAGGTCAGGACGTCCGTCGGGTGCCGGTCCAGCGGGTAGTGGTTGACCAGCACCTTGGGCAGGTCGGGCGGCAGTTCGGCGAGCCTGCGTTCGGTCTCGGCGACCCGGGCGCGGCACCAGTCGTCGCGGCTCGGGTAGGGGTCGGGGTACAGCACATGCTCGTCGGTGCAGATCACACCGGTGCCGTGCGCGTACTCCAGGCCCTCCTCCTTCGTGGCGCAGCCCTTGGGCAGGAAGGAGTAGTCGTACAACAGGAACAGCGGCGCGACCACCACCGGACCGCCGGGTCCCTCCCAGAGGGGGTACGGGTCCTCGGGGGTGACGACGCCCAACTCCCGGCAGAGGGCGACGAGATGCTCGTACCGCTCGACGCCCTTGTACGGGACGGTCTCGCTGGGGTGGGTCCACAGCTCGTGGTTGCCCGGCGCCCAGACGACCTTGGCGAAACGGCCGGCGAGTGTGGTGAGGGCCCAGCGGATGTCGGCGACGGTCTCGGAGACGTCACCGGCCACGAGGAGCCAGTCGCCTTCGGTCTGCGGACGCATCTGTTCGACGAGGGCGCGGTTCTCGGGATAGCCGATGTGCAGATCACTGATGGCCAGCAGATTTCCGTGCCGGCCGACCCTCGACTTCACCCGTACTCCCTTCGGAACACCGAACATCGACACGAGACCACACGGGTACGCCGGTGGACAAGACCGACCTGCCGGGCTCTGGCACCAGTGCCCCCGTGAGCCCCCCGGTGATCCCGCCGCGCAAGGATTAACACGCGCGTGACAGAAACATGGGCTCCGGTGGCCGTATGATCCGTCCTACACCACCGCCACGCCTCTCTTTCGCGTACGGCGGTTCGGCGTACCTCCATCCCCCCTGGCCGGGCACGGCCTGCTCCGCCGTGCCCGCGAACCCTGGAAAGGCGGCCTGCATGGTCTCTCGCGTACGCGTCTGGCTCAACCGCACGTACGCGGAGAACGTCTTCTTCATGGATCAGCTGCGGCATAATCCGCAGGCTCGTCCGGTGGACATCCACGCAACGCACGGTGACGCCGACTCCCCCGTACTGGCCGCCGCCGACACCGCCGATCTGGAGCCCGAGGGCCTCTCCCCCGCCGCGTACGTCGAGTACGCGCTCGACCAGTGCGCCAAGCGCTCCATCGATGTGTTCGTGCCCCGGCTGCACCAGGCCGCGCTGGCCGCGCACCGCGAGGAGTTCGCGGCCGTGGGTACGGCGCTGCTGGCGCCGCCCGTCGCCGGGATCGAGGTCTTCGAGGACAAGGTGACCGCGTACGAGGCGGTCCGGGAGCACGGGGTTCCGGTGCCGCCGTGGTTCCGGGTGACCGACGCCGACGAACTGATCGCCGCGGTCGAGGAGTTGGAGGAGGCCGGGCACAAGGCGTGCTTCAAGCCGGCGGCCGGGGCGGGTGGTGTGGGCTTCCGTGTCGTGACACGCGCCCCCTTCTCGCTCTCGCACCTCAGCGGCTTCCCGAGCCCCTATGTGCAGCTCGACATGGTGGTGGAGGCGGTGCGGTCGGCCGAGGAATCCGTCGACTGGATGGTGATGCCACGGCTGGAGCAGCCGGAGGTGTCCGTCGACTGTCTCACCGGGCCCGACGGGCGGGTCCGGATGGCCGTGGGCCGTACCAAGAACGGGCGGCGGCGGGGCTTCACGCTGAATCCGGCGTGGATCGAGCCGGCGCGGCTGATCGCGCAGCGGTTCCAGTTGCACTATCTGACGAACATCCAGTTCCGGATGTACGGGGACGAGCCGGTGCTGATGGATGTCAACACGCGGCCGGCGGGTGGGCTGCATCAGCTGGCGCTGTGCGGGATCAACGCGCCGTGGGCGGCTGTGCGGTTGGCCCTCGGTGAGGAGACGGGGGATGTGGTGCCGGCTCGGCTGGGGCAGGACTACACCGTGGTGTCGGGGCCTCGGCCGGTGCGGTCGGTGACCTTGCCGCATCAGGTGGCCGAGGTGGCGGTTCCCGCGGAGCCGCTGCCGCTGCCTGTCGCTCCGGCGTCCACGGCCTGCAAGCCGGCCACCGCCGACCGCCCTCTCGCGGTCTGACCCGGAAGGGTCTCGCCCCCCTTTTCGCGCTCCGCGCGGGGGTGGGTGGGGACGTGCGGGTTCGGTGGGAGCTGGTCGCGCAGTTGCCCGCGCCCCTGAAAAGCAGGGGCTGCGCCCCGTGCTTTTCCCCGAAAGGGCCGCATGCCTCTTTCAGGGGCGCGGGGAACTGCGCGAGAAGCTCCACCGGGCCCGCAGCCGACGACGTACCTCTCAGGTGGGGTAGCCCCAGGCTTCGGCCAGTTCGCTCAGCCGGGGCGGGAGTTCCGCCGTGGGGTCCGCCTCGCGGGCCGGCTGGATGCGGCCGGACTTGATGGTGGTGGACCAGTCACCGAGCTGGGGGCGGAACGTGCCGTGGTCCTTCGTGCCGTAGTCGAGCATCCCGGCCTCCCAGGGAACGCCCAGGTGATCGCAGATACCCCGGGTGACCTTCTCGGGATCGGCGGTCAGCTCCTCGTAACGGATCACATGGACGGGAAGATTCCGCCGCGCCTCCTCCAACTTCTCGCTGTAGGAGAGGACTTCGGCCTGGATCGCGGCATGGTCCGGGTCGGTACGGCGGCTGGTGAGGGACCGGACCACCGCGCCGGGGTGCCGCAGCAGCAGGATGTACCGCGCGTTCGGCCAACATCGGTGCAGCCGGGGCCAGATGAGCGTGTTGGGCGGCGTCTTGTCGACGATGATCGTCTTGCCGCTGCGGGTCAGCTCATGGTGCAGGATCCGGTCCCACAGCACATGCTCCAGCTCGGACTTGTCGAGTTCCAGCGCCTTCATCGCGTCGCCGGTGAAGTCCCGGGAGAGATGGACGTGCACGGTCCGCAGATGCATCTCGTGCGGGGCCCGGATCTGACTGTGGCTGTTGAGGACGACCCGCAGCAGTGTCGAGCCGGAGCGTACCGAGGAGAGGACGAACACGGGCGCGTCCACCAGCCGGGACGCGCGCGGTGCCACGTACGGCGGTTCCACGGGCGCGGTGTCGGCCCTGGGCGCGGGCACGGCGTTCAGCGGCTTGCGCGGCGGGCTCACCGCCTCGGCGATCAGTCTGCCCCGGCGCCGCAGCCCCTTACCGATCGCGTTCATGCGCGGATCTCGCACGATGACACCTCACACCTCTTCTTCGCACTGTCGCGTTGCCCCGTATCACACGGGCAGTGGGCGAACCGGAGGTGTCGTGGAGGAGAAGCACAGTGGTCGCGGCGGGCTGCGCGCCCGCCGCGACCAGCTGATTTACCGGTTCCTTAATTCTTCGTGGGAAGAACCGCCAGCCGCAGCGTCTGGACCTCGAAGGGTCGCAGCGTCACCGGGACGCCGTTGCCCTCCGTGGCCGTCTCCGACAGCGGGCGCTCCAGCAGGTCGGTGATCTGGGCGCCGGCGAGCGGGAAGCCGGTGCGCAGGACGCCCCGGGCCCGGCCGCCGCCGGACTCGTAGATCCGGACCACGACATCGCCGGAGCCGTCGTCGGCGAGCTTGACCGCCTCGACGGTGACGCCGTCGCCGTCCACGGAGACGACCGGCTCGGGCGCTCCCGCCGCGTCCGCGACGCGCAGCGGCAGGTTGAGGGCGTAGCCCTCGGCGACCGCGTCCTCGATGCTCGCGCCGGGGAGGAGGGAGTAGGTGATGCGGTGCTTGCCCTGGTCGGCCTCGGGGTCCGGGATGCGCGGGGCGCGGACCAGGCTGAGGCGGACCGTGGTGGTCGTACCGCCGTCCTCGCGGACCGTGCGGGAGACGTCGTGGCCGTACGTCGAGTCGTTGATGACCGCGACGCCGTAGCCGGGTTCGCCGACGTGCACCCAGCGGTGGCCGGAGACCTCGAAGCGGGCCGCCTCCCAGCTGGTGTTGGTGTGGGTGGGGCGCTGGATGTGGCCGAACTGGATCTCGGCGGAGGAGTGGGCCGCGCGGACGTCGATCGGGAAGCCGGCCTTGAGGAACTTCTCGGCCTCGTGCCAGTCGATGTCCGTCTCGAAGTCGATCCGGGGGCTGCCGGCGCGCAGGGTGATCGTCTGGGTGACGCGGGAGCCCTTGCCGAACGAGCGCTCGACGCGGATGGCCCCGAGGAGGGGGTCCTCCTCGACCACGGTGATCGACTCGGGGTCCAGCAGGTCCGTGTAGCGGTTCTTGTAGTGCTTGTCGACGTCCCAGGCGTCCCAGTAGTTGGGGAGGTCGGTGTGCAGCCGGAGCAGGTTGCCCTTGTCACCGAGGACCTCGCGGTCGGCCACCAGGTCGCGGACCGAGGCGAGGGTGCCGTCCTCGGCGATCTCGACCCGGACCAGGCCGTTGTCGAGGACCCGGCCGGAGACGGTGACGGGGTGCGGGGGTTCGGCGGGGGTGAGGGGCGCGCTGCCGTTCGCGGGGACGGTGACGTACGCCGGGGCGCCCGCGGTCGTACGGACCACTTCGGACCGGTCGCGGGGGCTGGTGTTGAAGACGCGGGCGTCGCCCGTGCCGAGCGCCGCGACGGCCTCGGTGGTCAGCTCCTCCAGCTCCTTGGCCACCCGCGCGTACTCGGCCTCGGCCTCGCGGTGCACCCAGGCGATGGACGAGCCCGGCAGGATGTCGTGGAACTGGTGGAGGAGGACCGTCTTCCAGAGGCGGTCGAGCTTCTCGTGGGGGTAGGTGTACTCCGGCGCGTTCAGCGCGGCCGTCGTCGCCCACAGCTCCGCCTCGCGCAGCTTGTGCTCGCTGCGGCGGTTGCCCTGCTTGGTGCGGGCCTGGGAGGTGTAGGTGGCGCGGTGGAGTTCGAGGTACAGCTCGCCGTTCCAGACGGGGGCGTCCTCGTACTCGGCGCGGGCCTTGGCGAAGAACTCGTCGGGGTGTTCGACGACGACCTTCGGGGAGCCTTCGAGGTCGGCCAGCCGGCGGGCCCGCTCCATGATCTCGCGGGTGGGGCCGCCACCGCCGTCGCCCCAGCCGAAGGGGGCCAGGGAGCGCTTCCCTGCGCCCTTCTCCTGGTAGTTGCGGACCGCGCGGTCCATCTCCTCGCCGCTGAAGCGGGCGTTGTAGGTGTCGACCGGCGGGAAGTGCGTGAAGATCCGGGTGCCGTCGATGCCCTCCCACCAGAAGGTGTGGTGGGGGAAGCGGTTGGTCTGGTTCCAGGAGATCTTCTGGGTGAGGAACCAGTCGTTGCCGGCGAGCTTGGCGAGCTGCGGGTAGGAGGCGTTGTAGCCGAAGGAGTCCGGCAGCCAGACGCCCTTGGTCTCGATGCCGAAGTGCTCGATGAAGAACCGCTTGCCGTGGACCAGCTGGCGGGCGATGGCCTCGCCGCCCGGCAGATTGCCGTCGGACTCGACCCACATACCGCCGACCGGGACCCACTGGCCCTTGTCGACGGCCTTCTTGATCCGCTCCCACACCTGCGGGTAGTTGTCGCGCACCCACTCGTACTGCACGGCCTGGGAGCAGGCGAAGATGAAGTCCTCGTACTCGTCGGCCAGCGCGGTGACGTTGGAGAAGGTGCGGGAGGTCTTGCGCTTGGTCTCGCGGATGGGCCAGAGCCAGGCGGAGTCGATGTGCGCGTGGCCGACGCCGGAGATGGTGTGGGCGCTGGCGTGGGCGGGCTTGGCGAGGACCGGGGCGAGGATCTCGCGGACGGCCGTGGCGCTGCCGGAGACGTCGTCGAGGTCGACGGCGTCCATGGCCCGGTCCAGGGCGTGCAGGATCTCGTGGCGGCGGGGCTCGTGCTCGGCGAGGTGGACCATCAGCTCGCGCAGCACCTGGAGGTCCAGGTCGAGGTGGAAGACCTCCTCGTCGAGGACGGCGAGGTCGGCGCGCCGGAAGGTGTAGAGGGGCTTGTCGCCGGCGGTGAGGATGTCACCCATCGGCGTGATCTTGGAGAAGTTGTCGGCGAGGATGTCGGGGTTGGAGGCCGCCTCGACCAGGTAGTCGATCACCTCACCACCGCGTACGGGGTTGCCGATCGGCACGTACTGGTTGAGCGGGTTGACCGCCTTCAGCGGCGTGCCGTCGGCGAGGTGGACCAGGGCCTCGGCCTGGTTGCCGGGCCAGTCGCCGACGAAGCCGAGGTCGATGACGGCCTCGACCCGGCGGCCCGCCCACGCGGCGGGGACCTGCCCGCGCATCCGGAACCAGGTGGTGCCCCACGGCGGACCCCAGGGGGTGTCCATCGCGAACGGGGTGTACGAGGCGGCGGCGGCCTCCGCGAAGGGGACCGGCTCGCCCGGTGCCTGCCAGGCCTCGACCTCGAAGGGCGCGGAGGCGGCGTAGATCGCGGGCCTGATGCGTTGGGTGTGGACGCGCTCTACGCGTTCCTCGATCCGGCGGCGTTCGTCATGCATGTGAGGTCTCCAGAGAGGGCGGTGCAGTAGCGGGTGGAGAGGGAGAGGCGGAGAGAAGAAGGGAGAGAGGGAGGGAAGAGAGGGAGGGAAGAGAGGAAGGGGAGGAGGGGCGAGGGGAGGACGGGTCGGAAAGCGCTTTCTGGGCGGGAGCCTACTTCAGGTAGCCCAGGCCAGGGTGCACGGCCGTGTAGCCCTCGACCAGACGGCGTGCGACGTTGACCGAGTCGACCAGCGGGTGCAGGGCGAAGGCCTTCACCGCGGCGTTGCGGGAACCCGCCTCGGCGGCGGCCAGGACTTCGCGCTCGACGGCCTTGACCGCGCAGACCAGGCCGGTGGCGTGGTCGGGCAGGGGGGCGACGGAGACCGGGTGGGCGCCGTTGGCGTCGACCAGGCAGGGCACCTCGATGACGGCCTCGGTGTCGAGGGCGGCGAGGGTGCCCTTGTTGCGGACGTTGAGGATGAGGGTGGTGCGCTCGTCGCGGGCGATGGCCCGCATCAGGGCGAGGGCGACCTTCTCGTAGCCGCCGGAGAGGTCGTCGGCGTCGCGTTCGCCGGCGCCGGCCGTCTCCCGGTTCTCCGACATGTAGGTGGCCTCGCGCTCGGCGCGGGTGCGGTCCCATGCCTTGAGGGCGTGGGCGTCGGGGCGGCGCATCTCCTCGTAGAAGTGGGCCTGCTGGTCCTTGAGGAAGGCGCCGCGGGTCTTGTCGACCGCCTGGTAGGCGCGGACGGCCTCGCGGTTGAAGTAGTAGTAGTGCAGATACTCGTTGGGGATCGCGCCGAGGGACTGCAGCCAGTCGACGCCGAAGAGCTTGCCCTCCTCGAAGGAGCCGAGCAGGTCGCGGTCGGCGAGGAGGCGCGGCAGTTCGTCGCGGCCGGCGATGTGCAGACCGCGGACCCAGCCGAGGTGGTTGAGGCCGACGTAGTCGATCCAGGCCTCGGCGGGCTTGGCCGCTCCGAGGACGCGGGCGATGCGGCGGCCGAGGCCGACGGGTGAGTCGCAGATGCCGATCACACGGTCGCCGAGGTGGCGGGACATGGCCTCGGTGACGAGTCCGGCCGGGTTGGTGAAGTTGATGAGCCAGGCGTCGGGGGCGAGGCGGGCCACGCGCCGGGCGATGTCCACGGCGACGGGGACCGTGCGCAGACCGTAGGCGACACCGCCGGCGCCGACGGTCTCCTGCCCGAGGACGCCCTCGTCGAGGGCCACCCGCTCGTCGTTCGCGCGGCCCTCCAGGCCGCCGACGCGGATCGCGGAGAAGATGAAGTCGGCGCCGGTGATGGCCTCGTCGAGGTCGGTGGTGGCGGCCACCTCGGGGGCGCCCGGGACGCTCGCGGCCTGCTCGGCGAGGACCCGGGTGACGGCGGAGAGCCGTTCGGCGTCCAGGTCGTGCAGGACGACATGGGTGACCCGGCCCTCGGCGCGGTCCCCGAGGAGCGCCCCGTACACGAGGGGCACACGGAATCCTCCGCCGCCCAGAATCGTCAGCTTCACTCAACTACCACCTTTGCCGATCGTGCATGTGTGCGGGCCGTGCGGACCCTGCGGACCGTCCGACACGTGTCAGTCCTCCCCTTCCGGGGGCGGTCATACGGTGACCACTTCGACCCCCGCGTCCTCGAACGACGACCGGGTGCCCGCGTCCACCGACCCGTTGGTCACGACCACGTCGAGTTCCCCGGGTCCGCAGACCTTCGCCATGCCCGTGCCGGGGAACTTCGCGGAGTCGGCGAGCAGGACGACCTTGTCGCTCGCCCTGATCATCGCGCGTTTGACGGGGACCTCGACGACGGTCGTGTCCATCACCTGTCCGCCGGGGCGCACTCCACTCGTACCGAGGAAGAGCCAGTCGGCGTGCAGTTGACGGAGGTTGTCCTCGGTGAGGAAGCCGACGAGGGAACGGTACTCACGGCGGACCATGCCGCCGAGCAGCACCAGTTCGATGCCCTCGTCGTCGGCCAGCTCCTCGTAGACCACCAGATTGCTGGTGATCACGGTGAGCCGGCGGCCGTGCAGCTGCCGGGCCAGCCGGAAGGCGGTGGTCCCGATGTCGAGGAGCACGGACTGGCCGTCGTGGACCATCGAGGCGGCCTTCGCCGCTATCGCGTCCTTCTCGGCCACCCGTACCTCGGCGACCTCGGCGAAGGGCTGATCCCCCTCGTCGACGACGGCGCCGCCGTGCACACGGGTGAGCAGCCCCTCCTCCTCCAGCCGGACGAGGTCACGCCGGATGGTGGCGGGGCTCACACCGAGCTGTTCGGACAGGTCGGTGACTGCCGCCGGACCCCCTGATCTCAGGGCCCGCAGGATGAGTTGGTGTCGTCGCTCTGCCAGCACGCGCTGAACAGTACTCGTCATTCCCAATCAAATCCATGCTCACTTCTGCTCGACTCTTGCCAAACTTCCCGGAGGCGCGCACGATCTGTGCACCGAAATTGAAGACTTTTGAAGAGTGATCTTCGAAGGGCTTCGCATGTCTCGACGAGAGGGTGCGCGCGTGGACGACGACCGGCCCGACGTGCTGCTGACCGGGCTGCTCTTCTACGACCTCGTGCTCACGGGGCTGGGAAAGCCGCCCACCCCCGGCGAGGAGATCTGGACCGACGGCATGGGCTGCGGCCCGGGCGGCATCGCCAACCTGGCGGTCGCCGCCGCCCGTTTCGGCCTGCGGACCTCCCTGGCCACGGTCTTCGGCGACGACTACTACGGCGCGTACTGCCGTGAGGTCCTCGCCGGCCAGGAGGGCGTCGACCTCTCCCTCTCGCGCACCGCCGACGGCTGGCACACCCCCGTCACCGTCTCCCTGGCACACGGCCACGACCGGGCCCTGGTCACCCACGGCCAGGAACCGCCGTACTCGCAGGACGTGCTCATGGGCGACCCGCCCGAGTCGCGCACGGCGCTCGTGCACATCGAGGCCGAGCCGCGCGAGTGGCTCGCCAAGGCCGCCGCGAACGGCACGCACATCTACGCCGACGTCGGCTGGGACCCCACCCAGCGCTGGTCCCGCGACCTGCTCGACCAACTCGCCCTGTGCCACGCCTTCCTCCCCAACGAGACCGAGGCGATGGCGTACACCCGCACCGACAGCGCGGTCGCCGCGCTCGGCACGCTCAGCGAGCTGGTGCCGGTGGCCGTGGTCACCCGCGGCGGCGAGGGCGCGGTCGCGGTGGACCAGACGACCGGCGAGTACGCGGAGGTCCCGGCCCTGGACGTCGACGTGCTCGACGCGACGGGCGCCGGCGACGTCTTCGGCGCGAGCTTCGTCGCCGCCTCCCTCGGCGGCTGGCCGCTGGCGGAGCGGCTGCGGTTCGCCGTCCTCGCCGCCGGACTCTCCGTGGGCCACCACGGCGGAGGCCTGGCCGCGCCCGGCTGGTACGGCGTCGACCGCTGGTGGCGCTCGCTGACCGACCCCGGTCTGCGGAAGGCGTACGGCTTCCTCGCGGACCGCATCCCCGCCGACGTCGGACCACCGGTGCGCCACGCCCCGGTCACCCCGCCCGCCCGGCCCCACTAGACCCCCCGCACCACAGCCCCGAAGTACCACGAACAGGAACAACAGGAGTGACCCGTGGACCTTTCTCGTAGAGGCTTCCTCCAGGCTGCCGTGTTCACCGCGGCGGCCTCCGGACTGACCGTCGCCTGTGGCGGCGGCTCGGATTCCGGCGGCACCAAGAACGGCAAGAACCTCACCCTGTGGTACTGGGGCGGCGCCCTCAGCGACAAGGTGGTCGCCGAGGCCAAGACGCACTTCAAGAGCCAGATCAAGCTGACCAGTTCCTCCATCGGCGGCGACTTCAAGCAGAAGCTGACCACCACCCTCGCGGCCGGCGGCTCCTCCGTGCCGGACATCACCGGGATCAAGGGCGAGGACATCGCCTCCTTCCTGCCCAACGCCGACCGCTTCCTCGACCTGAACGACCTGGGCTTCAAGAAGATCTCCTCGCAGTACCTGGAGTGGAAGACCAAGCTCGCCCAGACCGAGGACGGCAAGCAGGTCGGCTTCCCGATCGACATCGGCCCCACCGCGCTCTTCTACCGCGCGGACCAGTTCGAGAAGGCGGGGCTGCCCTCCGACCCGGCGAAGGTCGCCGCAGAGGCGAAGACCTGGGACGACTACTTCGCGCTCGGCACCGAGCTGAAGAAGGCGCTGCCCGGCACCTTCCTCATCAACAACATGGGATCGGTGTTCAGCATCGCGGTCGGCCAGGGCACCAAGCGGTTCATCGACCAGGACAACCACTTCATCGGCGACCAGGACCACATCCGCGCCGCGTGGGACCACGCGGTCCGCGCCTACACGCTCGGCATCGACGCCAAGATCAACGACCAGAGCTGGAACGCGGCCGTCGGCAAGAGCCTGACCACCGAGGTCGGCGCCGCCTGGCACGCACTGGACATCGAGTCGGCCGCACCGAACACCAAGGGCAAGTGGCGGGTCACCGCGACCCCGGGCGGACCGGCCAACCAGGGCGGCTCCTACCTGACGCTGCCCAAGCAGTGCCGCAACCCCGAAGAGGCGTTCAAGATCATCAGCTGGATCCTCAGCCCGGAGAACAACGCCAAGAGCTTCACCGACGCCGCGATCTTCCCCGCCTCCCCGGAGACGTACGCGATGCCGGCCATGACGGGCCCCGACGCCTTCTTCGGCGGGCAGAAGATCATCGAGGTCTTCGGCCCGGCCGCCGAGGCGATCCCGGTCAGCTACGAGGCGCCCGCCGACTCCGCCGTGATGGCCCCCTTCATGGCCGAGCTGACCAGCATCGAGGCCAAGGGCAAGAAGCCCGACGACGCCTGGAAGGACGCGGTCTCGCAGGCCAAGCAGATCGCCAGGCGACAGGGGGTGAACTGAGGTGTCATCACCTCCGGTCACCGGCTCCGCCACGGTGCACAAGCACCGTGGCGGGCCGGGCCCGGCCCGCTTCCGCCCGCGGCGCACCCCGCCCGCGGGCGCCGTGCGGCCCACACGTCGCGGGGTGCTGTCGTACTGGCGGCAGTACCTGGCGATCTCGCCCTTCTATCTGGTCTTCCTCGTCTTCTCGTTCGTCCCCGTCTTCTACTCGCTGTATCTGGCGTTCCAGCGCTACGACGGCCTGGGCACCAAGCAGTTCGTGGGCCTCCAGCAGTTCGAGTTCCTCTGGAGCGACCCGGTCTTCTGGCTGTCGATCCGCAACACCCTGGTCATCTGGGTGCTGTCGACCGTGCCCACCCTCTTCGGCGCCCTGGTCCTCGCGACGCTGCTGCACTCGGTGCGCCGCTTCAAGGGCTTCTACCGCATCGCCCTCTACGTCCCGAACGTGACGTCGATCGTCGCCGTCGCGATCTTCTTCGGCGCGGTGTTCAGCAACGACTTCGGTCTGGTCAACGCGATCCTGGGCACGGTCGGCATCTCACCCGTGCCGTGGCTGAGCGATCCATGGCTGATCAAGGTGGTCATCGCGCTGCTGATGACCTGGATGTGGACCGGCTACAACATGATCATCTATCTGGCCGGCCTCCAGGCCATCCCGCAGTCGGTCTACGAGGCGGCCAAGATGGACGGCGCCGGACCGATCCGCACGTTCTTCCAGATCACCATTCCGATCATGCGGCCGATCATCCTGTTCACCGTCGTCATCTCGACCATCAACGGTCTGCAGAGCTTCAGCGAACCCCAGGTCCTCTTCGCCAGCAACGCCGCCAACCAGAACCTCGGCGGTCCCGGACAGGCGGGCCTGACCACACTGCTGTACTTCTACCAGTCGGCCTTCCTCGACAACGACTACGGCTACGGCGCGGCCATCGTCTGGGCCTTCTTCGTACTGATCATCGTGCTCGTCGTCATCAACTGGCGGATCGTGCAACGAGGGAGGAAGTCATGACGACCGCCACCACGCCGCGACCGGCCACGGCCGCGAAGCCGGACCCGGGCGCCGAGCGGCGGCGCCGCCCCAAGGGCCTGACCCCGCACGTCTTCCTGATCCTGGCCGTCGTGATCTCCGTCTTCCCGTTCGTGTGGACGATCGTGATGGCGACCAACACGACCCGGGACATCTACAAGAGCCCGCCGAAGCTGACCTTCGGCTCGCATCTGCTGGAGAACATCCGGGGTGTGCTGAACACGGTCGACTTCTTCGGGTCGATGCTCAACACGGTCGTCATCGCGACCGTGACCACGGTCCTGGTGCTCTTCGTCGACTCCCTGGCGGCCTTCGCCTTCGCCAAGTTCGAGTTCCCCGGGCGCAAGCTGCTCTTCGGCCTGCTGCTGGTGTTCATGATGCTGCCGCTGCAGCTGGCCGTCCTGCCGCAGTTCATCCTGATGTCCGAGCTCGGCTGGGTCGGCATGCTCAAGGCCCTGGTGTGGCCCGCGCTGTCCAACGCCTTCGGCATCTTCTGGCTGCGCCAGTACATCGAGAACGGGGTGCCCGACGAACTGCTGGACGCGGCCCGGATCGACGGCGCCGGGTTCTTCCGCCAGTACTGGAACGTCGCGCTGCCGATGATCAGACCCGCGATGTCCTTCCTCGCCATCTACGCCTTCGTCGGCGCCTGGAACGACTACGTCTGGCCTCTCATCGTGCTCACCAACCCCGACCACGTCACGCTCCAGGTGGAGCTGGCCCAGCTCAACGTCGGTCACAACACCGACTACAGCATGGTCATGGCCGGTGTGCTCATGGCCTCCCTCCCCCTGGTGATCGTCTTCGCGGTCTTCGCGCGCGGCTTCATCGCGGGGGCCACCGAGGGCGCGGTCCAGGGCAGTTGAACCGCTCCCGGGAGAGGTGCGCGAGCGTGGGCGTGGGTGAGGACGTGGGTGAGGGAAAGCTCCCGGAGCACGGCAAGGTGCTCGTGGTGGGGATGGACGGGCTGCGTTTCGACGTCCTGACCCGGACACCGGCGGCGGCCCCGGTACTGCACAGGCTGCTCGCCTCGGGCGCGTACGGCAGCAGTCTGCTGCCGTACGGCGAGGCGGACGGCCAGGCCGAGGGCGGGCCGTCCACCTCCATGGCCTACACCGACTCCGGGCCCGGCTGGTCGAGCGTGCTGACCGGGGTGTGGCCCGACCGGCACGGGGTGACCGGAAACGACTTCACCGGCGCCGACTACGCCCGGCACCCCGACTTCCTCAGCCGGGCCGCCGCCGCGCGGCCCGGTCTGCGTACGGCGGCCGCGGTGTCCTGGCCGGAACTGGTGCTGCGCGGCACCCTCGGCCCCGGCGTCGGCACCCGTGTGTGGTTCGACGGCGAGTCCGACGGTTACGAGGGCGCGGACCACCTGGTCGCCCGTACCGCCGTGCGCTGGCTCACCGAGGGCGACCCGGACGTGCTGTTCGTCTACTTCGGCGCCACCGACGAGGCCGGCCACACCACGGGCCCGCTCAGTCCGGCGTACGACCGGGCCCTCCTCGCCCAGGACGCCCACCTCGGACGACTGCTGGACGCGATCGCCACCCGGCGCTCGGACCCCGGCCGCGCGGACGAGCACTGGACGGTCCTGGTCACCACGGACCACGGCCACCTCGACACCGGCGGCCACGGCGGCGACACCCACGCCGAGCGGGAGGTCTTCGTGGTCCTGGCCGAGCCGGGGGCGGGATCAAGGGGAGGGCGGGGGGTGGTCGACGAGTCCGGAACGGACGAGGGGCCCGGACCGAGGGCCGACGCGGACGGCTCGTCGGGCTCGGACGGCACGAACGGCGCGAGTGGCGGGCCTTGCGTGGCTGGCACGACTGGCACGACCGGCGTGGTCGGCACGCCCAGCACGTTCGACACAGCCGGCGTCACCAGCACAACCAGCGCCACCGGCCCGCTCGACACTTCTCGCAAGCCCGGCCTGCCCGGCCCACTCGACACCCCCGGCCTGCCCGGCCTGCCCGGCGTCGGCAGTTCGTCCGGCGCCGCGAGGGCTGTCGGCACCCCCGGCACCACCCCGCTCGACTCCCCCGCGCTCGTCGACATCGCGCCCACCGTCCTGGACCGGCTCGGCATCCCTGTGGACCCCGCATGGGGTCTGGTGGGCCGGGCGCTGCCCCGGCCGGTCCTGTCCCCCGTCCCACCACTCTCTTCGGAACGGTCATGACCGACGCACTCTTCGTCCTGCGCCCCTGGCAGTCCCCCGAGGTGACGTCCTGGCGACGGCTGCCCATGAACGCCGTGGACCGGCGCGAGCGGGCTGTCCCGCTCGACGGCCGGTGGCGGTTCCAGTTGCTGTCGTCGCCCGAGCGGGAGCCGGGGCCCGGCTGGTCATGGGCCGAACTCCCCGGCTCCTGGGCCCTCGACGCGGCGGAGGACCCGCCGCAGTACACCAATGTGCGGATGCCGTGGGCCCAGTTCCCGCCGGACTCGCCGCCCGGGAATCCGACCGGGGTGTACGAGCGGGACGTCGACATTCCCGCCGACTGGGCCGGGCGCCGGATCGTCCTGCAGGTCGGCGCCGCCGAGAGCGTGCTGCTCGTCCATGTGGACGGGCGGCCGGCCGGTGTCTCCAAGGACTCCCATCTGGCCGCCGAGTTCGACCTCTCCGATCTGGTCCGCCCCGGTCACCCGGCCACCGTGCGGCTCACGGTGGTGAAGTGGTCCGACGCCTCGCACATCGAGGACCAGGACCAGTGGTGGCTGGGCGGCGTCACCCGCCCGGTGCTGCTGTACGCCACCGATCCGCTGTATCTGGCGGACGTGACCGTACGGGCCCGGTGCGACGGGGAACTGCGGGTGGACTGCCAGGTGCGCGCGGCGGCGGGCACGGCGACGGGCGCGCTGCCCGCCGGGTGGTACGTCGGCGGGGAGCTGGCCGGCCCGGGGCTCAGCGGACTGGAGCTGGCCCAGGACCGGGAGTTCGACCGGTTCAACGCGGAGGACGAGCGGGTCTCCGACTTCCTCGGCGAGGCCCGGATGGGCACGGTCGTCCCGGACGTACGGACCTGGAACGCCGAGACCCCCGAGCTGTACGACCTCACCGTCCGTCTGCACCGCGCCGACGGCACGGTCGCCGACACCTCGCACCACCGCATCGGCTTCCGGGATGTGGCGATCCGGGGCCGGGATCTGCTGGTCAACGGGGAGCGCGTCTACATCCGGGGCGTCAACCGGCACGACTTCCATCCGATGACCGGGCGGACCGTGTCGTACGAGGACATGCGCGCGGACCTGCTGACGCTGAAGCGGTTCGGCTTCAACGCGGTCCGCACCTCCCACTACCCGGGCGACCCGGCCCTGTACGACCTCACGGACGAACTCGGCCTCTATGTCGTGGACGAGGCGGACATCGAGTCGCACGACCACGCGCACGAGATCGCCGACGACCCGCGCTATCTGAACGCGTTCGTGGACCGGGTCTCGCGGATGGTCCTGCGGGACAAGAACCATCCGTCGGTGATCGTCTGGTCGCTGGGCAACGAGTCCGACTACGGCGCGAACCACGACGCGGCGGCGGGCTGGCTGCGCCGCCACGACCCGACCCGGCCGGTGCAGTACGAGGGCGCGGCGAAGCGGGACTGGGCGGCCACGGACGACGCCTCCGACATCGCCTGCCCGATGTACGCGCCGATCGAGGACTGTGTGGCGCACGCGCTGTCGGGCGAGCAGACCCGGCCGCTGATCCAGTGCGAGTACTCGCACGCCATGGGCAACAGCAACGGCACCCTCGCCGACATGTGGGCCGCCATCGAGGCAACCCCTGGTCTTCAGGGCGGGTTCATCTGGGAGTTCTGGGACCACGGCATCCTCCAGCGTGTGAACGACGGACGACCGGCCGGGCGTGGGGGCGCCGGGCTGTACGAGAACGGAGTCGCCGGTCCCGGTCTGCGCTGGGCCTACGGCGGCGACTTCGGCGAGACGATCCACGACGGCGCCTTCATCGCCGACGGGGTCGTCTTCCCCGACCGCACGCCCAAGCCGGTGATGTTCGAGCACCGGGAGATCGCCGCCCCGGTACGGCTGTCCGTGGAGGGCGAGGGCGCCTGGCGGGTGCTGCGGGTGCACAACCGGCAGCACTTCCGCGACCTTTCGTGGCTGGCCGCCGAGTGGGAGTTCGCGGCGGCCGACGGCGGTTCCTGGACGCTTCCGGCCCAGCTGCCGGACGTACCGCCCGGCGGCTCGGCGGTGATCGACCGGCCCGAGGTGCCGGGCGGGGCGGGCGAGGTCTGGCTGACGCTGCGGGTCACGACGGCCGCCGACGAGCCCTGGGCGCCGCGCGGCACCGAGGTCTGCCTCCCGCAGGTGCCGTGGTACGCGGCGGAGGAGGGCGAGCCGGTGGTGGGCGCCGAGGAGGATCTCGGCCACATCCCGCCGCCGGAGACGGACGCGGACGGGCTGCTGCTGCATCCGCTGCTCGCCTCCCCGCCGGGCTTGAGCCTGTGGCGGGCCCCGACCGACAACGACGTTCTCGGCGGGATGGCCGAGCGCTGGCGCGGCCTGGGCCTGGACCGCGCGGTGCGTGAGCCGGTGGCCGTGGAGCGCAAGGGGTCGACCGTACGGGTCAGGTCCCGGTGGGCGACCGGCGCCGGGGTCGTCGAGCACGAGCAGGCGTTCACGGCGCTGGTGGACGGCCGGGTGCTCGTCGAGGAGACCGCGATCCTGCCCGAGGAGCTGACGGACGTGGCCCGCGTCGGCACGGTGTTCGAGACCGCCGCCGGCCTCGACCGTCTCGCCTGGTACGGGCAGGGCCCCTGGGAGAGCTACCCGGACCGTGCGGCCGGGGCACCCGTCGGACACCACGCGGCCCCCGTGGACGAGCTGTTCACCCCTTATCTGCGGCCCCAGGAGAGCGGAGGCCGGCACGGTGTACGGCACTTCACGCTCTCCGGGGACGGCCATGAGCTGTCGGTACGGCTGGACGGACCCCGCCAGGTCTCGGTCACCCGGCACCGCGCGGAGGACCTGGCCGCCGCCGCGCACCATGACGAACTGGTGCCCCGGCCGGGCTGCGTGGTCCACATCGACGCGGCGCACCGGGGGCTGGGCACCGCCTCGTGCGGACCCGACACCTCGGAGCCGTATCTCGTCCCCTCGGGGGTCCACCGCTGGTCGTGGACGCTGAGGGCCCTCTGATCCCACCCCCCTCCCTCCCCCTTCTCCCCTTCACTCACGGACCTTCCTACGGAGCACATGTGTGTACTTCGCATGAGCACGACCAAGGCGGGGCGGCCCCGCAGGCCGGCGCCGGCCGACGCAACTTCCTGCGGGCGACCGCGCTGATGGGTGCGGCGGCGGCCGTGCTCCCGGCGGCCGGTGCCGCGCAGGCCGCCGCCGGGGCGCCCGTCGCCGCCGCGTCCGCCGACCGATGGCGGCCGGACCAGGACAGCCGCCGGTTCACGCTCGCCGTCATGCCCGACACCCAGTACCTCTTCGACGGGCCGAGCATCGACAAGGAGCCCGTCGAGGCGTCGCTGCGCTATCTGCTGGAGCACGGGCGGGAGGAGAACATCGTCTTCCTCTCCCACCTGGGCGACCTCACCCAGAACGGCGCGAAGGAGGAGTGCGCGGCGATCGGCGAGGCCTTCCGGCTCCTCGACCGCAAGGGCGTCGGCTACAGCGTCCTCGCGGGCAACCACGACGTGCGTTCCTCCACCGACGACCAGCGGGGCCCGACGCCCTACCTGGATGCCTTCGGGCCCTCCCGGTTCAAGGGGAAGCCGACGTTCGGGGGTGCCTCCCCGGACGGCTACAACTCCTTCCACCTGTTCGAGGCGGGCGGTCGGCAGTGGATGGTGCTGGCCCTGGACTGGCGGCTCTCCGCGAAGGGCTTCGCCTGGGCGAAGGACGTCCTGGCCCGGCACCCGAGAACACCCGTCGTCCTCACCACGCACGAACTGGTCGACGGGGACGACTCCCTCTCCTCGTACGGGCAGACGCTGTGGGACCAGCTGGTCAAGGACCACGACCAGATCTTCCTGACCCTCAACGGGCACTACTGGCCGGCGGGGCGCGCGACACGGAAGAACAGCGCTGACAACGATGTCGAACTGCATCTCACGAACTACCAGAACCGGTACTTCGGCGGTGCGGCGATGATCCGGCTCTACCGCTTCGACCTGGACCGGAACACCATCGACGTGGAGACGGTCTCCCCCTGGATCCTGGGCCGGGCCGCGAAGGGCCTCAACGAGCTGGAGCGGCAGGAGAGCGAACTCTCCGGCGACGCCGACCGGTTCACCGTCGAGATCGACTTCGAGAAGCGGTTCGCCGGTTTCGCGCCGGTGCCCGCGCGGGCGGCCCGCCCGGCGTCGAAGATGCTGATACCCGGCACGGTCGCCTACTGGCGGTTCGACGGGCAGGAGGACGGGGCGGCCGTCAGCGGCACGATCCGGGACCGCTCGGGGCGCGGCAACGACCTCGGCCTGGTCACGGTCGGCGGGGGCACGCTCACCTGGTCCGCCGACCACCACCCGGACCAGCCCGGCCACGGCAGCCTGGAGTTCCACGGCGGCAAGCCCCCGCTGAAGGGCGCGTATCTGCGGACGGTCGACGGGGCGCCGCTCAACTCGGCGACGTTCAAGGACGGTTACACGATCGAGGCGTTCTACCGGCTGCCCGCCGACTGGAACCCCACGAACCACGCCTGGGCCGGCATCCTCGGCCGGACCGGCACGGGCGGCGCGGCGGGCAGGACCGCCGACGACCCGGACGAGCCGCTGGCCACGCTGTCGCTGTCCAACGACCGGGAGCCGCAGTGGGCGGCGCGCCCGCTCAACCAGCAGGGCATCGCGACCAACTGGGGCCAGGAGACCCCTCTGGAGACGTGGTGGCACCTCGCGGTCGTCAACGACGGCAGGCACACCACGCTGTACGTCCAGGGCTGCCCGGTCGTACGCAACCCGAAGGCCACCGCAATCGGGCTGACCTCCGTCGGGCTGCCGTGGATCCTCGGCGGCTACGAGTACGCCGGGAAGATCGACCAGATCCTGCACGGGCGCCTCGGCGACGTCCGCGTCGTCGAACGGGCGCTGCCCGTCAAGTCGTTCATGAACCACTGAGACGCGAAGGAACCCACAGATCATGTCCGATGCGCACGAGCAGCAGCTGCCCGCCTGGGCCGACCCGTCCGTCTCCCCCGCCGACCTCGACCCGCAGGGTGTCTCCCGCCGTGGGCTCCTGCGCGGCGCGGGCCTGTTCGGCACCGCCTTCGCCCTGGGTGCCGCGGGCTCCTTCGCGGCGCCGGCCTCCGCCGCCTCCCGCCACTACGGCGGTGAGGACCCCCGGCTCGCCTACCTCGTCGGCGACCATCACATCCACACCGTCTACAGCCACGACGCCAAGTACACGTTCTCCCAACTGGCGGCGGCGGGCGCCGAGTACGGCCTCGACTGGATGGTGTTCACCGAGCACTCCAACTTCGGGCACGCCGACTTCGGCGCCGCGCTGGAGCACAAGGAGATCCTCAAGGCCCGCGCGGAGAACCCCCGGCAGCTGATCTTCCAGGGCCTGGAGTGGTACATCCCGGCCGCCGAGCACTGCACGGTCTTCACCACCCCCGGCCGCCACGAGGTCGACCTGCTCACCCGCTTCGAGAGCGCGTACGACGGCAAGCTGCTCAACTACACGGACGGTTCCGTGGGCGGCGCGGACACCGCGCGCAACGAGGCGCACGCCGTCAAGGCCATCAAGTGGCTGGCCCAGCAGCGGCGTTCGGGGTACGTCGACGACGTCCTGGTCCTCGCCAACCACCCGCTGCGCCTCGGTATCGACTCCCCGCACGAGATGCGCAACTGGCGCGACGCGGCCCCCGAGATCATGATCGGTATGGAGGGCGCGCCCGGCGCCCAGGGCGCGGCGATCCCCGGCTGGCGGGGCGCGACCTCGATGCGCGGCGAGTACGAGAACAAGCCGTCGGCCCAGTCCTGGCCCGGCTATCCGGCGGAGGCGTTCCTCACGTACGGCGGTTTCGACTGGGCGACGGCGACCGTGGGCGGCCTGTGGGACGCGATGCTGGCCGAGGGGAAGCTGTTCTCGATCACCACCAACTCGGACGCGCACCGGATCGTCTTCGACACCTGGAAGAACGGCGACTGGCCGGCCGGGCAGAACTTCGACAACACCGGCAAGCTGCCCGACCCGGTGAACACCGACACCCCGCAGCCCGGCAGCGACTTCTGGCCCGGCCAGTTCAGCCGCACCCATGTCGGCGTCACCCGGTACGGCTACCGCTCGGTGATGGCCGGGATGCGCGCGGGCCGGGTCTGGGTGGACCACGGCCATCTGCTGGACGGCCTCGACGTCCGGGTGAAGCGCGACCGCGACCACGGGCGCGGTGTCACCCTGGGCGGTCGCCTCCGGGTCCGCAAGGGCGAGAGGCTCACCCTGAACGTGACGGTGACGACCGCCTCCCGGGCCAACCCCCACGGAATCCTCCCGGAGTTGGCCCATGTCGACGTGATCCGGGGCGCGGTGCGCGGCCCGGTGACGGACCGGGACGCCTGGCAGGCCCCCGCGACCAAGGTCGTCCACACCAAGGACGTCGGCGGCCGCAAGGGCACGTACACGCTGCGCATCCCGGTCACGGCCGGGAACGAGTCCTTCTACCTCCGGCTGCGCGGCAGCGACGGCAAGCGGAACGGGACCGGCTACCGGGGCGCGTCCGTCGACCCGCACGGCCCGATCCCGCACGCGCCGGGCGACGGGGACCCGTGGGAGGACACCTGGTTCTACTCCAACCCGGTGTTCGTGGACGTGAGTTGAGCGCCGTACGCCGCTAGGCGCTAGGCGCTCGGACTCGGAGAAGGGCTGGGGCTGAACGCCCGGTCGCAGTGCGGCCAGTCGTGGAAGTCCCGGTCCTTGCTCCACAGTTGCTTCGCCGCGCGGATGTTCCACTTCGGGTCGAGCGCCTCGCGCGGTGTGCCGCCCAGCTCGCGCAGCCGGGCGTCGGATATCTGGAACAGGCCCCAGTTCCGGGTGCCGTTGGTGTTCGGGAGGATGTGCAGGGGGTCGAGGAAGGACTGGCAGTCGGCGATCGCCACCGCGCGGTCCGGGGCCTCGGTGAACACCTCGCGGATGCTCCGGCGCACCTTGTCGGGAGTCCAGGTGTCCATGCGCGCCTCGGAGTCGTACAGGGCCTTCTTGGTGGTGTCGCCGACGACGCCGTTGGGCGGTTCGATGCCGGCGATCACCTGGAAGGCGGTGACGCGGCGCAGGGTCTGCGGGCCGAAGTCGCCGTCCACGCCGATCTCCGCGCCCTTGGCGTGCAGCAGTTCCTGGACCTCGCGGACGCAGGTGTCGTGCTGGCCCATGGCGATCACCTCCCGGCAGGTGGCGGTGAAGAGGGGCCGGCCGTCCTTCGGCCGCGACGCGTCGGCCTTCTCGCCGCTGCCGCCCTCGCCGCCCTCGCTGCCCTCGGCGGATCCGAGCGACGGCAGGGTCCAGGCCATCCCGCCGAGGAAGAGCACGGCCAGCGCGGCGGCCACGGCGACGCGTGTCCGCCGGTGGTTCCGTCCGGCGGTGCCTGGGGTGTGCGCGGGCTCCGGCGGTCCGGGTGCGGGCTCCTGCGGCCCGTTCTCCGGCTCCGGCTCCGGCTGGGCGGCGTCCGCCTGCGGGCGGACGGCCTCCGGTTCCTCCTCCGCGGGCGGCTCCGCGGGCGCGGCGCCCGTGGGCTGCGGCCCCGCGTCCGTGGACCCGGACTCGGCGTCCGCGGCCTCCTGTTCCCGGGCGGCGTCCGCCACGGCCCACAGGCGGTGCAGCGTCCGCAGCTCCTCCGGGGTGGCTCCGCAGGCCACCGCGAGGCGGTGGACGGTGCCGTAGTCCTGCGGTATCGAACCGCCGAGGCAGTAGCGGTGCACGCTGGACCCGCTCGTCCCGGCCTTCGCGGCGAGCGCCGCGTAACTGAGCCCCGATCGTTCCTTGAGCGAGCGCAGACAGGCGGCGAACCGCTCGGATTCCGTGGACGCGGACGCGGACATGGGCGTCCCCCCTTTTTTCACTTGCTGCCGCGCAGAAGGCGGCACCGCGCGTGGGTCAGACGGCGGTGTGTGTACGGAGATGAGAGGGCGCCCCCTGGATCCCCCGATCCCGCGTCCTCGGGCCTGTCGTCACATTCCCGTCGTCGCCCGAAGGGCGGCCCCGCGGCGTCTGGTGCGTGCTCTCGGCGTGCCGGGCGAGAGCCCTCGTACTGGATGTACTTGGGCTTTCGCACGGTGCGGCGAGAGCACGTGCCAGGCGCCGCGGGGCAGACGGGAATGTGACGACAGGCCCGAGCACACTGTGCCAGAAATAGTCGGCCGGAAACCCCGTCAACTCCAGCCACTTCCATAACGGATTGCTGACGACCGTCGCCGATGCGGCCGGAGCGCATGGCTGTGGGGCGGAACACCTCGTCAGGTGTTCCGCCCCACAGTCATGCGCTCTCAGGCGTAGAACCGGGACAGGCTCTGCAGCACGGCGGCCGGCTTGGGCGCGCCCTCGATCTCGATGGTGCCGTCGACGGTGATCTGCACCCCGCCCGGCACGTCCTCCACCGACGCCAGCGTGCCGACCAGGCGGATCTTGGAGCCGACCTTGACCGGGGAGGGGAAACGGACCTTGTTCAGGCCGTAGTTGACCTTCGTGGACACGCCCTCGACATCCAGCAGCTCGGTGAAGAGCGGGATGAACAGCGACAGGGTCAGATAGCCGTGGGCGATCGGCGCGCCGAAGGGCCCGGCCGCCGCCTTCTCCGGGTCGGTGTGGATCCACTGGTGGTCCCCGGTCGCGTCGGCGAACGTGTCGATGCGCTCCTGGGTGACCTCGATCCACTCGCTGGCCCCGAGGTCGCTGCCGGCGAGCTTCTTCAGCTCGTCGATGCCGTTGACGGTGATGCTCATAGGACGTTCCTTAGCTTAGGAGTTGGTGCCGTAGCGCTTGCGCACCCGGGCCTTGAGGAGCTTCCCGGAGGCGGTGCGGGGCAGTTCGTCCGCGATCACCACCGACTTCGGGATCTTGTACTTGGCGAGCCGTCCGGCCAGCGAGGCGAGCACCTCGTCGGCGTCGAGGTCGCTGCCCTCCCGGGGTACGACCACGGCTCGCGGCACCTCGCCCCACTTGTCGTCGGGGATGCCGATGACCGCGCACTCGACGATGTCGGGGTGGGCGAGGAGCTGGTCCTCGATCTCGGCGGGGTAGATGTTCTCGCCCCCGGAGATGATCATGTCCTTGATGCGGTCGACGATGAAGACGTAGCCGTCCTCGTCGATCCGGGCGGCGTCCCCGCTGCGGAACCAGCCGTCGGCGAAGACCGCGGCCGTCTCCTCGGGCAGCCCCCAGTAGCCGGGCATGACATGGGGGCCGCGGACCACGACCTCGCCGGGCTCGTCGATGTCGACCGGGGTCATGTCCGGCCGGACGACCCGTACATCGCTGAAGAAGTGCGGTACGCCCGCCGAGCCGGCCTTGCTGACGGCGTGCTCGGCGTCGAGGAAGAGCGTGCCGGGGGCCGCCTCGGTCATGCCGTAGCCCTGGAGGAAGGTGAGCCCGCGTTCCTGGAATTTCGCGATGAGCGGGGTCGGCACCGGGGAGCCACCGCAGGAGAGCATCCTGAGCGACGACAGGTCGGCGTCGGCCCAGCGGGGGTGCCGGGCGATCTGGTCGAACATGGTCGGCACACCGAACATGAAGGTGATCCGGTGCCGTTCGATCAGGTCGTAGGTGTCCTCCGGGACGAAGGCCTCGACCAGGACGCAGGTGCCGCCCTTGAGGAGCACGGGCAGGGTGAGCATGTTCAGCCCGGCCGTGTGGAACAACGGGGCGGAGACCAGGGCGCGTTCGTCGGTGATGACGTCCTGGTCGACGAGCACGTTGACGGCGTTCCAGATGACGTTGCCGTGGGTGAGCATCGCGCCCTTGGGACGGCCGGTCGTCCCCGAGGTGTACATGATGATGCAGGTGTCGTCGGCGCCGACGGGCTGGTCGATCGGCTCGGTCTCGGCCCCCGCCAGCAGCGCCTCGTACTCCGCGCCGGTCTCCACGAACGTCCGCACATCGGTCCCGCCGCCCGGCAGTCCGGCGACGAGTCCGGTGAACCCGGAGCCGTACACCAGCGCCTTGGCCCCGGAGTCCGCCAGCTGGTAGGCGATCTCGGGGCCCGCGAGGCGGGTGTTGAGCGGGACGAAGACCGCGCCGAGGGTGCCGGCGGCGAACAGCGTCTCCAGGTACGAGGGGTGGTTGGGCCCCAGATAGGCGACGCGGTCGCCGCGGCGTACGCCGGAGGCGCGCAGGGCGTGGGCGAGGCGTGTGGTGCGCTCGTGCAGTTCCCCGTAGGTGAGACGTGTGTCGCCGTGGATCAGCGCGGTGCGCTGCGGGGTCTTGCGGGCCCGGCGGGCGGGCCACGACCCCAGTCCCTCATTGCGCATGTCTGTGCCCCTGTCCGTCCTTGCACATGGGGAGGTCCATCTGCGTCCTCTACGGTTTCGTCAGGCCGAGCAAACGGGCGGCGTTCTCCTTGAGGATCTTCGGCTTCACCTCGTCCTTGATCGACAGCTTCTCGAAGTCGGCGAGCCAGCGGTCGGGGGTGAGGACGGGGTAGTCGGAGCCGAAGAGCACCTTGTCCTTGAGCAGGGTGTTCGCGTACTGCACCAGCTGCGGCGGGAAGTACTTCGGCGACCAGCCGGAGAGGTCGATGTGGACGCCCGGCTTGTGCGTGGCGACCGCGAGGGCCTCGTCCTGCCAGGGGAAGGACGGGTGCGCCAGGATGATCTTGAGGTGCGGGAAGTCGGCGGCCACGTCGTCCACGTGCAGCGGGTTGGAGTACTTCAGCCGGATGCCACCGCCGCCGGGGACGCCGGCGCCGATGCCGGTCTGGCCGGTGTGGAAGAGGGCGATGGTGCCCGTCTCCTCGATGACCTCGTACAGGGCGTACGCCACCGCGCGGTCGTTGGGGAAGAACCCCTGGACGCTGGGGTGGAACTTGAAGCCCTTGACCCCGTACTCCTCGACCAGCCGCCGGGCCTGCTTGACGCCGGCCTTGCCGCGGAAGGGGTCGATGGAGGCGAAGGGGATCAGCACGTCCGCGTTGGCGGCGGCCGCCTCGGCGACCTCCTCGTTGGGGACGGGCTCGGTGCCGGTCGCGGACTGGGCGTCCACCGTGAAGATCACGGCGGCCATCTTCCGCTCGCGGTAGTAGGCGGCCGTCTCCTCCAGGGTGGGCTTGCGCTTGCCCTCGACCTTGAAATACGCGGAGGAGGCGTCGTGCAGTTCGTCGTCCAGGGAGGAGTTGCCCTGCTTCGAGGACACCTCCGCGTGCGTGTGGACGTCGATCGCGACGAGTTCCTCGACGTTCATGGCCTGGCTCATCACGCCTCCGGGATCTTCGGGGCGGGGATGCCCACGGTCTGCGGCTCGGCGCCCAGCGAGGTCGGCCAGACGTCGGCGAGGGCCTCGGGGGTCCAGCCGCCGTTCGCGTACGCCGTCTTGATCTCCTGCGGATGCGACCAGAGTGCCACCTTGTCGCCGCCGATGCCGATGGCCTGGCCGGTGACCCCGCGCGCCGCCTCGGAGGCGAGGAAGGGGACGAGGGCCGCGCAGTCCTCGGGCGTGCCGAAGCCCTCGCCCTTGCGCAGGAAGTCCGGGAACGGCGTGCCCTCGCGCAGGGCCGCGACGTACGGGGCGAAGACCGGGATGGTCTCGGTCATCGCGGTGGCGGCGACCGGCACGATCGCGTTGACGGTGATGTTCGCGCGGCCCAGTTCCATCGCCCAGGTGCGGGCGAAGGCGGCGATGCCGGCCTTGGCGGCGGCGTAGTTCGTCTGGCCGAAGTTGCCGCGCTGTCCTGCCGGGGAGCCGACGAGGATCAGGGAGCCGCCCTCGCCCTGCTCGCGCATACGGATCGCGGCGGCACGGGCGCAGGTGAAGGTGCCCTTGAGGTGGGTGGTGATCACCGCGTCGAAGTCGTCGTCGGACATCTTCCACAGCACCTTGTCGCGGAGGATGCCCGCGTTGGTGACCAGGATGTCCAGCCGCCCGAACTCCTCCACCGCGCGGCCCACCAGCCGGTCCGCGGCCTCGGTCGTGCCGACCGGGACCACCTCGGCGACGGCCGTGCCGCCCGCCTCGGTGATGGACTTCACCGCCGCCTCGGCCACGGCCTCGTCGATGTCGTTGACGACGACGGAGGCGCCGGCGGCGGCGAGGGCCTGTGCGTAGGCGAGGCCCAGGCCACGGCCACTGCCCGTGACGACGGCGACCTTGCCGGTGAGATCGATGCTGGGCACGAGTGGATCCCTTCGAGTGGCGGTGCGGCCGCGAGGCCGGAGTGCGGCACCCCGATGTCGCGGTGCGGCTTCGAAATCGAAGTTAAGAGCAATAGTTGTTGACGTCAATAGTTGTTGTTCCCCGGGCGTTGCGTCATGCTGGGGCGGTACGTACGCGCCGCCCCGACCGGGGCGCAGGCCTGACCCCCGGGGCAGGCCCCGGACCAGGGAGCCCGCCATCGCCCGCCAGCAGACGCAGGACGCCGCCTCGATCGACGCGCACGAGCCGTGGATGCGCGGGCTGCACGCGGACACCGGCTATCTGCTGTACCGCCTGGGGCTGCGGTCCGGGCAGCTGTTCAACTCCTCCCTCCAGGAGTCGGGCCTCCGGCTGCGCCACTACGCGCTGCTGCGCTTCCTCGCCACCTCCCCGGGCGCGCTCCAGCGCGAGCTGAGCGCCACGCTCGGCTACGACCCGAGCGCGATCGTCGGCCTGGTGGACGACCTGGAGAAGCTGGGCTTCGCCGAGCGGCGGCCCTCCCCCGACGACCGCCGCAGCCGGATCATCGTGCTCACCGAGGACGGCCGGTCCTTCCTCCGCGACACCGACGAGGCCGGACAGCGGGTCTCCGACGAACTGGTGGAGCCTCTCGACGCCGCCGAGCGCGAGACCCTCCATGCGCTGCTGCAGAAGATCGCCGAGGCCGGACTGGGGTGACGCCGCCATGCCGATGACCACCGACGCGCTGCCGACGCCGGGGCCCGTGCCCGAGCAGACCGCGCCGGGGCACCTGCCCGGGCAGACCGCGCCGGGGAGCACGCCACCGGGCGCCGGGCGCTCCGCGCCCGACCGGTTGCTCGCCGTGCTGGCCGCCTTCGACCACGACCATCCGGCGCTCTCCCTCACCGACATCAGCCGCCGGGCGGGACTCACCCTCACCACGGCCCACCGGCTGGTGGGCGCGCTCACCGAGTGGGGTGCCCTGGAGCGGGACCCGTCCGGGATCTACCACGTCGGGCTGCGGCTGTGGGAGCTGGCGGCGCTGGCCCCGCGCGGCCTGGCCCTGCGGCAGATCGCGCTGCCGTACCTGGAGGACCTGTACGAGGCGACGCACGAGAACGTGCAGCTCGCGGTCCGCGACGGCGACGAGGTGGTCTACATCGAGTGGCTCTCCGGCCGCTCGGCCGTCGGTGTCCACATCCGGGTAGGCGCCCGCTGGCCCCTGCACGCCACGGGCGTCGGCCTGGCGCTCCTCGCGCACGGCGACCCGTCGTCCCAGGAGGTCTACTGCCAGGGGCCGTTGGCCTCCTTCACGCCGTACACCATCGCCGACGCGCCCCGGTTGCGGCGGGTGCTCGCCGAAGTCCGGCGCACGGGTGTGGCGGTGAGCAGCCGTCAGGTCACCGAGGACGCGCTCTCGGTGGCCGCGCCGGTCCGCGGGCCGGGCGGCGCCGTGGTGGCCGCCGTGTCGGTCGTGGTCCCCCAAGTGGGCGCCCAGGTACCGGTGTTGACGCCCGCGGTGCGGGTGGCGGCCCGTGGGATCTCCCGGGCCCTGGGGTGGCAGCCGGACGGGCCCCGGCGGGGGTCGCTGATCCCGGGGCGGGGCACGTCCGCCTCCTGACGGCCGGCTCGCACCCGCTCGTGGTCTATTTCCCGGCCGACGCCTGTGCCGTGTACGTCACCGCGGCGCCCGCGTGCGTGGCGGTGGCCCGGGCGGTGAGCCGGCCCTGATCGGCGTCGGCGGCCGGGGTGACCTCCCAGCGCGCGGTGAACCGGCCGCCGGAGCGGACCCGGTCCGCGGTGGCCGTGCCGAGGGTCCGGACCTGCCAGCCGCGGGGCGCGGTGAGGGCGAGGCGGGCGGCGGTCCAGGGGCGGGCGGAGCCGTTGGCGAGGCTCGCGGTGACGAGGAACGTCCCGCCCTGCCGCGTGACGTGGAGCGTGACGCCGTAGGGCTCACGCCGGTAGTCGTCCACCCAGGAGGACCGCATCAGCCCGACCAGCGCGTCGGCCTGGGCGGGCCGGGCCGCCGCCAGGTCGTTGCGCTCACCGGGGTCCCGGGCCAGGTCGTACAGCTCGACCTGCCACCGGTCGTCGGGCACCCTCCGGTCCTGGCCGGGGGCGAACCGCACCGCCTTGAGGTCACCGCGCCGCACCGCCTCGGCCAGCCGCCGGGCCCGGCCGCCGTCGACCCGGTCGGCGCGCGGGGTGACACCGCTGTGGTTGCGGTAGAAGTACAGCTGGTCGTGACGGGCGGCCTCGGCTCCGCCGGGGCGCAGCAGCGGGGCGGCGGAGAGCCCGTCGATGTCCGTCGGGGCGGGCGCGCCCGCGAGGTCGGCGAGGGTCGGCAGCAGATCGGTCAGCGGGGTCGGCCGGTCGGTGGTGCCGACGGGGACGCGCTGCGGGGACCAGGCGATGAGGGGGACACGGATGCCGCCCTCGTACAGATTGCGCTTGTAGCCGCGCAGCGGGCCGCTCGCGTCGAAGAGGTCGGGGTCGGTGCCGCCCTCCTCGTGCGGGCCGTTGTCGCTGGTGACGAGGACGACGGTGCGCCGGTCGATGCCGTGCGCCGTGAGCCGGTCGACGAGGGTGCCGACGAGCGTGTCCAGGCCGGTGACCTGGGCGGCGTGGGCCCTGTTCGGCCGGGTCCAGGGCTCGTCGGCGTACGCGCCCAGCTCCGGGGCGAGGCTCGGGGCGTGCGGCACGGTCGGGGCGAGGAACAGCAGGAACGGCTCGTCCTTGTGGGCGTCCACGAAGCCGAGCGCCCGGTCCTCGATGAGGTCGGGCGCGTAGACCGCACGGGCGCCGTCGCGGTTCTCGGGGATGTCGTGCTTCTCGGCGTTGTCCCAGAGATAGGTCGGGTAGTACTCGTGGGCGTGCTTGTGCGTGAGATAGCCGTAGAACTGCTCGAAACCACGGGAGTTGGGGTGGCTCGGCTGGTTCGGCCGCTCGGGGCCGAAGCCCCACTTGCCGATGAGCGCGGTGCGGTAGCCCAGGGCGCGCAGGGCCTCGGCGAAGGTGAAGTCCTGTTCGGTGAGCGCCCCTTGGCCGCCCGGACCCCAGGGGTTCTCGCGGACGGTGGCGTGGCCGCTGTGCAGGCCGGTGAGCAGGGAGCAGCGGGAGGGGGCGCAGACCGGGGCGGCGGCGTAGGCGTCCGTGAAACGCAGTCCCTCGGCGGCCAGGGCGTCCAGGCGGGGGGTGTCGATCAGCTTCTGGCCGTAGGAGCCGAGTTCCCCGTGGCCGAGGTCGTCGGCGAGGACGACCACGAAGTTGAGCCGGTTCGACGGGGTGCGGGCGGCGGGGACCACCGGCGCGGACGGCCGGCTCACCTGCGGGGCGGCGACCTCGCGGGGCCCGGCCCTGCGTCCCTCGTGCGCGACACAGCCGGCCGCCGCCCCGGTCGCGCCGACGGCGGCGGTCCCGGCGAGGAGACGGCGGCGGCTGGGCATGCGGACTCCTGGGTGATGATCGGCGGGCGGTCGTGATCCGATGGTGGCCGGAGCGCTCGGAGCGACACCATGCACAGGGCATGAACACCTTGTTGCGGCGCCCTGTCGCGACGCCTTGTCGCAGCGTCTTGTCGCGGCAGGTCGGCGGAGGCCGCGGTGATGTGCGGTGATTGCGGTGCGTCCCCCGCCCCTGGAGAGGAGGAATGCAGGGTTCTGGTTCCACCAGGTGCCGGTGATCTTGCCAGACGGCCTCGGCATGCCGCGCACCGGCCCCGGGAGAGTCTCCGGGGGCCGGTGCGCGCGGTTCAGACGGGGTCGTTCAGGCCGACAGACCCTCGTAGGCGGCCGCGAGGATCGCGAAGCCCCGCTCGTCGCCGAGGCCCCCGTCGATCATCTGGTTCATCATGTACGTCACGGTCATCCGGGCGTCGAGGTCGACCACGACGAGCGAGCCGCCCCAGCCGCCCCAGAAACAGGTGCGGGGGTTGGGCAGTAGGCCGCCGTTGATGCCGTAGCCCATGCCGTAGCGCATCGGGACGTTCAGGACGCTGTCCGTGCCGTCGAACTGCTCCTCGAAGATCCGCTCGCACCCCCGCTCCGACAGCAGCCGTACACCGCGCGCCGCGCCGCCGCAGGCCAGCAGCGACTGGACGGCGGCGACCGAGCGGGCGTTGCCGTGACCGTTCGCGGCCGGGATCTCGGCGCGCCGCCAGGCGGTCGTGTTGGCGGTGCCGTCCGGGATGACCGGGTTGGGCCGCGGACCGCTCCGGTCCGGGGAGGTGGGCGGCGCGATGATCGGCGCGACCCGGTGGTCGTGCTCGGCGGCGAGCCCGATGTGGAAGTCCGCGCCCAGCGGCCCGGTGACCTCCTCGGCGAGGAAGGTGCCCAGGCTGCGGCCGGTGACCCGGCGGACGATCTCCCCGAGGAGATACCCCTGGGTCATCGCGTGGTAGCCGGCCTCGGTGCCCGGCTTCCAGACCGGCGCCTGCGCCGCGAGCCGCGCGGTGACGGTCGGCCAGTCGTACAGGTCCTCCAGCGTCGTGGGCGCGTCGAAACGGGGCAGACCGGCCGTGTGCGACAGCACATGCCGCACCCGTACGTCCTCCTTGCCCGCCGCCGCGAACTCGGGCCAGTACGTCGCCACCGGCGCGTCCAGGTCCAGTTCGCCCCGGTCGGCGAGCATCAGCACGCACAGCGCCGTCATCGTCTTGGTGGTGGACCACACATGGGTGATCGTGTCCCGCTCCCACGGGGTGGTGCGCTCCGCGTCGGCGTACCCGCCCCACAGGTCGACCACCGGCTCACCGTCCACGTACACGGCGACCGACGCCCCCACGTCCTTGTCGTCCAGCGAGGCCGCGAGCGCCTCGCGCACCGCGGCGAACCGGTCCGTGCACGTGCCATGAGTCAGCGCCATGAGGGGAAGGTAACGGGCCGCGTCGGGCGGAGCCACCGATTAAGCGGCGGCCCGCCCCGCCGTCCTCACCGGAATCTCAGCCACCGCACCCCCCGGTTCACAGATCCCGCCCAGGAAAGCGGCGCAGGATGCGAAGGGAGTGGTGATCGGCGAGGAAAGGCATGTCGTGGGTGTCCCGTACAGAGCGAAGCGGTCCGGAGAGCGGGAGCGGCCGGAGGGGTGGTCGCGACGCGGGCTGCTCGCGGCGCTCGGGGCGGTGCCCGCCGTCGCCGTGCTGACCGGGTGCGGAGGCGGCGCCACGGAGGCCGCCGCGCAGAGCGGCGGCTCGGCGAGCGCGGGCGCGGGCGCGTCGGCCGAAACGCTCCGGGCCACGGTCACCGTCACGCCGGCCGACGGCACGAAGAGCGCCGCCTTCACCGAACCCGTCGAGGTCACGGTCTCCGACGGCACGCTGGCCGGCGTGACGGTCACCGCCGCCGACGGCACCGAGCCGGCGGGGGCGCTCGACGAGGCCCGTACGAAATGGACGTCGTCCCGGAACCCGTACTCGGGCACCGCCTACACCGTCACCGCCGAGCCGGACGGCGGCGACATCGGGACGACGACCTTCACCACCGCCTCCCCCGCCGCCACCTTCGTCGGCCGCTTCACCCCGGAGGCGGACTCCACCTCCGGCGTCGGTATGCCCGTGTCGATCGACTTCACCGAGGCCGTCACCGACAGGGCCGCCGTGCAGAAGGCGATCACCGTGACCGCCGAGCCGGCCGTCGAGGTCGTGGGGCACTGGTTCAGCGACACCCGGCTGGACTTCCGGCCGGAGACGTACTGGGCGGCGGGCACCACGATCACGCTGGGGCTGCGGCTGAAGGACGTGGCCGGCGCGGACGGTGTGTACGGGACGCAGTCCAAGGACGTCACCTTCCGCATCGGCCGCGAACAGATCAGCACGGTCGATCTGGCCACCAAGGAGATGACAGTCGTACGCGACGGGGCGACCCTCGCCACCTACCCCGTGACCGGCGGTGACGCCGAACACACCACCTGGTCCGGGATCATGGTGATCAGCGAGCGGTTCGAGGAGACCCGGATGGAGTCCTCCACGGTCGGTCTCGGCGACGAGTACGACATCAAGGACGTCCCGCACGCCCAACGGCTCACCACCTCCGGCACGTTCGTCCACGGCAACTACTGGGCCGCCGAGTCCGTCTTCGGCAACGCCAACGTCAGCCACGGGTGCGTCGGGCTGCACGACGCGAAGGGCGCGGACGACGACTCGGTGCCCGGGTACCGGTTCTACGACAGTTCGATGCTCGGCGATGTCGTCGTCGTGCGGAACTCGGGCGAACGGACCGTCGAGGCGTCCAACGGCCTCAACGGCTGGAACCTGTCCTGGTCGGAGTGGCGGGCCGGGAGCGCTCTCTGACGCCGCCCCTGGTCGGGTGCTCCCGTCCGCATCGCCTAGGCTGAACCGCCGCAGCTGTCGTACGGATCAGAACTACGGACAAGACGGACAAGAGCGTGGTGGGAAATGCCGCTGAGGGACGACGATCCCACCTCCGTCGGTGAGTACGTCCTGGAGGACCGGCTCGGCTCGGGCGGGATGGGCATCGTCTACCGCGCCCGGTCGGCGTCGGGGCGACTGGTCGCGCTGAAGCTGGTGCACGCCCAGTACTGCGACGACGACGAGTTCCGCTCCCGGTTCCGCCAGGAGATCGCGGCGGCGCGCCGGGTGAGCGGGGCCTTCACCACCCCCGTGGTCGACGCCGACCCGGAGGCGAAGCGGCCGTGGATGGCGACGCTGTACGTGCCGGGGCCCACCCTCTTCGATCTGGTGGGCGAGGAGGGGCCGTTGAGCACGGCCCGTATCCGGGGCCTCGCGCTCGGACTCGTCGAGGCGCTGCGGGACATCCACCGGGCGGGGGTCGTGCACCGCGATCTGAAGCCGGCGAACGTACTGATGGCCGAGGACGGGCCGCGGGTCATCGACTTCGGCATCTCGCGCGCCGGTGACAATCTGCCGCTCACCGTGACCGGCCGGGTCATCGGCACGCCCCCGTTCATGTCGCCGGAGCAGCTGCGCTCGCCACGGGACGTCACCGCCGCGTCGGACGTGTTCTCCCTGGGCTCGCTGCTGGTGTTCGCGGCCAGCGGGCACAGCCCGTTCAAGGCGGAGAGCCCCTATCTCGCGGGCTACCAGGTCATGTTCGAGGCACCGAAGCTGCACGCGGTGCCCGAGCCGCTGCGCCGCCTCGCCGAACGCTGCCTGGAGAAGGACCCTGCGGCCCGTCCCGACCTGGCCGAACTCCACCGGCTGCTCCTGGAGTTGCCCACCTCCCCCGCCCTCTCCCCCTCCCACGGATCCGCCCGCCTCACGACCGATCCGGCACCCGAGCCTCCCGACCGGCCGTCGGACACCCGGCCGACAGTCACCGGCCCGACGGGCATCCGGCCGACAGCCACCGGACCCACGGACACCGGGCGCGCCCACGACACCACGGCGAACGACGGGGCGCCCAGCGGCGGAACGTCCGGCGGCTCGGCCCCGGACGACACGACGGCGAACGACAGCGCG
This sequence comes from Streptomyces griseiscabiei, assembly GCF_020010925.1. NCBI lineage: Bacteria > Bacillati > Actinomycetota > Actinomycetes > Kitasatosporales > Streptomycetaceae > Streptomyces > Streptomyces griseiscabiei. The sequence continues at coordinate 2,030,752 of NZ_JAGJBZ010000002.1, read as the reverse complement.
GCGGACAGGCACCGCGCGACCCCGGCCCGCCCGCCCGTGCGACGCCGGTCCACCGGACGGCGGTTGCTCCTCGCCGGACTCGGTGTCACCCTCACCGTCACCGCGCTGGGCGCCGCGCTGCTCGGATACGCCGGGTTCGAGGACGCCCCGGCCCCCTCCGGCGCCGACACCGGCACCGCCGTCCGCCCCCGTTCCGTGTCGCTCCCCGCGGGCTGGCGGCCCTGGCGCACACCGCTGCGCGCCGACAGCGGTCTTCCCGCCGGCTACATCCCGGTCAACTACAACGAATCGGGCTGCCGGACGGACGGCACGGCCCTGTTCTGCGCCGGTACGGGCTTCGTCGTCGCCGAGGTGGACGCCGCCCGCGGGACGATGGGATGGCGGTACGGGACCCTGCCCCAGACCGCCCGGCCCATCGGGGTGCGCGACGGCCTGGTCTACGTCTACACGGAGCCCGACAGCAGCCGGCGGAACCTGGTGGCCCTGGACACGGCGACCGGGAAGCAGCGCTGGACCCGGCCCATCAGCGGAAGCGAGACCGCGTTCCTCTACGACGGCGGCATCCTCACGCTCACGCCCGACCACTCGGAGGTGGTCGCCTACGACACGGCCGGTGACGAGCTGTGGCGGACGCCGGAGCCCGCCGGAGACAACTGCGTTCCCACGGTGCTCGGCGAGGACCCCTACGCCGTGTGCTGGACGGGAGACGACTTCCTCGACACCCGGCCGTTCACGCTCGTGCGGCTCGATCCGGAGGACGGCACCCCGCGGGAACTCGCCCCGATGCCCAAGAAGGCACTGGCGCTGGGCGCCGTGGACGGACGGCCGCTGTACCTCGCGGCGGAGACCACCGAGGAGGTCTACCAGGCCGGGTACGAGCGGCCGTACGACGCGTTCCTGCGGGTGGACCCGGTCACCGGCAAGGTGACCCGGATCCCGCTGAAGCGGGCGCTGCGCGGCGCGGCGACGCTGGTCGGCGGGGTGGTGTACTTCGTGCGGACCAACGGCTCGGTCACCGCCGTGTCGGCGGCGAGCGGCAAGCTGCTGTGGGAGCGCGCCACCGACATGGAGAACCTGTCCGTCCCGGTGGTGTCGGCGGCCCGCGGCGAGATCTACTTCGCCAACCGCTTCGGCAGGCTGCTGGCCCTGGACAGCGACACGGGCTCCGAGCTGTGGCGGACGGACGCGCTCGACGACCCCGGGGACACGGCGACCGAGACGCCGCCCCGCGTGCTGCTCGTGGACGACGCGATCGTGGCGACCGCCGGCACCATGGTGTTCTCCGTGAACCCGGACGAGCCGATGTCCGGCCCGACCGCGTCCACGGGCTCCGGGGACTGAGCCGCCCCGTCACAGGCTTGGCGGGAAACCGCCCGAGAACGTCCGATCTTCACATGGTGAACTCGCCGCTCCCGCACGGACTTTCTCCGCTTTAACTCTTGACGACCGCAGCGCCGGAGCGCACATTGACCGCACGCTCTTCTCTGAGAGCGCTCTCAGGACGGGACTCCGCGGAGCGCTCCCCCATGTGCACCCCGCACCCCCACACCCGCTCATTTCACTCCGTACACCCGAAGAGGCCGCCATGAGTGAAACCCCCGGCACACCCCGCAGACGCCGCCGCCCGCTCCGGCGCGCGTTCCTCGCCGTGAGCGCCGCGCTGGCGCTGGCCACGGCGTGGGCGACGACCGCGCAGGGCGCCGCCCCCACACCGCCCGCCGGCTGGACGCAGGTCTTCGTCGACGACTTCAACGGCACCGCGGGCACCGGCGTCTCCACCTCCAACTGGCAGTACGCGACCGGCACTTCGTACCCCGGCGGCCCCGCCAACTGGGGCACCGGCGAGGTCGAGACGATGACGAACAGCACCTCCAACGTCTCCCTCGACGGCAACGGCAATCTCCGAATCACCCCGCTCAGGGACTCGGCGGGCCGCTGGACCTCGGGCCGGATCGAGACCAACCGCACCGACTTCCAGCCCCCGGCGGGCGGCAAGCTGCGGGTCGAGTCCCGTATCCAGATGCCGAACGTCACCGGGACGGCCGCCGAGGGCTACTGGCCCGCGTTCTGGATGCTGGGCGCCCCCTACCGGGGCAACTACCAGAACTGGCCGAGCGTCGGCGAGCTGGACATCATGGAGAACGTCCAGGGCCGCAACCAGGTCTGGGCGACGATGCACTGCGGCACCAATCCGGGCGGCCCGTGCAACGAGACGACCGGCATCGGCAACTCCGTCGCGTGCCCCAACACGACCTGCCAGTCCGGCTTCCACACCTACACCATGGAGTGGGACCGCTCGGTGACCCCGGAGACGATCCGGTTCCTCGTCGACGGCACGCAGTTCCACTCGGTGAACGCGAACCAGGTCGACGCGACCACCTGGACCAACGCCACCAACCACGGGTTCTTCATCATCCTGAACGTGGCGATGGGCGGCGCCTTCCCCGACGCGTTCGGCGGCGGGCTGGACGGCGACACCCGCTCCGGCGTCCCGATGGTCGTCGACTACGTGCAGGTGCTGTCGGCCGCCGGAGGCACGACCACTCCGCCGCCGACCGGCACGCGGGACGCGTACAGCGCGATCCAGGCCGAGTCGTACAACAGCCAGAGCGGCACGCTCACCGAGACCACGACCGACAGCGGGGGCGGTCAGAACATCGGCTCGCTGGCCAACGGCGACTGGGCGCTGTTCCAGAACGTCAACTTCGGTTCCACGGCGGCCACCCAGTTCGTCGCCCGGGTGGCCTCCGGCGCCAACTCCGGGGTGAGCGGGCTGGTCGAGGTGCGGATCGACAGCCGGACGAGCACCCCGGTCGGGAGTTTCTCGATCGCCAACACCGGAGGCTGGCAGTCGTGGCGGACGGTCCCCGCGAACATCAGCCGGATCACCGGCACCCATGACGTCTATCTGACCTTCACCAGCGGTCAGGCGCAGGACTTCGTGAACGTGAACTGGTTCACCTTCGGTCGCTGACAGGCGACGTGAGCGAGGGGCGGGCTCCACGGCGGTGGAGCCCGCCCCTCGTCGCGCGTCAGCGCATCTCCGCCCGGAACGCCACCGGGGTCGCCCCGGTGTGCAGGTGGAAGAACTTGGAGAAGTTGGCCGCGTCGGGGAAGCCGACGGCCACGCCGACCCGGCCGATCGGCAGGTCCGTGTGGGCCAGCAGCCGTTTCGCCTCCAGGACGACCCGCTTGTCGATGAAGCCCTTGGGGGTCTCGCCGGTCGCGGCGCGCACCGCGCGGACGAGGGTGCGGCGTGAGTAGCCGAGGGCGTCGGCGTAGGCACTGACGCTGTGGTTGACGGCGAAGTCCCGCTCGACGGCGTCCCGGAAGCGGCTGAAGGCGCTGTCGTCGGTCCGGTGCTCCCCCTCGCCCGAGCCTGCCGAGCCGCCCGAGCCTGCCGAACCGGACTCGGCGAGATGGGCGAGGCGCAGCAGGAACGCGGTCAGGGAGTGCCGCAGGACGGCGGTGTGCAGGCCGGGCGGCAGGGTGGCGGTGTCGGTGTACTCGCGTTCCAGCTGGGCCAAGGAGTGGCGCAGGCCGGCGAGTTGAGCCTCGTCGGGGCGGAGCAGCGGCGGCAGGTCGTAGCGGTAGAGGCCGGTCGCCTCGACGGTGGCGCGGGGCAGGAAGCCCGGCTGCATGGTGAGGACGGTCCCGCGGTACCCGGTGGCGCGTGAGAAGCGATGCACCTGTCCGGGGCGGATCCACAGCAGTTCGCCCGCGCCCACCTCGTACCCGGTGAAGTCGATCATGTGGTGGACCGGGCCGCCGTCGAACAGCATCACCACGTGGAAGTCGATGCGGTGGACCCCGTCGAGGGGTATGTCCGCGTGCCAGGGCTCGTGGTGGCCCATCGGGCCGATCCGCATGCCGACGCCGGAGGAGCCGCGGTCGGCGGGGAACGGGAAGGTCTTGATCCGGTCGCCGTCCGGGAAGTCTCTGTCCGTCATGTCCTCGCCGTCGCGTCGTGGGTGTCCCAGTTTCACCGAAGGCTGGCACACGGCGACCTGTCCCCACAAAAGTCAGACTTTTACTTTTGAAGGCGTCAGAGCAGTTCCGCCGTCTCTATCGAGGACTTCTTGAAGATGAACTGGACAGAACTCGACCGGCGCGCCGTGGACACCGCCCGTCTGCTGGCCGCCGACGCCGTGCAGCGGGCCGGTAACGGGCACCCGGGTACGGCGATGAGTCTCGCGCCCGCCGCGTACACGCTCTTTCAGAAGGTGATGCGTCACGATCCTGCGGACCCCGAGTGGACCGGCCGCGACCGCTTCGTCCTCTCCCCCGGCCACACCTCGCTGACCCTCTACACCCAGCTGTACCTGGCGGGGTACGAGCTGGAGCTGGACGATCTGAAGGCGTTCCGCACCCATGGTTCGAAGACGCCGGGGCACCCCGAGTACGGGCACACCGCCGGGGTGGAGACCACGACCGGACCGCTGGGCCAGGGCGTGGCCAACGCGGTCGGCATGGCGATGGCCGCCCGCTACGAGCGCGGACTTTTCGACCCGGACGCGCCGGAGGGGGCGTCGCCGTTCGACCACACCGTCTGGGCGATCGTCTCCGACGGCGATCTGGAGGAGGGCGTCTCCGCCGAGGCCTCGTCGCTGGCGGGCCATCAGAAGCTGGGCGGCCTCGTCCTCCTGTACGACGACAACCACATCTCCATCGAGGGCGACACGGCCACCGCGTTCTCCGAGGACGTGCTGAAGCGGTACGAGGCGTACGGCTGGCACGTCCAGCGGATCGAGCCGGCGTTCAACGGCAACGTGGATGTGCACGCCCTGTACGACGCGCTGCTGGCCGCGCGGGAGGAGACCGCGCGGCCCTCGATCGTCGCGATGCGCACGATCATCGCCTGGCCGGCCCCCAACGCCCAGAACACGGAGGCCTCCCACGGCTCGGCGCTGGGCGCGGACGAGGTCGCCGCCACCAAGCGGGTCCTCGGCTTCGACGCGGACCGGACCTTCGACGTGGCCGACGACGTCCTCGCCCACACCCGGCGGGCCCTCGACCGGGGCGCCGAGGCGCACGCCGCCTGGGACAGGCGGATCTCCGAGTGGCGGGCCGCCGCCCCCGAACGGGCCCGGCTCTTCGACCGGGTGGTCGCGGGCCGGCTGCCGGAGGGCTGGGAGGAGGCGCTGCCCGTGTTCGAGGAGGGCGCGTCGGTGGCGACCCGAGCGGCCTCCGGCAAGGTGCTCCAGGCGCTGGGCGCGGTGATCCCCGAGCTGTGGGGCGGCTCCGCCGACCTCGCCGGTTCGAACAACACCACCATCGACAGGACCTCGTCCTTTCTCCCGGCCGGCAACCCGCTCCCGGAGGCCGACCCGTACGGCCGTACGATCCACTTCGGCGTCCGGGAGCACGCGATGGCCGCCGGGATGAACGGCATCGCGCTGCACGGCAACACCCGGATCTACGGCGGCACGTTCCTGGTGTTCTCCGACTACATGCGCAACGCGGTCCGGCTCTCCGCGCTGATGCAGCTGCCGGTGACGTATGTGTGGACGCACGACTCCATCGGGCTCGGCGAGGACGGCCCCACCCATCAGCCGGTCGAACACCTGGCCTCCCTGCGCGCCATACCCGGGCTGAACGTGGTCCGTCCCGCCGACGCCAACGAGACGGCCGTGGCCTGGGCCGAGATCCTGCGGCGGCACGCCACGCACCCGGCCCCGCACGGGCTGGCGCTCACCCGGCAGGGCGTGCCGACGTATCCGCTGAACTCCGGTGCCGCCAAGGGTGGTTACGTGCTGCGCGAGTCCTCGGCGGCGACCCCGGCGGTGATCCTGATCGCCACCGGGTCCGAGGTGCAGCTGGCCGTCGCGGCGCGGGAGCGGCTGGAGGCGGAGGGGGTCGGGACCCGGGTGGTGTCGATGCCGTCCGTGGAGTGGTTCGAGGAACAGCCGCGCGAATACCGGGAGAGCGTGCTGCCGCCGTCCGTGAAGGCCCGCGTGGCGGTCGAGGCGGGGATCGGTCTGACCTGGTACCGCTACGTCGGTGACCACGGCCGCATCGTCTCCCTCGAACACTTCGGCGCCTCCGCCGACGCGCGGATCCTGTTCGCCGCGTACGGGTTCACCACCGAGAACGTCGTCGCCGCCGCGAAGGAATCACTGCGTTCCCTCCTCGGCCGGCCCGAGCGCCTGAAGGAAGATGATCACGTGACCACCGAAGCAACCGTGGCGACCAGCGTCACGGGGGAACCCCTGAGGCGCCTCCTGGACGAGGCGAACAGCAAGGGAGTTGATGGGGAATGACCGCCGAGTGGCTCAACCCGCTCCGCGACGCGGGTGATCGCAGGCTGCCGAGGATCGCGGGCCCGTCCGGGCTCGTCATCTTCGGGGTGACCGGCGACCTGTCCCGCAAGAAGCTGATGCCGGCCGTGTACGACCTGGCCAACCGGGGCCTGCTGCCGCCGGGCTTCTCCCTCGTCGGTTTCGCCCGCCGGGACTGGGAGGACGAGGACTTCGCGCAGATCGTGCACGACGCGGTCCGCGACCACGCCCGCACCGAGTTCCGTGAGGAGGTCTGGCAGCAGCTCGCCGAGGGGATGCGGTTCATCCCGGGCGACTTCGGCGACGACGAGGCGTTCGAGCGGCTCCGCAAGGCCGTCGAGGAGCTGGACGGCTCCCGGGGCACGGGCGGCAACTTCGCGTTCTATCTCTCCGTGCCGCCGAGCATGTTCCCGAAGGTCGTCAAGCAGCTCAAGAAGCACGGGCTGGCCAGTCCGCCCGAGGGGTCCTGGCGGCGCGCGGTCATCGAGAAGCCGTTCGGCCACGACCTGGCCAGCGCCCGCGAGCTGAACACGGTGCTGCACGACGTGTTCGACCCCGAGCAGGTCTTCCGCATCGACCACTACCTCGGCAAGGAGACCGTCCAGAACATCCTGGCGCTCCGCTTCGCCAACCAGATGTACGAGCCCATCTGGAACCGCAGTTATGTCGACCACGTCCAGATCACGATGGCCGAGGACATCGGCATCGGCGGCCGTGCCGGGTACTACGACGGCATCGGCTCGGCCCGTGACGTCATCCAGAACCACCTCCTGCAGCTCCTGGCCCTGACCGCCATGGAGGAACCCGCGGCCTTCGACGCCGAGTCGCTGCTGGCGGAGAAGCTGAAGGCGCTCAAGGCCGTACGGCTGCCGGAGGACCTGGGCCGGCACAGTGTGCGCGGCCAGTACGCGGCCGGCTGGCAGGGCGGCGAGCAGGTGGTGGGCTATCTGGAGGAGGACGGCATCGACGCGTCCTCGTCCACGGACACCTACGCGGCGGTCAAGCTGGGCGTGGACAACCGCCGTTGGGCGGGCGTCCCGTTCTATCTGCGCACCGGCAAGCGTCTCGGCCGCCGGGTGACCGAGATCGCGGTCGTCTTCCAGCGCGCCCCGCACTCCCCGTTCGACTCCACGGCCACCGAGGAGCTGGGGCAGAACGCGATCGTCATCCGGGTGCAACCGGACGAGGGGATGACCGTGCGCTTCGGTTCGAAGGTGCCGGGTACCTCGATGGAGATCCGGGACGTCACCATGGACTTCGCGTACGGCGAGTCGTTCACGGAGTCCAGCCCGGAGGCGTACGAACGGCTGATCCTGGATGTGCTGCTCGGCGACGCCAACCTCTTCCCCCGCCATCAGGAGGTGGAGGAGTCCTGGAAGATCCTCGACCCGATCGAGGAGTACTGGGCGGGGCACGGCAGGCCCGCGCAGTACGCCTCGGGCAGTTGGGGCCCCGAGGAAGCGGACGAGATGCTCGCACGAGACGGACGGAGCTGGCGCAGGCCATGAAATTCGACCTGACGGACACCACGGCAAGCAAGATCAACAAGGCCCTGGTGCAGGGCCGGCGGGCCATCGGCACACCCGCCGTGGGCATGGTCCTCACGATGGTGATCGTGACGGACGAGGAGAACGCCTACGACTCGATCAAGGCGGCCGAGGAGGCCTCGCACGAGCACCCCTCGCGCACCCTGGTCGTCATCAAGCGGCACGCCCGCACCCCGAAGGACCGCACCAAGTCGCACCTGGACGCCGAGGTGCGGGTCGGCGCCGACGCGGGCACCGGCGAGACGGTCGTGCTGCGGACGTACGGCGAGGTGTCCGACCACGCCGACTCGGTGGTCCTGCCGCTGCTGCTCCCGGACGCTCCGGTCGTCGTCTGGTGGCCGGTGGACGCGCCGGAGAACCCGGCCAAGGACCCGCTGGGCGCGCTCGCCCAGCGCCGGATCACCGACATGTACGCGGTGGAGACCCCGCTCGCCGCGCTCGAACAGCGCGGTGCCTCCTACACGCCCGGCGACACCGACCTCGCGTGGACCCGGCTGACGCCGTGGCGTTCGATGCTGGCCGCCGCCCTCGACCAGGCCAAGGAGACCATCACCTCGGCCGCCGTGGAGAGCGAGGCCGACAACCCGAGCGCCGAACTGCTGGCCCGCTGGCTGGAGGCCCGGCTCGGCGTCACCGTCGAGCGCGTCCTGACCGCCGGGCCGGTGGTGACCGGGGTGCGGCTCGGCACCGCGAAGGGCGAGGTCGTCATCGACCGCCCCGAGGGCCCGCTCGCCACGCTCACCCTGCCCGGCCAGCCGTCCCGCACGCTCGCCCTGAAGGTGCGTGCCACGTCCGAACTGATCGCGGAGGAGCTGCGACGGCTGGACGCGGACGAGATGTACGCGGTCGCCCTGCGCGGCGGCCGGCCGACTTCCACCTCCGCCGCACAGGCACCCACCTCCGAAGCACAGAAGGAAGCGAACTGATATGCAGCTCGGTCTGATCGGTCTCGGCAAGATGGGCGGCAACATGCGCGAGCGGATCCGCCGCGCCGGCCACACCGTCATCGGCTACGACCGCAACCCCGACGTCTCCGACGTGGGCAGCCTGGCCGAACTGGTCGAGGGTCTCGACGCGCCGCGCACGGTCTGGGTGATGGTCCCGGCCGGCGCCGCCACCCAGTCCGTGGTCGACGAACTCGGCGGGCTGCTCTCGCCCGGTGACACGGTCGTCGACGGCGGCAACTCCCGCTGGACGGACGACGAGAAGCACGCGGCGGAGCTGGGCGAGAAGGGCGTCGGCTTCGTCGACGCCGGTGTCTCCGGCGGTGTGTGGGGTCTGCAGAACGGCTACGCCCTGATGGTCGGCGGCGACAAGGAGCACGTCGAGCGGCTCCAGCCGATCTTCGAGGCGCTCAAGCCGGAGGGCCCGTACGGCTATGTCCACGCCGGCAAGGTCGGCGCCGGGCACTTCTCCAAGATGGTCCACAACGGCATCGAGTACGCCATGATGCAGGCGTACGCCGAGGGCTGGGAGCTGCTGGAGAAGGTCGAGTCGGTCGACAGCGTCCGCGAGGTCTTCCGCTCCTGGCAGGACGGCACCGTCATCCGCTCCTGGCTGCTGGACCTCGCCGTCAACGCCCTCGACGAGGACGAGCACCTGCAGAAGCTGCGCGGCTACGCCGAGGACTCGGGCGAGGGCCGCTGGACGGTCGAGGCCGCGATCGACCACGCGGTGCCGCTCCCCGCGATCACCGCGTCGCTGTTCACCCGGTTCGCCTCGCGTCAGGACGACTCCCCGCAGATGAAGATGATCGCCGCGCTGCGCAACCAGTTCGGCGGCCACGCGGTCGAGTCGACCAACGAGAAGTAGCGGCGGCACGGGCCGTCCGGTTCCCCCGCGCCCCTCGGGAGCGGGGGAACCGGACGTTCCGGAGCATTGTCGGCAGATGTGTACATGGCGTGAACTGTCGCTGTGGCCGGAACCCCTCCACCGGTAGCGTGCGGCCCCTGTCCCGTATGCACGGCGTGCGCATGAGCGCGTGTGCGTACGCAGCGCGTCCGTAGGGGGAACGGCGATGGCCGAGACAGGGCGGCACGATCAGCGATACGAGAAGTACGACGGGGGCAGCCCCGAGGCCGAGCGGCTCGTGTTCGAGCGGCTGGCTCGGGAGCTGATGAAGGTCCAGGTCAGGAACCGACGGGCCGGGGGCGGCGCGATCGAACGGGCCTTCCACGCGAAGGCGCCGCTGGGTGTGGAGAACGCCCGGCTGCGGTTCCACGACGACCTCCCAAAGGCGCTGCGGACCGGGTTCGCGCAGCCCGGCGCCGACCATCCGGCGCTGGTCCGGCTCTCCAACGCGAGCGGCATCCGGCAGGGCGACGGGTCGCCGGACCTGCGGGGCGCGGCGGTCCGGGTGCGGGTGGCGGACGGGGTGAGCCATGACCTGCTGGCCACCAGTTTCCCGGTGTCGCACGCGAGCGACGCGCGGGAGTTCGTGGCGTTCGCCAAGGCCATGGCGGGGGCGGGCAGCCGACTGCGGAAGGCGTTCGCGCTCTTCGTGAAACTGCCGCTGGCGGTGGGGCCGCGAACGGCAGCCCGGATGCGCCGCAATGTGCGGGCGGCCACCGGACGATCCGTCGACTCCCTTGCCACCGAGACCTATTGGAGTCGCGGCGCGATCCTGTGGGGTGAGGCCGGGCCCGTGCGGTATCTGCTGCGGCCCGCGCCGGGTACGCCGAAGGCGGCCGAACCCGACCGCCGGGACCCGGACTTCCTCCACAAGGAGCTGGCCCGCCGACTCGGCCGGGCGGACGTGGCGTTCGACCTCTGTGTGCAGCGGTACGTGGACGAGCGGCGCACCCCGGTCGAGGACGCGGCGGTGGAGTGGACGGACGCGGTGGCCCCGGCGGTGCCGATCGCCCGGCTCACCATCCCGGCCCAGGAGCTGGACGGCGCCGAGGCACGGGCGGCGGCGCGGCGGATCGAGGAGCTGACCTTCAACCCCTGGTACACCACCGACGAGTTCCGGCCACTGGGGAACATCAACCGGGCCCGGAAGTCCGCGTACCGGGCCAGCGGCGCCCACCGGCTCGGGCAGCGCTTCGTCACCGAGGAGCCCTTGCGCAACAGGCTCCTCGGCCGTCTCGTGGGCCCCGTCTTCGGGCTGCTGAACCGTGTCGTGCCCTGGCACCGGCTGCCGCTCTCTTTGAGCCTGCTGAACCTGGTGTTCCTGCGGAAGGTGCTGCGCAGGCTCAATCTGATCGACACCGAGGTGCGCGAGGCCCCGCCGCGGGCGGAGCCGGTCCCGGAGCCCGTTCCCGAGCGGCTGCGCACGGAGCGGTCGTACGACGGGACGTACAACGATCTGTCGGACCCGGGCATGGGCGCGGTGGGGGCGGCCTTCGGGCGGAACCTGAAGCCGGACTACCGGCCGGAGACCTTCGACACCCCGAACCCGGTCACGGTCAGCAGGCAGTTGCTGTACCGGGAGAGCTTCGTGCCCGCGACCTCGCTCAATGTGCTGGCGGCGGCATGGATCCAGTTCCAGGTGCACGACTGGGTGAACCACCGGCGGTACAAGACCGGTGACCGCAGTGTGGAGGTGCCGCTGCCGCCCGGCTTCGACGGGCACTGGCGGAACGTGCCGGGCGGGCCGACCGAGCGGGTGATGCGGTTCGCGGAGAACGAGGGCGTCGAGGCGCCCGGCCGCCCGCCGATCCTGTTCGCCAACTCCGCCTCGCACTGGTGGGACGGCTCCGAGGTGTACGGGGAGAACGAGCGGACCGCGCGGTTCCTGCGGGAGCCCGACGGCGGCGCGAAACTCCGTCTGGAGGACGGCCATCTGCCGGGCGGCGGGGCGAACGGCGTGCCGCTCACCGGGTTCAACGAGAGCTGGTGGATGGGGCTCAGCGCACTGCACACGCTCTTCGCGCGGGAGCACAACGCGGTCTGCGACGCACTGCGCGCCGCGTATCCGTCGATGAGCGAGGAGAAGGTCTACCAGACGGCCCGGCTCGTGGTGTCCGCGCTGATCGCGAAGATCCACACCGTGGAGTGGACGCCGGCGATCCTCGCCACCGAGGCGATCGATCTCGCGCTCAACACCAACTGGTCCGGTCCGCCCAAGAGTTGGCTCAACCAGCTCGGTCTGTGGCTGTTCGAGGCGCACTCGCTGACCGGTATCCCGAAGACACTGCCGGACCACCACACGGCGCCGTACTCGCTGACCGAGGACTTCACCACCGTCTACCGGCTGCATCCGCTGATCCCGGACGACTACGAACTGCGGGAGCACCAGTTCGGGCGGCGGCTGGAGACCGTGGGCTTCATGGACATCCAGGGCGGGGCGGGCGAGGCGCGGATCCGCAAGACGGGGCTGGCGAACGCGCTGTACTCGTTCGGCATCGCCCATCCGGGCGCGATCACCCTGCACAACTTCCCGCGCTCGTTGCAGCACTTCGAGCGGGACGGGGAGATCATCGATCTGTCGGTCGTCGACCTGGTGCGGACGCGCAGGCGTGGGGTACCGCGTTACAACGACTTCCGGGCGGGGCTGCACCGGGGGCGGATCCGTTCCTTCGAGGAGCTGACGGAGAACCCGCAGACGCTGGCACGGTTGAAGGACGTCTACCGGAACGTCGACGAGATCGACACCGTGGTCGGGCTGTTCGCGGAGAACCCGCCGGAGGGCTTCGGGTTCAGCGACACCGCGTTCCGGGTCTTCATCCTGATGGCCAGCAGGCGCCTGCAGAGCGACCGGTTCCTGACCGTGGACTACCGGCCGGAGGTCTACACCCCGCTCGGTATCGACTGGGTCGAGAAGGGCGGCATGATCTCCGTACTCCTGCGCCACTGCCCGGAGTTGGCGCCGCTGCTGCCGCGTGACGCGAGCGCGTTCGCGCCGTGGCGGACGGTGCGGCCGAACAGCGACAACGGCGGCTCGCCATGACGCCGTGACACGACGACCCGGGGCGGGTCAGGCCCCGGCCCGGGTCCAGAACACAACGGGGGAACAGCATGACCTTCACCGACAGCCACTCAGGTGTGCCCGCGGCCGAGGAGCCGCTCGGCGGGACCGCGCTCGACGGGGCTCCGGCCCCGGCCGGTACCGCCACCGCACACCCCGGGCTCGCCGATCTCTTCACGCGCCCGCTGCTGCGGACCGTGTGGCGGCGCCGTACGCACCGGGTGAGCCGGGGCGCCAAGGTGTCCGCCGGGACCATGACCTACACCTCGCGCAACGCGGTGCAGCCGCTGACCGAGCTGGAGGAGGCGGTGCTGATCGCGATCACCGGCACCACCGGGCTCACCATGCCGGACCGGCCCTTCGAGGACCCGGACAACGGCACACCCATCATGTCCAAGCCCAACCTGACGATGGCGGGCCGCACCGCCGGGAGCCCGGACAACGCGCAGGGCACCCACTTCTTCCTCGTCAACGACTCGGGCACCTACTTCCTGCGCAGGCTGGAACCGGCGCCGGACGAGCCGTTCGACGCCGCGACCCTGGTGGCGCGGGCGCGCCGGGCGAAGGTGAAGGTCCTCGACCACCGCCTCGATGTCGCGCCCGGCAAGCGCGACTTCCCGGCGTACCTGGACTCCAACCGCTTCCTGTCCAATCTGCCGGGCACGACCCTGCTGTTCCCGGTGGTCGACCTCTCCCACCAGTATGTGAACGCGCTGATGTATCTGCTGACCCAGCCGGACGGCGCCCGGCCGACCCTGGTGGACGACCGCAACTTCTACCGGGCCGCCGGGGTCCGGAAGTGGGTGAAGAACGGCTTCCTCAACGGGGATCTGAAGCTGCCCCTCGGCGCGCTGGGCCCGATGCGCACCCAGATCGAGGCGGACCTGCTGCTGCAGAACCTGATGCTCACCGCCGAGGCGATGGGGCTGGGCGCCTGGATCCACGCCACCATCAACCCGCAGATCGCGCTCGGCGACCCGAAGTTCTCCCGGGAGTACGGCAGGATGCTCGGCTTCGACTTCGTCACCCCGCGCTGGCGTCCGGCCGACATCTGGCGCTGGCACATACCGCTGCCGAAATACGCCAAGGTGCGCTCGCACCCGGTCCGGCTCCCCTCCCCCGACGGCGGCGCCCCGCTGATCGCCGCCGCGTGCCCGCCGGTGTTCGGAAGCATGTCGGAGGCCGTGGAGACCATCGTCCAGGAGAAGTTCGGCCGCAAGGGCGTCTACACCGACCGGGACGTCTTCGCCCGGATCTACCGGGAGGACTACGGGCAGCGCTATCTCACCGAGGCCAGCGAGTACGAGGAGCGGGTGATCGACTGCGCCCGTGACATCTGCGAGTACATCCTCCGCACGCACGGCCGCTTCCCGGCCCACACGGACGCCATCCATGTGCCGGGGGTGTGGCTCCAGGTCCACCATGTGGAGAACGAGTACTACGAGCGGTTCTTCACCAACGGCCTCACGGACGCGCACCGCGCCCACGACGAGGCGTGGGCCCACTAGGGGGTGTTTGCGCCTACCAGGGCCTGTCCGAGGCGTGGTTGACAGGTACAGGCATCGCGGGTGAGATTCCCGGTGATGATGATCAACGATCTGACGGCGGCCGAGCGGCGGGTGTGGGACGCCTTTCCGCTCGGCGCGGCGGTGGACTTCGCGGCCGGGGAATCCGGGTCCGGCGGGGACGGGTCCGCGGCGGACGGCGCAGGCTGGGGCCCGGAGCGGACCGTACGGGCCCGGGTGCTGCGGGCGTTGCTGCTCACCGCTCCCCGGGAGGAGGGTGAGGTCGCGGCCCTCAAGATCGAGGGCGCGCGGATCACCGGCAGACTGGATCTGAAGTACGCGACGGTGGACAGCGTCGTCCGACTGAGCGCGTGCCACTTCGACGAGGTCCCCGACTTCTCGGGCGCGCAGTTCACTTACCTCAATCTGACCAAGTCCGCGCTGCCCGGCATGCGTTCGGCCCGCATGAAGGTCGACGGCGGGCTGCGGTTGACGGAGTGCCGGTTCCGGGGGCCGGTGCGGCTCCATGGCATCCAGATCTCCGGGGCGCTCTTCATGGAAAGGGCCGAGTTCCTCGGGCAGGTCGCCGACGAACCGGTGCTCCAGCTCAACCAGGCCACCGTCGGGGACGACATCTGGGCGCCGGAGATGCGGGCACACGGGCAGGTGCGGCTCACCGGCGCCTCCGTCGCCGGACGGATCAATCTGCAGGACGCCGAGTTCAACAGGCCCGGTGGCACCGCGTTGGACGCGCAGAACCTCACGGTGGAAGCCCATGTACGGGCACGGTGCGTACGCGTGAAGGGCCGGGTCGAGCTACGTGGTTCGCGCATAGCGGGTCGTCTCGACCTGATGCACGCCCAGTTGTCCCATCCCGGCGACACGGCGCTGCGGGCGAGTAGTTGCACCATCGGTGAACTCTGGCTGGTCGGGGGTGATCGCATCGAGGGCGCGCTGAACCTGCGACGTGCCCAGATCGACATCCTGACGGTCGCACCGGAGAAGCTGCCGCGCCAGGTCTACCTCAGCGATCTCACCTACACCGCGCTCACCCCGCACGAGCCCGCCGAGCGGCGACTTCCGATGCTGGACCAGGACGGCGACGGCTATGTGCCGTATGGGTACGAGCAGTTGACCGCCGCGTATCGCCGCATCGGCGACGACGACGCCGCCCGGCGCGTCCAACTCGCCAAACAGCGACGCCACCGCGCCACGCTCCCCTGGTACGGGCAGGTGTGGGGCCATGTCCAGGACGCCACCGTCGGCTACGGCTTCCGCCCCTTGCGCGCGGCCGTCTGGCTGCTGTCGCTGATGGCGGTGGGCTCGGTGGCGTACGCGGTGCACCCGCCCAGCCCTCTCAAGGCGGACGAGGCACCGCGATTCAACGCGGTCTTCTACACCCTCGACCTGCTCCTCCCGATCATCGACTTCGGACAGGAGCGGGCGTACGCGCCCGACGACTGGTCGCAGTGGCTGTCGTACGTGCTCGTCATCACCGGCTGGATCCTGGCGACGACGGTCGTCACCGGTGTGACGCGCACAGTCAGTCGCCAGTAACCTGTGTCACCTGCCCGGCTGTTGGACATGCTGGGCGGCGAGCCGCACAGGCGCGTTCTGCGCGCCGTAGCCCTTGTACCCGCCGTCGCGCTGGACGAGTTCGAAGAAGACCCGGCCGACGGTCTCGGTGTAGCAGTGCCGGAACTCGCCGTCCGGGTCGCGGTCGTAGAGGATGCCGAGTGCGCGGTAGGTCTCCAGCTCGCCGTCGGCGAACTCGAACCGGGCGGCAAGGTCGTCGTAGTAGTTCGCGGGGACGGCCAGCAGCCGGCCCCCGGCCGCGCGGACGGCGCGGGCCGCGGCGACGACGTCGTCCGTGGTGAAGGCGATGTGCTGGGCGCGGGCGGGGGTGTCGGTCGGGGCGGGGCCGACGCTGAGCGCGATCCGGACACCGCCGTCCTCGCTGGTCACCGGCCGGCTGCGGAAGAGGCCGTAGGGGTCGGCGACATCGACGCTGTCGCGGGCGTGCAGGCCGAGCACCGTCCGGTGGAAGAGGGCCGCCTCGTCGAACTGGTGCCAGGGCTGGGTGAGCGCGAGGTGGTCGACGCGCCGGACGTGGCTTCCGGCCCCGGTGTGCGCCACCGGCCGGAAGTCCGCTGTCCAGCTGGGGAGTTCGGGGCGATCGGTCGCGCAGAAGAAGAGTTCGGTGCCGTCGGGCGCGGCGACCGCGTCCAGGGGCGCGTCCTCGGCGGCCCGGCGGCGCGGCAGCACGGGCGCGAGCAGGGCCTCGGCGCGGCGGGCGGCGCCGGCCGGGTCCGGTGACTCCAGTCCGATCGCGGCGAGCCGGGTGCCGTCGCGCCGGGCGGCCGGGCCGGTGTTGACCAGCACCCGGGCCTCGCCCTGCGACCACAGGTCCACCGGCTTGCTGCGGTGCCGGGCGGTGCGGGCGAAGCCGAGGGCGCCGAGCAGCGCGCCGACCGGTTCGGCGTCGGGCGTGACCAGTTCGGCGAAGGCGACCCCGGTGGGCACCACCCGCTCCGGCAGCGCGGCGATCCCGGCCGCCTCCTGGAGCATCAGCAGCGAGCGGTGCGCGTCCACGGCGGTGGGGCCGGCCTCGGACTGGCGGAAGACGTCGTTGAAGACCTCCAGCGACAGCGGTCCGTCGTATCCGGCCGTCATGACGTGCTTCACCAGCCCGGTGACATCGAAGCCGCCCTGCCCGGGGAAGCAGCGGTAGTGCCGGCTCCACTGGAGCACGTCCATCGCCATCAGCGGCGCGTCGGCGAGCTGCAGGAAGAAGATCTTCTCGCCGGGGATGTCCTCGATGCCCTTGGGGTCGGAGCCCCGGGCCAGGATGTGGAAGCTGTCCAGACAGGTCCCGAGCGCCGGATGGTCGGCCGCCTCCACGATCCGCCAGGCGTGGTCGTACGTGCTGACGTGCCGCCCCCACGCGAGCGCCTCGTAGGCGACCCGGACACCGAACTCCTGCGCCAGGGCTGCCAGTTGCCGCAGATGGTAGGCGGCGAGCGCGTCGTCGTCCTCGGCGAGCGGATGCACGCTGGAGCAGACCAGCACGGTGTCGCAGCCGAGCCGTCCCATCAGCTCGAACTTGTGCCGGGCCCGTCGCAGATTCCCCTCGAACACCTCCGCCGGCACGGCCTCGATGTCCCGCATCGGCTGATACAGATCGATGCTCAGCCCGAGATCCGCGCAGCGGGCCCTGATCTCCTCGGGCGTGAGCGGACTGGCCAGCAGGTCGTTCTCGAAGATCTCCACCCCGTCGAACCCGGCCCGCGCGGCGGCGGACAGCTTCTCGGTGAGAGACCCGCTGAGGGAGACGGTGGCGATGGACGTACGCATGGGGTGACTCCTTGAAGCAGGGTCGCGCCCCTTCGAGGGGCGCGGGGAACTGCGCGATCAACCACGACGGACCCGCAGCCGACGCACCGGACCGACCACCGCGGCGCTCAGTTACGGGCCCCCGCGACCCCGGCCAACTCACCGATGTCCGCCAACATCCGCGTCGCGTCCGGCTCACGCCCCGTGAACAACCGAAACGCGTCCACCGCCTGGAAGACAGCCATCCCTCCCCCGTCCAGCGTGGCGCAGCCAACCTCCCGCGCGACCCGCAGCAACCCGGTCTCCAACGGCCGGTACACCACCTCCGCCACCCACAGCCCGGGATGCAGCAGCTCCGCGGCGAACGGCAGCCCGGGGTGCGCCGCCATCCCGGTCGGCGTCGCGTGGACGACCCCGTCGGCCGCCCCCAGCAGC
The DNA here is from genome assembly GCF_020010925.1 of Streptomyces griseiscabiei. Taxonomy (NCBI): domain Bacteria; kingdom Bacillati; phylum Actinomycetota; class Actinomycetes; order Kitasatosporales; family Streptomycetaceae; genus Streptomyces; species Streptomyces griseiscabiei. The sequence goes on along the minus strand of NZ_JAGJBZ010000002.1, from coordinate 2,012,745 downwards.
ACCGGCAGCGCGTCCGGCGTCGCCGCCGCGGCGCGGCCCGGCCCGAAGTGGCGGTTGAGGGAGGTGGCGAGGTCGGTCGCCCGGTCGGGCATCGCGTCGACGACGGTGACATGCTCCGCGCCGAGGGTGAGCGTGGCGTGGGCGACGGCCGCCCCCGCGCCCCCGGCGCCCAGCTGCACCACCTTCTCCAGCCGGGCGTCGGGCAGACCGCGGGCGAAGGAGGCGGCGAAGCCGGTGACGTCCGTGTTGTGGCCGACGGCGCGGCCGTCCTCGAAGACGACCGTGTTGACGGCGCCGAGCGCGGCGGCCTGCGGGGCGAGCCCGTCGAGGTGCTCGATGACGAGCTGCTTGCACGGGTGGGTGATGTTCAGCCCGTCGAAGCCCAGGTCACGGGCGGCGCGTACGAGATCGCCGACCGCCTCGGGCCCGACCCCCAGCTCGTCGATGTCGATCAGCCGGTACAGATAGCGCAGTCCCTGCCGGTCGGCCTCCCGCTCGTGCAGGGCGGGGCTGAGCGAGGGTCCGATTCCGGAGCCGATGAGACCGACGAGATACGAGTCCCGCGAAGAGAGGGGGGTCGAGACCTGGGGCACGGCGGGGCCTCCTGAGCGGCTCACTAATGTACGAACTAGTACGTTAGTCATAGCAGCCGGGGGCGGACATGGGAAGCCCTGCCGGCTCGTCCGGTGCGGGCTTCTACAATCGCGGACACTGGCCCCTTGCCCGAAGGAACGCGATGACCAGCGTCGAAGAACCGGCACGACCGAACGGGCGCATCCGTGACGCCGCCCGCACCAAGGCCGAGATCCTCGACGTCGCGACCAAGGAGTTCGCCCGCAGCGGGTTCGCCGGGGCCCGGGTCGACGAGATCGCCGCCCGGACCCGCACCACGAAGCGGATGATCTACTACTACTTCGGCGGCAAGGAGCAGCTGTTCACCGCCGTGCTGGAGCGGGCGTACTCCGTGATCCGGCAGCAGGAGCAGGACCTGGACGTCGAGCACCTGGACCCGGTCGCGGCCATCCGCCGGCTCGCCGAGGTGACGTTCGACCACCATGAGGCACACCCCGACTTCATCCGTCTGGTGAGCATCGAGAACATCCACGAGGCCGAGCACATCGCCTCCTCCGAGATGCTCGCCACGATCGGCTCGCCCGCGCTGGACGTGATCCGCCGGATCCTGGAGTCGGGCCAGAAGTCGGGCCTGTTCACGGCCGATGTCGACGCCGTCGACCTGCACGCGATGATCAGCGCCTTCTGCTTCTTCCGGGTCGCCAACCGGCACACCTTCGGCGTGCTCTTCGGCCGCGACCTGATCGACACCGGACGGCGCGACCACTACCGCCAGATGCTCGGCGACATGGTGATCGCCTATCTGACGGCGGACCGCGCGGCGGACTGAGCCCGCACGCTCCACGAGGAAATCCTTCGGCGGGACCTCTTGACACCCGGGAAACGTCGGCGCAACATCCGTAGCCAAACGCTACTAACTATCCAGTGCGTTAATTAAGCCGGGTAGCGCCCGGCATGGCCGTCCCCTCACCCCCGGGGACCGGCTCTCCCCCCGCTGTGACCTGCCTCGCCCTGCCTTGCCTTCCTCCGCTTCACTCCCCTCTCATGGTGGAGATCCCTCGAAGGAGCACGCCGTGTCCGTCCCCGCCGCACCTCCCGGCCAGCCCAAAAAGGCCGCCACGGCCGCCTGGATCGGCAGCGCCCTGGAGTACTACGACTTCTTCATCTACGGCAGCGCCGCCGCCCTGATCTTCCCGACGGTCTTCTTCGACGAGTCCGACCCGGCCACCGCGACGCTCCTCTCGCTGGCCACGTTCGGTGTCGCGTACGCGGCACGGCCGATCGGCGCGCTGATCCTCGGCCACTACGGCGACCGTGTGGGCCGTAAGAAGATCATGGTCTTCACGCTGATCCTGATGGGCGTGTCGACGTTCCTGATCGGCTGTCTGCCCACCCGCGACCAGGTCGGCACCCTCGCCCCGGTCCTGCTGGTGCTCTGCCGGGTCCTCCAGGGCATCTCGGCGGCCGGTGAGCAGGCGAGCGCCAACTCCATGACGCTGGAACACGCGCCGTCGGACCGGCGCGGCTTCTTCACCAGCTTCACCCTCAGCGGCACCCAGGGCGGGCAGCTGCTCGCCACCCTGGTCTTCATCCCGATCGCCGCGCTCCCCGAGGACCAGCTGCTGTCCTGGGGCTGGCGGGTCCCGTTCTGGATGAGCATCGCGGTCGCCGTCGTCGGCTATGTCATCCGCCGCACGCTGGACGAGACCCCGGCCTTCACCCAGCAGACCGAGTCCGAGGGCGTCGCCAAGCTGCCGCTGGCGGTCCTGATGCGCGAGCACTGGGCGGACGTGCTCCGGGTGATCGCGGGCGCGCTGGTCGCCTCCGTCTCCACGATCTTCACGGTCTGGGCGCTGGCGTACGGCACGAGCGAGTCGGTCGGCCTGTCCCGCTCCTCCATGCTGTGGGTGGGCGCGCTCGCCAACCTGGTCGCCCTCGCCGCGATCCCGCTGTGGGCCACGCTCTCCGACCGCATCGGCCGCCGCCCCGTCTTCCTGATCGGCGCGGCCGGCAGCGCGGTGATGATGTTCGTCTACCTGTGGGCGATCTCCACCGGCGCCTACCCGCTGGTCCTGGTCCTCGGCATCGTCACCTTCGGTGTCGTCTACAGCGCCGCCAACGGCATCTGGCCCTCCTTCTACGGCGAGATGTTCTCCACCCGGGTCCGGCTCTCCGGTATGGCCATCGGCACCCAGATCGGCTTCGCCGTCGCCGGTTTCGCCGTCACCTTCGCCGCGCAGATCGCCGGCCCGGACGGCGACGACTGGTTCGCCGTGGCCCTCTTCACCACGGCCCTGTGCGTCCCGCCGGTCATCGCCGCCCTCACCGCCCGCGAGACCCACAGGATCCCCACCGAACTCCTGGGCACCCGCGCCCCGAACGAGGGGAACGACCGGGAGCGGGTCGCGGCCTGAGCCGTGACCGGGTTCCGCCCCGCGTCCCCGGGCACCGACGAGGTGTCCGGGGACGCGTACGTGATGCGCCCGTGCCGCCCTGCAAGGTTTCGTCAAGGGTCGGTCAAGCGTTCGGACCGAGGGTGCGGGCAGCTCTCCCCCACAGGACCGGGGCCGAACGGCCCGTAGGTCAACGGAGGCAACGTCGGGGGAGATGATGTCTGTCGTAAGCGGGCCCCAGAGGACCGTATCCGTCGAGACCGGTCAGTGGCTGACCCTGACCGGGTGCAAGAAGGTGCTTGTCGTCGTCCACACCGAGGTGTACGGACAGCGGCTCAAGGATCTGCTGTCGCTGCTGGAGTCCGACCTTCGGGTCCAGGTGGCGTTCACCATGGCACCGCACGCGTTCAACCGGGGGGCGGAGCGCTCGCTCCCGGGCCGCGCCGGTTCGGTGATCCCGTGGGAGGAAGCGGTGCGCACCGACTTCGATCTGGCCCTCGCCGCGGGGGCGCAGGGCACCGACCGGTTGCGCGCCCCGCTGATCCGGCTGCCGCACGGGGCGGGGCACATGAAGCTGTCGCGGCTCGACGACGACCGCGATCCCGGCGCGCCGAGGACCGTCGGCGGGCTGGGCCGGCACTATCTGACGCGCGACGGGACGGTCGTCCCGAAGGTGCTGGCCCTGGCCCACCAGGAGGATCTGGACCTGCTGGCCCACACCTGCCCCGAAGCACTGCCGGCGGCCCGGGTGGTCGGCGACGCCTGCCACGACCGCATCGTGGCGAGTCTGCCGCTGCGGTCCCGCTACCGCGAGGCCGTGGGGCTGCGCCCCGGACAGAAGCTGGTCCTCGTCGCCTCGACATGGGGGCGCGGCTCCTCCTTCAACCGGCTGGACGCGCTGTTGCCGAGGCTGCTGGCCGAACTCCCGCGCAAGGAGTACCGGATCGCCGTGACCGTGCACCCCAACGTCTGGTCCGGGCACGGCGACTGGCAGGTCCGGGCCTGGCTCGCCGCCCTGCGCAGACGTGGGGTGCTGGTCGTCCCGCCGCAGGCCGACTGGAGGGTCCCGCTGATCGCGGCGGACTGGGTGCTGGGCGACCACGGCTCCGTGACGCTGTACTCGACCCTCACCCGGGCCGCCATCCTGCTCACCCGTTTCCCGGAGGCCGATGTCCGCCCCGGCTCACCCGGCGCCGAACTGGCCCGCACGGCGCCCTCACTGTCGCCAGCCCATTCACTGCGCCGGCAACTCGCATATGCCGCCGCGGAGTACCCGGCGGAGGAGTACGCGCGGATCGCGGGCCGTATCTCCTCGGAGCCGGGGCGCTTCCACCGGAACATGCGGCGGGTCATCTACCGGCTGCTGGGGCTCGGCGAACCCGCCTGCCCCACCGCGGCGCGGCCCCTGCCGCCGAGGCTTCCACGTCGGCTGCGGGACCGGCGCGGATCGGACGGGTGGTCATGAACGGGCGGATGCACGACGAGCCGTTCGTCGCCGATCTGGACGACCCTCGCGACCGCGCCGAGTACGAGTTGGCGGATGTGCTGTTGGCCGGTCGGTCCCGGCCACCGGGTGCGGCGGTCCCGCTGACCCGGTGGGTGCTGCGGCGATACCCGGGATGTCTGGTCGCGGTCGCCCGGTGCGGGGACGGCCGCTGTGTCGTCGCCACCCGCACGGGGCTTCGGCTGTCGGTGGCATGGCCGGGTGAACGAGGATGCGTGGAGGCCGAGTTGGCGCAGTTCGCGGCTCTGGTGTTCACGTGGCTGATGTCGTCCCGTCCGGGTCCGGGGGAAGTCCGCGCAACCGCTCGCTGAGCCGCCCCGTGTCGGCCGCACCGACCGACGCGTAACGGGCCAGGGAGCGGCGGTACCACGTCCTGGCCCGGGTCTGGTCGCCCGCCGCCTCGGCGCGCTCGCCGAGCATCTCCAACACCCGTCCCTGCCAGGGAACGGCGCCGGTGGCCTCGAACTCGCCGAGAGCGAGCAGGAGTTGCGGTGATGCCGGGTCCGGGACGGCGTCCTGGACCGGTTCCTGGGCGAGGCCCAGGAAAGCCAGGGCCCGGGCCGCCTCGTAGGTGTCTCCCTCGGCGAGCAGCTCGTCGCGGGCCCGCGCGAGGAACGCGCGGGCCCGCTCACGGTCGTCCGAGGCGAGGGCCACGTCGCCCAGGCAGATCCGGGTCAGGGCCGCGCCGCGCCGATAGCCGACGGCCTCGCGCAGCACGAGCGCCTCGGCGAAGTACTCGGCGGCCTCGGCGAGGCGGTTCGCGAGCCGCTGTGTCTGCCCCAGACCGTGCAGGGCCTGTGCCTCCGCCCGCCGGTCGCCGTCCTGGCGCGCGGCTTCGAGCGCCTCGGTGAACCACCCGAGCGCCTCGTCGTGCCGGCCGGTGTTCCGCAGCCCCGTCCCGCCCGAGGTCAGCATGCGGCTGATCCCCGCCCGGTCCCCGTCCCGCAGCGCCGCCTCCCGTCCGATGCCGTACGCCTCGATCCACAGCTCGTAGGGGCGCAGCCGCAGCACGAGCGGCCAGATCGCGTCGGCCAGCTGCCAGGCCGTGCGGTGCAGACCGCGCCCAACCGCCGCGCGCAGGACGGCCATGAGCCGCGCCTGCGAGGAGTCCAGCCAGCGCAGTGCCTCCGCCTCGTCGGCGAAGCGGAGCGGGATACGGGGTGGGAACGCGTAGTCCCGCGCGAGGGTGCGATGGCTCGGGGACAGGAGTTCCTCGGCCGCGGTGGCGGCGGCCAGGAAGTGGTCGGCGAGGCGGCGTACGGCCTCGTCCCTGGCCTCTTCGGTGTCCTCCTGGCCCGCGCGGTGGGCGGCGTGCGCGCGCACCAGGTCGTGGAAGCGGTAGCGGGTCAGCCGGGTGAGGGAGTCGTGGCCCACCTCTTCGACGAGGCTGACCTCGGTCAGTCCGTCCAGCAGTCCGGCGGCCTCGCGCGGCGTGATGTCGAGCACCGCGCCGGCCACGCTCGCGTCGAGGTCGGGGATCGGGAGTGTCCCCCACATCCGGTAGGCGCGCGCCAGTGGGCCGGTGAGCTGACGGTAGGACTCGTCCAGTGCGGCCTCCACGGCGTGTTCGGCGTCCAGTCGCAGCGTCGCGAGCCGGCTCGCGTCGTCCCTCTCCAGCGCGCCCACCATCGTGGCGAGCGGGCGTGTGGGCCGGGACACCAGCCGGGCCGCGGCGACGCCGACGGCCAGCGGCAGTCCGGCGCACAGCAGTGCCAGCCGCCGGGCCGCCTCGGGTTCACGGCGGACCCGGTCGGCGCCGAGCCTGCGGGTGAGCAGGGCCAGGCAGTCGTCGGCCGTGAGCGCCTCGACCTGGTGGAAGACGGCGCCGTCGATGCCGAGTCCGGCGAGCCGCAGTCGGCTGGTGACGACGACGAGGCTGCCCGGGGAGCCGGAGAGCAGCGGGCGCACCTGAGCGGCGCTGAAGGCGTTGTCCAGCAGTACGGCGATGTCCAGCCCCGCGGTGACCGACCGCCACAGCGCCGCCTGCTCGGGAAGCTCCGCCGGGGCCCGGGTGACACCGAGGGCACGCAGGAAGCGCCCGAGCACCTCGCCCGGCCGCAGCGGTCGCACACCGGGGCTGTGCCCTTGGAGGTCGGCGTGGAACTGCCCGTCCGGGTGGTGTCCCGCGCGTCCCGTGAGCCAGTGTGTGGCCAGGGCCGTCTTGCCGATGCCGGCTTGGCCGGTGAGTACCGCGAGTGCGGGGCCGGATGCCGCGACATCACGCACTTTCGCCTCCAGAGCGGCCAGTTCACCGTCCCGACCGGTGAAGTGGGGCACGAGTGGCGGAAGTTGGCGAGGGACGCTGCTGTCGCGGTCGGTACCGGTGGGCGGTGGGGCATGGATGTGCAGATCACCGCGGATGTGCCGCGCCTGCACCACCGGGCCGGTGACGCGGGAGTCGCCAGCGATGCTGTTGGCCAAGCCCCCGCCCTCGCCGGACTCCTGCTGTCCGTCCGTCTCGCCCGCCGCCGTCAGAACGGTGACCCACATGCGCAGGGAGTCCGCCAGAGAGGGCCGGGCGGCGGCCTCATGCGCCAGCTCCATGGCGAGCCGCCGGGTGAAGCGGGGCGGGGCAGCGGCGTCGGCGGCCCCGTTCCCCCACTCCTGGATCCGGGCCACGGTCCCCGATCCGGCCGTGATCCGTGCGAGATCGACGAGCGCCCGGCGCGCCCAGGGGCGGGTCACGGCAGCGTTCAGTGCGGTCAGCAGGTCGTCGGGGGTCACCGGGTTCATCGCTGTCCTTCGCTGGTCATCGGCGTCCGACCGGCTGTCGTCACCCGGGCGGAGGAAGAACTACCCAAAGGGCCACGGGAACAGACCAGTGCATGTTGCAACCAGAGCGATTTAGCCAAGCTAACTTTCGTTATTGTTCGACGTATTGACCAAAGTTGACAGCATGTCATTCTTTTGGGCATCTGAATCGCACGTACTGATCAGCGATGGGGGCGCTGGTGGACGTGGACATCCTCATTCTGGGCACGGTCGAACTGTGCGCCGACGACCGGCGGGACGGCCTGGGGTCACCCAAGGAAAGGCTCGCGCTCGCCTCGCTGGCCGTGGACGCGGGCCGGGCGATCAGCCTGGACACCCTCATCGACCGGCTGTGGGACGGAACGCCACCCGCCAAGGCGCGGGCGAGCCTCCACTCCTACGTGGCCCGCATCCGCCGACGCCTGCGGGACGAGGAACTCGGCGACCTGCTCACCCAGCAGGCGCACGCCTATCGGCTTGCCGTACGACCCGACCAGGTGGACTCCCATCGCTATCTGCGCCTGTGCGAACAGGCACGCTCGCTCGCCGACAGCGGGGACGACGTACGCGCCCTGGCACTGCTGGAGCAGGCGGAGGGGCTCTGGCGCGGCGAGCCCCTCACCGGGCTGCCCGGCCTGTGGGCGCACGGAGTACGGTCGAATCTGTCGGAGAAGCGGCTCGCGGCCACGCTCACCCGCATGGCCATCGAACTGCGGCGGGGCCACTACGCCGACCTGGTCCCGGACCTGACCGCCCTGCTCGACGCGCATCCCACCGACGAGACCGTGGCCGGTCAGCTGATGGCCGCCAACTACGGATGCGGGCGCCAGACCGACGCCCTGCGGGTGTACGACACGCTACGGAAGCGGCTCGCCCAGGAGTACGGCACCGCCCCGGGTGGTTCGCTGGCCCGCCTGCACCGGCTCATTCTCCGCCAGGCCCCGGTGACCGAACTCTTCGCCCGCCCCGCCCCCACCGCACCGGCCCCCAGCACCCTGCCGAGCCACGGCGATCTGGTCGGCAGGGCCGAGGAGTCCCGGGTTCTGCGTTGCGTCTCCCCCGCAGGCGGGGCCATCGCGCTGCACACGGTCTCCGGGATGCCGGGCGTGGGGAAGACCTTGCTCGCGGTGCACACCGCGCGAGCCCTGCGCGACAGCTATCCGGACGCGCAACTCTTCCTCGATCTGCGCGGCCACGCGTCCGGCCAGCGCCCCCTCAGCCCGGTCGACGCCCTTGGTCAACTGCTGCGCACCCTCGGTGTGCCCGCCGGGTCCTTGCCGTCCGGCCTCGACGAACTCACCTCCCTGTGGCGGACGTTGCTCAACACCCGCCGGACAGTGATCGTCCTCGACGACGCGACCGATCCCGAGCAGGTCCGGCCGTTGCTGCCGGGGGCCTCCCTCTCACTGGTGATCGTCACCAGCCGTCGTCGGCTCACCGGTCTGCCGGGGCTGCGCACGCTCAGTCTGGACACCCTGCCGACCGAGGACGCGGTGGCCCTGTTCCGTCACCTCGTGGGGACGGAACGCTCCTCCGACACGGACGGGACATACCAGGTGGTACGGCTGTGCGGTCATCTGCCGCTGGCCATCGAAATCGCCGCCGGCCGGCTCAACTCCCGTCCCTCATGGACCATTTCGCATCTGATTCAACGACTCACCAAAGGGCCGGACAGACTGGGAGAAATACGGGACGGCTTCAGAGCCGTCGCCCGCGCGTTCGAGATGTCGTACCACACACTGACCGACACCCAACAACGTGTTTTCCGGCTGCTCAGTCTGCATCTCGGTGTCGAATTCGACGCCTATTCGACAGCCGCGCTGACCGGTCTCCTCCCGACGGAGAGCGAGCAGATCCTCGATCAGCTCCTGGACGCCAATCTCATCCAGGAAAGTCGACCAGAGCTCTACAGATTTCATGATCTCGTCAAGGAGTACGCACTTACCCTGACCCTCTCCGAGGACACGCCCCAGTCACGTGACTGTGCTGTACAGGCACTGATCACCTTCTATGTCCGCACCGCCTCACGAGCGGCCTCCAGGACCCATCCCCGCCGTGTCCCACTCGGTCCCCTCGAATCTCTCGAAGACAGCGACGCGCCGCCGTGGAGCGACGCCTGCTCCGCCCGGCGGTGGCTGTCGCAGGAACAGCACGCCCTGGTGTCCGCCGAGCGGCACAGCCGTGCCGCGGGGCGAGCGCACCAGGCCGCGTTGGTGGCCGACTCGCTGGCCGGTTTCCTCGACGAGGAAGGGCACTGGGAGGTGGCGCAGGTCATGCACACGGCCGCCGCCGCCCACTGGCACGCCGTCGGCGACGGACATGCCGAGGTCCGGGCTCTCGTCGACCTGGGCACGGCCCAGAACCACGCGAGCCACTACGACAGGGCCCTCGCCGTCACGCTCCGCGCCCTGGACGTGGCCCGTGCCACGGGGGAGGCCGCGGCAGAGGCCGATGTCCTGCACCTGCTGGGGCTCGTCCACTGGAATCTCGGTGACCATCGAGCGGCTCTCGACGTCCAGAAATCAGCACTGGACATGCGACGGAAATCCGGTGACACGTGGCAGAGCGCACGGGCCGGAAACAACCTCGGGATCACCCAGATCTATCTGAATTCCTATGCGGAGGCAAGGAAATCCTGCACCGACGCACTGGAGGGTTTCCGAATGTGCGGGGATCTCCGGGAGCAGTCGCGCGCATTGAACAATCTGTCCGAGATATCACTGCGAACCGGGGATCGCGAGACAGCCGGAAATCTTCTCCGGCAGGCACTCGGACTTCTTGAGGAGACGGGACAGGAGAACCACCAGGGGCGCGCCATCATCCAGGTCAATCTGGCGGAGACGATGCACATTCCGGATGAGCTGGATACCGCTCTCGAAATGTATCGCCAGGCCCTTTTCACTTTTCGCCGACTGGACGATCGGCGAAACTGCTCCATCACCCTTCACCAGATCGGCGTCGCCCTTGAGGCGGCCGGGCGGACGCATGAGGCCGTCGCCCACCACCAGCGCGCTCTGGAGCTGGCCAGGGAGATCGGAGCGGCACACGAGGAGGCCGCGGCCAGGCGCCACCTCGACGCGCTCGCGGAGCTGCCCGAGGAAACGGAAAGCGGTTTCACGAACTGAGCCCGGCACAGCAAATTCGCGACCCTCGGCAGCCTTGGCCCAAGGATTAAGCGAAGGCCCCGCGGCAACACCACTCGTCGACTTGCATTGACGTTCCTTCACTGCTTAAGTCGGCGCGTCACCGCATCGCCCACTGATCCGGTGCCGCAAGTCGAGCCACAACCACAAGGAACGACGAACCTATGCTCCGTACGAACGCACTGACCGCGGTCTTCCTCGTCACGGCCGTACTCCTCGCGATATGCGATCCCTCGTCCGTCGCCGCCACGTCGGCCGCGCACATAGCCTAGGGGCTACAAGCGACAAGCGGGGCCGCATCCGGTCCCCGATAAAGTTACCGGCGAGTTCCTTTGAATTACCCCGACGATCGGTCGGCCCGGATGTCCGGACACTCCAGTTCGGACATCCCACCCTGCCACGAGAAGCTCGGCGAAACACCCTGATCCCGCCCCGGCGATCGGTACACTCGCGCGGCGTCGACGTCGCGAGGGGGAGTGACCATGGCGAGTTCGGGGGTCCAGGATCCGGCCGGCACCACCACGTCCGCGGACCTGACCGATCCCGCCGAGAAGGCCGCCTATCTGAGGACCGTCGAAGCCTGCCTCAGCGACTTCCGCGTGACCCGGCGGCTGGACACCCGGGACGGTGTCACCGCCGACGCGGTACGCACGGCGATGCACGCACAGCCCAACATGGCCCGGAGCATGGAACCCTGCGCGGCCACCTACGCCGACTACCGGAAGGCTGTCGACAGGGCGCACACGACCCGGGCACAACTCTCCCGGGCCAAGGCCGACGTGAGCATCGACGTCCGCACGGCCCTCGGCTGGATCGCCGTCGTCATCAGCGTCGGACATCTCATCGTGCGGTACGAGCCCGACGCGTCGTTCCTCGACATCGCCCTCGGCTCCGCGCCGCTCGGGGTGGCCCTGCCGACCATGCTGTTGTGGATCGACCACAAGGCCGCCTCCCGGCGGAACCTCGTGAACCAGGTGCTCGTCCTCCGCGCACTGTGCTCGCTGCCGTTCCGGGCGCGGAGAGTCAGGATCGCGTCGAGGAAATGGGAGAGCGACCTTCAGCGCAACGGCAGCGCCCCCGTGGTCCACCGGGTGATCGACGCGCTGCTCCGCGACGACCCCCATTCCGTCTTCCTGACGGACAGTTACGAGGGTCTGCGGGCGGCGCGGGACCACGGGTACGTGGTGCCCAGCAGCGCGGCGGACCAGCTCAAGAGCAAGCTGGAGATCCTCGACGGCGGCACCGTCGCGGTCTGCGGCCCACGCGGCGTCGGCAAGAGCACCCTCCTCGACAGCGCCCTGCGGGACGGCGACTTCGCGATCCGCACCCATGTGCCGGCCACGTACACGCCGCACGACTTCCTCCTGTCCCTGTGCATCGACGTCTACGAGCGATACATCGAGCACGAGAAGTACAGCGTGCCGCCCCTCACAAGACTCTCCGGCTTCGTCCGCAACCTTCGCCGGCTGCGAGTCGCGCTGCGCGGGCTGCGCCGCAGGGCCTTCTTCGGCCTTCCCGCCGCGGCGCTCGTACTCCTGGGTTGCTACGCGGTGGTGCGCTCCCTGTGGGAGAGGCACATCTCCACCGTGCGCTCGTGGGCTGCCGACTCCGCTCGGTGGTGCGGCGATCTGGCCCAAGAGGTGTGGCGGGGGGACAACCTCGGTGTCAGTCTGCTCCTCACGATCGTGGGAGTGTCCATCTGGCTGATGCGCGGATCCGCACGCTGGCGCCGCCGGCTGCGGGCCGTGCCGAGAGGTCTGTCGTCCGTCGCGGGCGTCCTGCTGTTGGCCGGTACGGCCCTGACCCTCGCCACGGACCGGGAGCTCGGGGAACACGCGAGGGCCCTGAGCGACGGCTTCCTCGCCCTCGCCCTGCTGCTCATGCTGAGCGCGATGGCCCTGTGGGTCACCGGCCATCTGCGGGGGGCCATCCGGGTCGGACAGTGGAGCTTCCCCGCTTCGCGTGTGTTCACTCCCGCGGCGCTGGGCAGTCTGGTCCTCTTGACATGGCTGGTGCACAGCGACGAGAACGCGGTCGCCGTCTTCCTGGACTCCCAGAACCAGGCTCGCCTCGTGGGCCTCATCACCGCGTGGGCGCTGCTGAGAGTGGGAAGGTGGCGGCCCCGGCCGCCCCGGCCCCCGCTGGTGACCGAGTGCGGCGACCAGTTGTACCGGCTCAGGACCGTGCAGAGCACCACGGCCGGAGTCACCTCCGGCGTCTCCCAACTGGTCAGCCTGGGCAGCGCCCATACCTCGGGCCTCTCCTCGGTACCCGTCAACCTCCCCGAACTCGTGGCGACCTTCCGCAGCCTGCTGGCCAGGATCGCCCAGCACCTGTCCGCGCGGGGCCTGCGCACGATCATCACCGTCGACGAACTCGACCGCCTCGGTTCGGCCGAGCAGGCACTGGCCTTCCTCAGCGAGATCAAGGCGATCTTCGGTGTGCCCCACGTCTTCTACATCGTCTCCGTCGCGGAGGACGTCGGTGCCGCCTTCGTCCGCCGCGGCCTGCCCCATCGGGACTCCACCGACAGTTCGCTGGACGATGTCGTCCACGTCCGGCCGTGCACCCTCGAAAAGTCCAAGGAGATCATCGGCAGGCGTGCCCCGGGACTGGCGCCCGCCGACAACCCGACTCCGACGCCGTACGTCCTGCTCGCCCACGGCCTGTCGGGGGGCATCCCCCGCGATCTGATCCGGTACGGGCGCCGCATCGTGGAGATGCGCAAGCAGACCAACTCCCTGGAGTTCACGGACATCTCACGCCAGCTCATCCTGGAGGAGGTGTCCGAGACGCTCGCGGGCTTCCGGACTCTGCTCGGTGGACATCAATGGACATCCGCGAACTCGGCTGTGCTCAGTCAATACCGTGACCTGATGGATCAGTTGCGTTCGGACTGCGAGTGCCGCCCCGACACCGTCCGACAGGCGCTGGAGGCGTTCGCCACAGCCGCACCGACGGGATCCGCACCGACGGACCTGCCGGAGCAGGCCGCCTCGCTCATCCACGAGGCGTCGGCGTACGCGTACTTCGGGCTGACCTTCCTCCAGATATTCAGTGCCGCTTCCTTCGACCAGCGCAGCAAGGACGCTGCGGCGCGGGCGCCGGAAGGCCATCCCCACTTCCTCGCCGAGACCCGCCTGGAACTGGGCGTCTCACCGCACAGCGCCCGATCGCTCATCGACGAGGTCCGCCGCGCGTGGGGGCTCCCCGCCGCCACCCCCTCCACTCTCGGCCCCTCATCACCCCGCCCGCTGCCCCCGCCACGGCTCCAGCCGTGCCCCGTACACCCACGGAGGTGACGGTCGGCGCATCGGTCTCCTGCGCGGAGTCATCATCGGCAGGGTCATCAGCGTTGGGCCACTATCGAGTAGACAGTGTCTACGCACCACTGGTAGACACTGTCCATGAGCGAGCCGAACACGGGACTGCGGTCCCGGCTGGTCGAGGTCGGGGTCGCGTTGGTGACCGAGGAGGGCGTCCAGGCGCTGTCGTTGCGGGAGATCGCGCGGCGGGCGGGGGTGTCGCACGGGGCGCCGCGGCGGTACTTCCCCACGCATCCGGAGCTGCTGTCGGCGATCGCCCGGCGGGGGTTCGAGGAGTTGGCGGGGCGGGGGACGGTCGCCCTCGGGGGCGGTACGGCGGGGCCGCGGGAGCAGATCGCGACGCTGGGGCGGGTCTATCTCGACTTCGCGCTCGGCAACCGGGGCATGCACGAGCTGATGTTCCGTCATGATCTGTTGGAGAGCAACGAGTTGGGGTTGCGCGACGCCAGTCTGCCGATCTTCTCGCTGCTGGTGGACCTCGTGGGGCGGGCCCGGCCCGACGCCGACGCGCGGCTCGTCGCGGGCGCGTTGCTGGCCAACCTCCACGGCATCGCCCAGCTGTGGACCTGGGGTTCTCTTCAACTCACCACGGGGGCCGCTGACGTGGAGCCCCTGCTGCGGACCGCGCTGGACGCGCACCTGGGGAGCGAGGGGCGATGACGGCGACCGCGGCCGAGGCCGGGGTGGACCGGGGCGGCCCGGCACCGACCGCCCACCGCCGGCTCACCCTCGCCAACAGTGTGCTCGGTGCCGTGATCGTCGCCCTCGACGGAACGGTGCTGATGATCGCTCAGCCGTCCCTGCGGCGCGACCTCGACGCCTCCCTCACCGAGGTGCAGTGGACCAGTAGCGGGTATCTGATCGCGGTGGCGGGACTGTTGGTGTTCGCCGGGCGGCTCGGTGACCGGTTCGGGCACCAACGGGTGTTCGCCTGGGGTGTCTTGGGGTTCGGGGCGACGTCCGCCGGGATCGGGTTCGCACCCGGGGTGGGCTGGGTGATCGGGCTGCGGGTCGCCCAGGGCGTCTTCGGGGCGCTGCTGCAGCCCGCCACGCTCGGGATGCTGCGGGCCGCGTTCCCGCCCGACCGGCTGGGGATGCCCATCGCGCTGCGGACCAGCGCCATCGGGGTGGCGGTCGCCGCCGGTCCCCTCGTCGGCGGGGTCCTCGTGGCCCAGCTCGGCTGGCGGGCGGTGTTCTTCCTCAACGTCGTACCGGCGCTGGTCATGGGCGCGCTGGCGCTGGCGGTGCGGACTCCGGGGGCGGAGCGCGCGCAACAGGGCCACGGCACCCGTCCCGACCCGACCGGCCTCGATCTGCCCGGCGCCGCGCTGCTCGCCGTGGCCCTCGCGGCTGTCGTCCACACGCTGGTCGGGGTGCCCGAGCAGGGCTGGACGGCGGCCGGGGTGCTCGGTCTGCTGGTCGCCGCCGTCTGCGCCGTCGCCCTCGTCCGCCGTGAACGCCGTACCCCCGAACCGCTGTTGCCGCCCGCCGTGCTGGGCTCGGTTCCGGTCCGTGCGGCGCTCGGGGTGCTCGTGGCGGCGTCGGCGGCCATGCTCGGCGCGCTGTTCGTGTGCAGCTTCGTCCTCCAGGACAGGCTCGGCATGGACCCGCTGCGCACGAGCCTCGTCGCGCTGCCCGGCGGTGTGACGATGGTGCTCGGGGCACCCCTGTCGGCCGTACTGCTGCGCCGGTGGGGTGCCCGGCCCACCGCCCTCACGGGGACGGCGCTGCTCACCGCCGGTGTGCTGGCACTGTCCGGGCTCGGCCCCGGATCGTCGACCGTACTGACCGGCGGCGGATTCCTGCTGCTGGGGGCCGGTTTCGGCGCGCTGATGGTCACCGCGACCGCCGTCGTCGTACGGCACGCTCCGCCGGAGGCGGCCGGGGTGGCGGGCGGGCTGCAGCAGACCGCGATGAACATCGGCCCGACCCTCGGGGTGGCCGCCGCGACCTCGCTGATGCCGCTCGGCACGCGCCCCGCGCTGCTGCTCCTGGCCGGTGTGGCCGCACTCGGTGCGCCTCTTGCCCTGCGAATGCCCCGACCCGCCCGCCCCGTGAGGGATGGAACGCGATCAGTACGGAACGATGAAGGCAAGAAGTGTGAGGGCGACCGGAGTGAGTGCGACCGGCCTGACCGCGAGCCGTGACCCGGGCCACCGGAGGAGAACCACCATGGAACGACTGCGCCGAGAGGCAGAGCCGCGCGAGGCCGGCCTCGACCCGAGGACCCTGGCCCGGCTGGACGAGTACCTGGCCCTCCAGGTCGACGAGGGCCGGCTGCCCGGCTATCTGCTGTCCCTGGCCCGCGGCGGTCGCGTCGCCCACCTCACGACCTACGGCATGCGCGACCGGAAGGCTCGACTCCCCGTCGAGCCGGACACGTTGTGGCGGGTCTACTCCATGACCAAGCCGGTCACGTCGGTCGCCGCGCTGATACTGGTCGAGGAGGGGCGGCTGTCGCTCACGGACCCGGTCTCCCGCTATCTCCCGGAGTTCGCCGAGCCCCGTGTGTACGAGTCCGGTGCGGGCGCCGACGTCCGGACCCGTCCGGCCGAGCAGCCGATCCTCGTCCGCCATCTGCTGACCCACACCTCGGGCCTGACCTTCGGTTTCTACTACGACCACCCCGTGGACGCGCTCTACCGCGACGCGGGTCTGGAGAACTCCGTGCGGCCGGGCGCCGATCTGGCGCGGACCTGCGCGGAGTACGCGCGCCTGCCACTGCAGTTCGAGCCGGGCTCGCAGTGGAACTACTCCGTCTCCACCAACGTCCTCGGCCGGATCGTCGAGGTCGTGTCGGGCCAGGACCTCGACGTGTTCTTCGCCGAGCGGATCCTCGGGCCGCTGGGTATGACGGACGCGGGCTTCCAGGTCACCCCCGAACAGGCGCAGCGGCTGGCCGAGTTGTACGGCGAGCAGGAGGACGGGTCGATCGCGCCCGTCCCCGGCCTCCCGGTGCGCGGCCGGCCGCGCTTCCTGTCCGGCAGCGGCGGCATGGTCGCCTCGGCCCGCGACTACCACCGGTTCGCCGAGTTCCTGCGGCGGCGCGGTGAACTCGACGGGGTACGGCTGCTGTCCGCCGAGTCCGTCGCCATGATGGCCACGAACCAGCTGCCGGAAGGTGCGGACATCCGTACGTACGGCAGTGCCGTCCACCGGCAGCCGGGCAACGTGGGCGTCGGGTTCGGGCTCGGCGTGTCCGTGGTGATCGACCCGTCCGTGACCGAATGCCCGTCCTCCCTGGGGACGTTCGGGTGGACCGGGGCCGCGACGACGACCTTCTGGGTGGATCCGGCGCGGGATCTGACCGTTCAGTTCATGACGCAGGTGCGGCGGCGGTCCTCGTTCTCGGTGTATCCGGAGTTGAAGCGGTTGGTGCATGAGTCCGTGATCTGACCGCGCCCGACGGGGGCCGCCGCTAGTCGATCCGTCCCGTGAACTCCACGCCGGACTCCTTCAGTTCCCGCAGCCACACCCGCGACCGCTCCCCCGTCTCCGCCGCCCTGCTCAGGCCCGCCGGCAGCGAACCGTCCAGGATGTGTCCCACCCCGAGGGCTAGGGGGCGGGACACCAGGCGGGCCATGGCGCTCTCCTCCTTCGTGCCGGTGGTGTCAAGGAGATG
The DNA here is from genome assembly GCF_020010925.1 of Streptomyces griseiscabiei. NCBI lineage: Bacteria > Bacillati > Actinomycetota > Actinomycetes > Kitasatosporales > Streptomycetaceae > Streptomyces > Streptomyces griseiscabiei. Next base: position 1,995,433 of record NZ_JAGJBZ010000002.1, on the reverse strand, counting down.
GCGGCCGGACCAGTGGGCGCCCGCGTCGGTGTGGACGTCGAGGGAGACGGCGAGGACGACCCGGTCGAGGTCGGAGTCGGTCGTCGGGTGGCGCGCCGCCAGTTCGCCCGCCAGCTCGGCGATACGGCGGTCGTCGCCCTGCTCCAGCTCCGCGAAGACCGGGGCCCACGCGCTGAGCCAGCCGTCGAGGCGGAGGGTGCCGCGGACGAAGGTCAGCGGTTTCCAGGACGGGGGCAGCCCGTACTGGGCGACGAAGGGGACGCTGTCGCGGTTGGGGTAGGCCTCGAAGGTCTCGCCGTCGATGACGTGCGGGCGGGTGGCCGTCCAGGGGCGGTCGGCCGTGGTCTCGGCGCCGTCCTCGATGTACCGGGCGGGCGAGCGCAGGGCGCCCAGCACTCCGGCCGGGGCCCAGCTGAAGCGGTAGCGGAAGTCGTTGGGGACGGCCGGGACACCGCCGCAGTAGGAGGTGAGGGTGTACGAGGCGGGGGTCTCAGGCCCGATCGCCTCGGTCGCCCGTGCGATCAGGCTGTGGGCGAAGAGATGGTCGACACCCGGGTCGAGACCCGCCTCGGTGAGGACGGCGATCCCCGCCGACGCGGCCGTCGGTACCTGCTCCAGCACGGCGTCCGAGACATAGCTGGAGCAGGCGAAGTGGGCCCGCGCCCCGACGCACGCCCCGAGCAGCGGACCGTGTTCCGGGGCCGGAAGCATCGAGACCACGACGTCTCCGGGCGCCAGCTCGGCCACCAGCGCCGGCAGTGTGTACGCGCGGGGCTCGGCGAGACCCGCCAGCCCCCGTGCGGCCAGGGCCTGTTCGGCGCGCTCCTCGGTGCGGTGCCACAGCCGTACCCGGGCGGCGGTGTCGCACAGGGCGGCCAGGCCGCTGCCCGTGGAGAGGCCGGCGCCGACCCAGTGGACGGTGCCGCTCGCGGGGACCACCTCGGTCATCGGGCTACTACCTTTCTGTGAGGCCCAGTTCGCCGCTGACCTCGCGGAACCGGTCCAGGCAGCGGCCCCAGGCCCCGCCCGTCCCGAAGTCCAGCAGTTGCGGCAGCAGAGCGGCCGAGAAGTCGGTGCTCGCCTCGCGGGGCAGCAGGGAGGGCAGGTTGTCGATGGCGATGAGGTCGAGCGGGGGGTGTTCGCGCAGCCGCCGTACCGGGGCGTCCCACTCCGTGGTCGTGTCGTAGACGGGCAGGACGTTCATGGGTGAGCCGACGTCGACCGTGACGTCCGACAGGGTCCTCAGACGGCGGTCCGGGCCGTCGAGGTCCTTGTCCGTCAGGAACGGCGGCACCGGGCTGGTGGTCAGCACGGTGTTGACCATCAGGTCGTGGGCCAGCAGCGCCGGGCGGTCCAGGTCGCGGGTCTCGGGCAGGTCCCAGCAGGTCGGTTCGACACCGGCCTCGCCGAGCGCCGTGCGCGCGCCCCGGCCGCTGCGGCCCAGGGCACCGATGACCAGCGCGGTCAAGTCACCCGTGGACGCGCGGAGTTCGGCCTCCATCGCCTCTCTGGTGGTGGGGACGAGCGGGGCCCCCAGCACGCCCCGGTGGTGGAGTACGGCGAGGGCCGCGCCCAGATAGCCCGCCCAGAAGCCGAAGGCGGCGAGTCTGCGGCCCCGGTCGTCGACCAGGTACTCCAGGTCGAGCAGAGCTCCGCCCCCGACGGCGAACCGGCGCAGCAGGGCCTCGGCGCCGGGCTGCCCCTTGTAGGCGTGCCCGAAGAAGATATGACGGTGCGTCAATTCCGGCGGGCTGTCCGGGAGTTCCTTCAGGCCCACGATCACCGCTCGCGCCGATGCCGAGACCCAGGACCCGGGGTCGGCGACCTGGCAGCCGGCCTCCTCGTACTCCGCCACGGGGAAGATCCGCTGGGCGGAGTCCTCGACGGTGATCCGTACGCCGTTCTCGACGAGCCGCCGGGCGTCGGTCGGCACGATCGGGGTGCGGCGTTCGGTGGTGCGGGTCTCGTGGCGGAGCCACAAGTGGAGATCGGTCATACGAGGTTGGCCTCCGGGCGCAGCGCGTCGGCCGTGAACCGGTCGACGTTCAAGGGGCTGATGTCGACGAAGGGTACGCGGCCCAGATACAGGTCGCGGACCACCTCGCCGACCGCCGGGCCCTGCAGGAACCCATGACCGGAGAACCCGGTCGCGTAGAGGAAACGGGAGCACGAACCGGCCTCGCCGATCAGCGCGTTGTGGTCCGGTGTGATCTCGTACAGGCCCGCCCAGCCGCCCGTGCGGCGCAGGTCGAGCAGGCCGGGCGCGCGGCGCTCCATGGCCTCGTACAGGCGGGGGATCCAGCGGTCGTGGGTGTCGGTGGCGAAGCCCGGCCGTTCGTCGGAGTCGGACATGCCGACGAGCAGGCCGGGGCCCTCGGTGTGGAAGTAGAGGCTGCTGGTGAAGTCGATCGTCATGGGGAGGTCGGGCGGCAGGCCGGGGACCGGTTCGGTGACGGCGATCTGGCGGCGCAGCGGCTCCACGGGGAGGTCGACGCCGACCATGACGCCGACCGACCGGGACCAGGCGCCGGCCGCGCACACCACCGTGTCGGTGACGATCCGGCCCTTGCTCGTGACCACGGCCGTGATCGTGTCCCGCCAGGTCTCGATGCCGAGGACCTCGCAGTTGCGCAACACGGTCGCCCCGTGGCGGCGGGCCCCTGCGGCGTAGCCGTGGACCACGGACTCGGGGGTGCAGTGCCCGTCGTCGGGCGAGAACGCGGCGGCGAGCAGGCCGTCGGTGGAGATCAGCGGGGAGAGCCGCCGCGCCTCGGCGGGGTCGACCAAGCGGCTGGGCACGCCCAGGTCGTTCTGGAGCTGGACGCCGGCCTCGAACTGGGCGACCTCGTCGGGGGTCGTCAGGAGGAAGAGGTAGCCGACCCGGTGGAGTCCGATGTCGTGGCCCAGTTCCTGCCGGAAGCGGCCGAACGCCTCCAGGCTGCGGGCGCCGAGCTGGATGTTGAGTTCGTCGGAGAACTGGGCGCGGACACCGCCGGCGGCCCTCGCGGTCGATCCGGAGGCCAGTTCGTCGCGTTCGACGAGGACGACGTCGTCCACTCCGGCGGCGGCCAGATGGTAGGCGATGCTCGTCCCGATGACTCCTCCGCCGATGACGACGACCCGTGCGCTGCGGATCACGAACGCTCCCTTCGGCCGACCGTGGTCGGATGGCCCGACGGAGTCAGGTCTTCCACCACAGGCGAACGTTCATGCGGAGCGCCCGCGTACTTGCCCGAAGGAGCGGGGGAAGGGGCGGGGCCGGAGGGCAGGGACGGGGCAGGGGCGTGCGGACCCCGGGCGAACCCCTGGCGGGCAGGGCGGGCGGGCACGGCGGCCGGTGTCGGAGTCGTCGGAGGCGTTCGTCTCCGCGTCCTCCGGTCGGCCGCCGCGCGGACCCCGGCCTCAGGACGAGTGGACCACCGCGTCCAGGTGCGGCAGGTAGTGGTCCAGCCGCTCGCGCTTGGTGCGCAGATAGGTGATGTTGTCCTCGCACGGGGTGATCAGCAGCGGCACCTGCTCGGCGACGTCGATGCCGTGGCGCAGCAGCGCCTCCCGCTTGCGCGGGTTGTTCGACATCAGCCGGACCGAGCGGACACCGAGGTCGTGCAGCATCTCGGCCGCCACCCGGTAGTCGCGGGCGTCCACCGGAAGCCCGAGCGCGAGGTTCGCCTCGACGGTGTCCAGCCCCTCGGCCTGGAGCTTCATCGCCTGGAGCTTGGCGAGCAGACCGATGCCGCGCCCCTCGTGGCCGCGGAGATAGACGAGAATGCCGCGGCCCTCGGCGACTATCGCGCGCAGGGCGCTGTCGAGCTGTTCGCCGCATTCGCAGTGCTGGGAGCCGAACGCGTCACCGGTCAGGCACTCCGAGTGCAGCCGGATGAGAATTCCCTCACCGCCGGAGATGTCGCCGTACACCAGAGCCACTTGTTCCTCGCCGCGGTCCTGGTCGAGATAACCTACGGCCTCGAAGTCGCCGTAGGTCGTGGGCAGGGGGGCGTTCACCACGCGTACGGCGCCGGAGGACTGGGCATTCGTGCCGAGTACACCAACATTTTCTGTCATGATCTGGTTCCTATCTGGTGAGTCCTGACGTCATGCGAAAATGACGGAGCATCAGCAGAGACGAAAGGCCGTGAAAAGATGAGCAGTTCGAGTCTTGCACCGAATCTGGTACCGACGGACACCACCGCGGACGTCCGGGCCCGGGGGGAGGCGGCCGGCCGGCAGGTCGCGGTGCTTCCGGTCGGCAGCTACGAGCAGCACGGCCCGTATCTGCCGCTGGCCACCGACACGCTGGTGGCCTGCGCGATAGCCGGCGAGATAGCCGCCGCGTACCCGGTGCACCTCCTGCCGCCCGTGACCATCGCCTGCTCGCACGAGCACGCGGCTTGGCCGGGCACCGTCAGCATCTCCGCGACGACGCTGCACGCGGTGGTGAGCGATGTCGCCGCGTCCCTGCGCCGGTCCGGCGTCGAGGCACTGGTCGTGGTGAACGGACACGGCGGTAATTACGTCCTGGGCAATGTGGTCCAGGAATCCACCGCGGCGGGACATCGAATGGCTCTTTTCCCGGCGATGGAGGACTGGAACGCCGCATGTGAACGAGCGGGCGTACAGACCTCGTTGCTCAGCGATATGCATGCGGGAGAGATAGAGACCTCCATACTTCTGCATTGCCATCCCGAATTGGTCCGGCCCGGTCACGAGACCACCGATTTCCTTGCCGACGACCGCCGTCATCTCCTCTCCCTCGGTATGTCGGCCTACACCGATTCCGGTGTCATCGGCCGTCCGTCCCTGGCGTCCGCCGCGAAGGGGAAGGAGTTGCTGGCAGGGTTCGTGGATTCCTTCGGGGCGTACTTCTCGTTGGTCACCTCGGACGCGTGGGGCACCGCTCCGGTTCCGTCGCCGGGCTCGCCGGTGGGCGACTGACGACGGGCCCGCAGGGAGCCGTACCAGCGTCCGACGAGCACGAGGGCTCCGGGCAGGGCCGCCGCGAAGCTGAGCACACCGTAGACGACGGCCACGGTCAGCCCCTGGGAGGCGCCCAGGCCCGCGGCGCCGAACGACCAGGCGGTGACGCCCTCACGGGGGCCCCAGCCGCCGACGTTGAGCGGCAGGCTCATGGCGATCAGGGCCAGCAGCGCGAGGGGCAGCAGCCGCAGCGGGGTCGCCGCGGAGCCGGCCACGCGCGCGGCGAGCAGGAAGGTCGCCACGTATCCGGCGAGTACCGCCACCGAGGAGAGCAGGACGGCGGGTCCGCTGTCGCGGCGCAGCAGGACGCCGCGCGCCTCGGTGAGCGCGGCCCGGACCCGGCCCCGGCCTCTGCCCGTGCCCGGCCTGCGGCCCATGCGGACCGCCGCCCAGATCGCCAGGGCGCCCAGCGCGGCGAGCGTGGTGATGCCCGCGACGTGCCGGGTCTGCTCCAGCACCGGGGACGGCAGGACCAGCAGGACCGTTACGCCCACGACGGCCAGCACCAACTGGCCCGCGGTGCGCTCGATCACCACCGCGCGCACACCCCGGCCCATGTCGCCGGAGCTCTGTCCGTGGCGCACCGCGCGGTGCACGTCGCCGAGGACGCCGCCGGGGAGGGCCGCGTTGAGGAAGAGCGCGCGGTAGTAGTCGGCGACGGCCGGTCCGAGCGGCAGCCGCAGCCCGAGCGCCCGGGTCACCGCGCACCAGCGCCACGCGCTGAACACCGTGGTCAGCACGCCGATCCCGACCGCCGCCGCGAGCGTCACACCGTCGATCCGCCGCAGCCCGTCCACGAACACCCCGGTCCCCATCCGCCAGAACACGACGACGAGGATGACCGTTCCGGCGAGCGTGCCGAAGTGGGTGCGCAGGGCGCGGCCGAAGCGGGAGGCAGGGCGGGCCGCGGCGCCGGCCGCGGCGGAGTCGGCGTCCGGTTCCGTGCGGGACACGGCCGGCGCCGGGGACGAGGTCGAGGTCTCGGGCGAGGTCGCGGGCAGGACATCGGTCGGGGCTGCCTGGGAGGACGCCGTACCGGCCTCGTCCCGGCTCCGGCCGCCGACCGGCTCGTCCGGCAGCGGCACCGGCCCCTGCCGCGCGTCGTCCACCGTCGAGGCCGTACGACCGTACGGCGTGACCGAGGCGGCGACGGCCTCCACCGGGGTGGTCCCCTCGGGGACCGCGCCCGGGATCGGCGTGGTGGAGGCGGCGGCCGCCCGCGGCGCGTCCGACGACGCCGCCGCGACGGGCGGGAGTTCGCGTGAGCGCCTGCCGGGCGTGAGTGCGCGCACCCTCGCCCGCGCGACCGGCGTACCCGCCTTCACACGGGCCCGCACACCACGCGGGCGTACGCGGACGCGGTCCACGGGCGCTGACGGGTGCGCCGTGACCGGCGGATGCACCGTCACCGACGGGTGCGACTCGACCGTCTCCTCCACCGGGGCCGTCATGAGACTCCGCCCGTCGGCCGGGGCAGGGCCAGGACGTCGCTGTGGTGGACGACGACGCGGAGTTCACCGGCCGCGTTGGCGGCCAGGCGCTCGCGGAGGTAGGCGTCGGCGCGCTCGGCGAGTTCGGGCCGCTGTTCGCACGCGGCGCCGACCCAGCCGCGCAGCCACTCCTCGGTGAGGGCGGTGTGGCGGGTGTCGAGCTGCCAGGGGCTCGGGTGGACCCGGACCGTCGCGCCCTGCTGGGCGAACGCCTCGCAGGCCACGGTGATCGCGTCCGGGCCGAGCAGTTCGCTCGCGCGCTGGTGGGCGTTGAACGCCTCGCCCAGCTCGGCGTCCATCGGGTGTGCGGGGACGAGGTCCACCCGGCCCACCACCGACAGCGTCAGCAGCGCGGGCACCCCGGCGCCCGCACAGGCCGCGGCGAGCGCCTCGATCTCCTCGCGGGTGAGCACGTCGAGCAGCGCGGAGGCGGTGACCAGCAAGGCCCCGGCCAGGTCATGCGCCGTCAGCCGCCCGATGTCGCCGCGCCGTGTGCTGACCGTGACGGGGCTGCCGTCGGCGGCGGCACGGGGCGCCCGCGCGACGGCCAGCCGCAGCAGGTTCGGGTCCTGGTCGTGCAGCACCCAGCGCTGGGCGCCGTCCAGCCGGGGGGCGAGCCAGCGGCCCATCGACCCGGTGCCGCAGCCGAGGTCGTGGACGACCAGCCCGGTGGCCCGGCCGGGCAGGTTCGCCAGGCGGATGCGCAGCGGGTCGAGCAGGTCCGCGGCACGGGCGTCGGCGTCGGCGCTCTCGCGCAACTCCAGCCACTGCGGCGCGTACTGGTGGCCCTCGGGCGCCGGTGTGTCACCACCGCGCCCGGCCATGCTGAGCGCTCCGCCGACGGGGGACCCCGCGGCGACACCGGCCGGGCCTGCCGACCCGGTGGCCGCGGACGTGCCCGCCGGGGTGTTCGGGCCGGTGGACAGGGGACCGCCCGCGGACATGGTCATATCGGCAGAAGTGGTCATGCGGCCCTCCGGGGCTCGTGCCGCAGCCGGCCCAGTACATGGGCGAGGCTGCGGGCCGTGGTCGCCCATCCGTCCAGCGCGGCCCGGCGCCCGCGCGCCGCCGCCTTCAGCCGACGCCGTACGTCGGCCTCACCGAACCAGCCGCGCAGCTCCGCCGCGATGGCCGCGGGGTTCTCCGGCGGGACGAGGATGCCGGGGACCCCGCCGTCGGGGGCGCGGCCGACGGCCTCGGGGAGACCGCCGACGTCCGTGGCCAGCACGGGGATGCCGCGCGCGAGGGCCTCGGTGACCGCCATGCCGTACGTCTCGGCGTAGGAGGTGAGGACCATCAGGTCGGCGGCGGCGTAGCTGGCGTCGAGTGCCGCGCCCGCCTGCGGTCCGGCCAGGTGGAAGCGGTCCTCCAGGCCGAACTTCGCGATCAGGGTGCGGATGTGCTCGACGTACTCGGGCTCCTGGTCGAGGCCGCCCACCAGCACACAGCTCCAGCGCAGCTCGGTGACCGTGGCGAGGGCCTCCACCAGCCGGTGCTGGCCCTTGCGCGGGGTGACCGCGGCCACGCACAGCAGCCGGGAGACACCGTCGGTACCGGAGGCGAGGGGCGCGATGTCGGCGCCGGGGGCGGCGACATGGACCCGCTCGGGGGCGAGGCCGTGGTGGGAGACGAGTCTGCGGACGGCCCAGTCGCTGGTCGCGATCACGGCGGACACGCCCCGCAGGGTGGTCCGCTCCTTGGCGTCGAGTTCGGCGGCGAGCTCCGGCTCCAGGCCCGTCTCGTCGCCGAGCGGCAGGTGCACCAGCACGGCCAGGCAGAGCCGTTCGGCCTCGGGAAGGATGATCTCGGGGACCCCGCAGGCGACCAGTCCGTCGAGCAGGACCACCGTGCCGTCGGGGAGTTCCCGCAGCGTACGGGCGAGTTCGGCGCGTGCCGTCTCGTCCGGACGCGGCCAGCTGCCGCCGATCGCGTGCTTGTGCACCTGCCAGCCGAAACCGGGCAGATCGAGGCAGATCCGGCGGTCGTAGGCGTTGCCGCCGCTGGGCCGGGCCAGGTCGTCCACGCCGCCCGGCATCACGAAGTGCATCGCACGCAGCGACATGGGGACGATCGCCGCGTTCTTCAGCGCCGCGTTCTGCACGGGCACATAGCCGAGCCGCACCTGCTCTCCCCCGTCCGCGAGCCGCACCTTCTCTCCTCCGTTCGCCTGCACAGCGCTGCCGTATGCCTGGGCGGTGCCGACGGCCGCCCGGTCGATGGTCACATCGGTCACAGGGCACGCTCGTAACTCGCCCAGGCGATGTGCGACTCGTGCAGGGTGACCGTGAGGTTCGCGATGCCCTTGGCGTTCTCCCCCAGGGCGCCCTTGTGGATCCGCTCGGCGAGACGGTCGGCGATCACCTTGGCCAGGAACTCCGTGGAGGTGTTCGTGTGGGCGAAGGCGGGCTCGTTGTCGAGGTTGCGGTAGTTCAACTCGCTGACCACGGCACCCAGCTCCTGCGTGGCCAGCCCGATGTCTACGACGATGTTGTCGTCGTCCAGTTCGGCGCGCCGGAAGGTGGCGTCCACGAGGAACGTGGCGCCGTGCAGGCGCTGCGCGGGTCCGAAGACCTCCCCGCGGAAGCTGTGGGCGATCATGATGTGATCGCGGACGGTGATGCTGAACAACGGACGACCCTCCAGTGCGGTGCGTCTGCCCCCGGGCCGGGGCATGCCGTGTAGTACGGCTGCTCCCTACCCGTTGTTCAGCCGAGTTTTGCGGTTTCTTTGGAGGTCAGCGTTCCGTTCGGGCAGTTCAGGGGCGGGTGGGGCGAACCGGAACGCTCGACCTCTGTGCTCACTCGGCGTCGTAGCGCACCCGGTGGCACATCCCCGGCAGCTCGCCGCTCGCCAGCTTCGGCAGCACGTCCGGGAGTTCCTCGAAGGCACACTCTCCGGTGACGAGCGCGTCGAAGCGGGCGTCGGCGAGGAGTTCGAGGGCGAGCGCCAACCGGTCCGCGTACGTACGTCCGACGCGTCCGGCCGGGGAGACGGTTCCGACCTGGCTGCTGCGGATGGTGAGCCGGCGTGAGTGGAACGCCTCGCCCAGCGGCAGGGCGACCCGGCGGTCGCCGTACCAGCTGAGTTCGATGACCGTGCCCTCGGACGCGAGAAGTTCGAGGGAGCGCGTGAGGCCCTGCTCGTTCGCGCTGGCGTGCACGACCAGGTCGCACTCGCCGAGCGCGTCCTCGGGCAGCGCGAAGTCGACGCCGAGTGCGCGGGCGATGTCGGCGCGCGCCGGGTCCGCGTCCACGAGCTGGACGCGTACGCCCGGGTAGCGGGCGAGGAGCGCGGCGACCGAGCAGCCGATCATGCCGCCGCCGACGACGGCGATCCGGTCCCCGATGAGGGGCGCCGCGTCCCACAGGGCGTTGACGGCGGTCTCCACGGTCCCGGCGAGGACGGCCCGCGCGGCGGGGACCGACTCCGGCACGACGGTGACGGCGCTCACAGGAACGACGTAGTGGCTCTGGTGCGGATACAGACAGAAGACGGTCCTGCCGACCAGTGCGTCCGGCCCCTCTTCGACCCGCCCCACGCTGAGATAGCCGTACTTCACGGGAGCGGGGAACTCGCCCTCCTGGAAGGGAGCGCGCATGGTCGCGTACTGGTTCTCGGGCACTCCGCCGCGGAACACGAGTGTCTCGGTGCCCCTGCTGACTCCTGAGTACAGCGCGCGGACCAGGACCTCGCCGTCGGCGGGCTTCGCGAGGGTCTCCTCGCGGATCTCACCCCGCCCGGGGGAGCGTAGCCAGAAGGCATTGGCTGTCGGTTTCATGTGCGTCTCCGTGAACGGTCGAGCGGTTCGCCACGTACGCAGCGGTGGGAGTCGCGGACACGGTACGCGGCGATGATCCACTTGTCACACGTTCGGAAGGTATGCGGTGGCCCTGATCAACACATACGACGGCCGGCTGTTGCTCTCGGAGACGACGGTGGGCGCGGGCGCCCAGGTGCTGCTCCTCGCCTTCCTGGGCACGGCGATCGGACTGGGCCCGGCGGGCTGGCTGACCGGGCTGGCCTTCGGGCTCGCCACGTGGGCCGTCCTCAACCGCGCCCTGCTGCGCACCCGGACCCGCACCTTCGGCCCCGCCAACCGCGTCACGCTCGGGCGGGCGATACTCGTCGGCGCCGTCACCGCGCTGGTCGCCGACTCCTTCCAGAGCTCGCCGCCCGTCTCGCTCTTCGTCGGTCTGACCGCCGTGGCGCTGATCCTCGACGGTGTCGACGGCAGGGTGGCCCGCAAGACCGGGACGTCGACCGCGCTGGGCGCCCGCTTCGACATGGAGGTCGACGCGTTCCTGATCCTGGTGCTCAGCGTGTACGTCTCCATGTCGATGGGCCCCTGGGTGCTGCTGATCGGCCTGATGCGGTACGTCTTCGTCGCCGCCGCCAAGGTCGCCCCGTGGCTGAACGACTCCCTCCCCCCCAGCATGGCCCGCAAGACGGTCGCCGCGGTCCAGGGTGTGTTCCTGCTGGTCGCCGCCTCCGGTCTGCTGCCGTACGAGGCGGGCTTCGGCCTGGTCGCGCTGGCGCTGGGCTCGCTGCTCTGGTCGTTCGGCCGGGACATCGCCTGGCTGTTCCGCAACCGGGAGGGCCGGGGCGGGGCGACGGCCACGGCCACGACCGCGGCCACGACCCCGGCGGCCGTGAACGACACGGTGACCGCCATGGCCGTCGAGACCGCGGTGCAGATCGACCGCCGGGCACCCGAGCTGGTCAGCGTCACCGGCTGACGCGGCGCCGACCGGCGTCCTCCTCCGCGAACCGCTCTCGTGCGGGCCCGGCTCAGGGGCCCGCACGAGAGCGGTCGTGCGTGTGGGCGGTGGTGCGTGTGAGCGGTGGTGCGTGCGGGAGCGGTGTGCTCGCTGGGCCGGTCGGACTCAGCGGACCGTGAGGACGATCTTCCCGGTGGTCCGGTCGGTCTCCCCGTGGGCGTGCGCCTTGGCGGCGTCGGCCAGCGGGAAGGTCGCGTCGATCAGCGCGCGCAGCCGTCCCTGTTCCACCAGCTCGGCGATGGCCCGCATGCCCGCGTGGTCGGCCTCGACGAGCATCGGCCGCAGCCGTACGCCCAGCCCGGCGGCGCGCTCGCGGTCCTCCTCGTAGCCGTGCGGCAGGATCGTGACGAGGACGCCGCCCGGCCGCAGGACGTCCAGCGAACGGCTGCGGACCTCACCGGAGATCGTGTCGAGGACCACGTCCACGTCGGCCACGGCCTCGGCGAAGTCCGTCGTCCGGTAGTCGATCAGCTCGTCCGCGCCCAGCTCGCGCAGCAGTTCGTGCTTGCCCGCGCTGGCGGTGCCGATGACGTACGCGCCGCGCGCCTTGGCGATCTGCACGGCGAGGTGGCCCACTCCCCCGGCGGCGGCGTGGATCAGGACGCGCTGCCCCTGCCGCACGTCGGCGGTGTCGACGAGCGCCTGGTACGCGGTGAGCGCGGCCAGCGGCAGGGCCCCTGCCTGGACGTGGTCGATTCCGGCCGGCTTGTGGGCGAAGGAGCGGGCGGGGGCCGTGGCGTACTCGGCGTAGGCGCCCGCGCGGTGCGGATAGGGCAGCATCCCGAAGACCTCGTCGCCGGGCTCGAAGAGGGTGACCCCGACGCCGACCGCCTCGACCACCCCGGAGACGTCCCAGCCGAGCACGGGCAGCGGCTCGGGGCGCCAGAGCCCGAAGGAACGGTTCTTCCAGTCGGTCGGGTTGACGCCGGCCGCGTGCACCCGGACGAGGATCTCGCTCGGCCCCGGCTCGGGACGCGGCAGGACGGCCTCTCTCAGCACCTCGGGCCCGCCGAAGGTGTCCTGGGTCATGGCCCGCATGGTGGGGGTGTCGTTCTCGGTGTAGTCGTTCGTCATGCCGTCCAGCCTGCTGCGGGCCCGTGATCACGGCAATGGCACGATGGCCATCATTCGATGGGATCGTGCCACACTGGTGGTATGACCGTTTCCGTGCCGTCCCCGCACCGTGTGGTGGTCCTCGCGCTCGACGGGGTCTACCCCTTCGAGCTCGGCGTCCCGAGCCGCATCTTCGACGCGACCGACGGGCTTTACGAGGTGCTGACCTGCACCGTCGACGGGCGCCCGGTGCGTTCGGCGGCCGACTTCACCATCGCCGTCGAGCACGGCCCCGAGGTGCTGTCCACGGCCGACACCGTGATCGTTCCCTCCTTCGGCGTCTCCCCGGCGGCGGCCCGGCTGGTCGCGGCCGAACTGCCGGAGCCCGTGGCGGCGGCCCTGGCACGGATCAGGCCCGGCACCCGGGTGGTCTCCATCTGCACGGGTGCCTTCGTCCTCGCCGCGGCCGGTCTCCTCGACGGCAGGCCCGCGACGACGCACTGGGCGGTGGCCGAGGCGTTCCGGGCCCGCCACCCGCGGGTCGACCTGGACCCGGACGTCCTGTTCGTCGACGACGGCGACATCCTCACCTCGGCCGGCGCCGCGTCCGGCATCGACCTCTGTCTGCACCTGGTGCGCAAGGACCACGGCAGCGCGGTCGCCAACCGGGTCGCCCGCCGCTGTGTGGTGCCACCCTGGCGGGAGGGCGGCCAGGCCCAGTACATCGAACAGCCCGTCCCCGAGGATCCGGCCAGCGGCACCGCCGCCACCCGCCTGTGGGCCCTCGAACACCTGGACGCCCCGCTGGCGCTGGCCGACCTCGCCCGGCACGCCCGGATGAGCCTGCGCACCTTCGCCCGCCGCTTCAACGACGAGGTGGGCATGAGCCCCGGCCGCTGGCTCGTCCAGCAGCGGGTCGCCCGGGCCCGTCATCTCCTCGAATCCACCGACCTCCCGGTCGACGAGATCGCCGGTCACGTCGGCTTCGCCACGGGCACGTCCCTGCGCCAGCATCTGCACGCGGCGATCGGGGTGTCGCCGCTGACGTATCGGCGTACGTTCCGGGCGGCGGCGGACGCCCGGGAAGGGGCCGACCGGCTCGCTCCGGCCGGCCGGTGACGGCGCCGTTTTCCGCTAGCCGGTGACGGCGCCGGCCCCCGGCGGCATGTTGTACGGCGTCACCACCTGGATCGCCGACGGGAGGAACGGGCCCTCGTCGGGGAGGGCGTGATGGGCGCGCATGATCGTCTGGCAGGCGCGGCGGACGTCCTGGCGCAGGTCGTGGTGGAGCACGGCGGAGAGCCGGTGTTCGCGCAGCAGCCGGGTGTTGTCGTGGTCCAGGTCGTGGGCGACGAAGACGTGCGGCTCACGGCCGAGCGCGGCGAAGGCGTCGAGCGTCGCGGTGTTGCCGCCGCCGATGGAGTAGACGGCGGCGATGCCCGGCTCCCGTCGCAGCGCGCCGAGGACCAGGTCCCGCTGGGTGGCGTCGAGGCCGTCGCTGTCGGTGACCTCGACGAGTGTCCTGGCCGGTGCGACGGCGCGCATGACGCCCCGGAACCCCATCTCGCGCTCCTCCTCGTTGCGGTAGAAGCTGCGGCTGAGCGTCACCAGCACCGCGCCCGGCCGGTCGCCCAGCCACTGCCGCAGCAGATACGCGGCGGTCGCCCCGGCGGCCCGGTTGTCTATGCCGACGTACGCGCCGCGCGGGCTGCTCGGCAGGTCCGTCACGAACGTGACCACGGGAATCCCGGCCGCGACCAGCCGCTCCACGGCCGCGGTGACCTCCGGGACGTCCGGCGCCTTGAGGATCACGCCCTGCGAACCGCGCCGCCCGATACGGTCCAGCACACGCACCATCTCCGAGGCGGACCCGGTCTCCCGGAAGTGGAAACGGGACCGTACGACCGCCGGGTGCAGGGACGGCAGCTCGGCCTCCAGCGCCTCCCGGACCGCCGTGGAGAACCGGTCCGGGGTCTGCATCACGATGTCGACCATGAACGTACGGCCGCCGATGCGCACCTGCGTCCGCTGCCGGTCCAGGTCCCGCACGGCCTGCCGCACCTCGCGCGCGGTGCTCTCCCGCACCCCGCCCCGGCCGTTGAGCACCCGGTCGACCGTGGCCTGGCTCAGCCCGGCCTGACGGGCGATCTCACGGATCGTGTAGGGGTGTGCCACGGGCTGGTCCGCCGATCGTCCGGATGATGGGTTTTTGATGGTCCGCTGCGGGTTGTACGAGGGCCCGCGCGCCCCAAGACTGACAGAGGCGAGGACGCCGCGAAAGCTCCCGCGACCGGGCCCGTCAGGACAGCCGGAAACGATGCCCGCAGCACCCCGCCGAGCGGACCGAAAGGAAACATCCCCCCATGGCACTACTGGAGGACAAGGTCGTCCTCGTCAACGGCGGCAGTCAGGGTGTCGGCGCGGGCATCGTCCGGGCGGCCCTGCGCGAGGGCGCGACCGTCGCGTTCACCGGCCGTCGCGCCGAGGTCGGCGAGAAGCTCGCGGCGGAGACCGGCGCGACCTTCGTCCGGGCCGACCTGACGGACCCGGCGCAGGTGCGCGACGCCGTGGAGCGGGTCGTCGCCGCGCACGGCCGGGTGGACAGCCTCGTCAACGCGGCGGGCCTGACCTCACGCGGCTCGCTCCTCGACACCTCGCCCGAACTGTTCGACGCGCACATCGCGATCAACCTGCGCGCCCCCTTCTTCGCGATGCAGGCCGTGGTCGGGCATCTGGTGGCCCGCGCGGCACCCGGCACGATCGTCAACATCGGCTCGAACTGCGCGCACGGCGGCCCGCCGCACCTGGCCCCGTACTCCGCCGCGAAGGCCGGCCTCGCGGGCCTCACCCGCAACGCCGCCCACGCCCACCGCTGGGACCGGATCCGGATCAACGACCTCGACATCGGCTGGACGGAGACCGAGGGCGAGGACGCGATCCAGCGCGAGTTCCACGGCGCGGACGACGACTGGCGGGAACGGGCCGCCGCGGGCCTCCCCATGGGCAAGCTCGGCCAGGTCGACGAGATCGCCGACTTCGTGGTCTTCCTGCTCTCCGACCGCAGCGGGGTGGTGACCGGTTCGGTGATCGACTGGGACCAGAACGTCCCGGGCGCCATGGACTGACCTGCCTCCCGCCTCCCTGCCTCCCCTCTGCTTCCTCTCTGCTTCACCTGCTCTCATCTGCACTTTCGAAAGGGACACTCGTCATGCGCATTGGCATCCTGGGGCTGGGCCGCATCGGCGCCTTCCACGCCGAAACCCTCGCCGGTCTGGACGTCGTGGAGCAGTTGGTCGTCTCCGACCCGCTGGCCGCCGCCGCGCAGACGGCGGGCGAGAAGTTCGGCGCCGTCGTGGCCGACTCGCCCGAGGCGGTCTTCACCGCGGGCATCGACGGTGTCGTGATCACCGCCGCCACCGACGCGCACCCGGGCCTGATCCTGGCCGCCGTCGAGGCGGGCGTCCCGGTGTTCTGCGAGAAGCCGGTGGCGAAGACGGTCGAGGAGAGCCTCACCGTGCTGCGCGCCGTGCGCGACAGCGGCATCGAGGCCCAGATCGGCTTCAACCGCCGCTTCGACGCGGGCTGTGTGACCGCCCGCGAGGCCGTCCTAAGCGGTGAGCTGGGCACGCTGCACACCGTACGGTCCACCACCCTCGACCCGGCCCCGCCGCCGGCGGCCTACGTCGCGGTGTCGGGCGGTATCTTCCGGGACTGCGCGGTGCACGACTTCGACGTGGTGCGCTGGGTGACGGGCCGCGAGGTCGTCGAGGTGTACGCGACGGGCGGCAACAAGGGCGCGGAGTACATCAAGGAGGCGGGTGACGTCGACACGGCGTCCGCGCTGCTCACCTTCGACGACGGCACCATCGGCGTCATCTCCAACACCCGCCACAACGCCCGGGGTTACGACGTCCGTCTGGAGGTGCACGGCATGAAGGACAGCATTGCCGCCGGCCTCGACACCCAGCTCCCGCTGCGCTCCGCCGAGCCCGGTGTCACCTTCCCCTCGGGCGTCCCGCACACCTTCTTCATGGACCGCTTCGCGCCCGCCTACCGCGCCGAACTCGCCGCGTTCACCGAGGTCGTCGCCGGCACCCGCACCTCCCCCTGCACGGTCGCCGACGCCCTGGAGGCCAGCTGGATCGCCGAGGCGGCGACGCTCTCGGTGGCGGAGCACCGGCCGGTGTCGCTGGACGAGGTGCGCAAGACGGTTTCCTAGTGGTCCAGCTGTAGATCGTGATCTTCATGTCTGGGCGGCTTGTCGCTCGTAGTGCTTGACTTCGGATCGGGCCTGGTGTCGGCGCCGTCCGTCGGACCACGTGAGCTGGACGACCGCACCATGGACGTGCCGGACGACGAGCGCGGCAGTGAAGGTGCTGGATCTCGCTGTCGGCGAGCGATATCCGGCCGTCCGGCCTGGGGTGGCGCGCATGTTCGTCGGCGCGGACGAGGGTATCCCCGTGGTGCCCGGACACCCAATGTGTGACCTGGTGTTCAACCAGTCCGGTCAGGCCCCTGCCGGACTGGATGGTCTCCTCGACCGTCCATCCGCCTCCGGCGACGCGCGTCCAAGTCGACAACGCAATCCGGGTCGCCGAGTAGCAGCGGTGCTTTGGGCTCCGCACCGATTGAGACCTTCCGCCAGGTCCGTGCGGAAACTTTCTTGACCAGAGCGTCGGCGCGGCGCCCGCCTGCAGGGGTGGGAATCTGATGGTCGCAGGCGACGGCGGGTACGAAGCCGATCTCGCGCCTCTTCAGCCCGCCTCGCAGGTGCGGGTTGCCCCAGTCCGGATCGGCCTGCATACCACCGAGGGCGCGTCATGGCTGATCGTTACTCGCTCCGCGCGGCCGCCTCCCCCTGGACACCTGCGTGGCAAGGGCGCACCACTCTGGAGAACCTCCTGAACCGGCCAGGCCTAGGTTGGCCTCTGTCCCGAGAAGCTCGCGGGGAGACAGGGGCCTGCACTGCCCGCAGCTCCAGCCAGCAGAATCGTGGTCTACAGTCGAGTACAGGGCCAGCGACACAGCCGACGGAATGACCACATCCTCGCAGTCGTAGCGGAGCTGACCCGAACGCCGACAGCCACCAGCAGCAGGTATGTGGACTTCGGTATGTCCAACCTGATCGAACAGGCCATGCAGATTCCTGTCGCAAAACACGTTGCCGATACCCTCACGCCACGCGAACCTGATCACAGATGTCGAGCCAGAGGGGCGATGAGATGAGCACCGCAGGTCTGGAAACCCAGCCGAGCGCGACGACGTACGAGCTGGGGGACCTCGTTGCCCAGGCCTGGAACGGCAAAGTGCATGTCCCTCACTTCCAGCGTGACTTCCGTTGGGGCACAACCGACGTGCTGCGCCTCTTCGACAGCATCGTCAAGGGTTACCCCATCGGAAACCTCCTCCTGTGGGTGAGAAAGACACCCGCGCGTTCCTTCACTCTGGGCTCTCTGCAGATCGATGCTCCCGCTGCTCAGGAAGCTTTCTGGGTGGTTGACGGCCAGCAGCGCATCACCAGCCTTGCCAACGCCCTCAGTCCTGAAGGTCACCTCCACGAGCCGTTCTCCGTCTACTACGACCTCGCGGAGAAAAAATTCATCGCTCAGCCCAAGACTCGCGAACCGCAGCACATCGCCCTGCCGGTCCTGTTCGACCTCAAGAAGCTCCTCGGATGGTTCCGGACAGAGGGGGAACTTGTCGCCGAGTTGTTCGATGAGGCCGACAGTGTGGCCACGGCCCTCCGCCAGTACAAGGTGCCCGCCTACCTCGTACGACAGGACGACCTTGATGTCCTGACCGACATCTTCGACCGGATGAACAACTACGGGAAGCGTCTCAACCGGGCGGAAATCTTCTCTGCACTGTATGCAGGGCCAGAAGAGGGGGCGGCGGAAAGGCTCAATCTCTCAAGAATCGCCGACCGGATCGCTACCAGGACTGGTTTCGGAACCGTCGACACCGACACTGTGCTCGCCTCGATCCTGGCGCGTCGCGGCCCCGACCCGTCTCGGGACATCCGCAACGAATTCACGTCGGTGGGTCGCCGCACAGCCCCGGAATTCAAGGACGAGGATCAGTACGCGGCCTACGGGGAGGGAGAGGAGTCCCTGGTCCGAGCCATCGGGTTCCTGCAGGCCGAGGCGCAGGTGCCTCATATCTCTCTCCTGGTGTACCGGGCCCTCCTCGTCGTCATGACCCGCTTCTTCGCTCATTTCCCCGACCCTCAGCCCAACTCCCGCCGCCTGCTGCGGCGGCTGTACTGGCGAGTCGCCGTGTCTGGACCCGCTGTCTTCAAGGGAAGCTTCACGCAGGTGTCCCGAGTGCTGTGCGCGCGCATCCGAAAGGGTGACGAGCACGGTTCGATCATGGGGCTCATGGACGCCATGGCAGAAGCCCAGCCATCAATGCCGACCATCGAGCGGTTCCGAACCAATGAAGCAGCGGCGAAAATCATCCTCAGTTCGTGGTGGTCGCTGCGTCCTCGATCCCTGGTCACGGGCGCACCCTTCGATGTCCAGGACCTGTCAACCCTGTTGGCCGACCAGAAGACAGCCGGCACCGTGGCGCATGTGATCTTCCCGCATGGGCTCACTTCCCAGCAGGTTCTGTACGCGGCGAACCGACTGTTCCTACCTAGTGCCGAGGACCCCGTCTCAGAGATCACCACACTGCTCGCCCATCGTCCCTCCCACCTGGAAGAGGACTCCTGGGACAAGATCCTGACCTCGCACGTCATGGATCGCCGGACAAGTCAGGCGTTGGCGGCGGGAAACCGTGAGGAATTTCTCCGTCTGCGCCAGGAGAACATCCAGCGGCATCTGTCTGAATTCCTTAGCCGCATGGCGGAGTGGGCCTATGAAGACACTCCGTCGTTGGACTCTTTGGACTTCGACGAGCTCGACGAGCTCAACGAGCGCGAAGAGCTGTTCTGACCAGTCGGCCTCAGCGAACAGGAAACCGTCGCCGATGAACACTCCCGAGGAGACGTACTACGCCGTCCTCCTGCACTCGCGCCGCATCGGCACGTTGTGCCAGAAGGGCGACTACACGAGATTCATTGTCAATGAGTCGTATGTGGCCGACCCTCAGCGGCCCGTACTCGGACTGCGCTTCGAGGAGAACTTGCTCGCCCCGTACGCCTCCGCTTTGCGGTTGCCTCGCTGGTTCTCCAATCTCTTGCCCGAAGGACCGCTGCGGGACTGGATCGCTGACGAACGGGGCGTTTCTCTCGACCGAGAAATGGAACTCTTGGCCCAAGTGGGGCACGACCTGCCCGGCGCCGTCCAAGTACTGCCCGCTGATGGACCCGATGACGGCTGGGAATGGTCCGACGCCGATAAGACCGGTGGGGGAAGAAGCACAAGAGCCGCGAACGGTTTTCCTTCCGACTCTCCCTGGCGGTTCTCGCTGGCCGGTGTCGCCCTCAAGTTCTCCATGCTCGCGCGAGGAGACCGGCTGACCGTGCCCGCTGCGGGCGAGCACGGAGACTGGCTCGTCAAGTTCCCGGACTATCGCCATCAGGATGTTCCACGCAACGAGTTCACCGTCATGTCGCTGGCCAAGGCAGCTGGGCTCGACGTTCCCGATGTCCGTCTCATGCACCGGGACGAACTCGACGGTCTCCCTGACCGTATGTGGCCCAACAAGGAGCAGTGGGCCTACGCCGTGAGGCGCTTCGATCGCACCCGGAACGAGAGCCGCACGGCCATCCACATCGAGGACTTCGCCCAGGTGAGGGACAAGTACCCTCAGGACAAGTATCAGTCGACGTTCGAGACGGTCGCGGCCATCGCCTACCGCAGTCACGATCGAGATTCCCTGCGCGAGGCCGCCCGGCGCATTGCCTTCTCCGTGGTCGTGGGCAACGGGGATGCCCACCTCAAGAACTGGTCGCTGATCTACCACGACCGTCGTGTGCCGTCGCTCTCCCCCGTATACGACCTTGTGTCCACGGTCCCGTACGCGCCCCGCGACGAGCCGGAGGATCTCGGCCTCAAGTTCGGCGGCAGCAAGGCCTTCGAGCG